>SHYX01000062.1 GCA_009692585.1 Myxococcales bacterium
CGCCCTTCGGGACGCGCCGGCTCCCAGGGCCATGAAACTGCTGCGGCATGGGTGACGCCCAGGTGGGGGAGAGTCGCCCGGCGGGCGGGTTATCCAACCCGACCGCCGCCGCAGGCCGGAAAGCGTAGCTTGGAGGGCGGAGGGTAGGCCACGGTAGGGGGAGGACGCGGCGAGCGTCTTCCCCCGTTTCTAGTTAGCCTCCCCTCGCCCGTGTCGACCGACGAGCTCCGCACCCTTCCGTCTGAGCTGGCCGCCCCGCTGGGGGTGCTCGACGACACGCCACTGCAGTTTGCCGTCTACTCGCCGGACGACGTGCTGCCGGGGTGCAACAAGGCGTGGAGCGCCTCGTGGTTACGCGGCCGCTCCCTCCCGCTCCGGTTCGAGGACCCCGTCCGCCAGGACTTCGCCGCGAAGGAGGGGCTCGAGTTCGACTGCAACGACGTCGACGCCTTCGTCGCCGAGGTGCTGCCGCGGCGTCGCGCCGCGACCAACCGCGCGTTTGCGACCGACCGAGTTGTCGGCCCGTGGTTGTGGCTCACCGAGACGCGCCGACCGGACGCCTGGTTGGTCAACGTCGCCGCGGACATCCCCGCCATCAAGCGGGCCGAGCGCGCGCTTCGTAGCGCGCATGACGGCGCGATTCAGGCCGAGGGCCGCGCGCGCACGGTCATCGCGCCAGCGGACTGAGAGTGTCGCGACCGCTGGCGAGTCCCGGCTGGCTCCATTCCGCGCGCGGCGACACGCTCTTCCTGCTCGCTCCGCTCGCGCTCTCCGGGCTCCTGGCACCCCTGCTCCCGCCGGGGACCTCGGGCGGACTCCCGGCCTGGCTGCTCCTGGTGGTGTGCATCGACGTCGCCCACGTCTGGAGCACACTCTGGCGCACCTGGCTCGACCCCGCTGAACGCCGGCGTCGCGCCGCGCTGCTATGGGCCCTGCCCCTCGCGGTGCTCCTCGTCGCGCTGGCGACGGTGTCGGTGAGCCCCGGCCGCTTCTGGACCCTCCTCACCTACATCGCGATCTTCCACTTCATCCGCCAGCAACTCGGCTTCGCGATGCTGTACCGTGCCGGTGCCGGACTGGCCGGGCACGACCTCGGTGCCAAGGTGGAGCGGGCGGCGATCCAGGCGGTGTGCGCCCTCGCGGTGCTCGTCTGGCACGTCCGGGGTCGTCCCTTCGACTGGTTTGTCGCCGGGGACTTCCTGGGTCCGGTGCCCGGTGGGGTCCTGGCGCCGGCTGCGGCGCTCACCGCCGCCCTGGTCACCGCGCACGTCGTCTTCCGAGTGCGGAGCCGCCGAGCCAACCGCGGCGGCGATCTTTGGTTTGTCGCGACAGCAGTGAACTGGTGGGGCGGAATCGTCCTGGCCCGCAGCGACCTCGGCTTCACCGTGGCCAACGTCGTCGGCCATGGGGTCCCCTACCTCGCCCTGGTGTGGTTCACCGCTCGCCCCGGGGGCCAGCGTCCGGGCGGCACCCCAGCGCTCTCGGGCCGGTGGGCACCCGCGCTCTTCGCCGGGCTCCCCCTGGCGTTGGCGTTTGCGGAAGAGCTCACCTGGGACCTCACCGTCTGGCAAGAACACCTACCCCCCTTCAACGTGCCGGACGCCGTGGTGCCCATCGCCACCGCGATCCTCGTCGTACCGCAACTCACCCACTACCTGCTCGACGGCGTGATCTGGAAGCTCGACGACGCGCTGCGCGCGCGGCTGGGGTTCGGATAGTCACCGGTGCCGCCCCCGGAGGCACCCTTGCTCATCCGCCAGCTCCTCGTCGACGCCCAAGGTTGTCGCGGTCCGCTCGACGACGCCGAGGCGCTGGCGGCCGGGCTCGATCGGGCGGCACGGACCGCGGGCGCCACGGTCGTCGAGCGCGCGCTCGCCCGCTATGTCCCGCACGGCGTCACCGCGGTGGTGATCCTCGCCGAGTCGCACATCATCCTCTCAACCTGGCCCGAGCACCGGCTCGCGCTGGTCGACGTGCTGCTGTGCAACGACCAGATGGACCCTTCCGTCGCCTGGGAGGTGCTCGCCGAGATGCTGCTCCCCGACAAGATCGTGTGTCAACCGGGAGTCCGAGCGGTGGGCCTCTCGACGGGGGCGGACCGAATCGGGTAAGGTCGCACCGATGCGCCGTGCCCTCGCCAGTGTCGCCCTCCTCGCGCTCCCCACCGCAGGCCACGCCGCCTTCCCGGAGCGCCTCTCTCTCTGGGCCATGGACGACTTCGATGGAGCCCGCACCGAAGTCGTAGAGGGCGACGACTACGTGGCGGCCGGCTGGAAACAGGTGGCGCTGGAGTTGGGGACGACCCTCTCCAACAAGCCCACCGCTCCCGCGCGCACCCTCGGGGCCGCCGGCTTTCACGTGGGGCTGACCACCACCTTTGCCCACCTGCCCGGCCGCTGGGCGGACAACTCCGATCCTGAAGGGTGGGAGCTGATGGACCCCGACGAGGAGGCGATGCCGATGTTGGTGGTCCCGACGGTCCAGGTCCGCAAGGGCCTGCCCGCCTCGCTCGAGGTCGGTGCGAACTTCGGCTGGCTCGGCGGCACCGAGTCCGCCGTGGTGGGCGGCTATGGCCGGATCGGCCTGATTGAGGGGCACCGCACCCTGCCCGACGTGTCGCTGCAAGCCGGGTACGCGGCGTTCGTCGGCAACGACGAGTTCGAGCTCGGCGCGCTCGACATGAGCATGAACCTCGGGTATTCCCTTCCCTTCGGCCCCATCGAGGGCATCAACACCGCGAGGTTCTCCCCCTTCGTCAATCTGGGCCTGACCCGGGTGCATGCCGCGCCGCGGGTGGATCTGGCGGGGTCCCGCCTCGACGGCCGACTCCTCGAACTGACCGGCTTCGAGGGGGAAGGTTTCGACGAGACCCTCGCGCCGTTCACCTTTGCCCTCGGTTTTGAGGTGCAGAGCGGCGCCTTCGCGTTCGACTTCTCCAGCGGCTACGCGGTGGGTGGTTCGTTGACCTTCAACCTCGGGCTGGGGTTCACCTACTGAACCGACGATGATCCTGTTCACCGCCGCGGCGTTGGCCTTGGAGTTGACGGTCGAAGCGACGGTCGCCGCCGACCTTCGCAGGGTGACCGGGTCGATCGTGGCGGACACCCCGACCCCCGTCGAATGGGGCCGGCCGTTGTCGGCGCTCGACCGGGTGGTGGGTGATCTCGAGGTCGTGCGGGGGGGCCCGGGGTGGTCCGACGCGGGGTCGATGGAGCTGGCGACGATGCCGTTTTCGTGCACTTTTCGCACCGTGCTGCCCCAACGCTTCGGAGACACCGGCGCGCTCCCCGGCGAAGGGTTCTGGAGCAACGGCACCTGGCTGCCACGCGCGTCCACCGACGCGGCGACCTGGTCCGTCCTTCTACACGTCCCCGTCGGCATGGTGGTGGTGCTCAACGGGTCCGTACACACCGACACCACCGAGGTCCGATGGTCTGGGGTCGCCGACCGACTGGCCCTGGCGGTGCTCCCGCGCGAGCGCGCCCCGATCTCGCGGGTCGACCTTGGGCAGGGGCAGGTGTGGTTCGTCGGCCGAGCCGCGCAGCGGCCGAACGTCCAAAAGCAGGTCCGCGCCCTCCTCGTCGATGGGTGGCCGTGGTCGGCGCCCGTCGATCTGGTGGTGGTGAGTGACCACGACCGCCGCCACCTGGCGACGGCTGGCCCCGGAGTTGTCTACCTCTCCGACCGGGCGTTCCGGTTGTCGCCCGGCCTGTCCCGGTTTCACTGGCCGGCGGTGCGTCGGGCGCTCTACGCGGCGGGACTCGCCGAGCGCCCGCTCTGGGACGCTCGTTTTCTCGCGACCCTCCTCACCGAAGACCTGCCGGCGCCGAAGGTGGAGAAGGCCCTCGGCTGGGCAGCCTGGAACCCGATCATCGACGAGCTGTTGACCGATGGGACCCTCCCGTTTTACGAAGACACCTTCAGCGAAGCGAGGCCCGCGCCGGCAGATCCGCTCTTGGCACTGGCGGGCCGGCGAGACCCCCGCGCCGCGGCGCTCCAGGCCCGGGAAGCGCTGACACCGACGGCGATCGCGCCCCTGATCCGAGAAGCCCTTGCCGGCGCTCCGGACGCGCCAGGGGGGCCGGTGCTCGAGGCGCTGCGACGCCTCGGCCTGACCGACGTCCTACCCGAGGCGTGGCTCGCCGGCGACGATCCCGGGAACGAGTATGCGATCGTCGCGACCCGCACCGGAGGGCTGCGACTGGAGCGCCGCGGCGGCACCACCCCCGAGCCGGTGGTCCTCGACATCGACGGCGTGCGCACGACCGAGCTGGTTCCGGGCGCTCCGTACACCCTCGATCTGCCAGAAACCGCCCGAGTCGTGACCGTCGACCCAGTCGCCCACCTGATCGACCCCGCGCGTGGCGACAACCGCGCGCCGGCGCGATGGGCGGCGGTCCTCACCGGCTGGGCGACAGACATCTCTCCGTCGCAGGGTTCGTTCACCGCCTGGGGCGACGTGCTCTTTCGCCGGCAGGGCGACACCGAGAACCTGTTCCTCGCCGGCATCCAGCACACCCCCAAGGACCTTGTTTCGATCGACCTCGGCTACGTCCGCTACTTCGGGCCGCTCCTGGACCGGCGCCAGCGCCACCATCGCATCGCCCTCATGGTCGGCGGTTCGATCTTCGACCCGGCCTACCGCGACACCATCGATGGCGACGCCGCGGTGGAGGGATCGATGGGCTACGCCTGGGACACCCGCGCTGGCGACACCTTTGCCTTTCGAGGTCGCCGCGTCGGCGCCGGGGTCTCGGGCGGCGTGCGCGTTCACGACGGCGCCGCGTGGAGCGGAATCGGCGCGACCTGGATCGAGCTCATCGCCCTCCATCCGCGCCACGTCGTCGCCACTCGCCTCCGCGCGGGCTGGGCGGGGGGCGAGGTGGAGCACCGCCTGCTGACCCTCGGCGGCGCCGACGCGGTCCGAAGCGTCCGCGAAGACGAGGTGGTGGGCACGTTGCGCGCGGTCGGCAATCTCGAGTACCGCTGGTCGATCATCCGCGACGCGTCGGTCCCGCTGCCCTTGGCCTGGCTCTCCGAAGTACAGTTGGCGCCTGGGTTCGACGTGGGTGCGGTCGAGGCGGACGGTGCCCACACCGGCGGCGGGGCCACCTTGGGTCTCTACTGCATCCTCGACATCTTCGGCGCACGGCCTACGCTACTGGGAGTGGTGACGGCCTTTCCCGTCTGGCCCGATCCGGGTCTCGTTCCTCAGGTATACTTCTCCTTCGACCACGCCTACTGACCTTGGAGTCCCATGCTCTCCCTCCTCTCCCTCTTCTCCCTGCTGGGATGCGAACTCTTCAGCGCCGAATCCGTCGGGGCGTTCACGTGTGACAAGTACTGCGACGAGGTCGTCGCCAAGACCAACGAGTGCGCACAAGCCGCGTTCGAGGAACAATGTGCGGCGGATCCCGACTGCGGCGACTACGCGGAGAGTGATCTCGCGGCTTATGCCAGCGAAGGCCGCTCGGACTGGGCGGACGCCAGCTCAGACGAGATGGTTGCCTCCTGCGAGAGCGACCTTTCGGCGGCGGGCAAGACCGACTCCGAGTGCCAGGTCGAGACGGCAGTGCTCAACAACCTCACCTGCGACGAAATCCTCCAGCTGCTCGGAACCATGCAGTCGGGTGCTTGACGCGTCAAGATGCGCTATGCAGATCGGGTGGTGCTCCTGCTGCTCCTCGTTGGGTGTGCGCCCGCCTCGTGGCGCATGCCGGGCCCCCTGCGTGGGTTGGGTCTCGGCGCGGACGAATCCGTGGCCACCTACCTGGCACGGCGGGCGCCCGAGCCACCGGCGGAGGCTCCTGGAGGAAAAGCTGCGCCCAACGCCATCGCGCGCAAGATCGTTGCCGCGGCGGAGTCGTTTGTGGGCGACGGACAGCTCGTCGTACGCGGCGAGAACTATCGCTTCGACTGCTCCGGCCTGGTGGAGGCCGCGCTCGCCGAGGCCGGCGTCCCGGCATCCGGCAGTTCGGCGATGCTGTACGAACAGGCCCGAAACGCGGGACTCCTGCATCACCGACGCCGCCCCAGCGCCGGCGACGTCGCGTTCTTCGACAACACCTATGACCGCAACGGCAACGGCCGCCTCGACGACGAACTGACCCACACCGCCATCGTGGTGGGCGTCGACTCGGACGGCACCATCGCGTTGGTGCACGTCGGTAGCGGGGGCGTCGTTCGCTTCTCGATGAACCTGGTGGCGCCTCACCAGGAGGCCGATGACAACGGCAAGCTCAACGACTTCCTCCGGGCTCGGACGCGTCGCGATCCGATCGGAACCGCGTACCTGGCCGGCGAGCTGTGGGTGGCCTTCGGTCGTTTCTGGGCACAGTCCGCGCCGCCCGCCGTCAGCGACGCCGTGTAGGCCGACGGGGTGCCGGTGCGGTGATCACCGCTCGACGACGTAGTCCCCGAGCACCAGAACATCGGCCCGTAGGCCGCGGAAGGCCCGAACCACGTCGGTCGGCGACTGCGCGACGATGCCGTCCGGGGCGCGCAGTAACTCGACCCTGGCGGGACCCCACCAGTCCGCCGGCGGCGCGTGGGAAGCCGACGGCGGGCGCGATGCCGGCAGCAGGTACACCCGGGGACCGAGCGGCGTGTCCACAAACGCGGCAGGACCGTGGGCCCAGACGACGGTGCGTCCGGACTCCAGCGCGGCCAACGCCGCCGCGCCGGGGTTCTCGACGCGATTCCGGGGCAGTTGGCCGTTGGAGAGGGCGCGGTAGGCGGCGAGGTCGTCGAAGCCCGGACCCCACAGCGGCGTGTCCGGGAGCCGCAGGCCCGGTCGGTGGGCCAGCGCCGCGCCCACGGCCAGGGCGGCGCCGACCGCCGGGATGGAGGCCGGACAAGCGCGCACCGCGGTGGGGGCGTCGATCGCCGTCACGAGAACATGGCCGAGGCCGCCCGCCGCCAGGGCGCGCGCCAAAACCGCGGCGTCCACGGCCGCAGCGGCGGAGGCCCCACGCCGCACGCGCGCGCTGGTGTCCACCGGCGGCGCCCCGGCTCGGAGCCTGGACACCAACCCAACCACGCGGGAAAGGGGCCCCCCGGGAGCCAATCCCACCACCACCACCTCGCCGACGTCGCCGCCGGCCACGCCCGCCTCGTCGAGCACCGCATCCACCGCCGCCGAGGGGAACCCCCCTGGGAGGAGCACGCGTCGCAACACAGACTCCCGGACCGCGAGGCGGAGCATGCCGCCTACAAAGCAGGCGGCAGCGGGCTCGTCGGCGACCTGAACCGCCAGGAGCACGCTCACCGGACCTCATCCGCCAGGCTCTCGCCGCCCAGCTCGAAGGGGAGCGCTTCGGTGGCGCGCGCATAGACCTCGCACATCCGCTGGGCGTGGCGGCTCTGGGTGCGCAGCGCGCTGACGCCGGCAGCCGCCGCGCCAAGGCCAGGGACCAGCCGCGTGACCCGCGCCACCACGGCGACCACCGAGCCCGTGAACGCCTGCCGCCCGACCCAACGTGTGAGCGCGCCGGTGCTGCCGAGCGGCCCGACCAGGGCCGGGAGCTCGGAGACCCGCGTGGTGACTCGCGTGGCTGCCGGGATCTGGACGTCGTACGCAAACGCGAGCGCCCTTGAGATCACCAGCCGTCCCGCATCGGTGTCGGGATCGAAGCCGTGCACCACCGCCAGGCGCTGCGCCAGCCGCAGCGAGCTGGTTGCCGAGGCGAGCACCGCGGGCGCTACCGCGGCAAAACCCACGGCGCCAGCGGCTACGCCGAGCACCAGAGCGCGGCGGGTGGACGTGCGCGTGACCCACGCCACGGTCCTGGCCAACTCGTCGGGCTCCGGGAATACGCCCGTGGCCTCATCGACAAAGGCGTGTCCGCTGGCGCGCAGCTCGTCGCGGATCTCGTGGGTCGGGACGCTGGCGGCAGCGTACAGCGCCGGGATCAGGTCGGCGTCGAGGCGCTGGCCGAAGGCCTCCGCGATGAGCCGCCACGGGGACACACGTCGGCCTATCAGGAAACGCGGGAAGACGGTCGCGCCACGTACTTTTCCCGGCGCGTCCTCCCCCTGCCGTCGCCTACCCTCCGGCCTCCAAGCTACGCTTTCCGGCCTGCGGCGGCGGTCGGGTTGGATAACCCGCCCACCGGGCGACTCTCCCCCACCTGGGCGTCCCCCATGCCGCGGCAGTTTCGTGGCTCTTGGAGCCGACCCACGGGCGGCATGGCGAACTAACCAGAACGGGGCTCACCGCTCAGAATCGCAGCAACACGTCCGCGCCCGCCAGGACCCGTGCCTCGGCGTCCCAGACCTCGCCAGGACCCCCCTCGGCCGCGTCGGGGCCGACGGTCAGGAGCAGCTCGCCGTGGGGCAGCAGCGACACCCAGTTCCACACCCTCAGTTCCACGCCGAGGCGCGCGGCCAACACCGGCAAGAGGGAACGGCTGCGAACCCCGGCGCGCGCGCCGAAGCCCATGACGTCGAGGTGGGCATCGCTGGCCAACACCCCAGCGCCCACACCAAAGCAAGGGAGAACCGCGAGCCCGGGACCCTCCGGCGGGAGTGCGGCGCCGACATCGATCGGCACCCGCAGCGTGAAGAGGATCGAGAGTTCATCCCGCCAGCCCCCAACCGCGTCCGCGGGCACCCCGCTCACCAGCTCGCCAGCGTCGAGGAGATCGGGCCGGGCATGCACCAGGGAGAAGCCGATGGCGGTGCGGCGGGCGCGCCCGACCTCGCCGGAGACCTCCAGGCGCTGGGCCGAGGCCGGCGCCCAGATGCCAGCCGCGCCGCCCGCGCTCCACGAGGCGGCGGCGCCGAACGCGACCACCACCCGACGATCCACGGCGCTTGCCTCGGCGCCGAGGGCGCACTGGAGGGAAAAAACGACGGCGAGGGGACCGATCACCCCGGCGCCGTCGCGAAGTAGCGGCCACGTTCGTCGCGGCAGACACGTCCGACCGCGGTCACCGGATCGTGGGTGAAGAAGATCGACCCCCCACGGGCGTGGAGATCACCAAGGAGCGCCTCCTTTTCCTCGATGAGCCGCTCCGGATACCGGTCGTAGCCCATGGTGATCGGGACGTGCATCCAGGGCGCTCCCGGAATCGCGTCGGCCGCGAACACCACCGGGCCGGCGTCGGTTGGCACCTCGGCGAGGATGAGCCCCGGAGTGTGCCCTTCCGAGAGGTGGAACCGCCACGCGGGGCCCAGGAGCGGCGTGGTGGGACCGTCCAGCAGCTCCAGCCGGCCACTCTCGGCCAGCTGCCGGTTCAGGAGGGGAACGAAGCTGGCGCGGTCGCGCGGATGAGGGTCACAAGCGCGCTCCCACGCGCCTCGGCTCACGACGAAGCGGGATCGGGGGAACAGCAGGCGCGCCCCGTCCTCGTGGCTCGACAAACAGCCGCCCGCGTGGTCGAAGTGCAGGTGGCTCAACACGACCACATCGATATCGTCGGGATCGACGCCGGCCGCCGCGAGGCTTTCAAGTAGCACGTGTCGCGACTCCATCACGCCAAACCGCGCGCGTAGCTCGGGCGCGAAGAAGGTGCCAATCCCGGCCTCGCACAGGACGCGCCGCCCGTCGTCGGTCTCGACCAACATCGCCCGGCACGCCAGTTCGATCCGATTGTCGTGGTCAGGTGGGGACCAACGGGCCCACAGGGCCTTGGGGGCATTGCCGTACATGGCCCCGCCGTCGAGCCACTGACGGTTGCCGTCCAGGGCGTGGATGCGCATTGACATCACGGTACCACGACCCAGCCCTACTCCCACCGCTCGACGTCCTGCCGCCCGATGGCGCCGGCCGCGTCCCAGGACAGCGCCTCGCTCAGGACGCGCCCGGACAGGTCTCCCGCCACGGGAACCCCGAGCAGCCAGGCCACGGTGGGCGCGACGTCGGCGGGCTCCACGGTGCGGGGGCGCTTGCCGCCGGCGATGTCCGCCCCGCGGAACCAGACGCCGCTGACCCCGCCCCGGGTGTCGATCACCACCACCACCAGCACTGCGTCGTCCCCGGCGCGGTCCGCGAGCTGTGACAGGCCCGCGATGTCGCCGGGCTGGAGGCGGACCACGCTGAGATCGGGGGGTGCGGCCGCCCAGGCGGCCACGATGTCGGCGACGCCCGCTTCGTGCTCCGTTGCACCCGGCCAGCCGAAGAGGCCCACGCGCTTCTGCGCCTGGGCTGCCCACTCCCAGACCGTAAAGCCCGCGCCGGCGCTCCCCGCCGAGACCTGACGCCACGCCGCCGAGCCCGTGGACCCCAACTCGAAGCGCGCGTAACCTCCGGGCATGCGCGCGGTCCCCAGCCCATCCATCGCCACGAGCACCACGCGCCGCGGCGGCGCGCGCTCCACCGGCACCGATCGCGGCTCCACCCCCTTGAACGGGGACGGAAGCCCCGTGAGCCGGGCATAGTCCGCTTCGAGGTGTCCGCCGTTCCGTAGGAATCCCCACGACTCGCGAGGATTGTGCCAAATCACCGCATCGGCGCCGAGGGGGCCCGTCATCACTGCGACTGTCGCATAGGTCGTCCGGGTCGACAGCCAATGGTAGCCGATCTCCGGAGTACGCCAGGCGGTGCGTTGGGCATGTCCCTCCTCCAACACCACGATGAGCTGACCCTCTCGCGCGGCGTCGAGCTTGCGCAGGCCCACCGCCAGCCGTCCGTGCTGATCCAGCGCCGTGCCCGACCGGTTGAAGCGAGTCTCGCGCCAGACGCCGCGCACGCCGAATCCCAGGCTCACAAAAACCAGGAACGCCGCAAGGAGGCCGATGAATCCGCCGCGCCGGATAAGCCACAGCGCCGTGAACGCGAACGCGAACAACGAGACCAGGCCCTCGCGCTGGTCGAAGTACCAGGGGCTCGAGAACTGCTTGTGCACCAACTGAACCGACAACCACGCGCCCCAAGCCAGAAAAAACAACACCGACCAGAGGAACCCGTCGGGGGCGCGGAGGAGCGCCAGGCAGCGATCGATCAGCCCCCAACGATGCTTCAGCAGCAAGCCCACCGCCGGGACGAGCGCCAGTGGCACGACCCAATGCAAGACGTAGAAGACATCCCAGTACGAAGACTTGGTGAAGCTCCACGCGACGACGAGGCCGAAAAGTCGGTCCCCCACATAGTGGAGGAATCCGTCGATTTGGACCATCACCACCAGCTCCGGCAACAGGTCGCTGACGCGGCACCGATCGAACCGGAGCAGGATTCCCGGGCCGTCGTTCACCGAGAACGACGCCACCCATGCCCACCACGCGCCGACGGCGAGGGCCATCGGAGACAGCACCGCCGCGCCGAAGCGCAGGGCCGTCCCCCGCTTTGGGCCGACCGCCACCTGGAGCGCGAGCGCCACCACGATCGCCAGGGGAAAAACCAACAATTGCGCCCGCGCGAAGAAGGGCAACATCGCCCAGACCCCCAGCTCCAATGCCCAGGCTACGTCGGTGCGCCGCGCGTTCTGCACCAATCGCCAAAGCCCAGACAACAACAGCGACCAGGCCAGCGGCTCGGTGTACGGACTGAGGGACCAGGCTCGATACTGGGGATTCGTCCACAGCAACAACAGCAGGAGATGACCGGCGTGGAACCAGGATATCCGGGACCACAAAGGCGCAGGGAACGCGGCGCGGCCCAACAAGAACATCGGGAGGCCCGACAGCATGTACAGGGCCCAGGGCAACCAGTGGGCCGCGGCCTCCATGTCCACGAATCGGCCGACGGTGCCCAACAGCAGCGGCCAAAGGGGGTAGATGCCCGTCGGCGACGGGAACTCGCTGTACCCGAAGTTGTAGATGGACAGGTTGGAGCTGAGCCCAGCGCCGCGGCGTACCTGCTCGGCCACACCCATGTAGTAGCCGCCATCGATCCCGATGTTGGTGGCCACGTGCGCGGCACCCCCGCGCGTGACGAAGAACACCGCGAACAAGCACAGAAAGGCGATGACATCGGCGGGAATCCGCCTCGGCTTGGACACCCGCGCGGATATCATACAACGGGGGAAGGGGCTCGCTCCCCGGACCGCCCCGGCGCCCCCGGCGCCCCCTCGCCTGCCGGGCCATCCCCTCCCGCCTCCAACCTACCGTTTTCGGCCTGCGGCGCCCAGCACGTTGGCGGGCGCGCCGGGATAGGGCGCCCGACGATGGCCGTCCCGAGACTCGACACCCGGATCCCCGAGCGGGGCTTCGACCACCCAGATCTCGCGCTGGACGCATTCCTCGGCTGGGTGGCAGAGGCCGGCTATTCGCTCTATCCGCACCAGGAAGAGGCGATCCTGTCGGTGTTCTCGGGCAACCACGTCGTACTGGACGCCCCGACCGGCTCGGGAAAATCGCTGGTCGCGATCGCGCAGCACTTCAAGAGCTTCGTCGAGCTCGGCCGCTCCTGGTACACCGCCCCGATCAAGGCCCTGGTGTCCGAAAAATTCTTCGCGCTGTGCCAGATCTTCGGTCCCGAGCACGTCGGGCTCATGACGGGCGATGGAAGTGTCAATCGCGATGCGCCCATCCTGTGTTGCACCGCCGAGGTGCTCGCGAACGTCGCTTTGCGGGAAGGCCGCAGCGCGCGCGCCCACAGCGTCGTGATGGACGAGTTCCACTACTACGGGGATGCCGACCGGGGCATGGCCTGGCAGATTCCGCTGCTCACCCTCCCTCAGACCCGGTTCGTGCTGATGTCGGCGACGCTCGGCGACACCCGAGCCATCCGCGAGGACCTCGCGCGGCGGACCGGACGGCAGGTCGACGACATCTTCGGCGCCCACCGGCCGGTGCCCTTGGAGTACAGCTACAGCCTGTCGCCGCTGTCAGAAGTGATCTCGGGGCTGGTCCGCCACGGCCGCGCCCCAATCTATCTCGTCCACTTCACCCAGAACGACGCCACCGAAGAAGCGCAGTCGCTGATGAGCATCGACTGGTGCACCAAGGAGGAAAAGCGCGCGATCGCCGATGCGATGGCCGGATTCTCGTTCCACAGTCCCTTCGGCGCGACGTTGCGACGCTTCCTCGCCCACGGCGTTGGCCTGCACCACGCTGGGCTCCTGCCCCGCTATCGTCTCCTCGTCGAACGCCTCGCCCAGGCGGGGCGGTTGAAGATCATCTCGGGCACCGACACCCTCGGGGTGGGGATCAACGTCCCGATTCGAACCGTATGTTTCACGAAGCTCTGCAAATTTGACGGCGAGAAGGTCGATATCCTGAAGGTGCGCGACTTCCGGCAGATCGCGGGGCGGGCGGGGCGCGCCGGTTTCGACACCGTCGGCTACGTCGTCGTCCAGGCTCCCGAACACATCATCGAGAACGCGCGGATGGAGAGCCGCCTCAACGACCCCTCCAAACGACGAAAACTCGTCAAGGCCAAGCCACCGGAGCGCGGTTACAAACACTGGGACGAAACCACCTTTCGGGCCCTGGTCGAGCGTCCGCCGGAACCGCTGGTCCCCCGCTTCACCGTCGACCACGGGCGGTTGTTGTCACTGGTGCAGCACGCAGCCGAAACCAGCGGGAACGCCCGAGCGGGAGTCGATGCGCTGTTGGCCCTCATCGCCGAATCGCACGTTTCGGCGGCGGCGCGGGAGGCGCTCAGCGCGTCGGTGGCCAACCTGCTCGACGAGCTGGAGGCGGGTGCAGTGGTCACGCGCGACGGCCCGGCCCTGGTGCTCGATCCCAACCTGCAGAAAGACTTCAGCCTCCACCACTCGTTGTCGTTGTTCCTGGTCAAATCGATCACCAACCTCGACCCCGGCTCGCCCACGTACGCCCACGACGTGCTCACCTGGATCGAGGCGATCCTCGAGGACCCACGCGCGGTGCTCCAGAAGCAGCAGGATCGGGCCCGGCGCGAGAAGATCGGCGAACTCAAGGCCGCCGGCGTCCCCTTCGAGGAGCGCATCGCCGCCGTCCAGGACATCAGTTGGCCGCAGCCCTTCGCCGACCAGATCCGGGACGCGTTCCAACACTACGCCATCGCGCATCCGTGGGTGAAACGTGAGGGTATCCGCCCGAAGTCCGTGGTTCGGGAGATGGCCGAAGCGTGGCTCAGCTTCCCGGAGATGATCGGCGAGCTGGAGCTGCAGCGTTCCGAGGGGGTGCTTCTACGGTATCTGTCCGAGGTCTACAAGGCACTCGTGCAGAATGTGCCCGCCGACAGCCAGAACGAGGGCGTGGACGAGCTGACGGCGTGGCTGCGCGCGATGATCGAGCGCGTCGATTCGTCGCTTCTGACTGAGTGGGAGACGCTCCTGCTTGGCGGCGACCGCAAGCCCGATGCGCCGCCTCCCGACATCTCGTCCAACCGGAAGGCCTTCCTGACCCGGGTCCGGGCCGAGTTGCACGCGGTGGTCCGGAGCGTCTCGCGGGGAGACTTCGAGGAGGCGCTGGCGGGGCTTCGGGCTCGCGGTCGGAGCTGGACGCCCGTGACGCTCGAGGCCGCGCTCGCTCCCGCCGTGAGCGAGATCGGACCGGTCTGCTTCGACCATCGGTCGCGACTCGCGGATCATACGGTACTCCGGGCCACGGGCCCGCATCAATGGTCGGCGACGCAGGTGCTCGTAGGGCGCGACGAGGCCGAGGACGACGCCAGCGCCTGGTCGATCGAGGTGATCATCGACCTGCGGGACGACACCAACCCTGCGGGACCGATCATCGAGCTGGTGTCGATCGGGGTCTGAACCGGGTCGCGCCCTGGCCGGCCGCTACGGGCACAGCGCCGCGTTCCGCTCGGCCTTGGCGTCCAACGCCGCCACCAGCGCATCAGGAAGCGCGACGGTGTAGGCGAGGTCCATGTCGCCGGCGGGATCGTCGGCGAGCGCGAAGAGCTCGTAGTATTGGTTGTTGTTGTAGTCGTTGTAGACCAATTGGTAGGTCTCGTCCCAGGCGGCGATCGCGAGGTGACCGTACTCATCGCAGTGCCAGGTGGTCGGCGGTTCCAACAGCGGCTCCCCGATCGGCACGCCCTCGATGTCGGCGCTCGCGTAGTCGAGCCCTGCCCACTTGAGCAGCGTCGGCGCGAGGTCGACCTGCGACGCCAACGGCACGACCTGCCCCGCGAGGCTCGGATGCAACATCAGCAGGAAGCTGCGCGTGAGCTTGACCGACGCCCCCCAATTGTGCTCGACGGACGGGTCGAGCCAGCCCTCGCCGTGATCGCTGACGACCACGATGAGCGCGTCGCCAGGAAGGGCCTGGATGAGGGCGTCGATCTCCAAATCGACCTGGGTGGCCACACAGCGCTGGGCCAGCTCGATCGCGGTGGAGCAGGCCGCGGTTTCCGCGTCCGAGAGGCCAGTGAACGCGCCGGGAACGTAGCCCCCGGCGCCGGTGGTGTGGATGACGTTTTCGGGACACTCCGCGTCCGCCGCGACCGCAGCAGCCTCGCAGGAGGGGTGCAGCTTGTCGTAGGGTACGTGGAGGTTCATCGCCTGCATCCAGACGAAGCGCGGTTGTGCTTCGGGAACTCCCTCCAGCCAGGAAATCACCTCCGCCGTCTGGTCGGCGAGGCTCCATTCGTAGCTGTGCATGAGCTTCTCGTCGAAACCCTCAAAGAGGTTCGCGGACATGACCTCGTTCGCCGACGCCATGAGCGTTGCCCAGCCATGCTTCTGGAACGCTTCGGACACCAGCCTGACCGCACCGCGCGGAAGGATCTTGTCGTCAGGGTCGAGGCCGCGCTCTTCGAGTCGAACGCCGCTCATCAGACTCGCGGTGGTGGGCAGCGTCCACGCTTCCACCGCGGCGAAGGTGTCGACGTACAGTCCTTGGGCGCGTCGTCCGTAGAGGTGGGGCATCGTCCCCTGTTCGAAGAGCTGGTACCGAGCGGTGTCGAGCACCACGACCACGATCGTCGCGGCGCCACCCCCGCTGTCGTTCCCAGTCTCGCCGGTTTCACCGCCGGTGTCCGAACCGGTGTCGGTACCGGTGTCCGCGTCGGCGTCGGTGTCGGCGTCGCCGTCGCCATAATTCGGCGGGCCGCCCGTCAGGGGAGTGGCGCAACCGGCGAGGAGCGAGGCGACGAGCAGCACGCGCGCAGTCTACACCCCGGGAACCGCCGCCGGCGTATAAGCTTCAGCAACAAGTAGAGCTGGCGCGCTACGTAGGGACGTGACCGCCCGCGCCGCCCTGGCCTTGACGTCCGCGCTCGCCGCGGCGGTCGGGGTCGCCGCCACCTGGCCCCTCGTGCTCCATCTCGGCGACCACGCCCCTGCCGGCGTCTTCACCGAAGGACACATCGCTGCGCTCTCGGTCGCGACCCGTGTTCCCCCGTGGGTCACCCACACCATCCTGGCCGGGTGGCCGGACGGCGTCGACTTCCGGCCGCTGTTGTGGCCCTCGATCCTGCTGGCCCGACTCGTGGGCGGTGGTGCGGCCTACGACCTGACCGTCCTCTTCGTTCCGGTGGTCAACGTCCTCGGCGGCTGGATGCTCGGCCGCGCGCTCTTCGGCGAGGACCGCCCCGCGCTGGCGCTGGCGGCGCTGCTGGCGTTCCCCCCGTGGGTGCGCACGACGCTTCAGAACGGGCAGCCGGAGCAGGCCGTCCTCGGACTCGGAGCCGGCGTGGTCGCGTTGACGATGTGGGCGGCCGTGGGTTCCCGGCATCGGCTCTGGGCGGTGGCGCCGCTGATTGCACTCGCGGGAATCAGCGCGCCCCACGTGGTCCTGGCCGGCCTGGCGATCATGGGCGTGTGGGCCGTCGCCGGCGCCCGGGAGTCCCCGCGGCGGGTGGTGGTGTTCGGGCTCGCCGCGGTCGGCGGCGGCCTGGTGGCCGCGTACCACGCCCCGGGATTTGACCGAGCGATTCCCCACTTCTTCTCTCCATTCGGCCTGCTCGACGCCCAGAACGGCCCCACCCCCAAACGTGCGGTCCTCCTTGCCGACCTGTTCTGGGCGGCGCGGGCGCCGCCGGGCCGCGGACCGGGGGTGGTGCATCTGGGGTATCTTGGAATTCCACTGGTTCTCGGTGCGTTGGCGGCGCTACCCCGCGTCACGCCGCGCCCCGAGCGCTGGGCGTTCGCCGCCGCCCTCCTGCTGCTGGCGCTGGCGTTCGGCGAGTCCGGCCCCCTCGGCTTCGTCGTGAGCCTATCAAGTACGCTCGCCGCGAGCGGCACCCCCTATCGATTCGTGTTGGGCGCGGTCCTGGCGCTGTCCATCCTCGTCGCCCGCGCCCGCTGGGCCCCGCTGGTCGCGCTGCTGTCGCTGGCAGAGGCCGTCTGGGTGGATCCCCGCCCGCTGCCGATGCCGTTGGTAGCGGTCGAGACCGATGCCTCGAGCGGGGCGTTGTTGGGTGGGACGGGACCGGTTCTGGACCTGCCGTTGGTGGGGCGCGCGTGCCGCGAGGGCGCGGCGCACTACCTCGCGGAGGCGGGGCGCCACGGGAGGCCGACCCCCCTGTTTTTGCGATCCGGAGACCTCGCCTGGGGCGACGGGCTCGGCGCCCAGCGCGCGTTCGCCACCGCGCTGGCGAGCGCCGACTGCCCGACCGTCCTGCCACCGCTGCTCCGACGCTACGGCGCCATCGTGGTGCACGCCCACGGACGATGCCGACTGGCCGAGAGCGAACGGACGTGTATCACGACCGTCTTCGGCCCCGGCGAGACCGCAGGGGAGACCGCTTGGTGGACGCTCCCGCTCCCAACCGAGCGCTGAACCGCACGCTGCCGCCCCCGACCGGCGTGATTGGGAAACTACCCTCGGGGGTGGAACTCCGCGTGTACCCGCTTCAGTCGTTCGCGGGTGACGTGGGTGTAGATCTGGGTGGTGGAGATGTCCACGTGACCGAGCATGGCCTGGAGGACACGCAGGTCGGCGCCGTGGTTGAGCAGGTGCGTCGCGAAGCTGTGGCGGAGCACATGGGGGCTCACCGTTCCGCGGATACCCGCCATCTTCGCGTGGCGACCCAGCCGCTCCCAGAAGTTCTGCCTCGTCATTGCGCGACCGCGTCGCGACAAGAACACCGCCTTCGCTCCGGGAGGACGCGGTCGCGACAGGTAGTCGATGAGCAGCTCCCGGGCGACATCACCAAGTGGCACCAGCCTTTCTTTGCCACCCTTCCCGAGCACGCGCACGAACCCTCCCTCGAGGTGCACGGCCGTCAACGGCAGGGTCACCAACTCGGTCACGCGGAGGCCCGTCGCGTACAGTAGTTCGATCATCACGTGATCGCGGAAGCCGAGTGGATCCGCGAGCTCAGGCGCCAGCAACAGCGACTCCACCTGCGCCTCGCTCAGGACGGTGGGCACCTTCCGACCCGGCCGCGCGGCGCGGACCAGACCGCTGGGGTCCTCGCGGATCGCCCCTTCAACGAGGAGCCAGCGGAACAGCTGCCGGAAGGCGCTGCGATGCCGGGCTCGTGAGCGCGCGTCGAGGCCCGCGTCCGCGACGTGCACGAGGTAGGCGGCCAGATCGGCGTGCACCACCGCCGCCGGTTCGACCCGGCCGCGCGGCGCCATCCACCGCGCCATCCGCACCAGGTCGCTCCGGTAGGCGAGTTGGGTGTTCCTGGCCAGGGCGCGCTCGACCCGGATCCAGGCCAGGAAGCCCTCGATCGCCTCGTTCCAGGCACCGGGTACGGCACGGTCGTCATCCACGTGCCGATCTACACCGATTCGCATCGACCCGGTGCCTCGGACGAGCTAATTGGGCCCCCCGTCGGGACGCGGCGGACAGCTCTCGCGGAGTCACCGATGGCAGCAGATGTGGGCACTGGCGGACACCCCAAGGGGATGTTCAAGACGCTCCGAACGGACGCGTGGTGGTTCGAACCCCTGTGGACGGGGCTCGGCTTCCTGCTGTTCACCATCTACGCCAACTACGAGATGCTCAAGGGCGACAACTACTGGTACAACGCCGGTGTCGAGGGCTTCGGCGGCTACCTGTCGCCCTTCTTCTCGCCGCTGCTCTTCGCCGACACGCGGGTATGGGCCGCCGCGCCGGTTCACGAGTCCGTCTTCGGCTTGGCGCCGGCGTGGTGGCCGACGTGGTTCCCCTCGATCTCGGCGGCCCTCATCCTGCCGTTGCCGCTGTCGTTCCGTTTGACCTGCTACTATTACCGGAAGTTCTACTATCGCGCCTACTTCATGACGCCCCCGGCCTGCGCGGTCAACCCGGCGCCACAGCCGGGCCGGTACGAAGGCGAGCGGATGATGCTCCTCTTCCAGAACCTGCACCGGTACGCTCTGTACACCGCGATCGTCGTGATTGGCTTTTTGTCCTACGACGCGTTCATGTCCTTTTTCCGGGGTGGCCAGCTCGGCGTCGGCGTCGGCAGCATCATCCTGACGATCAACCCGATTCTGCTCGGCATGTACACCTTCGGTTGCCACGCGTGGCGCCACCTCGTCGGCGGGCGGAAGGACTGCTTCAGTTGCGACGCCCTCAACCGTGACAAGGGAATGACGAAGTCCCACGGCGCGTGGCGGGCGGTCACCTGGCTCAATGAACGGCACATGCTCCTGGCGTGGGTCAGCATGATCTGGGTCGGCTGGACCGGCGTGTACGTGCGCCTGGTCGCTTCGGGGACCATCACCGACTTCAACACGTGGGGCAACTGATGCTCGAGGTCAAAGAACTCCAGCGCGTCGATCACGACGTCCTCATCATCGGTGCCGGCGGTGCCGGCCTTCGGGCGGCGATCGAGTGCGGCATGGCCGGCCTCTCGACCGGGGTGATCTGCAAGTCGCTGCTCGGCAAGGCGCACACGGTGATGGCCGAGGGCGGGATGGCCGCGGCCATGGGCAACGCCGACGCGCGCGACAACTGGAAGATCCACTTCCGCGACACCATGCGGGGGGGCAAGTTCCTCAACGACTGGCGCATGGCCGAACACCACGCAAAGGAAGCGCCCGCCCGCGTCCACGAGCTGGAAGACTGGGGCGCGGTCTTCGATCGCACCAAGGACGGGCTGATCTCCCAGCGCAACTTCGGCGGACATCGGTACCCGCGGCTGGCGCACGTCGGGGACCGCACCGGACTGGAGCTGATCCGCACGCTCCAGGATCGGGCCGTGCACCAGCCGAACCTCAAGGTGCACATGGAGTGCACCGTGCTGGACCTGCTGCTGGACGGCGACCGCATCGCCGGCGCCGTCTGCTACTGGCGCAACACCGGTCGCTTCATCGTGTTCACCGCCAAGGCCGTCATCCTGGCGACGGGTGGCGGCGGCAAGTCGTGGAGCGTCACCAGCAACAGCTGGGAGTGCACCGGCGATGGCTACGCCCTGGCCTACGAGGCCGGCGCCGAGCTGGTCGACATGGAGTTCACCCAGTTCCATCCCACCGGAATGGTCTGGCCGCCCTCGGTCAAAGGCACGCTGGTGACCGAAGGCGTCCGTGGGGAGGGCGGCATCCTCCTCAACAAGGACGGTGAGCGCTTCATGTTCAAATACGTCCCGGAGAAGTTTGCGAAAGAGACGGCGGACACCGTCGAGGAAGCGCAGCGCTGGCTCGATGGCGACAAAGCGGCGCGGCGCCCACCGGAACTGCTCACCCGCGACGTCGTCGCCCGCTCGATCAACGCCGAGGTCAAGGCCGGGCGCGGCTCGCCCCACGGCGGGGTCTTCCTGGACATCGCGTCGCGACGCCCGGGCGACTACATCAAGAAGAAGCTCCCGTCGATGTATCACCAGTTCAAGGAGCTGGCAGAGCTGGACATCACCAAGGAACCGATGGAGGTCGGTCCGACCTGCCACTACTTCATGGGCGGCGTCAAGGTCGACGCCGACAGCCAGATGTCGCGCGTCCCCGGCCTGTTCGCCGCCGGCGAGGTCTCCGGTGGCATGCACGGCGCCAATCGCCTCGGTGGCAACTCGCTCAGCGACCTCATCGTCTTCGGCAAGCTCGCCGGCGACGGCGCGGTCTCCTACTGTAGAAGTGTCGCGACACCCAGCCTCCCCGAAGAGCAGGTGCTCACCTCGATCCGCCGCGCCACCGCCATCCTCAACCGCGAGTCGGGCGAAAACCCCTACCTCATCCACGAAGACCTCCAGAAATCGATGCAGGACAACGTCGGCATCATCCGGACGCGGACCGAGTTGGAGGCGGCGCTGATCAACCTCGACGTCCTGGGCGAACGCGCGTCGCGAGTCAAGGCGCCGGGAACCTCGCAGTACAACGCCGGCTGGCACGAAGCCATCGACCTCCGGGCCATGCTGCTCGTCAGCGAGGCCGTCACCCGCGGTGCGCTCACCCGGCAGGAGAGCCGCGGCGGCCACACCCGCGACGACTTCCCCGGCGAGCGCGACGATTGGACCCGGTGCAACATCGTCTCTCGAAAGGGCACCGACGGCCGCATGGAGGTCGAGTGTGTCGCCCGCCTGCCCGGCCCACCCGAGCTGGTCGCCATCGCCAACGCAACGCTGGAAGAGCTGGAGGGCAAATCCAATGGCTGAGCGCACGTTCAGGGTCTGGCGCGGTGACGCCGAGGGCGGGGAGTTCGTGGATTACCAGGTGGAGATCGAGCCGGGAATGGTGGTGCTCGACGCGGTGCATCGCATCCAGACCCACCAAGCGAACGACCTCGCGGTACGCTGGAACTGCAAGGCTGGAAAGTGCGGCAGTTGTTCGTGCGAGGTCAACGGCAAGCCCAAGCTCAGCTGCATGACCCGCGTCAACGACTACGCCCCCGACGCCACCATCACCATCCAGCCGCTGCGGACCTTCCCCATCGTGAAGGATCTCGTCACCGACGTCAGCTGGAACTACGAGCAGAAGGCCAGGATCAAGCCCCTGCAGCCCCGCCCGCGTGAGGCCGACGGCACCCACCGCATGCAGCAGGAAGACGTGGACCGCGTCCAGGAATTCCGAAAGTGCATCGAGTGTTTCTTGTGCCAGGACGTCTGTCATGTCCTCCGCAACCAGGACCGCAAGGACGCCTTCGTCGGCCCTCGCTTCATGATCCACCTGGCGCAGTTGGAGATGCACCCGCTCGACACCGCCGACCGAATCCCCGCGATCAAAGAGGAGTACGGCAGCGGTCTGTGCAACATCACCCGCTGTTGTACCGACGTCTGTCCCGAGCACATCAACATCACCGACAACGCGATCATCCCGCTCAAGGAGCGCGTGGTCGACCGCTATTACGACCCCGTGATGATGATCTGGCGGGCGCTGACCGGGAAGTAGCGTCGGGGAGGCGCACCAAAGCAGGTGGGCGCGGGCTCACCGGAGCGGCCGGCTACTCCCGTAGCCTCGGCGGGGGCGTCACCGCCTCCCAGAGATTCCCGTCACCCGGACATTCCGGTCGCCGCCAGGGCCTGCCTTGTCGTTGACGAACTCGATCGTGACCCGATGGGGACCCGACGTCGCGGGCCCCAACTCGTGCGCCATCGGCGCGATCAGCGCCAGGTGGCGGAGCGGGCCGCCGTCCACCGCGACATCGACTTCCGGCGGGCCCTGGAACGCGTCCCCTTCGAGGGTCAGCGTCACCCCGACGAGCGGCTCGACGGCCGTGAACTCCAGGGTGACGGCGCCATCGTGGACCAGCTCGAGGTGGAGCGCCCCGCCGGGTGGGACCATCTCGCCGAGGGTGCCCCCCCTCCAGCCGCTGGGGAGGCCCTGGGTGCGCTCGAAGAGGGCCCGGAGGCCGTCGACGTCGCCCTCGCGGGGGTGTCGCGCCAGCAGACGCAGGGCCTCGCCACCGCGGCCGGCCGCTTCGAGGGCGCGCGCGACGGCGACCACCACGCCCTCGGCCCGTGCCGGCCTCCAGCCCAGGGTCAGCGCCGTCTCCCAGCCGAGGGCCAGCGCGGCCTCGTCACGGGCCGGCGCCGCGCTCACCAGGGCCGCCAACGCCCCGGGTTGCCCCGCCGCGTCCGCCAGGAGGGCGTCGTAGACCCGCGGGAGCACGTCGATCTCCTGGGCCGCGACGAGGCGCTCCGCCGGCGGCATGCGCCCGAGCCGAAGCAGGCGCCCGGTCGTGGCCATGCCGACCACGACCAGCCCGAGGGCCAGCGCCCGCGGACCGGTCACCGCCGCGACCAGCCGAGCCCTGAGCGGCGGACGCGCCGGCGCGCGCATCGACATCCCGCGCGGGTCCTCGGGCAGCCGGAGCACGTGCGGCGCCGGCAACCACGCGGCGATGGCCGCTGCGGTCGCGGTGGCCAGGCCCAGGTTCAGCGCCGGCCACACCCCCTGCGACGCCGCGGGCAGCACCCTGAGCGCCACCACCTGCTTTGCGGCGAGCACCGCGCCCAGCAGGAGCGCCAGCCCCGCCACCCGGGCGAGCGTGCGCCGGGCTGCGGCCTCGCCCCCGTCCGCGAGGCTGGTTCCGCGGGCGCTCGCCCCGACGGCGACGGCCGCAAGCACCGCCGCCCCCACCCACGGAGCCGGCCCCGCCGCCAACGCCGCCGCCAATCCCGCCGCGCCCACCAGTCGCGCCACCGAGGGCACCGCCAGCGCCACGAGCCCGCACACCCCCGCGATCACCCCCTGGTGCCACGGAAGCGGCCGAAGCGCAAGACCGACGACCAGCGCCAGCGCCAGCGGCGAGGCGACGAGCCGAAGCGCCGCGCCTATTCCCACTCGATGGTCGCCGGGGGCTTGGTCGAGACGTCGTACACCACCCGGTTGATGCCGCGAACCTCGTTGATGATCCGGTTGGCGATGCGGGTGAGCGCCGATATCGGCACGTCCGCCACGCTCGCGGTCATGCCGTCGGTGCTGTGCACGCAGCGGATGGCGCACACCTCCTCGTAGGTGCGGTTGTCG
>SHYX01000003.1 GCA_009692585.1 Myxococcales bacterium
TCCACCACCCAGGCCGCCCGCGGCGTACGCGCGAAGACGAAGTTGGCCTGCGAGCGCTGGGCATCGAGCCCGAGGCCCCGCAGGCCCTCGGTCAGCTCGTCGCGGTCGGCGCGCACCTGGGCGATGTAGGCCTCGGAGGCGTCGGCGTCGTGGGTGATGCGCGCTTCTGCGAGGAAGAGGCTGGGCCCCGACACCGAGTAGGGGTTTCCGGCCACGCGCAGCGCCACGATGGCCGCGACGGGGCCCACCGCGTAGCCCACCCGGAGCCCCGCGAGCCCCCACGCCTTCGAGAGCGTGCGGAACGCCACGGCGTTGGGGAGCTCCGCCACCACGGCGGTGAGGTCCTCGTCGGCGAACTCGACGTAGGCGAGGTCCACCAGCAGGAGCACGCCGGGCAGCGCCGCCGAAAGTCGACGGAGCGCCGCCGCCGAGATCACCTGGCCCGTCGGGTTGTTGGGGCTCACCACGGCCACCACGGAGGTGTCCGGCCGCACCGCGGCGAGCACCGCCTCGATCGGCCACTCGCCGCCCGGCCAGGCCACCTCGTGGAGGGTGGCGCCGGCCCAGCGGGCGTAACGGGCGATCATCTCGAAGGTAGGCACGGGCAGCACGATCGAGCGCCCCGGCCCGAGGTAGGCGCGGCAGGCACGGTCCAGCGCGTCATCGCCGCCGGCGGTCACCAGCACGCGGTCGGCGGGGAGCCCGTGCCGGCGGGCGAGCGCGGCCTGCAGGGAGCGGGCGTCGGGGTAGCTGCGCACGAGCGCGTCGGGATCGGCGCCGCGGAGGCGCTCGAACAGGTCGGGCGGCGCGGGGAGGCCCCCGATGCCATCGAGCAGCAGGTCCATCGGTGCGGGGTGGCGCGGCACCTGGTAGGCCACCATGCCGGCGATGGCCGGCGATGGGGCGGGGAGCGGGCTCGGGTCGGACATTCAGGGGACGATCTGGCTGGGCTCGGTCACGAGGATGTCGGAGCCGCCGTTGCGACGGATCACCGGAATCAGCTCGGGCACGAGCTTGCGCTGCACCGCCACCTTCACCGCAAAACCGTTGCCGCCGTGCAGCGGCGCCACGGTGGGCACCTTCATGCACGGCAGGATCGCCACCATCCGCTCCAGATCGTTCGCGCCCACGTTGATCTCGAGGATCACGCGCGACCGGGCATCCACCACCGACCGCAAGAGCATCGCGAGGTGCTCGATGCGCTCGCGACGGGCTGGATCCGCCCAGCACGCCGGGTGGGCCCAGAGGCGGGTGCTGCTGTGCAGGAGCGTGTCGAAGATTTCGAGGCCGTTGGCCACCAGCGTGGAGCCGGAGGCGGTGTTGTCCACGATGAAGTCCGCATCTTCCGGGGGGAAGACCTCGGTGGCGCCGTAGCTGCGCACCACCTCCGCGGTGAGCCCGTTCCGGACGATCCACTGGCGAGTGAGCGATTCGTACTCGCTCGCCACGAGCCAGTTCCGGCCCGCGGGGAGCGCGCCGCTCACGAGCAGCTCCCGGGGCGCCGCGGCCACGAGGCGCACGGGATCGAGCCCGAGGTCGAGCACCTCCACCAGCTCGGCGCCCTTCTCGGCCACCCAGTCGGCGCCGGCGAAGCCCACGTCGCGCGTGCCGTGGTGGAGCATCTCCACGATGGTCTGCGGCTTGAGGATCTTGGTCTCGAACCCGGCCAGCCCGAGGATCGGCCGATAGGCGCGCGCGCCCACCTTCAGCGGCATGCCCGCGTCGGCGAGCAGGCGCACGACGGAGTCGTACATCCGGCCCTTGGGGATGGCGAGGTGCAGGGGCACGACCAAGGAGGCTCCGGGGGCCGGGTGCATATCCCGCCGGCCACGCCGAGATGCGCGCCTGCCCCGGCCTCCCCCGAGGTGGGGCGTTGGTGCATGGCTCGCGCCATCGCCGAACTCGCCGGTCTCGATGTAGTTGATCGTCCCGTCGAACAGCGCGTCCGAGGCGACTCATGGCGCTGGCTGTCGGGCGCGCGGGAGCAGCGCTGCGACCCCGCTAGACCAGCGTAGAGCTGCTTTCCCCAGTCTCCTCGAAACGATCCAGGACGATAGCCACGACCATGTCGGCCAGCACGTTGACGCCGGAGCGCACCCGCGCCAGGATCCAGTCCACCGGCACGATGAGCGGAATCGCGATGGCGACGGTGGCTTCCGGAACCCCGGCGGCCCCGAGCACCAGGGGCAGGATGATGAGCCCGGCCTCGGGAATCCCGGCGATGCCGACGCCAGCCATCACCGAAGCGGCGACGACGGTGAGCTGTTGAGAAAAGCTCAGGTCCATGCCGAGCGCCTGGCACAAGAACAACGTGGCCATCGCTTCGTAGAGCATGATGCCGTCGTTGTTGAAGTTGGTGCCCACACAGGCGCTCAGGCGCGCCGAGGACTCGCGAACGCCGAGGGCGCGGAGGCAGCGGAGGGTCACCGGCATCGTCGCCAGACTGGAGTTGCACGACACCGCCGTGATCACGGCGTCCAGCGCCCCGCGGAGGAATCGCACCGGCGACATGCGGCCAACCACCATCGCGAGCAAGGGGTAGTAGCCGAGCGCGTGGATGAGCAGGCCGGCCAGGATGGTGATGAAGAAGGTCCATAGAACCAGGAAGACCTGCACCCCTGACTTACCCACGACATCGGCGACGATGAGCGCCACTCCAAAGGGCATCGCCTCGGCCACCCACAGCAGCATCGTCGTGAGCACGGCGTAGGCGGCCTCGATGAGGCGCTCCAGCAGGGCCATTCCCTCGACGAGGGAGCCGGTGGCGTGAGCGCGCACCGCTCGCATGGCCGCGCCGACCAGCACCGCGAGCAATACCACCGAGATGACGAGGTTCTTCTGGAAGGGGTCGATGACGTTTTCGGGAACGAAGGCGGCGAGGTTCTTGAGCGGGCTGAGCGTCGCCTCCTTCACCGCTGCGGGCGCGCTCCCAGCGACCTCGCGGAGCTCCGGGAGCCGGTCGGCCCAGCCAGCACCGGGCGCGAACACGTCCAGGATGAACAGGCCCAGGGTCATCGCCACGGCGATGTTGAACGCACAGATGGCCAGCAGGCGGGCGCCGCTGCGCCCGGAGATGCGCGTCTTGAGGAAGCTGTCGAGGATCGCGACCAGGATCAGCGGCGTGGCCAGGGCCTTGAGCGCGCGAACGACCAGCATCCCCATCGGCCCGAGATCAGCGTTGGAGTAGCCGAAGAACCACGCTTCTTTTCCAAAGAACACGCCGAGCAGCACGCCGATGACGACGCCAACGACGACGCGGAGGTAGAGCGGGAAGCGGCGCGGCTTTTCGAAGTCGGGGAGCATCGGCGCGGCTGCTTAGCGTTCCCGAAGCGCCTGTGCTTGCGTCAGCTGCCTTGGAGTCGCTCGGCTTCAGCCGCCAGCTGGGCGCGGAGCTCCAGCCAGCGCACGTACACGTCGTCTACGGCGATCTCGGCGTCGATGGCCTCGATGCGAACCCGCTGACCGAGCCCGTACCCGCGCCGCGCCCAGCTTCCGTCCGCGCTCGGCGTGTCACAATCCAGATGGACGCGCGTGTGATCCACGAGGATGTAGGCCCGTAGGCTCGGGATCGTGGCGTAGTGGTCGAACTTTTCCCCGCGGTCGTAGCCGGCCGTGGACGTCGACAGCACCTCGAAGAGTGCGGTTGGGTTGACGGCCGCGTTCCGATCCTCGGCGTCTACCCGCATGGGGCCGCACACCATCGTGAGATCAGGGTAGGTCGCGAGACCGGTCGCCTGCACGCGCACCCGAAGATCCACGTCGAACGGGACACATGGCTTATTCGACAACGCGCTCCGAACGGCCCAAGCAAGGTTCGTCTTGAGCAGCGAATGCTCGGGCGTCTCCCCCCGCCATCGCGACCACGGCGCCATCGCACCACTCGTGTTTGACGTCGCTCCTACACCGCGCGTTCCCGAATCGCCCGTGCGTGCGCTACACTCTGCCTCATGCGTCTCCTGGCCCTCTTGAGCCTCTGTCTGCCCGCCGCCTACGCCGCCACCGGGGGCCCCGATGCCAGCGGTGAGGTCTACACCGACAGCGCCGAAGCCGACGGCCCCAGCTACGCCTGGCTCGACACCTCGGGCGGCACCAGCCTGACCCTCGGCGACGACACCACCGCAGTCCTTGCGCTGCCGTTCGCGTTTTCGTTCTACGGCACCGCCTACAGCACCGTCACCGTCAGCGACAACGGCGTCCTCTACTTCGACGGTGCCAGCACGACGTCGGTGGGGTCCTGTCCCGGCGCCAGCAGCACCACTTCGGTGGGGGTGGCCGCTCTCTGGAGCGACCTCGGGGCCGGCACGCTCACCTATGACACCTTCGGCACCTACCCCTACCGCAGCTTCGTGGTGAGCTGGGTGGACGTGCCCCACGCCACCTACGGCGGCGATGCCACCTTCCAGATCTGGCTGTTGGAGGGCCGAGACGAGGTGGTCCTCCAGTACGGGGATCTCACCTTCGGCGACGCCGCGGTCGACGGCGGCGTGGATGCCTACGCGGGCACCTTCGCCACCACCGATGGCCTGTCCACCAGCTGCCTCACCACCATCGACGCGGGCACCTCGGTGTGGCTCGGCAACGAAGCGGCGCGGCCCGCCCGTGCGGAGATCTATGCCGATGAGCTGGACACGCCGTGGTCCGGCGCCGACGCCTTCACCTACGCCGGCCTGGCGATGGCGATCGGGGACATCAACCGCGACGGAGACGACGAGGTGCTGTTGGGCGGGCCCTCGCTCGGCGCGGGTAGCGCCTGGCTCCTGTACGGACCGCGCGCTGGCGGAACCACCCTGGACCTCGCCGACGCCACCTTCGAAGGGGTCAGCTCCGGCGACGACTTCGGCACCGCGGTCGCGATGGCCGACATGGACGGCGATGGGACCGCCGAGCTGGCCTTCGGCGCGCCGGGCTTCTCCTCACCCGCCACCGACTCCGGGGTGATCCTGATCTTCGAAGGCTCCAGCTTCGCCGGCGTCAACGGCGCGTCGGGAGCGGACATCGGACTTGGCGGCAGCCCGTCGGGACGCTCGTCGATGGGCAAAGCGCTGGCCTTCGGCGACTTCAACGACGACGGGTACAGCGATCTGCTGGCGGGCGCACCCGACGCCGACGAGGTGGGCTCCGACTCCGGCGCGGTCTACATCCTCGACGGCAGCGCTACGATCTCCGGCTCGTTCCTCACCGGCGCCGCCTCCAGCCGCATCACCGGCGCCGCGTCGGGCGACACCTTCGGCAGCGCGCTGGTGGTGGGCGACCTCGACGCCGACGGTCGCGACGACTTCGCCGCCTCCTCGCCGGGCAGCGACACCGGCGCCACCAACGGCGGTGCCGTCTACACCGTGCTCGGCGCCGACCTGCCGAGCGGCGGGACCGGCATCGCCTCTGTCGCCAACTGCAGGACGACGCTGAACCAGGCCCAGGCCAAGCTCGGCGGGTCGTTGGCGATGGCCAACATCGGCGCCGGAAGCGGGCTCGACCTGATCATCGGCACCCCCTTCTACGACACCACCTACACCGACATCGGCGCCGTCTACCAGCTCAACGACATGGGGACCGGCTGCACCACCGCCGCCACCGGCGCCAGCGTCATCTACATCGGCGCCACCGCCTCCGGGCGTTTCGGGGGGCCGGTCGCGACCGGCGATGTCGATGGCAGCGGGCGCAAGGACCTCATCGTCAGCGCCACCAACGACAACACCTACTCCTCGGGTGGCGGCGTCGCCTACGCGTACACCTCGCCCATCACCAGCACCACCGCGGTTGCCGGCGACGCCGAGCACGCGCTGTTCGGCACCTGGAGCGGCGGACGTGGGGGCAGCGCCGTGGGCGTGTCCGACGGCAACGGCGGGCCCAGCCTGGTCTTCACCGCCGCCTACGCCGACGAGGGCACCACGGGCACCGGCGCGTTGGTGGAGTGGCCCTGGCACACCGACTTCGAAGACGACGACAGCGACGGGTTCGTAAATTCCGACGGCGGCGGCAACGATTGCGACGACGACGAACCGCTCGCCTACCCGAGCGGCACCGAGACCCTGGGCGACAGCATCGACGGCGACTGCGACGGCTGGGTGGACGGCGTCATCGCGGTGCGCAGCAAGGCGGTGGAGTGGGAGTGGGACGTCGACCAGCTCTCCGGCACCATCAGCACCACCCTGGACTTCGAGTCCGGAACCGCGGGCGACACCCTCACCAGCCTCGGCGGCGTGACCTTCGTCGGGGCCACCTACGACGAACGGGTCGACCAGACCTGGCCCGACGGGACCCTGGCGATCTCCGCACCGGGCAGCGTGACCCTGACCTTCGACGCGGCGGTCGACGCGATCTCGTTGCAGCTGCTCGACGCGTCGGACGACTTCACGCTCCAGGCCTACGACACCGCCGGCGACCCGGTAGTCAGCGCGTATGACTTCGAGTTGCGCATCGAAGGCCGCCCCGGTGGCGTGTTCCGCGGCTACACCTTCGTGGAGTCGATCGGCATCGTGGTCCTCTCCGCGTCGGGCGGCGACATGTTCGGAATCGACAACCTCCAGGTGGTCGACGCCGCCGACACCGACCGCGATCTCGACGGCCAGACCGAGACCGATGGCGACTGCGACGACACGGTCGACACCACCTACACCGGCGCCGACGAACTCCTCGGCAACGGGGTCGACGACGACTGCGACGGCATCGTGGACGGTGGCGCCCTGACCGTGTGGAGCGATTCCGCCGCCTGGGAGACGGCCGCCGACCTCAGCCCGGAGCAGATCGACTTCGAGGACCTCACCGAAGTGGAGTCGATCGACACCCAGTACAGCGCGCTCGGCGCCACCTTCGACGGCACGCCCCAAGCCGCCGGCGGCATCGACGGCACCTCGGCCACCGGCACGCTCGCCGCCAACGCCAACAGCACCAGCCTGACCGTCACCTTCACCGAGGTGCAACCCGCGGTGGCGCTCACCCTCCTGGACCTCGACGACACCGTCACCATCGAGGGCTACGTCGCCGGTACGCTCTTGTACACGTCCTCATACGTCGGCACCGGCGGGAGTGAGTTTGTGGGGCTCACCACCGAGTACGGCTTCGACGAGTTGGTCCTGACCGTCGCCAGCGACACCTTCGGCATCGACGACGTGATCTTCTCGGCGCTGGGGCTCGACGACTCCGACGGCGACGGCCTGACCGAGTCCGAAGGCGACTGCGATGACACCGACGACACCATCAGTGCCGACGCGACCGAGGTCTGGTACGACGGGACGGACTCCGACTGCGACGGCGCCGACGACTACGATCAGGACGGCGATGGCGCCGCGCTGGCCGACGACTGCTCGGACACCGACGACGAAAGCTACCCCGGCGCCACCGACACCTGGTACGACGGCATCGACAGCGACTGCGGCGGCGACAGCGACTACGACCAGGACGGCGACGGCGAGGACTCCGCCGCGGGCGGCGGCGGCGACTGTGACGACACCGATGCCGCGATCAGCACCAGCGCCACCGAGGTCTGGTACGACGGGGTCGACAGCGACTGCGACGGCGCCAGCGACTACGACCAGGACGGCGACGGCGTGGCCTTCGGCAGCGGCTCGCTGGATGACTGCGACGACAGCGACGACAGCGTCAGCCCCGACGTGGTCGAGACCTACTACGACAGCATCGACAACGACTGCGACGGCGCGACCGTCGACGACGACCAGGACGGCGACGGCTACACCGCGGTCAGCGCCGGCGGCGACGACTGTGAGGACGCCAACGCATCGGCCTACCCGGGCGCCAGCGGCGAAGCCTGCTACGACGGCGTCGACCAGGACTGCGATGGCGCCAACGACTACGACTGCGATGGCGACGGCGGCATCAGCGCGGACTACGGCGGCGACGACTGCGACGACGCCGACGACACCATCAGCGTCGGCGCAGCCGACGTCATGGGCGACGGCATCGACAGCGACTGCGACGGCGGCCTGGAGTACGACTTCGACGGCGATGGCTACGACCGCACGCTCGACGGCGGCGAGGACTGCGAGGACGGCGACGCCGGCATCAACCCCGCCGCCGCCGAGGTCTGCTACGACGGCATCGACCAGGACTGCGGCGGCGGCAGCGACGACGACTGCGACGGCGACGGCTACGACGCCCTGAGCCTCGGCGGCAACGACTGTGAAGACAGCGACGCCACCATCAACCCGGGCGCCATGGACTTCCCCTACGACGGCGTCGACAACGACTGCGACGGCGCCTCCGAGTACGACATCGATGGCGACGGCTTCACCGCCGACTGGTACGGCGGGACCGACTGCGACGATGCCGACGGCACCGTCTACCTGGGCGCGATGGACGCCTGCTACGACGGCGCCGACACCGACTGCGGCGGCGACGACGACTACGACTGCGATGCCGACGGGTACAGCGCCGACGCCTACGGTGGCGACGACTGCGACGACGCCGACGGGACCATCTCGCCCGCGGCCGCCGAGATCGAAGGTGACGGCATCGACCAGGATTGCGACGGCCTCGACCCCGCGGTGTGCACCGACTGCGACGGGGATGGTTTCGACGGCGTGTTCAGCGGCGGCTCCGACTGCGACGACGACGATGCCGAGGTCTTCCCTGGCGCCGTGGACGTCGCCTACGACGGCGTCGACGCCGACTGCGTCGGCGACTCCGACTACGATCGGGACGGCGACGGCGACGCCGTCCCCGCCGGCGGTGGCAACGACTGTGACGACGCCGACCCCGTGGTGGCGAGCACCAACTCCGTCGACGACTGTGGAAGCGGCGACGAAGATTGCGACGGCGACCTCGACGAAGACTGCGACACCGACAACGGCGGCGACACCGGCGACACCGACACCGGCGACACCGACACCGGCGACACCGACACCGGCGACACCGGCGACACCGACACCGACACCGACGCCGACTGGCGCCCGGAGGCGGAGGAGGTCCGCGACGCCGAGACCATCGACCGCGGCACGGTGTGCGGCTGCGGCAGCGGCAGCGCGTCGGCGGGGGTCGCCGGGCTCCTGGTCGCGGCCGGCTTGCGGCGGCGCCGGGGAGGCCGCCGCTAGTACCTCGCGTCAGGGGTTCTGACTGGTTCGCGGCGACGGCGTCGTAGCCACAGGTGCCGCTGTCTTGCCGTCCTTCGCTTTTCCCAGGCTGCGACCTCACTGCATAGGGTTCGCTCGCTTGATGCGGCGCACGGGGACCGTACCGCCCGGGTTCAACGCTCCGAGCTGCTCGCGCTCCGTACCCGTGAGGGCGACGAGGCAGTTTGCGTTCGTTCGAGCTCCTGGCTCGGATCCCGATCACCTGTTCTTCGGCCTCGCGCCCCCCTCCGTCCATCGAATGGTCGTGGAGATTGCTGAGCGCGGTCTCCTCGCCAAGACTCCCGGTGCCGCGCGTAGCCTCCGCGTGCTGGTGTCGCGAACTGGGCTACCGGAAATAGAGTGACGATGGTGTTGTCGATCAAAATCCCCGACCGGAGGTCCTAGTTCAAATGCTCATCCCCCCGCGATCGTCGCGGGCGCTCCCCCGACTTTCCACCTTCGAGCACGGTGAAGCGGGACAGTTCCTTCTCTATCCGACGCTTGCGGCGCAACAGCCGCCACCGCCGCCACTGGTCCTCGTCGAGCAGCAGCAGACTCCACGCCGCGCCCCACGCGAAGACCTGATGTAGGTTGGACAGGGTGGGCTCGAAGCCGAACCGCAGGACGCCGAGCGCGCCGAACGCGTACGCCACCCACATCGCCGGAATCGCAGAGGTGAAGAAGACCGACACGCGCGCGTGGCGGTTGGCCAGGGCGAACCACACCAACAACGCCGACACCCACCAGAAGACACCGTACACCTGGCCGGAACCTGTGCCCGTCCACAGCGTCGCCACGCCGATCGTGGCCGCCGTCGCCAGCGCCCAGCACAGCCCGGTGGCCAGGACCAGTTTGCGCGACCCGAGCGACCTCCACGTGCCCTCGGCCAGAAAAGCGATGACCAGCCAGCCCATGATCGCCGACGCCGCCGAACCCTGGACCAACGAGTAGGTCAGCGGTTGCCAGGGCCGAAACCCCGCGCCGAAAGGGAATAACTCCAGCGGGGGGAGCTGAGCGGCGCCGGCGACCAGGGCCACGTGCACCAACACCAGCACCCCGATGAGCCACAGCACCCGCGGCGTGAACAGGCTCGCGAAGGTCGGGCCGCGCAGGAAGTCCATGGCCGGGGCTCTAACCTAACCAGAAACAGCACCCGTGGCCCGGCCGCCTCCCTCACGCGGCCAGCACCAGTTCTACCTTGTACCCCGGCGCACCGGGTGTACTTCAACTCCATGCATTACTCCTTGGGGTGAGCGCGATGCCCGGCGCGGAATCCGCACGATCAAACTCTAACTTTCGTCCTCTCCCGCACAAGGCGGGGGGAACAGTCCTGGGGCTTGCGGACCCTCCGAAAAAACTAACCCACGGGCTCGAAGCACCATAGATTCAATAGCCTCTACGCCGGACATCGCCCTCGCGGGCTATCCAGTTTGGACGAAACCGCTGTCGCGGTGGCGGGTACCGATCGGAGCGTCTCGAGGGTCCTGCGTGTCGTGGTGACTTGACCGAGCGCAAGGGCTCTGCCCCTGCAACCCCGTCAGGGGGCTCGCCCCCTGCACCCCGGCGATGGCTCCGCTGGGCAGGGCGTGCCGCACTCTGGAGGGGTCCGCCCTTCTGCACGCTCCTGCCACCGCCACGCGCAGCGCGCGGCCGAGCGGGCCGCCCGTGAGGGCGCCACGCGGGCGCGATGGCCGAAAGCGGGTAACTCCGAGGTCCAGCGCGACGGACCTTGTCCCTCGCGGCGCTCCGGTTCCTCTACCGGGTGACGCTCGGCCGGCCGGAGGTCACCGACGCCATCCCCTGGCCACGGTGCCGGGCGCGGAAGTTCCGGGTGCTGACTCGGCTGGAGGTCGCGCCGGTGATCGACCAGGCATCATCGCCGTTCTGGCGAGTCTTCTTCACCACGGCGTACGCCACTGGGCTCCGTCGCGCTGAGGTCGCGGTCCTCGCCGTCGGCGACATCGATTCCGGCTCGGGGGTCGTGCACGTGCGGTGCGGGAAGGGCCTTGCGCGCCCTGGTCGCCTACCGCACGGCAGCGCTCGCCGGGTACCTCGACGTGTGTCTGGACTGCGGCGTCGCAACGCCGTCCTACAAACTCCTGCCGCGCTCTGCGATGCCCCCCGCCGAGTTCATCCGGCGCTTCCTCCTTCACGTGCTCCCGTCCGGGTTCCGGAAGATCCGCCACCATGGGCTGCTCGCGCCCGCAAACGTCAACACGAGACACCTCGTGGCCAAGACGCTGCTCCGGCGGGTCGACCCCAGCCGAGAGACGCCCGTCTACGAGCCCCGCGAGTGGCTCGGTGAGCCCGTTGAGGCCGCAAGGCCAGTGCCGTGCTGCCCGGTCTGTGGCAGCCTCAACCGGCGACGCGAGGAAATCCCCCGCCCCGCTCGAGGACCGCCGTGACCCACCCACGATGCCTCCAATTCATCCACCTTTCTCGCACTATCGCCCGACTCCGCCCAGATCGTCGGCGTGGCGGAGCCTCGGCCGCGGGGGACGCTCAGGCGTCACCGGCGCCCCTCGCGAACCGCTCGTGGCACCACGAAACAGCCGCCCGGGAAAGACCAGAGTGCCTTCCTGCCCATAGACGGCGGGAACCCCTTCCCGGTTCGGCGCCGCCGCCCTATTGAGTTTCGGCAGCAACCGCCGGGAGGAGTGTCGAGTGCCGAGTGTCCCGTGCTCCTCGCGCGTCTATGGTAGCAGTGCTACTATAGGACCGTGGACACCACCCCCCCCTCTCGCACCCCCCTGCCCCCCGCGGACCGTTGGTACCGCAAGCGTCGGTACCACCACGGCGATCTGCGGGCCTCCGCCCTGGCGCGCGGCCGGCAGATCGTCACTCTCCACGGACCGTGCGCGCTCTCGCTCCGTGGCCTCGCGCGCGACCTCGGCGTCAGCGCAACCTCGCTGGTCCGTCAGTTCGAAAACCTCGTGGGCATGCGCGCGGCGGTCGCGGAATCCGTGCTCGAGAAACTACAGGGCAATACGGCGATGGCGCCGAGACACCGGGTTCCGGTGGCCGACGTCGCGGGCCGCTGGGTCGCGTTCGCCTCCGCCAACGCCAACCTTTATCGCCTGCTTTCCGGCGAGGGTTGGCATGCACCGGGCACCGGCTTGCGGGGCCTCCACGGCATGCTCACCGTGGCGTCCCCACGGCGCGCCTTGGAGGACGCAGTCCGGGTGCGTACCCGCCGCCTCGGACAACCAGACGGAGACCCCGAGCGCGCCCGTTACCTCGCCTCGACGATCCACGGCCTCGCGCTGGCTCGCATCGACGGCGCCGATGGCGCCTCGGTCAACGAGGCGCTGGCTCGCGCGCTGCGCGCGTGACCAGGTCGACGCTGGCGCCCTCCCTCACTCCTCCGCCAACACCGAGCCCGCGCACGCCTCGGTGATCACCGCCACGCCCCCGTCACATTCGGGCTCGATCAGATCCGCGTAACACACGTCAAGCTCGGTGCTGGTCGCGACCGCGGACTCACAATTCCAGGTCACGCCTTCGTCCGCGAGCTGCTCACGCAGTTCGTCTTCGGTGAACGCCCCGTCGGCGCAGGTCACGAAGGCGTCGATGATCTCGTCGACCACGTGCTCACACTCGGCGGGGGCCGCCGGGTCCAGGCAGTATCGGTCGCCGTTCTGCGCCTCGAAGAGGTCGTCCGCGGTGCAGGTGGCCCCTTTGACGTCCGTAAAGGTGCAGCCGAGGATGAGCAGGCCGAAGACCAGGGCAATAGGAGCGAGTCGCACCCCGGCCGGTATCACGACGACGCCCTTCACCCCCACCGGTTGTGCAACCACAGCCAGCCGTGCGGACACGCCGCGATCTGGCCGGCGTAGAACGCGTTGAGTTCGGTGGTCACCGCCTCGGCATCGCCGGAAACCGCCAACGGCCGGATCAACACCCGATGCCGACCCACGCCCTCCCTCCATTGCCACACGCCGTAGATCGGGGCCCCCGCCTTCGCCGCGGCCACCGCTGCGCCGAGCGAGGTCCGCGCTGGGCGGCCGAAGAACGGGAGCGCCGGGCCCCGATTGTGGCGCTGGTCCTGGATGAAGAACACGTTGCGGCCCGTGGCGAGCGCGGCGTAGGCCGAGGCCATCGTCGCCCCCGTCTCCAAACGATGCACATGATTCGTATCGCGAAGTTCCGCCAGAAACGCCTGTACCCACCGGTCCGTTGGCGTGCGGAGGAAGATCGTCAGCGGCATGGACCGGGCCAGGCCGAGCAGGGCCAGGTCCCACGCGCCGCCGTGCCCGGCGACCATCACGGCGCCGCGGACACCCTCGGCCCCCTCCACCACCACCGCCACCCGGGTCGTATCAAGCAGCTCGATGTACCCCAATACTAGATCATGCATCATATGTATCAGTACCGACCGGGGCGACTCGGTCGGGAGCGCGGCGCCAAGATTCGTGACTGCCACACGGCGACGGATGGGTACGACCCACCACCAGACGTACGCCACGCCCCACGCGACGATGTCGGCCACCCCCAACGGGACCGCTCGCACGGCCCGGACCAGCAGGGCCAGGACCCCGCTGCGGAACCCCGGCGGAGCGGTGTCGCGGAGCGGGTCGTGGGGCTCGGCGGGCGGCGTCACGGCCGCTCCCTGTAGCCGAAGGGCCTGAGGCGGTCGGCGAGGGCAGGCAGCCCGGCGGTGAGCTCCAGCTCGACCACCAACGCCCACACCGACAGCCCCTCGGGCAGCCGCGCCGCGTCCTTCTCGGTGACCAGCACGTTGTGGTCGTCGTTCCACGCTTCGATGGCCTGCAGGTCGGGCCAGCTGAAGGGGTGATGATCCGGGAAGATCTGGCACGTGCGGACGTCGGCGCCCAGCGATCGCAGCGTCCGAAAGAAGGCTTCGGGACGGGCGATTCCGGCCATCGCCACGCACGGACGCGCCGGAAGGGCGGCGAGCGGGTGCCGCACGCCCCGATGGAGCCAGGCCACGGGAACCAGCTCCGCCTGGACAAAGACAGCGTCCCGGCGGGCGGCGGTGCGCGCCCACGCCGGTGCAGGGCCGTGGTTGGACCAGACGACGTCGGCCCGGGCGAGCCAGCTCCGCGGGACACGACGGGTGCCGACCGGAATCGGCCCGCCGCCGTCGGGCCAGCGGCCGTCCAGCACCACGACCTCCAGCTGGCGCGCCAGTCCGCGCGCGGTGAACCCATCATCGAGCACGGCCACCCTTGCCCCGCGCTGAGCGGCGGAGACCACGGCCGCATGCCGATCGGGCGCGCTGGCGACTGGCTGACCGCGGCGGGCCAACATCTCCGCCTCGTCGCCCAGCTCGCGAACCCCGCCGGTGTGCCGCACGTCGCGGCCGGGACGACGGCCGTAGCCGCGGGAGACGACGACGCTCCCGGGAAGGCGCGCGGCGATCCAGGCGGCGACCGGCGTCTTTCCCGCTCCCCCGGCGGTGAGGCCACCCACGGAGACCACCGGGATGGGCCCACGCCTTCGACCAAGCGGCCAGAGGCCGACCACGACCAGCCAGACCCAGGCCAGCGGCCACAACCACGGCCGGAGGCTCCGTTCGGCCGAGGGTGGCGCCGCCAGGAGCGGACCCAGCCCGGCGAGCACGGGGGCGAGGGCGTCGTCGACCGGCGGCGACGTCCGTGGTCCAGCCAGCGCCTGCGTGATCGCGACACCGAGCCCCTCGGTCGTCTCGGCAACGTGGGCGTGGACACCGCGCCAGGCCACGTCATTGGCGGCGGTGTGTGGCCCACGGACGACGGGGCAGCCCGCCGCGACGGCCTCTGCCGGGCTGTGGCCCCCCAGCCTGGGGTCGAAGGTGCCCCCTACGAACGCGGCGCGCGCGCTCCGATAGAGCCCCGCCAGCTCGCCAAGGGTGTCGAGGAGCACGACCTGGGTGCCCGCGGGCACGGAATCGCCGAGGGCGCTACGCCGGGACCAGCGCAGCCCGCGCTCGGTCAGCAGCGAGCCGACGACGGCGAAGCGGGCCGGCTCCCGCGGGGCCAGGACCAGGAGCGGCTGCGGATCGAGGCCGGTCCACGCGTCGAGGAGCGCCACCTCGTCGCCGGCTCGGGTCGATCCGCCGATCAGCGCGTCCCCACTCCACGAAAAGGCAGCCCGAGGCAGCGGCGCCAGCGCCTTGAGGTCCTGCGTCGGGACCAGCTCCGCGACCCCAGCCAACAGCGCCGCGGCCAACCCCGGCAGCCGCCGCAGCCGCCGCATCCCGGGCCCCTCTCGGGGCGCCAACCGGACGACCGGGACGCCACGGAGACGGCAGGCCACCAGGAGCGCCGGCCACAGTTCTGCCTCGACCAGCACGAGCGCGCGCGGACGGACCCGATCGACAAAGGCCAGGACCAGCGGCAGCACGTCGACCGGGAGACAGGCCAGCTGGTCGGCGCCGCTCGTGCCGACACGGGCGTCGGCGCTGGTGCAGGTGATCAGCACGTCCACGGCGGGTGCGCGGAGCCGGAAGCCGGGCAGGACCGCCTCCACCGCCCGGCGCTCGCCCAGGCTAGCGGCGTGAACCCACAACGCCCCCGGCTCCAGGAGCGTTCGGGGGAAGCCAAGGCGCTCTCGGGCGTGCCGGCGCAGGCGCGGATGGACCAGCACCGCCAGGGCCACCACGGGCGCCAGCAGCACGCCGACAACAAGATATACGGCGATGAACGGCATGCTCAGTCGATCGCGGGCGCCCAGCCGACGGCCGTCAGAAGGCCCCGCTGCACCACCACCCGCACCGGATCACCCTCGGGCGCCAGGCCGCCGTCGGAGTGGATGACGTGGATACACCGCACCAGCGCGACCACGCGTTCTCGAAAGGAAGGTGCCCCAGGGCGATCCATCGGCCCCCGCCTAACCCCCCGATTGGTTATCGCGACGCGATGACCGACGCCCAACGATACCTCCTCGACTCGGTCCGCCGCGCCATCATCGGCGAAGGTCGCGTGTTGGAGACGGCCTTCGGCCCCCGCCGCGTCACCTACGCCGACTACACCGCATCGGGGCGGAACCTCACCTACATCGAGGACTTCATCCGCGATGAGGTGATGCCGCTCTACGCCAACACCCACACCGAGACCAGCGGCACCGGAGCCCAGACCACGCGCTTCCGGGAAGACGCGCGCGACATCATCCACGCGGCCGTAGGCGGGGGGCCGGACGACGTGCTGATCTTCTGCGGTTCGGGCGCCACCGCCGCGGTCAACAAGCTCATCGACATCCTGAATATCCGCATCCCCGCCAATCTGGACGAACAATATTCCCTCGCGACCCACATCCCCGCCGCCGCCCGCCCGGTGGTGTTCATCGGCCCCTATGAGCACCACAGCAACGAGCTGCCGTGGCGCGAGACCATCGCCGACGTCGTCACCATCGACGAGGACGCCGACGGCCGTATCGACCTGGCCCAGTTGGAGGCCGAATTGCTTCGGCACGCCGACCGCACCCTGAAAATCGGTAGCTTCTCGGCGGCCAGCAACGTCACCGGCATCGGGAGTCGCACCGGCGCGATCGCCTCGCTCCTGCACCGACACGGGGCCCTCTCCTTCTGGGACTTCGCCGCCGCGGGCCCCTATGTCAAAATGGAGATGAACCTTGACGACCAAACGGAAGAGGGGAAGTTCCAATACAAAGACGCGCTCTTCGTTTCCCCCCACAAATTCCTCGGCGGGCCCGGAACGCCCGGAATCCTGGTCGTAAAGCGCCATCTGCTGACGAACAAGGTGCCGTCGAGCCCGGGGGGGGGTACCGTCGCGTTCGTCACCGCCGACGAACACCTCTATATCAGCGACCCGGTCCGCCGCGAAGAGGGTGGCACGCCGGGAATCATCGAGTCGATCCGCGCCGGGCTGGTGTTCCAATTCAAGGAAGCGGTCGGGTGCGAACTCATCCACGAGCGGGAGGGACAGTTCGTCCAGCGGGCGCTGGCGCGGTGGGCCCATCACCCCGGCCTGAAGGTGCTGGGAAACCCGGACCTCTGGCGCCTGTCGATCCTCTCGTTCCTGGTCCGCCACCACCAACGATTCCTCCACTACAACTTCGTCGTCGCCTTGCTCAACGACCTGTTCGGCATCCAGGCGCGCGGCGGGTGCTCGTGCGCGGGCCCGTACGGACATCGCCTGCTCGGAATCGACGTTGCGGACAGCCACAACCACGAGTGCGCCATCATCAGCGGGGTGCAGTCGGTCCGCCCGGGCTGGATCCGGGTAAACTTCAACTACTTCATCTCGGACGAGTCCTTCAACTTCGTGCTCGACGCGGTCGAGTTCATCGCCGAGCACGGGTGGCTCTTCCTGCCGCTCTACGACCTGGACCCACGCGGTGGAAACTGGCGTTATCGCGGCTTTGTGTCCAGTTCGTTGATGCGGCTCCAGGACGTCAAATTCGGGCCGGGCGGCGTGGAGTATCGAAGCCGCCACTCGACCGAGCCCGAGGCGGTGCTGCCCAGCTACCTCGCCGAGGCACGGCGGCTGGCCGAGGACCTGCGGGTGAGCGGTCGCGACCTGGTGCTGGTCGATCCCGTTCTTCCCGCCGCCGCCGAACGCCTGCGCTGGTTCCCGTTGCCAGGGGAAGTGGTCGCCGAGCTACGCGCCACACCCTACTGAACCCAGGGTTCGAGCAGTTGGTGCCAGGAGTCGGATTCACTCAGTGCAGTACGGAACACCCGCCTCGGTCGGCGCGCTGTCGCAACTGCCCGACGCCTCGTGCGCCTGCATCCACGCCTCGCACTTCACGTTGCAAGTGCAGAACGATAGGTTCCACGCTTCGATCCACTCCTCCTTCGTCATGCCATCGTTGCAACCGGCAGCGATATCCGCGGCGGTATCCGCCGCCGTCTCACCTTTTCCCGTTTCGATTTTCTCGACCACGCACGCGGCGAGCCCTGCGAGGAGCCACACCCAGGCGGAGCGGCCAACCATCACACCGCCCCACGGAGTCCTGCACCGACAACCATGGGAGGTTTTCGGGGCGGCACGTCGCGGCCAGCGTGCCCGCCGTGAGGGCCTCCATCGCGGCCCAGGAGATGCCCGAAAGGTCCAGGTCGAGCTCCAAGGTGGCAGGGCTCACCGACATGTCGGCCGTGAGGGTGACAACGGCGTTGAACCTCGTCAAGGATGAGGCCGGGGGCCCCCGGAGAAACGTGCCAGGAACCCCCGAGGATCGACGACGGCCTCCTCTCGCACCTGAAGCTCCTCAAGCGAGCCGTATGGCCAGCCCGGGAAGGTGCGCCGAGCCAGGGTCGCCTTCCCACTTTGTCGCGGCCCGGTCAGGAACAACGCCGGAAAAATATCGACTGAGCTTGAGGAGTCACGGGGTGAGCGTGCGCGGTGTCATGGTGATTGGGTATTGAATCCTCAATTACCGCGAGGCGCCCAAACCGGCACGACGAAGGACTCGGTGAACGGCCGGCGGCATGATGTCACCATCCCCTGACCGCCTGGTCGGCGCCGAGCGCATGGGCCCGCACGCCCTCGCTGGCGGCCGCCAGAAGCGTTCGCACCGCGCCGGGATCACGCCACTCGATCGCGCGCCGGGCCGCGATGGCGCCGAAGGTGACCCAGAAGCGCGCCAAGCCAGCTTTTCCACGGTGCTTGGCGACGAAGTAGGCAGTGGAGCGGAACCGCCACCGTTCCCCGCGGAGCGCATCCTCCACACGCACGCCGCCGGCGGGCGCGCTGAGGTGGATCAGCTCGGCCCGGGGCTCGTAGCGGAGCGACCAGCCGGCCCGATGGACCCGCCAGGAGTAGTCGGTGTCCTCCAACAGGGCGGTCCCGATGTACCGGCGGTCGAAGCCCCCGACCTGGCGGACCGCGTCCATTCGATAGCTCATGTTCGCACCTTTGAGGCCGAGGAGCTCGCCGGGCTCGTGGCCCCAGAGGTTGGTGAGCGTCCGCCCGCCGGCACTGAGATGCGCGGCGACGTAGTCCACGTTCGGCCGGACGCTGCGCTCCACGATTCGCCCCGAAACACCCCCCACCCGCTCGGACTGAAACACCGATACATGTGTCGTAAGAAAGTCGTCGCGCATCAGAATGACGTCGTCATCCAGAAAAAGCACGATACGACAGTCTATACGCGAAAGCGCCTCGTTTCTTGCGTTGGGGAGACCCTTCTCAGATACATGAATGTATCGAAGTCGAGTATCGCCAAAGTCGGCAACCACGGCCTCGTTGGCGGCGCGCTCGACGGGATCGGACTGGTCGATGATCCACAGGTCGAAGTCGCCGGCGGCCTGGGCCAGCACCTGCCGCGCGCTGTCGTGGAACAGGCGCCCACGGTTGAGGGTGGGGATGACGACCGACAGCTCAGGCACGGGGGTACAGCTCCACCAGACGATCGACGCTGGCTCGCCACGTAAACCGCTCCATCACCATGCGCCGACCCGCGGCGCGCAGCTCGGTCAACGGCTCGACCATGGCGCGGGACAACGCCGACCGGAGCGCATCGACATCCTCAGTCGGGACCAGGAGCCCGTTCTGCCCGTCGCGCAGATAGTCGCCCCGGGCCGCCTCGACCCCGTCGCTGACGATGCAGAGGGCGCCCGCAACCATGCCCTCGAAGACGACGCCGCCGACCGTCTCACCACGGCTTGGCAAGGCAACCACGTCCGACGTTCGAAACAGCGCCACCTGCTCCGGGCGCGGCAGTTGGGTGATCACGATGTCGGCACACCCCCGCGCCAGGGCCGCGACCTCGTCCGCGTACTCGCGCTCGTTGACCGGACCCGCGATCACCAGCTTCCAGGCGCCGGGTTGGGCTTCGAGTCGCGGTCGCAGCGCCCGGACCAACAGATCCGCGCCCTTCTGGTGGCTGATCCGACTCGGGGCCAGGATCACCCTGGCCTCTCCCAGCTTCAGCCGCCGCCGGACCGCCGCGACCGCCTCGGGGGTCACGGCATCGAACTCGGCGGGATCGACCGCCATTCCGATGTGGGCCTTCACGTTCTGGAGGCCCAATTCGGTCTGGAGTGCCGCCGCCGCCGCGTCCGAATCGGCGAGCACCACGTCGGCCGCGGCGAGCGCCGGCCGAACCCAACGCCGCCAATACTGCGCACGCACCTGTTTCTGCCAGCCGCCCTCGCCCGCCAGGATCTCGCGCAGGAACGCGGCGGTGATGTAGTTCTGGACCACGAGCGGGGTGGCGGCCGCGCGCTTGCGGAGGACCAGCGCGTCGAGGTGCAGGCTCGGAAACCCGACACACACCAACAGGTTGGCCGGCAACCACGCGTCGGCAGCGAACGCCGCCGTGACCGCGTTCTTTTCGAGCGGGTTCTTTCCCGGAAGCCAGCGCGACGGGCGCCGGTGCACATGGACACCGCCTTCGACGGTGCTCCCCGCGGTGGTTTCGGCGGAACCGTCCAGGTTGATGTACGGCGTGGTGTGGACGTGGACCTCGTGGCCGCGGCGGGCGAACTCCTCGGCCTGGTGCCGGAGGATGACCTCCCCGCCGCCGATACACGGAGGGTAGAAGTAGCTGAAGAAGCGGATGCGCACGGTCGCGCGAAGCTATCCCTTCGGCAACAACATCACCCAGCTCCGCGCGCCCCGCTGATACAACACCACCTTGTCGGGACCCGCGAGCGGCAACAGCTCTGCCCACTCCGGCTCCAGCATGACGCCCTTGACCAACTCGGGCTGGTACAGGTCCAGCTCCACGTAGGTGGCGCCCGCGGCGGGACCGTAGGCGTACTGGGCGGTTTCGGGCGAGGGGTAGATGTCGTTGTGAATGGCTCCGCCGTACAAGACCATCGTCGTGTTCGGCGTCGTGACCGCCAGGAGCGCGAACTCCTGCAATTTCACCGTCAAGAGCGAGAGCAGCGGGCCGAACTGCACGTCCCCCGCTGCGTCGAGGAGGCCCGCGTGCTCCGCGCACGTGAGCGCGAGGTCATGCGGGCGGACGTCCGCAGCGACGGCCGCTTCGACCAGGACCACGAGGTCACTCTTGACCGCCGGGGCCCGCTCGGTCTGGACCTCCACCTGGCTGGCCACGCTCTCGGCGACCTCTCCACAGCGCCCGTCGATGCGCCAGGTCTCAAGGATAAGGTCGGTGGTGTGGGGCGCGAGTACCGGGAAGATGTCGGTGGTGAAGCGCGAGAGCGTGGTCCGGACGGCGGGACCGCCGGTGGTGCTGTGCAGCTCGCCCACGCCGAGGATGCGCGGATTCGACGCGAGCACGACCTGGAGCGCCTCGGCCACGGAGGGGAAAACCTGGTGGGGAGGGAGCGGGGCGCCGGCCGCCGAAGTGCCGGGGGCGGGGGGGACGGCGGCAGGCGCGACGTCGACGGCGGCGGCGGCGGCGAGGGCGGGCGCCTCCTGGGCAGCGGCCGGGGGCGACAGGACCAGCGCGAACGACAGCATCATGGGAGCACGGGACAGCGTAGAGCGGGGCTGGGTTCCGGTGACGGTCATTCGTTCACCACGACGAACGAGATTCCACCGGCGAAAGTGGTTGTTCCCGCGTCGAGTCCGGTGGCCGTCTCGTCGTGATTCCGCGTCCAGTCCGCGCCGATGGCGGGCAGGAGTTCCAGGTCGTCGCTCACCGGCACCGCCCAGCCGAGGCTCATCCCGGATTGCGGCAGAACACCTGGCTGCTCCCCGAGCCCGACGAGGAGTCCGGCGCGCGGGGCCGCCACGAGTTGCCCCCGGCCGACGTCGAGCCCGATGAGCAGCGGGAGCTCCGCGGAGCGCGGCGACCACGACGCGCCGGCGTACCCAATCCGCAACCGGGGGTTGAGCGCCACGTGAACGCGGGAGTCCGTCTCTTTCCCGAGGCGGAGCTTGGCGTCGATCGCCGCGTCGGTGAAACCCAAGGGCAGCGCGCTCAAGGCGACAGCGGCGGCGAGCCCCCCGCCCACCTCCACCCCCGGAGCAACCCCGGCATGCAGGGCGGCTGCGAAGCGGGCACCTGCGCTCACGGTGGACGTCGGGACACCGCCCGCGGCCGCGCCCGCCGCAAAGCGGACCTCGCCCGGCGCCAGCGGCGTAGCCCGACCGAGCTCGAGGACGCCGGCGCAGCCGAGAAATAGGAATGACAATGCCGGGCTCACAGCACTCCCCGCACCTGCGGCGCCGGCAGGAACACCGGGTGCGTGAAGACCAGCGGCATCGGTGCGCTGACCAGCGCATCGACCGCCCAGTGGTCGCCGGGGTGCCAGCGCGCGGCCGCCGTGTGGAACCCCCACGGGCCGGGACGCAGCGTCGCCACCGCATCGACCTCCTGAATCCGGGGCTCGGCGCCCTCGGTGACGGTCCAGGAGAAGTCGCGACCGGGCGGGAGGCCGCCGAGCACGCACAGGCCGAGCCCGCCGGGGAAGGCGAAGGGGAACGCCTCGACTTCGCCGCCGTCAGCATCCACGAGGCTGAGCCTCTGCGCGAGGTGTTCGTTCAGCTCCACTTCGCCGCTGTCTCCCCACCGCAGCGCCACGGAGAGATTCGGATCCCAGGCGGGATCGTCGGGACAGGGGCGGCGCACGTTCTCCTCTGGCACCCCCGTGCAGGCGGCAGCAAGGAGCAGGAGAGGAATCGGTCGTCGCATGCTGGTCTGTTGGAGTAACTCGATCAAATCGGGCGGGGCGGCTTGCGGTTCGATCGTCAACTCCCCTTCCCAAACCAAGCCGATTCTCGTCCCAACCGATCTCGGCCTTGGTCGTCGTGGAGCTGCCGGTCGTCGTACAGCCCTTCACCTTGTCGCACGTGGTCACCTTCGTGCTCTCCGTCACGACGAACGCCCCATACGCCATCTCGCAGGCGTCCGCCCCCGCCAGATCGGCCACGAGAACCCCGATGTCCAGGCCCGCGGCCGACGTGTCGCTGGTATCCCTGGTGCAACCCCTCCTTGACGTCGCGTCGCACCATCGGCATCACGACCACCAACGCCAACGCACACGGAGTGGAACGGTACGGGGAAGTAGGAAACCTCCAGCCGCGCGTGCCGCCGCCCCTGTAGCGTCCGGTTACGGGGTCCCAGTGTTCGCCTGGTGTGTCGCCTACGCCCTCGCCTCGATGCCCACCGAGCCGGAGCTGTTCGCGAGCGTGCTCGCCCGCATCGACCTGGACGGCAACGGCACCCTCTCGCAGGCCGAGTACCTCCGCGTGGACGGCGCTACGAACTTCGCCGCGATGGACGCCGACCGCGACAACGTGGTCACCGCCGTGGAGCTCGCGGCCTGGGTGAAGGTCACCCAACCGCGGTCGATGGTCCGCACGCACGACCGCCCCGACGCTCCGCCCCCCGGGGACCCCCCTCCCACGTGGGCGACCTCACCCGTCGGCACCCACGCCGTCCCACCGGCGACCTCACCCGTCGGCACCCACGCCGTCCCACCGGCGACCTCACCCGTCGGCACCCACGCCGTCCCACCGGCGACCTCACCCGTCGGCACCCACGCCGTCCCACCGGCGACCGCCCCAGCTTCACCGCCGGCAGATTCTACGTCGTACCGGGTGCTCGTGCTCGGCGGTATGGTGGCGGCCGCGGGAGTGGTCGCGTGGTTGATCCTGCGTTCACCCCCACGGCGCCCCCGAGTGAGCCCGCGCCGCTGACGACGGGCGCCGCCGTCAACAAGGCTTCCGGGCCTACTCGACGTACCCCATCTGCCGGAGCATCTCCAGGCTGTCCGGGGCGAGCCTGGCCGCAGCCGCCGCAGTGGGTGCCTCGGCGAATGCCAGGTCAGCGACCGCGCGCAGCCGAGCGGCCTCGGCGGGGTGCACATTCGCCAGGTCGTGCGTCATGCGGGGGTCAGTGGCGTCGGCGTAGAGCTCCACCCGCGAACCGTCGGCGGCGTAGACCAGCGAGTAGCCATCGGCACGATAGAGACGCCAGCCGGTTCGGTAAACCGGCGCGACGTCGGCCTTGTACACATCCGGCCACTCGGCGGCCTGAATGGGACCCGGCCGCGGGGTCCCGGCGAGCGCGTCCAGCAGCGACCACGCAGGGTCCGACAGCCCGGTCAGCTCCAACACCGTCGGGTAGACGTCCTGCAGTTGCACCGGCTGGGTGACCGCGACGCCGGCCGGCAACCGTCCGGGCGCGGCGATGACCAGCGGCACGTCGACCACCTCTTTCCACACGGTGCGGCCGTGCTCCAGGAGCCCGTGTTCACCGAAATACTCCCCGTGATCGGACGTCACGACCACCACCCCTTCGCGGCCGGAGCCGGTCCAGGACTTCACGAGCTGACGAAGCTCGGCGTCAGCACGTGAGATCTCCCCGTCGTAGAGGTCGAGGAGCATCGCCATGTCGGCGGGGGGGATGGTCAGTTCGCCCCTCGCGAAGAGATCCCAGCCCCGCAGTCCGCCGCCGCGCGTGAGGTCGATGGCGTCCGCCGCCAGGTAGGGCAGGCTCCAGGTCGGGGCGCCGTCCCGCGTGAGCCGCGCCGCGTGAGCGGCCGACCAGGGCGCGCTGGCGAGCCGGTACGGCGCGTGCGGGGCGATGAGGTTCACGAAAAGGAACAATCGACCCGGCTTCGCCAGCTCCGCCTCGGCGGCGGCGATCACGCCGTCCCGGAGCACCTCGGTCCGGCCGAACCCGCGGGTGAGACCGAGGACCGGGTCGAGGAAGCTGTTCTCACACAGGGCCACCGTCCGCCAGCCCGCGTCGCCGAGCCGCTCCGCGAGCGTGGGCAGGTCCGTCCGCATCGGGCTGACCGACAGGCGATTGACGCCCATGTCGATGGCGTCCTGGCTCTTGGCGGCGAAGTGCGCGCCCGAGCTCCACGGCGGCTCGCCCGTGAAGAGCGCCGCGTGCGACGGCCACGTCCAGCTGCCAGGGGCGGTGACGTCGGCAAAGCGGACGCCGGACTCAGCCAGCGCTGTGAGTTGTGGCGTCGTGAAGCGGCGGTGACCGCCGAGCGTCGTGCGATCCGCCCGAAGGGTGTCGAGCACCACGATGAGCACGTCCGGCGGTTCCGCAACGGGTTCGGGCGTGCTGCAGGCGAGCAGGAAAAGCACGGTGCAGCGTAATCCATGGCCCCGACCGGGACGACGGACCTCCGTCACCCCCCGACGGACGTCGGTCACCCCGCCACGCAGAAGTCCGCTTCCTTCCGTTGGCACGGGCCCTGCACCACCGCTCGGCACTCCCTGGTTGCCCGTGCTCCTCTCCCTTCTGTCTTTCGCCCTCGCCGCGCCGCGCTGCCCCTCGCCGGACCCCCTCGCCCCCTTGGACGTGGACACTGCGCCTGACGGGGCCGCCTACGTGCTCAGCGGCGACGATCACGCCGTCTGCTGGTGGATCGTCGACGACCTCGGCGAGGCCCGGGTGGTCAAGCGCTGGACGCGCTCCGACCGGCATGCAATTCGCGTCGAAGCCCTCGCCGACGGCCGAGCGTTCCTGGTGATGAGCGACCTGCGCGTACAGGTCCGCAATGTCGACGACGACCACTATCGCAACCTGGACCTCACCCTCCCCGGAACGCCGATCGTGGTCCTGGCCCACGCCCGTCGCGACTGGGTCGCCGTCACCATCCCGCGCGACGACGACACCGTCCTGGTGCAGCTGCTCGACCTCGATCGCGAGCGCATCCTCGCCGGCGTCGCCCTCCCGGCGCGCGACCTGGCGCTGTCCTTCGTCGGGGACGGCGAGGCGCTCTGGCTCGACGGCGCCCACGCGTTGGCGCTGACCGAGGGTGGCCTCAGCGTGCGCGGGCAATCGCCCCGATGACCGCCCGCATCTCGTATGGGAAGCCGGCCGCGTTCCCGCTCACGCGGAGCCAGCCGCGGTCGCCGTCGCGCGGGCGGAAGTCCACCCGGATGCCGGCATGAGCCAGCGCCTCGTTGATCCGCGGACCGTCGTCCACCTCGACGCAGACGAACGCCCCGCGCCTGGCCGATGGCCAGTCACCACGGACGGCAAGGCCGTGCGCCGCGCAGGCGCCCAGGATCTCGTCGACCAGTCCCGAGGTGACGCGCCGTGCCCGCGCCACCGCCGCCGGCAAGGATCCTGCACCGCTGGTCGCGAGCGCAGCGAGCTCGCCCAGCAGCATCACCTGCGCGATGAGCGTGGGCGTGCCGGTGCGAAAGCGGGTGCCGTCTTCGGCGCGGACCACCGGTCCTTTCTCGAAGGAGAACGGCGACCGGTGGTTCCACCACCCGGTGCGTTTCGGCGTGAGCAGCCGATGCCACCGACGAGGCAGGTACAGAAAGCCGGCGCCCGTCCCGCTGCGAAGCTGCTTGTGCCCGGCGGCCACGATGGCGACGTGGTCCCCGAGGGCCAGCGCCTCGATCGGAACCGTGCCGCAGGTCTGGTAGGCGTCGACCAGCAAGAGGGCGTCGGGGCAACGCTCTCGCAGCGCCGCGGCCAGAGCGGGCAGGTCTTGAAGCCAACCGGACTCGAAGAGCGCGTGGCTGATCGACAGTACGCGGACGTCGGGGGTCAACGCGGCGATGATCCGCTCGGTCGGCACGCTGCCATCGGCATCGACCGGCACCTCGACCAGGCGGCCGCCACAGTTCTGCGCCCACTGGTGATGAATGTAGTGTCCGGTGGTGAAGTGACCGGCGGTGTAGACCAGGGTGCCCCCGTCGATCCCCTCCAGCACCGCGCCCAGGGCCTCCGAGGCGTTGGGGAACCAGGTGACGTCGCCGTCGACGAGGTTCCCCCCGACCAGCGCCGCGACCTGCTGGCGGTACTGGTCCATCACGGTCACCCAGGTGCCGTCGTCCCAGACGCCGATGCCGTGGGCGGCGAGCTGGTCAAGGTGCTCTTGCACCGCGGCGGGGCCCACGATGCTCGGCACGCCCATGCTGTGGCTGCAGGCGTAGATGCCCAGGTCGAGACCGGGATGAAGTTCGCGGAAATCGAGGTCGGCCGCAGAGATGCCCAGGTCGGCCGCGTGGTCCCGACGCAGGCGGAGAACTTCCGGCGAGGGGGCCATCCCACCCCCAGCGAGGTGACGGCGAAGTTCCGCAGGCGTCGTCGCGCCCAGACAGGCCCCGATCATCGCTGGCCGGGCCGTGGCCCTTGTCGCCATCTGCGCCGCCACCACCACGCCTCCGCTGTCCATCCCGCCTCCGCGACCGCCCCCTATCACCCGGAACTGCCATGACCCCCGAATCCCACTTCACCACCAAGGCCGCCTACGCCGACACCCATCTCGACCTCACGCTACTGGAGCGCGTCCGCCGCCCCCACCTCGCCGATGACCAGACCTGGAGGCGGGTCACGGCGCCGGTGTCGTCCCGACCGCGTCCCGTCGCGCCCGAGCGCCGAGCGTCGTCGTCCGCGCGCCGCCGCCAGCGTCAGTGGCGCGTCGAGGCGATCGTCTCGACGTGCTTTACGCTGGTCTGCGCCGCGCTGCTGGGGGTCGTTGCCCTGCTCGGCGTCGCCGCCGGCGTGCTGCCGCCACTGGTGGCCGGCGCCTTGGTGCTCGGGGGGCTGTTGACGATGTTCGGCGCGGCCGTCATCGTCCTGTTGGCGCTGGCGTAGCGCCGCTCGCAATCAGGTAACGCTCGAAGAAAAGGGTCGTTGCGCGCGTCATCACGTCGCGATTGCTCTTGCGCTTGAATCCGTGGCCCTCGTCGTTCGCGAGTAGATACCACACGTCCTGCCCCTTCTGGCGCAATGCGGAGACAATCTGCTCCGCCTCCGACATCGGCACGCGCGGATCGTTGCGCCCCTGCACCACGAACAGCGGGTCACTGATCCGCCCCACGTTGTTGAGCGGTGACACCTCCTGAAGAAACGCGCGCATCGCCGGATCACGTTCGTCGCCATACTCCACCCGGCGCAGGTCGCGACGGTAGGCGTCGGTGTTCTCCAGAAAGCTCACGAAGTTGCTGATGCCCACGGAATCGATTCCGCAACGCAACCGGTCGGGGAAGGCCACCAGCGACGCCAACACCATGAATCCGCCGTACGAGCCACCGGTGACGCCGACGCGGGAGGCATCGAGCCCGGATTGGGTACCAATCCAATCCAACACCGCCCCGATGTCCTTGACCGAGTCCATGCGCTTGCGACCATCGTCGAGGGTCAGATACGAGCGCCCGTAGCCCGAGGAACCCCGCACATTGGGGACCACGACGGTGAGCCCCAGCTCGTTGACCCAGTACTGGAAGGTGCCCACGAAACTGTCGCGCGATTGCGACTCGGGACCGCCATGGATGCTGATGACCACTGGCGATGGTCCGTTGGCTGTGGCCGGGCGGTACACCCATGCGGGAACTTCCAGGCCGTCAAAGGAGGGCATCGCCACCAGCTCCGGCACCACGAATCGGCTGGTGTCGAGACCGCCGACCTCGGACTCGGTCCACCGGGTCGACGTCTGTTTCTTGAGGTCGAGGACGTACACGTCGGTCGGAGCCTGCGCGGTCGAGATGCTGAGGGCAAGGCGCTTCCCCGCGGCATCGAAGGCGAGCCCCCCGGCCACCCCGAGCGGAATCGCCAGTCGCTTGCGATGTTCGGGTGCGCCGCTCGCCGCCACATACACCGCGCTGCGCCCGGCTTCGTTCACCGTGAACGCCAACTGCCGCAGGTCCGGCGCCATCGCCAGCGCCTCGACGTCCCACGGGATGTCGGCCGTCAGCACCGTCGTGACGTTGGACGCCAACTCGACGCGGACCAACCGCCGGAACTCGCCGCCGCCGTCGGTCGTCGCGAAGATGGCGGCGCCGCCTTCCGCGAAGACGGCTTCGTCCCAGGTTGCCGGACTGGCCATCGGCGACACCTCGACCAGCTGGCCGGTGCCGAGGTCGAGGACGTACAGCCGGGAGTGGACCGCGGACGTGAACTGACGCACCAACAACCGCGCGTCGTCCGCGCTCCAGTCGAGCACGTTCCATTGACCCTCGACCTCCAGCACCCGTCGCGCGCTGGCCGGGTCGGCAGCGTCCATGACGTAGAGATCGAAGTCTTTCTGGTTACGACGGGTCGAGGAGAACGCGAAGCGGTCCCCGGTGTTGGCCCAGGCGCCCAGCTCGTTGCGGGAGGACCCGTCGGTCAGCAGCGTGGAGACACCGCTCCGCAAATCGAACCGGAAGAGCTGCCACGCCTCACCGCCGCCGACGTCACGCGCGTACACGACGCTCGTCCCATCGCCTTCGGGATCCCACCCAGCGGAGGCGACGGGCTCGCTGAAAAAGGTGACCTGTTTCCGGGCCATCCCGGGCCCCGCCACGGTGTGCAACTGTGAGGTCTCCCCGAACCGGGTGGTCACCATCAGCCCGGCGCTCCTGGCCAGCCAACCCACGAGACCGGCGCTGCGCACGTTTTCGTACTGGGACGTGCGCTCGGCGACCTCTGGCGGAATGTCCGGGACTCCGTCCAGAACCAGTTGCCCCTCCACCCGGCTCGCAGCGTCAGCCAGCGAGACGGCGGCAAGGACCGTCAGAAACGACGCGAACACGATCAGAGACCGAGATCGGCATCGACGGTGACGAAGCCGTTTTCGGGGCCGTCGACCTTCAGACCATCGATGGTGATGCTGAAGCCGCCAATCTCGGGGAGCGGAATCTCGCCGAGCGCGCCGGTGAGCGCAGGGAGCAACAGCGGCACCAGCGCTTCGAGAAGGTCCTCGGTGTCCCGGCTGGCCACGGTGTTGGCCTCGGGCATGGTGACGTCGAACCAGACCTCGGGGGTGCCGATCGTCGGGGACAGCATGCCGTCGACGACGGCAAGGTCCATCCCGGCCACGAGGCTGACGTAGACGCGCAGACGGAGGTTCTCGTCGATGGGCGCGCCGTCGTAGAGGGACAGTTCGAGATCGCCGATCTGCACGTCGAGCATCGAGGTGCCGGTGCCCGGCACCACCACCGGCGGCAACAGCGGCTTGGTGGTGATGCGCAGGTCGGCGATGCCGAGCAGATCCCCGAAGGTACCCAGATCGAGGCCGAGATCGAGGCCGTCCATCTCCTGGTCCAGGACGCCGGCGCCCCAGAAGGCGTACAGCGCCTGATTCAGGAAGTCGGCGCCGATCGAGACCTGGAAGTCCGGCGAGGAGGAGGCGTAGACCGGGAGCGAGTAGTTGCCATAGAGAGACCCGAGCCCCATCTCCTCGTGAATCCAGGTTTCCGGATACACTTCGGTGCCCAGGCTCAGGGTCAGGCCGTAATCGTCCACGCTGGTCGAGAAGGGCTCGGCCGCCAGCACCACGGTCGCCGCGCCGAGGGCAAAGCTGGTGGCGATTTCCAGCGCGCCGACGGCATCCGCCACGGCGGCGGGGATCTCGTCGGTGATGGCCGACTCCAACGCATCTTCCATGTAGCCCTGGACCAAGCTGGAGAGGTCGAGTCCGAAGAAGCTCATCACGTCGTAGAGCCAGCTGTCCCAATCGAAGGTGAAGTTGGTAGACGTGACATCGGTGTTGGCGACGGTGAGCCCGAGCTCACCCCCTGACACATACGGATACAGGTCCATGTTCGCAGTGATGTCGTCGGCGTAGATGCTGCCGTTCGCGCTCAGACCGATTCCGAGGACCGTACCATCGGCGTCCCACTCTAGGTAGGGATCGAGCACCTGGAAGGTCGTGTCGAGGTAGCCGCCCGCGTTGGGGTCGATCTCGAGGTCGGTGGACCCGATCGACGGATTCCAGATGTACAGTTCCAGGGAGTACCACGTGATGCAGATCTCAAAGAAGACCAGATCGATACAGGACTCGGACTCCATGCTGACCACCGGATTCGGCACCAACGCGGTGAGATCCGTGCCGTTGATGAGCCCCTCACCCAGGCTCTCCAAGGTGTCGAAGCCATCTTCGTTGATGCGCGCGACGATGCCGTTTCCGATCTGGGTTGTATTGGGCTGAAACGCGCCATCCAACACACTGCGCGTGTCGTTGGCCCCGTTGCCATCGCTGTCCTCGACGATGGTCTCGACGATGTTGAGGCCGAACTCGTAGTCGAGCGTGTGAGTGAAACTTCCATCCCCGTTGACCGTGACCGGATCGCCGTTGACCGTCATCGGCCCGATGGCGCTCCATTCGTCTTTGACCGTACCCCACATCAGCGCACTGGTGTTGACCTCCCAATCGCCGCGCTCGGGCTCGACGATGCCCAGGTCGGGACCCGTGCTGTCGATGAGGAAGGGGCCGACATCGGCAGAAAGGTCCTCGAAGGTCGCGGTGACGGTGTACCAGCCCTCATCTACGAAGGTGACGTTGGGCCCCGCCACGACCGCGTCGGCCGCCCCGCCGGTGACGACGAACGGAGCGCGCTCGTCGAGGATGTTGCCATAGTCGTCGCGTACCAGCGCGGTGACTATGGCGGAATCGTACACCTCCAGCGAGGTGTCACTCATAGAGAGGTCGATCACCGCGGCGGGGCCGGGAACGATCCGGAACTGCTCGCGATCGGCGATGGCGTCTACCTTAGCCGCCAGCACGTACACGCCCGCGACGCCCGACGAAACCCGCGGCTCAGCCACGACCACCTGCGTGCTGTCCGCGGCGACCGCGATGTGCTCCCGCGCGATCGGGTTTGAGAACCGGTCGGCGGCCGCGACCGTCCAGGTCAAGGATTCACCGGCGCCGGCCTGGATGCCGCTGAGCTGGAGGTCGACGGTCTCGGCGACATCGGGGACCACGGTGATCCACAGGTTGTCGTAGTACTGGCGCCCATCCCACACGGTGGTCCCGCTGAGCAGGTGGACCGCGGCGAGCGTCGGCATCAGCGTACCAGAGCCGGCCGTGGCCCACGTCTGGTTGAGGGACCCGAGTTGGTCGGACACAAAGTCCACGGGCACGACGATGGCGTTTCCATCGTCGAAGTGCAGACGCGCGCTCCAGTCGATCCGGGTCCCGGCGACGAGGGTGTCCGCGCTGACCAGCACCTCAAGCCCTACCGGCTTCGGAACATCCACCTCGCTGTGCGATTCACAGGCAGCGAGCACGAGGATCGGGCTGAGGAGCAGGGTACGCATGGTGCCGCCAGTGTCCCACATATCTCCCTCGCCGAATAGAGGCGCGCGTGCCCGTTTTTTCGCGAACGATCCCCCCTGCGTACGCGGCGTGGCTGGCCGAGGTGGGCACGGCCGGACTGCGCCATGCGGTGGCCGAAGCCGTGGGTGACGCCGACGCCCGTTGGCGACACACGGGTCTGGTGTTGTTCGACCCGGCCTTCCGCAAGGGCCCGACGCTCCCGCCGGTGGCGGAGCCGGGCGCCTTGTACGCCGCGATGCACCCGCTGGCGCGCGCGAACGGGGTGTACTACACGCCGCGTCTGGTCGCCGACGGCGTGGTGGACCTGGCCTGGGACGGCGACGGACCCGTCAGCGACCCGGCCTGCGGTGCCGGTGCCTTCCTGCTCGCGGCGCTGCGGAGGGTGCCGGCCTCCCGGCGCGCGGACTTCGCGCGCACGAGCCTCTTTGGCGCCGACATCGACGCGCTTGCAGTGATGATCGCGCAGGCCTGCATCACGATCGATGCCGGGCTCGACCGAAGCGGCGCCGACGCGCTCAGCCGCAACGTGACGGCTCGGAACTCCCTGACGGAACCTCCCGCGCCCGTGCGCACGATTCTGACCAACCCGCCCTTCCTCAACCGGCTGCGCTCGCTCACTGCCCCCACCGTGGGCCTCGCCGCGGCGCTGCGCAGCCGTCATGGCGGCGCGCTGGGGCCGTACACCGACGTCAGCGTCGTCTTCCTCCTCGACGCGCTGCGCGCCGCCGAGCGCATCGGCATCGTGCTCCCCGCGAGCGTCGGCGCCACACGCGATGCCGCGGCGGCACGCGCACTGGCGGGCCGACCCACCTTCGCCTGGACGCTGCCGCCCGGCTCCTTTCCCGGGGTGGGGGTGCCGCTGTTGGCGCTCGGGTTCGGCCCCGGCGTGGGATCGACGACGCGCCGCTTCTCCGGCGTGCCCGCGCGCGCCGAGGCCGCCGTGTCCGGGGACTGGTGCGAGCTCCTGGTCAGCGACCGCGCGCCGCCCTGGTCGCCGCCCGACGGCCAGCGCCGCCTGGGCGACGTCGCCACGATCGAGGCCGACTTCCGAGACGAATACTACGCCCTGCGGGGGCAAGTGCGCGAAGGCGGCGACGGGGTACGCATCGTGACCAGCGGTGGGATCTCGTCGGGCAGGTTCCGCTGGGGCGAGCGGCCGGCGCGGATCCACAAGTCGTCGTGGCTGCGGCCGACGGTGGACGCCTGCCACCTGCACCCGCGGCAGGCGGCGCGCGTCGGTCCGCGACTCTTCGTCGCGACGCAGACACGCGTTCTGGAGGCGGCGGCCGACCCGGCGGGCGCCTATGTCGGGCTCACGCCGGTGCTGACGGTCCTGCCCGGAACGTGGGCCATCGCGGAGCTGCTCGCCGTGCTCCTCTCGCCGCCGGCCAGCGCCTGGGCGCGCCGGCGAAGCGTGGGGGCCGGGCTCACGCTGTCGGTGCTCAAGCTCAGCGCGGCGCAGCTTCGCGACCTGCCGCTCCCCCCGTCGATCCCGGGCGGAGCCGTCGTGCTGGCGGAGCGCTTGATCGGGGGGGACGCCAGCTGCCTCGACGAGCTGGCCACGGTGATGACCCAGGCGTACGGCGCCCCGGACGAGGTGTTGGCGTGGTGGCGTCGCGAGTCTCGGCGAGCTTGATCGACGCGAGGTCGCGTACCAGATCTCGCTCGCCGTTCGACCCGGGTACCTCGAAGCCGGACCCTACGACGAGGTGCCCGTCCTCGCGGTCGAGACCGGGAAGGTCACCGCCCGCGTTCGTCCGCACACAAGAGCACCCGACCCGACCCGATCCTCACGCTGGACGGCGAGCTGCAGGAAGCGCCATCCGCCAACTCGATCGGTCGGGGGACGGTCCAGCCCTGTCCGTCGACCCGCCGCGACTCGACCGGAAGGGGTCTGCCAGCCTCGACCCGCTGCGCGGTCAGTACGACGGTGTCCCCCTCGCGGCGCACATGCGGCACGGTGAGGCCGGTGATGACCGACCCGAGGCCGCCCCCCTCCGACGCGACCACCACCTCGCGATGGTCTCGGGTCATGAAGACCTCCCAGCGCGTACCCTGGTACACCGGCGACGGGTCCACCAGTCCCCTTCCCTCGAGCATCACCTCGGCGCGGCCGAAGCCCGACCCGGTCCAGAACGTGCGGACCACCCGCGTCGATCGACTCCCCTCCGCCGGGTCGCCGACGCCGTCTACCTGGACAAACCACAGCTCGCGCCCGGTCGGTCCCATCACCAGGGCGGGGTCGATCAGGGAATGGCCGGGGGCATCCACCGGCCAGGCGTGAGCGGTCCAGGACCGCAAGTCCCCCGACTCCACCACCACCACGAAGAGCTGCGGGAACCACTCCGCGAACACGCTGGGGACGAGCTTGTGGGAGAGTCCCGGGACAAAAACGGTGTCACCCTCGGCATAGGCGTCCAGGCTCGTGAGGGCGCGGAGCGGAAGGACGACACCCGGCCACGGCCCCGTCGTCTCGGTGTAGGCGCGCACCTCGCCCTGCCCGTCGGCCGTCAACGTGGCCACGGCGACCTCCCCGTCCGAAGGCGCCCGGGCGCACGCGAGGAGCAGCGGAAACACGGTCAGAATGTCGGCGGCCGCACGGGGAGCGGCGGCAGCTCAGCCGGGTCCTTGCCCAGCCGGGAGAGGGTCGACTCCACCCACGCGCGCACCTCCTCCATCCCGATGGGGTACGACGACAGCTCGGGCATGGGGTCGAAGGCGACGGCCAGGAAGTCACCATCCGCCGCCTTGAGCTTCTCGCGGGCGTCGAGGAGGTACCGCTCACGGTCACGCGGGCGCAGCAGATCAATCTTGTTCACCATGGCCAGCACCGGCTTCCCGCTGGCGACGCAGGCCCGGTAGTCCGCCAACTCCCTTGCTTGCACACCACCTTCTGCGTTTATCACGTAGAGATAGACGTCGATGTGGGCGAGCACCTCTTTGGCCTCATCGGTGACCGCCTGGACCACGTCGCCCAGTCCGGGCGTGTTCACGACGTAGAGCGCGGTGGCGCCCGGCACCCGCTGGATGTTGACCGTCTTGGTGCTGCCGGCGACAGGGGAGATGTTGCCGGAGTCGACCCCGAAGAGCGCCCGGATCCCGGCGTCCTTCCCCGTCGAGGGGCTGCCGACGAAGCCAATGGTGATCCGCCGCAGGACCACCTGTCTGAGCCGAGCGACGTGCAGGACCACCGACTCCAGTCGCGGAGCATCCGCCCGGAGCGTCCACGCGACCGTCGACAGCGCGAGGATCATCAGGATCGGCTGCAGAATGCACGCGAGGCCGGGAGTCCACGCCAGCACGAGCCAGAGCGGCAGTCGCGATAAGGCGAAGACGCCCGTGTGGGCCTGGGTGATGACGTATCCGAACGCGCGCCCCAGCTGCGACTGCGCTTCGGTCATCGCGTCGTCGCCTGCATCCGGGGGGGGGCCCGCGAGTCCGAGGCTGGTCCACAACGCCTCGCGCTCCGGAAGGGGCAATGCCCCCCAGCGGGCCGCCTGGACCCGCCGCACGATCCGGAGCTCGGCCTCTTCGACCTCGTCGTAGCCGACCAGGCGTTCGCCGGTCATCCGGGCGAGCACCTCGGTCCACGGGGGACCGTCGCCCCGACCGAACATCGCATTGGCCAGCCCGTGGCGCGCCAGCCGGCGCGTGGCCCGCGCGAGGTTGCGCGCCAACAGCCCGAGTCCAACCCCGGCTTCCCTGACGCGGAGCAGCGCCGCCAGTGGCAACATCTCGTCGCGATGGCACCGGAGCAGCAGCCGCTCCAGCGGGTCGGTGATCCGGTCGAGCGTGACCCCGCTGCCGCGATCTGAGGCCACCCGCTCAGTCCGGGCCGACGAGCGTCGGCCGCTGCTTCCACCCCATGGCCGCCAGATCGAAGACGCCGCGGAGCGCGGCCCCATCGAGCTTGCGACCACTCTGGATCCAGGCGACCGTCGCCTTGCCCACGCCGTAGGTCGAGGCCCCGGCGATGGTCGCGGAGACCGCGAGGATCAGCCCCTCGGCGACCTGGCCGCCCGGCAACAGCCCCGCCGCCTTGGCGCCCCCCATCGCCCAGCGCGCGAATCCACGCATCCCGGTGGCCAACAGCTCCGCGAGGATGAAGGCCACCATGTCGCGGTCGAGGGACTGCCCGTGTACCTCGGCGATGTCGCGGATGAGCTTGACCTGGATCGCAGTGACCGCAGCGAGGTCGGCGCCGGGAATCGGGACGGCACCAGCCACGCTGGCCAGGCGCGCCGCCGCCTGGATGATCGGCTCGCAGGCGGCCGCCTTGTTCCTCAGGTGCTTGGCGAAGAGCAGCTCCTTGCCCGAGGAGGCCAGGTGCTCGCCGATCCAGCGGATCACCACCTCGACACCGATGGGCTCGGGGGCGAGCTGCGGCAGCGGGTCGAACGAGGTGACCACCGCGTCTTTGGGGTCGACCCCGAGCTGGAGAAGCGTGGCGGCGATGAAGTTTTCGCGCTCCTTGGTGCGGATCAGATCGATCTTGTTGAGGCAGACCAGCACGGGCCGATCGAGGGAGCGAATGGCATCGAGGTCACGACGCTCGTCGAGGGTGGCGCCGCCTTCGCTGTTGACGACATAGACCACGATGTCCAGCGCATCGAGCACCTCGCGGACCGAGGCGTCCACCCGCTCCCGGACGTCACCGAACCCGGGGGCGTTGACCAGCAGGACCTGCCCGGCGGGGTCGAGTTTGACCACGCGGAGCGTACTCGTGGAGCCGGGGATCGGGCTGATCTCGCCGAAGTCCAGCCCGAAGAGCGCGCGGATGGCGCTGTCCTTGCCGGAAGAGGCCGAGCCCAGGAAGGCCACCACCAGGTGCTGCTTGAGCGCCTTGGTCAGGGCCTCGTCCGATCCCGTCCACGCGGCGAGCGCCGCGCCGCGTACGCTGAGCGCCCAGTTGTCGTCTTCCGCCATCAGACACCTCCGCCGAAGAACAGGTATACACGGCCATCGCCCACCGCACTGGGCGCGCCGACCCCCACGTCGGCAAACCCGTCGCCATCGACGTCGCCGACGCACCCGACTCCCTCCCCCGCGTTGTCGCTCGTCGACTCGCCCACGAAGTTCGCGTCGGCCGTGGAGAGGTCGATGCTGCCGAGGCTGGCGGCGCCGTACACCAGCCACGCGGTGCCGGCGTTGTTGCCACCGGCATCGGCGTACGGAGCCCCGACGACCACGTCGAAGAGGCCGTCCCCATCGGCGTCCCCGACGCCGGCCACCGCCGAACCGGCGGCGTCTCCCGCGTCGGGCGAGGCGAGCCTGGCGTCCGCCCCGTCCAGCGCGCGATCCGCGACCGCTGCTCCCCCGAAGAGGACGTACGCCTCGCCCGCGTCCACTCCTCCAGCGTCGGAATCCGGCGCGCCCACCACGAAATCGCCGAAGCCATCCCCATTGACATCGCCGGACCCCGAGGCGGCCCACCCCGCCGCGTCCCCGGTGTAGGCCGCGGTGTAGACCGCGTCGGCGTCCGCCTCGAGATCGAGGTCGCCGGCGCGCCCTCCGAGCACGAGCCACGCCCGGTCCGCGGCCGCATCGCCGACGAGCGCCTCATCGAGCCCGTCGCCGTCGACGTCGACGAGCATGGTCAGGGCGGGCGTACCCACCACGCCCCCGGTCCAGGTCGAGACCAGGCCGAACGTCGCGTCCAGCGTGCGCACGAAGCCCACCCCAGAGGCGACCACCTCGAGCGCGACCCCGTCCCCATCGAAGTCGCCGGGGCCGGCGAGCGCGGAGCCGAGCTGCTCTCCGGGGGCGCCAGCGAGCGAGGCCGCGGCGGCCCCGACGTCGGCGTCCGCCGCGACATCGGCCGCGAAGAGGTACACCGCGCCGGCGTCGCCGTCCGCGTCCGGCGCCCCCGCCAGCAGCTCCGGGACCCCGTCACCGTCGAGGTCGCCCACCCCCGCCAGCCCCTCGCCCAGCGCGTCGGAGCCGGTGCCCGTGAGGGTCGGCCAGTCGGAGGCGAAGCCGTCCACCAGTCCGGCACCCCTCACCACGTACACCTGGCCCGCGAGCAGCGCGTTGACCGCAAAGTCATCGGTGCCGTCGCCGTCGACGTCCCCCAGCGCCGCGAAGCTCCGCCCGAGGCCGGCGAAGCCGTCGCCGTCGAGCGTGACGTCGGCGTCGAAGAGATCGTGGCTCCCGACCAGTCGACAGCGCGGATCCTCCCCGTCGCAGTCATAGTCCAGGCCGTCCTCGCACACCTCCGCGCGATCGGTCCACATCGCAGCTTCGGTGTCGTCACAGTCGTCGGCGTTGTCGGCCCAGTCGGCGCCGAGGTCGCAGCGGGTGCCGGCCACCCCGGGGTCGCCCCGGTTGTCGCGATCGGCGTCGAACCAGGCGTCGGCCTTGCCGGTGGAGTCGGCGTCGGCGTCCTCCGCGAACCCGTCGCAGTCTTCGTCGTCGTTGCTGCCGTCGCACACCTCCGCCGCCCCGGGGTGAACGTCGTCGTCCCCATCGTCGCAGTCGCCGTCCACGAGCGCTTCCTCGCGCGTGGGAAAACAGACGTCATAGGCGATGCCGCCGCCGTACCCGTCCTCGTCGTAGTCGAGCCACACCGCGGTGAGGTCGATGGCGTCTTCGTCCTCCACGCCGTCGCAGTCCTCGTCCCGGTGATCGCAGGTCTCCGACGCGTCCGGGTGGACCTCGTCGTCGTCGTCGTCGCAGTCGTCATCGTTGCCGACCCGGCCGGCCGGCGGCGCGCAGGAGGCGAAACGGTCCCCTCCGTCCCCGAAGCCGTCCGCGTCCTTGTCGGCGTACCAGCCGGTGGCGTCCACGGCGCTCTCATCGATGAGCGCATCGCAGTCGTCGTCCACCTCGTTGCAGCGCTCGGTCGCGCCGGGATGCACGCCCCCGGAGCCGTCGTCGCAGTCGTCGCCACCGAGTTGCACGTCGAGGTAGCCGTCGTTGTCGAGGTCGCCGTTGACGACGTCGAAGCCAATGCTGCTGGCAGACGCGGCGCCGAGCGGGTCGGTCACGGAGAGCCCCATCGTCCAATGGGTGATGGCCAGGGAGTCGAGTTCGAAGCTGACGTCGCCCGACTCGGACAGTTCTCCCGGCAGGCCCGCGACTCCCTGCAAGGCGCTCCCCGTCCAGGTCAGGAGCAGACGGGTGTCGTCGAGCGGGTCGGGATCGTCGATGCCGACCGACACGGGAAGCGCGACGCCCGCGGCGTACCGGCCCCCGTCGACCGGGGCGGCCCAGGTGATCGTGGGGGCGACGTCGTCGTGCACCAGGAGCTGGAGCTCGGCCCGATCGCTCTCCCCGAGGTGGTCCACCGCCCGCGCGACGACGGTGGGCTCTCCCCGCGGGAGCGCGGCCTCGGTGGTGAGGGTGACCGTCCCCGCGTCGGAATCGACCGACGCCTCGCCCACCACGGCGCTGCCATCCGCCAGCGTGAAGGCGACCGCGAGTGTATCGATCGGATCGGAGTCGTCCTCGACCGCGACCACGAAGACCACCTGGCCGGTGTAGCTGACCAGCGCGCCAGACTCCGGCGAGACGAACCCGACCGTGGGCGCATCGTTGAGGAAGGCCAGCCGACCACATGCCGCCAGCACCAGGAGCAACATCCCGGCCAGCTTACCGCGTATAGTTCCGCGATGCTGCTCCTGGCGCTCTCCGCTTGCGACCCCGACGACGCGGCGACCACCCAGAGCTGGACGGACGCGGACGGCGCCATCCTCGAAACCGCCGAGACCGGGCTGACCTGGACCCGGCCCGACGGGACCGCCCACGCCGTGTCGTTCGTCCTGGTCGAGGCCAGCAGCCCCGACTTTGCGGCGTGCAGCTACGACCCCTGGTGGCTGTACGACGAGCGCGTCGCCGCCGGCACCCTGGCCAGCGCCGGTTTCGAGGCCGACGTCAGCGAGCGCTGCAACGGCGGCCTCGACGTGCGCGCATCGACGGGGGTGGACGGACAGACGGTGCGCTTCGAAGGCGACCGCACCGCGCTCCTCGACGTCGACGCCAAGGGCCCCGGGCTGCGCCTGAGCCTCCGGGCCGACGAGACGGCCGGCGTCGTGCCGTGGCTGGGCATCGTGATCGGCACCACCGAGACCGAGGCGTTCTACGGGCTCGGCGAGACCTTCGACAGCATCCTCCACCGCGGCCGCGTCCGACCCATGCAAATCGAGATCGAGCTGGAGCGGGAGAGCGGCTACAACGAGGTCCACGTGCCGGTCCCGCTGTTGGTGTCCAGCGCAAGTTGGGGAATGTTGGTCGACAGCTTTCGACCCGGTGTGTTCGACGTCGCCGCGACGCGCGCCGACGCGGTGACCGCGCTCTTTCAGCAAGAGGGAGAGGGGCTCACCGTCGACCTCTACGCCCCGCCAACGCCGGGTGAGGTGACCGGGCGGTATTGGGAGCGCACCGGCGCACCGGAGGTTCCCCCGGACTGGGCCTTCGCTCCCCTCCATTGGCGCAACGCCAACCTCAGCGGTGACGAGGTGCTGGCCGACGCCCGCAAGATGCGAGAGCTAGGTGTCGCGACCGGCGTCATGTGGGTCGACAACCCCTGGCAGAGCGCCTACAACTCGATGCAGCCGGACACGACGACCTTTCCGGAATGGGACGCGATGGTGGACGAGATCCACGCCCTCGGCTTCCGCTTCATGGCGTGGACCACCCCGTACGTCGAGGCCGACGACCCCGAACACGCGGGGTACGAAGCCGAGGGTTGGTTGGTCCAGGACCAGCTCCTGTTCTCGGATTTCGGGGACCTGGTGGACTTGACCAACCCCGCGGCGGCCGAGGCGTGGGCGGGGCGCGTGGCCGCGGCGCGTGACCGCGGAATCGAAGGCTGGAAGCTCGACTACGGCGAGGATGTCCAGCTTGGGCTCTTCGGTTCCCGGCTGGCGTGGTCGTTCGCCAACGGCCAGGACGAGCGGACCATGCATCACCAGTTCGCGACGTACTACCATCAACCGTACGTCACGCCTTACGACGAGGCCGGGATGCTGCTGGGGCGCGCGGGCGTCAAGGGCGGCCAGACGGTAACCGACGTCATCTGGCCCGGCGACCTGGACAACGGCTTGCAGCGCTGGGGCGACGTCGCCGACGGACGGCTCCTCGTCGGGGGGCTGGTCTCCGCGATCCACGGCGGCACCGGCCTGTCCGTCAGCGGCTACCCGTTCTACGCCAGCGACACCGGCGGGTACCGGGGCGGACGCCCGACCAAGGAGTCCTTCATCCGCTGGACGGAGTACGCCGCGCTGCTTCCCATCTGGCAGTACGGCGGCGCCGGCGAAAACCACAACCCCTGGGACTTCACCGACTACGGCGACAGCCAGTTCGACCAGGAGACCCTGGACGCGTTCGTCCGCTACGCGGAGCTGCACACGCGCCTGTGGCCGTACTACCAGGCCCAGGTCGCGACGATGCTCGCGACCGGTGTGCCGATCGTGCTCCCCCAGGGGCTCGGCGACCCCGATGGTGACGTTCATTCCGAGACCGACTTCTTCGTCGGCGAGGCGCTGTTCGTCGGGACCGTCGTCGACGCCGAGGAATCCGACTGGAGCGGGTCCCTGCCCGCGGGCGAGTGGGTTCACTGGTGGAGTGGAGACGCGCGCTCGGGCTCGGTGACCGTCCCCGCGCCACTCGGTGAGGGGCCGCTGTTCCAACGGGTCGGCAGCATCGTCCCGCTCCTGCGCCGCGGGATCGAGACCCTCGCGCCGGCGACGGTGGAGGGCGTCGAGTCCTGGGCGAACGAGCCGGGGGCGCTCAACGCGCGCATCGTGCCGGGAGCGGGCGCCGTGGCGTCGACCGTGGACGGCGCGACGCTTCGGGCGGAGTCGGCCGCGGCGGTGACGCTCGCCGCCGGCAGCGCCTTCGTCGGCTGGGACGTGGAGGTCTACGCCCCCGGCGCCACCGTCGTCGAGGCCGATGGCAGCCCTCTTTCAGTGGGAGTGGAGTACGCCGCGCCCTGGGTCCGGGTGACCCTACCGGCGGGAGACCACGTGGTGTCGGTGCGCTGACGCTGACCGGCGGCGACTACGCCTCGCCCGCCGCCTGCGTGTACACCCCAATCACCACCCGCGCCGGGCGGATGAGCTGGCGGCCGTTGCGGAAGCCCGTCGAAAACACGCGCAGGACGGTGTTGTCGAACTCGGCATCGGCCACCGGCTCGCTGTGGATCGCCTCGTGCAGCGACGGGTCGAAGCGCTCGCCCTCCTGGCCCACCTCTTCGAGGCCCAGAGCCTTGAGTGCGGTGAGGAACTGCTGGTGCACCATCATCAGCCCCTGGGCGGCATCGGGCGCGAGCGCGTGGAGGGGGTGGATGGAGCGGTGCAGGTTTTCGACCGGCTCGAAGAGCGCCGCGACGACCTCGCCGCGGCGAATCTCCTCCCGCAGCGCCGAGTTTCTTTCCAACCGGGTCTTGGTGGCCTCGATCTCATCGGACTTCTGCTTGTACGCCGCGCTGACCGTGCGCAACCGCCCTTCGAGCTCCAACAACTGCGCCGCGAGGCGCTCTTCGATGGAGTCGCCGGGTTCGTCCACACCCGTGTCGGATTTCGTCACGCCGTCCTGTTCGCCGCTCATCTGCCATGCCTCGTGCGCGGCCGGGAGGATACGCACCCGGCCGCCTCCGTCAAGGTAAGCAAACGTGGAACGCCAGAACCGACTCCTCTCCATCCTCTCCGTCATCCTCCTGGTCGTCGTGGCCGTCATCGTGCTCGACTGGCAACGCGTGGCCGACGAACCCACGGACCTCGACGCCCCACCCAGCCGCGATCTGTTCGCGTTTCAGTCCGAGGCCATCAGCCGGGTCAGCCTGAAGCGCGCCACGGACGAACTCGTGTTCGAGCGGGAGGAGGGGCAGTGGAAGATGACCAGTCCGGTCGTCGCCCTGGCGAAGGGCTCGGCGATCGAGGCAATCATCGACCGGCTTGCGGAGGTCCGCATCGAAGACGCGGTCCTGACCGGGCCGGACGCGGACTACGGCCTGGACGAGTCCAACCGGACCGAACTCCGGCTCGAAAAAGACGACGGCACCGCGTTCACCGTGTACGTCGGCAAGGACACGCCGGTCGGGTACAAGAGTTTTGCCCAGGTGCCAGGGGACCCAGACACGCACCTGCTCGACAACCAACTGGCCAGCCTCGTCAGCAAGGGCCCCGACGAGTTCCGGAGCAAAGATGTCCTGGCGTTCACGCCCGGCAGCGTCGACCGCATCCGCATCGTGGCCGGCGCCGTCGAGACCGTGCTGCGCAAGGACGACACCGGCTGGTGGCTGGGCGACACCGGCCCTCGCGCCGACGGCAAGCGCGTCGCCGACTGGATGTCAGCCGTGAGCCTGCTCAAGGCCGATCGGTTCCTCGACGGACAGGAGCCGGGCGCCTTGGGCCTGGACAACCCCGCGCTCTTGGTGGCCGTCAACGATGCCGGCGGCACCCACACGCTCCGCATCGGGCCCCCCGACGGCGATGGCGCCAACGCGGCGGCCGCGGACGTCGCCTTCCGGATCGCCGCTGCCGACCTCGACAAGCTCAACCCCACCGAGCCCTGGGCCTCCGCCCGCCTCGTCGACACCCAGAGCTGGAAGGTCGACCGGATCGTCGTGAAGTTGGGCGACCAGAGCGTCGAGGCCGCGAGGAAGGACGGGTCCTGGCAAAAACCCGACGGCACGGCGGTCGACACTGCCGACAGCCTCATCGAGGCGCTCCTGGAGCTGGCGGTGGATCGCTCCGGAAGCGCGACGATGGCGGGGTCGTGGGGCCGCATCGAGCTGGGACTCGGGGCTGAAAAGCTGGTGGTGGCGATCGGCGACGCCAGCGTGGACGGCGCGCGGGTGGCCAAGGAAGAAGCCGGGGGTCCGGCCTTCTCAATTCCAGCCGCCAGCCTCATCATCCTCGGGGACGGCGTCGCGGGAAAGTTGCCAGATAAGGCACAGCAAACCCCGGACTTCGGCGGGATGGAGGGGCTGGAAGGGCTTGGGATGGGGGGCAGCCCCGAGGAGATCCTGAAGCGGCTCCAAGGGCACCAGTAGGGCACAGCCGGGTGGTCGGGTCACCAGGAGCAGAGGCCGGGCACGTCGGCCCGAGCGACGAACGTCTCCACCCACCGAATCGCATCTGTCCGCCGGAGTCGACTCGCGCGAGCGTGGCGACCGGAGAGTCCGATGCCCCGTGCCAAACCCCTTCCCGTGAAGCGTTCGGCTGCCGTTGCGGCGCTGCACGAAGTCAACGCCCACTCGTTGTCTTGGTGGCGGCGCCGTCTGTTGGCGAGGTGGATACCGCCGTACAACGCTCACCCAACTCTCATCCGCGTGCGCCTACCCCCCGATCCACGCGTCATGACTCACAAACAGGTCGTTCATGCCGATGCGGGTGGACAGCGCGACGATCTCTTCGTCTTCCGGCGGATCGAAGGTCGTTTCAGCCCATAGTACCAGGAGCCGAAGCGTGGTGTCACCGGGCTCCTCGAACCAGAGTTCGATGGCGTACGACTGCTCGATGCGCTCGCCGCCCGCTTCCGCGTCCGCGCCCGCTTTCATCCAGCCCCGCGAAGCGCGGGCGGCCCGACCGTCCTCCAGCTCCAGGTCCCGCCAGTCCTTGAACAACGTGAACGACACCGTCATCGCGATGTTCTTCTTGGTGATCGTGTTCTCGGTACGCAAGAACTCGCAGCTGTCCGGGTAGCAGTCCTGCCCATCCAGGAAGGTGCGCGTGTAGGCGAGCGCGTAGGGCTCCACACCGACCTGGGCGGCCAACAGCGCGATGGGATCGTGCGCGCCCGGCGTGAAGGGCGAGCGCCACGCCAGCGCCACGGGCACGGTCAGGCCCGGGTCGCGATCCGGCCTGACCAGCGCTGCGACATCGTCCACAACGAGCTCGCCGGGGGTGAGCGAGCGCACGGTCACGTCGCCGTCCAGGTCGAGCTCCGCGGCGATCTCCACCTCGAGTTGCTCCAGCGCGCGGACGATGACCGTCGGGTCCTCGTCGTCGAAGGCGCCGAGCGCGGCGACCGCCGCGTCGCTGAACGGCTCGGACGCGTCAGGGGGCTGCTCGCAGGCGGTGAAGACCAGGGCCAATATGGTCAGGATTCCCGCGCCCGTCGGTCGGCGACGGCACGGCACGGCGAGCATGAACTTCGCGACGTCGGGCGTCATCGAACCTCCGGAGACGAACAGTACACCTTCGCACCGCGGGCTGTCGCGCGCCACCCGTTCGCCGTACAGCTCGATGCCGGAGTCGGTCGGAAGCACCACATCGAGGATCACCACGTCCTAGCCCGCGTCCTCCCGTTGAGCACCGACGCCGTTCGCGTCGGTCTCCACGGTCAAATGGTGCCGCGAGAGGTAGCTCCGGAGCCCATCGCCCAGCCCGGGCTCGGCGTCGATCACCCGCACGCGGCCCCGGACGGGCAGTATCGGTGAGGGAGCACACCGGGCGCGACCGATGCGTCGCCCCCAGGCGGGAGGCGGCCGGGCCACGGGTGCTGTTTCTGGTTAGTAGCAGGCGATGGACCTCCCCGAAGACCGCGCCGACGCCCTGGAATCCCGCGTTGCCTGGCTGGAAAAAAGTCTCGGCGAGCTCGACGAGGTCGTCCGCGCGCTCGGCGACGACCTGCGCCGGATGCGGGACGAGGTCGCCCAGCTCCGAGACGCCCAGGCAGGCGACGGATCGGAGCCCGGGCCGCGGTACGAGGTGCCGCCACACTATTGACTGCCAACGCCCCTTCCCCCGGCGCTCCTGGCGCGGTAGCATGCCCCGATCGAGCGTGCCCATGTTCCTGTCCCTCTTTCTCGCCGCATGTACCGACTACAACCTCAGCAGTGGCGAGCCACCGGTGGGGAAGGATCGCGAGCGCGAGGAGGACGAACCGGTCAAGGACCCGGGTCCGGATCCCGACATCGAGGTGAGCCCCAGTTCGATCGACTTCGGAAACGTGCTCCGCGATTGTGACGGCCAACCCGTCGAGGTCACCATCACCAACAAGGGCAAAGCAGCGCTGCGCGTACGTGACATCGCCCTGACTGGGGACGCGCTCGCAAAGTTCAGCGAGGACGGGAAGGAAGTGGAGCTTGCCCTGGGCGAGACGTACACCTTCGAGGTGCAGTTCAGCCCTTCGGCCTACGTCACCTACGAGGTGGACCTCGAGGTCAACTCCAACGACCCGGACGAGGGCATCACCACGGTTCCGGTCATCGGCACCGGCACCTCCGGCAGCATCTACGAAGAGAGCTTCGAGCAGACCTACATCGACGCGCCCATCGACGTCTTGTGGGTCCTGGACAACTCCGGGTCGATGGACGAATCGCTCAGCCGCCTCAACGACCAGCTCGATCTGTTCATCGGCGCGTTCCTGGCGCTGGGCCTCGACTTCCACATCGGCGTCGTCACCACCGACATGGACAGCGCCTCGCAGTCGGGCAAACTCCAGGGCTCGCCGACGTACATCGACGGCAGCACCAGCGACCCAGTGGCCAAGTTCCAGGCGCGCGCCTCGGTCGGCAGCGGCGGCTCGGGGGACGAAAAGGGACTCGACGCCGCGAAGACCGCGATGACCGACCCGCTGCTGACTGGCGCCAACAGCGGCTTTCTGCGCAGCGATTCCACGATCAGCGTCATCGTGCTGAGCGACGAGAACGACAGCTCCAGCGTCAACGCCACCGCGTTCACCCGCTGGTTCGAGGGGCTGCGCACTGACCCCGACCAGACCACGTTCAACGCCTTCGTTGGCGACAGCGGCTTCGGGTGCACCGGCGGCGACCTGTGGACGGGGGACTTCATCGAGGCGGTCGGTGGGGACGTCTACATCGACGTCGCGGCGAACACCGACGGTTTCTTCGCCAGCATCTGCAGTGAAGACTTCGCGGCGCCGGTCACCAACATGGCCCGTTCGAGCGCCGGCATGAAGTCGACCTTCGAGCTGACCGAGATCCCCAGCGACATCAGCCGGATGGAGGTGCTCGTCGACGGCAAGGCCACCGACTCCGACGGCATCGATGGGTACACCTACGACGCCGGCGACAACAGCATCACCTTCCACGGCGACGCCTTCCCGGACGCCCTCGCCAGCATCGAGGTCTCCTACCCGATCGACGAAAGCTGTCCGTGAGCGAGTACTACAAACACGACCACCTCGCGGGCTTCGGCGGCGTGGCCGCAGCCTCCCCCGAGCTTGGCAAGAAATTCTTCGATTGGTACGGCGCGGTCTTTACCGCGGGCGCGCTCAGCGAGCGCGAGAAGTGCCTCATCGCTCTCGCCGTGGCGCACGCGGTGCACTGTCCGTACTGCATCGACGCGTACACCGAGGAAAGCCTGGCGAAGGGCGCCGACCTCGAGCAGATGACCGAGGCGCTCATGGTCGCGACCGCCATCCGCGGCGGGGCCACGCTGGTGCACGGGATGCAGATGCTCGACAAGGCGAAGCAGCTGGGCGTGTAGGTGGCGGCGAGCAGCCTACGGTCTCGCGGGAGTCCGCTCGCGGCGCCCTCAGCGCAACTGGCGTGCCTCGACGCCCGCGGAATCGACGTGCCTCCGTTCGAGGCGCGCCTGCGTGCCGCCGGGCTGCCCCCCTTGCTCCGCGGCCGGCTCGAGGTGCTCCAGGTCCACATCGGCCGGCTCTGCAACATGGTGTGCCGCCATTGCCACGTCGACGCCGGTCCGGACCAGACGGTCGCCAACATGAACCGCGCCACGCTGGAGCGGGTCCTGGACGCCGTGGACCGCTGCGAGGCCCACACCGTGGACATCACCGGGGGGGCCCCGGAACTCAATCCCCACTTCCGCTGGTTCGTGGAGGCCTGCGCGAGCCGGGGCCGACACGTGATCGATCGGTGCAATCTCACGGTGCTGTTGCTGCCACAGTTCGCCGATCTGCCCACGTTCCTCGCCGCGCAAGGCGTGGAGGTGGTGGCCTCGCTCCCGCACTGGCGTCGGCCGAGCACCGACCGCCAGCGCGGCGATGGCACCTTCGACAAGAGCGTCGCGGCCTTGCGGCTGCTCAATGCCGCCGGCTACGGACGGGACGACCCCCGCCGACGCCTCACCTTGATGCACAACCCCGTCGGGGCGTTCATCCCGAGCGCCGCTGCGGGAATGGAGCGCGAGTGGAAGTCGGGGCTCGCTCGAGAGCACGGCATCCACTTCGACCGCCTGATCACCCTGACCAACATGCCCATCGCCCGCTTTCTGGAAGGACTGGAGACCGCGAGGCAGACCGCGGCGTACCTCCACCGCCTGCACGCGGCGTTCAACCCCGCCGCCGTGGAGGGGCTGATGTGCCGCAACACCCTCTCGATCGGCTGGGACGGGACCCTCTATGACTGCGATTTCAACAACGTCCTGGCGCTCCGAGCCGACGGACACCGCACCATCGCCGAGTTCGACCCCACCGCGTTCGGCCCCATCGTCACGCGGCGGCACTGCTACGGATGTACCGCCGGGAGCGGATCGAGCTGCGGGGGCGCTACGGTCTGATCGAAAGCGGCCCTGCCCTACGCCAACGGCCCCCGAAAAACCACCAGCTCCAACATCTTGACCGGGGTCAGCGGCCGACTCTGGCTCGCCGGAACCCGCGCAATCCGCCGCACGATGTCCATCCCGACGAGCACACGGCCGAAAACACCGTGTTTGCCGTCAAGATGGGGCGTTGGCGTCTCGGTGATGAAGAACTGACACCCCTGGGTGTGCGGCCGACCCTGGTTCGCCATGCTCAGCGTCCCCGGGCGTTCGTGACGCAATCGCAGCGCGCTGGGCTCGTCCAGCCAGCGATAGCCGGCCGTACCCGCGCCGGTGCCGGTCGGGTCCCCTGTCTGGATCATGAAGTCGGGGATCACCCGATGAAAGAGCGTTCCCGGGTACAGCGGTCGCGAACTCACCACACCTTTGGGGTCGGTCCACTCGACGTTCCCCAGCGCCAACGCGACAAAGTTGGCGACGGTTCGGGGAGCGTCAGCCTCGAACAACTCACACCGGAGCTCGCCCAGGGTGGTCCGAATCGTCACCTGAAGCGGGCCCTCACCGGCGAGCGAGAGGGGCGGGGCCGGCGTGTCGACGGCATCACTCATTCCCGCCACGTAGCCCGCCCGCAAGAAGGCTGTCAGGACGTCACCCACTCGCGCACGGGCGGGCTAGGCGGCACGGGCATGTTGTTGTTCAGTCTCTTCGGCTGTGACCCTGCTGCGGCAGAGTTGTCCTGGAGTGTCCCACCGGTGGACCTCGGGGAGGCCGTGGCCGACGACAGTGGCTTCGATCCGGCCAACGGCGACGTGCTCGGGGCGGCGTTCCCCGAGTTGATGCCCGGATGGGGGGGCGCCATGCCCACCGCCGACGTCCCGCTCGCCATCTGGGAAATCGCGCTGCACCACCTCGTGGCCGAGACGGGCGTGTGCCCATCCCGGACCCTCGACGGCGCCACCACCACCTACGAGTCCGGATGCCGCTCGAAGCACGGTTACGACTGGGACGGCACCGTCACCGTCCAAGCGTGGGAGGAGGAGGGCCGCGAGGTGGAGCGCTACGACTTCGACATCCAGGTCGTCGGCGATGTCGACGCGCCGCGCTTCGACAGCCTTGCCCTGCGGGGCAGCCTCGTCCATGCGGAAGGCGGCGTCGTCGATCACGCCGACGTGAACCTGCAGGCGGAGCTGCTCGGGTACTTCGAGGCGCGGCACCTCCCGGACGATCCGCACATCGCGACCTGGTCCGACTGGCAGGCCAGCGGAAGCGTGGAGCAGGACGGCGGGGCCATGCTCATCGATCTCGCCGCCGATGTCGGCGGCAGCGGCGGGTTCTCTCTGGTCGCTGGGGACCTTGCCGTGGATGACGCCTGCCCGGTCGAGCCGAGCGGCACGGCCCGGATGAGCGTCGCGGTGATCGCGAATTTCGAGGGTCCTGCGGGTTGTGACGCCTGCGCGAACATCGAAAGTGACGATGGCTCGGTCGAGGCCTGCGCCCCGCGTTAGCAGCGCGACCACCGGAGCTTTCATGGCCAATCCCACCGCGACGTTCGACACCTCGGAAGGCACCTTCGTCGCCGAGATCTACCTCGATCAGACGCCGATCACCGCCGCCAACTTTCTGAGCCTCGCCAAAAGCGGCTTCTACGACGGTCTGCACTTCCACCGGGTAATTCCCAGCTTCATGCTCCAGTTCGGCTGCAAGCACAGCAAGGACCCCACCGACTCCCGCGCGGGTACCGGCGAGTCCCCGCTCGGCAATTGCAAGGACGAGTTCACGACCAAGCTCAGCAACCTGCCGGGCACGCTCTCGATGGCCAACACCGGCCGGCCCAACTCGGGCGGCTCGCAGTTCTTCGTGAACACCGTGCACAACAGCTACCTCGACTGGTTCGACACCCGCACGCCCAGCCAACACCCGGTCTTCGGCAAGGTGACCACCGGCATGGAGGTGGTCGGCAAGATCGAAGCCCTTGGTAGCCGCACCGGGGCGCCAACCAGGCCGATCCGGATGAACAAGGTCACGATCTCCGATTAGGGGGTCGAGAATGTCGCCCAAGTCCCGGTGGTTCCTGAGCTTCATGCTCTGGTTCCTCGCGTTCGACCAGGGTACCAAGGTGCTCACCCGGATCCTGCTCCGCGAACGGGTGGACGAGTTCGTGATCATTCCCGGGTGGCTCGGATTCTCCCACGCCGAGAACAGGGGCGCGGCTTTCTCCGCGCTGGCCGACAGTCCCAACCGGATGGTGATCTTCCTGACCTTCACCGCCGTGGCCGTCGTGGCGATCGCCGCCGGCGCCTGGATGCTCAACCCCCGCGACCGGTGGCCGGCTGCGGCTCTGGGGGTGCTTCTGTCGGGGGCGCTCGGAAACGGCATCGACCGCGCCCTGTTCGGGCAGGTGACCGACATGATCAAGGTCTCTGTGGGTTCGGGTCCGCTCAAGGAGTGGTGCCTCGAGCACTACCGCACCAACGTCTGGCCGATCTTCAACGTCGCCGACAGCGCCATCTGGATCGGCATCATCGGCTTCCCGTTGGCCTACCTCTTCGTCCGGGATGCCGCCGGCGGCGAGACGAACGTGGCCGTGGACGGGTCAGCCCCGTCGTTGGAGTGACACCTGCCCCCCCTTTACATGATTCTGACCCACTCGCGCCAACGTGGGTCATCCACCAGCGCCGCCAGCTCGGGCGCCCGCCGTAGGCTCTCGGTGTCCCGCCAGCCGTCGGCCAACGCCCGTTCTACCCACCGCGCCGCATCGTCGTTCTGACCGAGCCGCCCGTTGGCCCGCGCCACGGTTCCCGAGGCGTGCACGCCGGCGCCGCGCTGATGAGCGAGGGTGCCCAGGTCCACGGCGCTCCGGGGCACACCCGCGTCGAGGGCGGCGCTGGCTGCGGCGGCGAGGACCGCCCCCGAAAGGACGACGCCATCTGGTCCCGCGGCGATCGCCGCCAGTCCCGCAAAGCGACGCGCTGCGACGAAGGCGGTCACCAGTCTCTCCCCGGTCTCAGCGTCTGGCGACCGGATGAACGCGGACCGTGCGGCCTGCATCGGGTCGTCGTCGGGGGTGTGGGTCAGCGCGCCCGCGGAGGCGGCCTTGGGCGCAGGACGCCGAAAGCCCACCGCCTGACCCGCCGGCCTCGGTGCGGGCCGCGCGACCAGCGTCGACGGGAGGTGCCGAATCTCCTGGACCGCCTGGACGATGGAAAACCCCGAGATGATCGCCCAGAAAAACATGCCGACCGCCAGAGACGCGCCGATCGAGAGCACCGCCACCACAATGCTGAGGTACCAGGACCACCGTGGGCGCGTCGGCGCAAAGCGTAGGAACAACAACCGAGAGACGTTCCCACCGTCCAGGGGCATCATCGGCAACAGGTTCATCAGCCCCCAGACGACCGACACCATCAGCAGGTTGCTCAGGAGCTGCTGGATGCCCTGGGGCAGATCGACCGGGGACACCAGGAGCGCGCCGAACACCACCAGACCGAGCACGAACCCCGCGCCCGGTCCCGCCAGGGAGATGAGGACCTCTCGCCAGATCGAGGTGCGCCCGAAGTTCCCCTCGCGGCCCGCGAGCCCGCCGAAGCCGTGCAGCACGATGTAGGGCTCGAAGCCGTAATACTTCATCAGCAGGGCGTGGCCCATCTCGTGCACGAGCACCCCGATGAACACGGCGACCACCCACGCCACCATCGAGCCGATGTCGCCGCCCTGGAGGCCGATCAGCGCGGTGATGAACAAGAAGCTCGGCTCGATACGAACCGGAATGCCGAAGAGGGTCAAGGTCGCTCCGAGGCAGGGAGACTATGCACCGACGAGCCCCTCGTCAGCGCTCGTAGTCCTCGATGGGCGGACAACTGCACACCACGTTCTTGTCGCCGTACACGTCGTTGACCCGACGGATGGGCGGCCAGAACTTGTAGCCGGACTGGTGACGCGTGGGGAAGGCCGCCACCTCCCGCGAGTACGGATGCGCCCACGTTTCCGAGGTGAGCGCACCCGCGGTGTGCGGTGCGTTCTTGAGCGGGTTGTCGGTCCGCGACCACTCGCCCCGTTCGACGGTGGCGATCTCCTCGCGGATGGCGACCATCGCCTCGACGAAGCGGTCGAGCTCTGCCTTGGACTCGCTCTCGGTGGGCTCGACCATCAGCGTGCCCACCACCGGGAAGCTGACCGTGGGGGCGTGGAAGCCGTAGTCCATCAGGCGCTTTGCCACGTCGACTACCTCGACGCCAGAAGTCAGCTTCAAGCCCCGTAGATCCAGGATGCACTCGTGGGCGACCCGACCGTTTTCACCCGTGTAGAGCACGGGATAGTGCGGACCGAGGCGCGTGGCCAGATAGTTGGCGGACAGGATGGCGGTCCGGGTCGCTTCGGTGAGCCCGTCGGGCCCCATCATCGCGATGTACGCCCAGCTGATGGGAAGGATGCTCGCCGAGCCCCACGGCGCGGCGCTCACCGCTCCAATCGCCGACGAACCACCCGTTTTGATGATGGGGTGGCCCGGAAGGAACGGCGCCAGCTGCGGCGCGCAGCAGATCGGACCCATCCCCGGCCCTCCCCCACCATGCGGGATGCAGAAGGTCTTGTGCAGGTTGATGTGGCAGACGTCAGCGCCGAGCTCCCCCGGGCGCACCAGCCCCACCTGCGCGTTGAGGTTGGCGCCGTCCATGTACACCTGGCCGCCATGGTCGTGGACGATCGAGCAGATGTCCTTGATCGCCGCCTCGAAGACGCCGTGGGTGCTCGGGTAGGTGACCATCAGGCACGCGAGTCGGTCGCGGTGCTCGAACGCCCGCGCCTTGAGGTCGGCCACATCGATGTTTCCGGAGGTGTCGCACTTGACGATCACCACCTTCATCCCGGCCAGGGTGGCGGTGGCGGGATTGGTGCCGTGGGCGCTTTGAGGGATGAGGCAAACGTTGCGCCCCTGCTCCCCCCGGCTGCGGTGGTACGCGCGGATCACCAACAGCCCGGCGTATTCGCCCTGGCTGCCGGCGTTGGGCTGAAGTGAGGTGGCCGCGAAGCCGGTGATGTCGGCCAACCACGCTTCGAGATCGGCGAACAGCCGCTGATAGCCGGCGGCCTGCTCTACCGGCACGAAGGGGTGCAACCCGCCGATGCTCTTCCAGGTGACCGGAATCATTTCCGTGGTGGCGTTGAGCTTCATCGTGCAGCTGCCGAGCGGGATCATCGTCGCGGTGAGCGACAGGTCGCGGGCCTGCAGGCGCCAGATGAAGCGAAGCATCTCTGTTTCGCTGTGGTAGCGGTTGAAGTGGGCGTGCTCAAGCATCACCGCCTGACGACGAAGGCCCGGATGGAGCCGGTCGGGTGCCGCCAACGAGAGGACGTCGGTCTCGACCCCGAACGCCGCCAGGATCGTGGCGACATCGGACTCGGAGGAGGTCTCGTCCAAGGCGATGCCGATGGCGCCGTGCCCCAGCTCTCGAAGGTTCAGGCGACGGGAGCGCGCCGCGGTGAGCACATCGACCGCGCGCGGACCGGCTTCGACGCAGACGGTGTCGAAGATCGCGCCTGCTCGCAGCTGCCACCCCCCGGCGGCGAGGCCGCTGGCCAGGGCGCTCGAGAGCGCCGTCACCCGACCCGCGATGCGTCGCAGGCCGCCAGGACCATGATAAACAGCGTACATCGCCGAGATAATCGCCAGGAGCACCTGAGCGGTGCAGATGTTGCTCGTCGCCTTCTCCCGGCGGATGTGCTGCTCCCGCGTTTGCAGGGTCAGACGTAGCGCGGGCTTCCCGTCGGCGTCGATGGTGACGCCGACGAGGCGGCCCGGCATCGCGCGTTTGTGCTCGTCCCGCGTGGCAAAGAAGGCTCCGTGCGGGCCGCCGTAACCCAGCGGTACCCCGAAGCGCTGAGCCGAGCCCACGACGATGTCGGCGCCCCAACTTCCCGGCGGTTCGAGCACCACCAGGGCCAGGATGTCGGCCGCGACGGTGATCATCGCGCCGGCCGCGCGCGCCTTCTGGACCACCGAACGGCGGTCGGCGATGATCCCATCGGTGCCGGGGTATTGCAACAGCAGGCCGAAGATGGGGGTAACAAAGTCGAATGTCGTCGGGTCCGCCACCACGATCTCGATGCCGAGGGGCTCGGCGCGGGTGCGGACGACCTGGATGGTCTGCGGATGGCAGTCATCGGCGACGAGGAAGGTGCGCGCGGCGTCGTCGGCGCGGCTGCCGAAGCTCATGGTCATCGCCTCGGCGGCGGCCGTGGCCTCATCGAGCAAGGACGCGTTGGCGATGGGCAAACCCGTGAGGTCGGCGATCATCGTCTGGAAGAGCAAGAGCGCCTCCATCCGCCCCTGCGAGATCTCCGCCTGGTACGGGGTGTACTGCGTGTACCAACCCGGGTTTTCGAGAATGTTGCGCAGAATCACCGGAGGCGTGATCGTGTCGCTGTAGCCCATGCCAAGGAAGGTCTTGAACACCTCGTTCTGCTCGGCGTACCCCGCGAGGTGCGCCAGCACCGCGGCCTCGGACAGCGCCGCGGGGATGGCCAACGGTCGGTGGGTGCGAATCGACGCGGGAACGGTCTCGGCGATGAGCTGATCGACCGACTCCACACCCACGACGGCACACATGGCGGCGAGGTCGGCGCCACGAGGCCCAAGGTGGCGATCGACGAAGCGGTCCAGGGGGGGAAGACGATCGCGCAAACGCTCGGACACCAGAGACCTCGGAGGCCGCGGAGGCTATCATGCCGGGGGGGAGGGGGCTCGCGGCCCCTCCCCCTACCGCGCCACCAACTCGGGTATCCGACCTCCCGCCTCCAAGCTACGCTTTCCGGCCTGCAGAGCGTTTTGGTGACCAACCCGGTCGCCGCGCTCGGAAAGTCGGATTATCCGCGCGCCTCCGAGACACCTGATGCTCCTCCTTCTCCCCGCCCTCGCCGCCGCCGCGCCCCTACTCCCGCTCGCTCCCGCCCCGCTACGCGTCGGCTTCGAGACCGCGGCCGACGAAGCGGGCGTCCCGGTGGAGTTGCTGTACGCGATCGCCGTCGAAGCCTCCGGCCTACGCGCCGACCGGACCAGCGCGTGGGGCGGTCGAACGATGTTCGACTTCGTCGAGGTGGACGAAGCCGGCGGACCCGATCTGGAGGCGGCCAGCGCGCTCTTGAGCCTCGACCCCAACGCCGTGATCGAGGACTGGCGCCTCGCGGTGCGCGCCGCGGCGGCCCTGCTCGCCGACCGCGCCCGCGACCAGAACGGCGGCGTCCTGCCGCCGGCCGCCGAGTTGGACGCCTGGCAGGGTGGCGTGGTCGCCTTTTCAGGTCGCGACGAACCGATGCTGCAGGGCCTCTACGTGGAGGGCATCTACGCACTACTGGCCGCGGGGTTCACCGCACAGACCATGTACGGTCCCGTCGTCGTCCGCCCCCAGGACGTGACGGTGCCGCGCCCCGCGGCGCCACCACCCGACGCGACCGACTACGCGGCCGCCGCGAATTGGGTCCCCGCCTGCGGTGACAACTACACCGACGACTCCCGAACCGCGGGCGGCATCGACGTCATCGTGATCCACACCGTCCAGGGCAGCTACTCCGGCTGCGCGTCGTGGTTCGCGAACTGCAGCGCCGGAGCCAGCGCCCACTACGTCGTGCGCAGCTCGGACGGCCAGGTGACGCAGATGGTGCGGGAGGCCGATGTCGCCTGGCACGCCGGGAACTGGGACATCAACAGCCGCAGCGTCGGGATCGAGCACGAAGGCTATGTCGCCGACTGCGGGTACTACACCGAGGCGATGTACCAGGGCTCGGCGGCGGTGGCACTCGACATCGCATCGCGACAAGGAGTGCCGCTGGATCGCAGCCACGTCATCGGCCACGACGAGGTGCCCGACCCCTACAATCCCGGCAAATTCGGAGGCGCTGGCAACCACACCGATCCCGGTCCGTGTTGGGACTGGGACTACTACATGGGGCTATTGGCCGATGGCACCGGCACCGGCACCGGCACGGTACTCGGGTACGTCCGGGCCGGCGACATCTACAACACCGGCGGAAACCTGACCGGGTCCACGGTGACGGTGCTCGAGACCGGCGCCACCACGACCGTCGGCCCCGATGGCATGTACCGTTTCGCCGACCTCCCCTTCGGTACCTACACCGTGCGCGCCAGCCTCGACGGCTTCGCCAGCGACACCTGCGTCTCGGAGCTGACCGGGTCGGAGGACTGGTGCAGCATCGCCTTGGCGGCTGGCAGCGACGACACCGGCGCCCAAACGGACCCCGAGCTGCCGCGCGGTCACGACGATTCGGCTCGTGTGCCGCGCCCCGGTACACCGACTCCTCTCGGCGATCTGTCCGGCTGCGCCACGAGCGGCGGGTCACCGACGCTGGCGCTGGCCGCGGGCCTCCTTCTCGTCGCCCGGCGCCGCCGGTGACCCTCCCCGTCGCGACACTTCTGTTGCTCGACGCCTGCGCACCGAAACGCCCAGCGCCAACCCCACCTCCGGGGAACGCCACGCTGGTGCAGTTGGACACCGGGGGGGTGCTTTCGGCCGAAAAGCAGGCGATCCTCCTTGCGCTTGGGGCCACCGACGCCCGATCGTGCTTCGAGGGGCTCCTGGCCGCGAACCCGTTGGCCTACGGGGAGGTCGTCGTGCGCTTCACCGTCGGCCCTGGCATCGCGGTGACCGAGGCGGCGCCGGCCTTCTCTACGCTGGGCGACGCGGCGACCGACCAGTGCGTCGCCGATGCCGTGCGCGCCGTGCCCTTCCCCAACCGCGACACGGCGGTCACGGTGCTGTACCCCTTCCTGCTCCTGACCGAGCGCACCCCGCTGGAAGTCGCCCGGGCGCTCCGGGACCGCTACGGGCTGCTCCCGGACCGCGAGCGTTCCCCCGGCACTGAACCCGGTTCTCCCGTGCCACCAGGGCTCGTCGTCGTCTGGTGACGCCGGCCCGCCGCCTCATATCAGTCGACGAAGCTCTCAAGGTTCTTCCGGCGGCGTGACGTCCGGAGCTTACGCAGCGCCTTGATCTCGATCTGGCGGATGCGCTCGCGGGTGAGGCAGAACTGCCCGCCGATCTCCTCGAGAGAGTAGGCCATCGGCTCCCCGATACCGTAGCGCATGCGGATGACCTTCTCCTCCCGAGGGGAAAGCGACGCGAGCACCTCCTCGATCTCGTAGCGAAGCCCGGATTCCTCCAGGGCAGCGCTCGGCAACCGTGCGTTGGGGTTCTCCACGAACTCACCGACCGCCGAATCGCTGTCCTCGCTGACCGGGGCGTCGAGTGACACCGGCTCCCGGGTCAGCCGCATCAGCGCTTCGAGCTTGTCGACATCGACCTCGAGTCGAACCGCGATGTCGGCCAGTGAGGGCTCGGTGCCGAACTGCTGGAACATCTCCTTCTGGAGCTGGTGGACCTTGTTGACGATCTCCAGCTTGTAAATCGGAATGCGGATGGTGCGACACTGGCTTTCGACCGCGCGGATGATGCTCTGCCGGATCCACCACGAGGCGTAGGTGGAGAACTTGAAGCCGCGGGTGTGGTCGAACTTCTCCGTGGCCTTCATCAGCCCGATGTTGCCCTCCTGGATGAGGTCGGACAGGGGGATGCCACGGTAGGTATACCCCTTGGCGATGCTCACCACGAGGCGGAGGTTGGCGTTGACCAGCTGAGCGCGTGCCAGCGAGCTGTCGGGGCCGCCGGCGTCGATCCGCCGCGCGACCTCGACCTCGTCGTCCCGGTTGAGCAGGGGAATCTCACCCATCCGCTTGAGGTACTTGTTGAGGAGTACATTCCCTTCCCCGACGGGAGACGACCGAACCGCGGGAGATGCGAAACCCATGTGCGTTCCTCCGAGACGATGCTCGCCACGAAGCACTGCAAACTCCGTGCCACGGCGTACCGACGCAGTCATGCCTTGTCACTCCTTGTCGGAAACATCCGTCGCAAGGCCCACCCAGAGGCCCCTGTGCGTCTTTACGGCTCGCGTGCCAAAAGGCTTTAGAGAATGTGTGGTGTTCGTCAATCGGGACGTTGTCAAAAAAATCGGACACCGCGGGTCGAGCGTCCGAGAATCGAGACAGCGCGGGCCGCTCACGGTTCCCTGACAGGCGCCCTCTTCCCCTCTTCGCAAAGTGACCGGCATTGACTCAAGGTCCCGTCGTCCGTGGCGGCACGGCGCGACGAAGCGCGGCGAACGGGTCGGACTGCCCGCGCGTGAGGTGGCGCACGCGCTGGATGAACCCCAACAGGTCACCGTCCTCGGCGGCCAGGAGCGCCGCGAACTCGGCGTCGCCGCTGTTGTAGGTGCGGAACTGCGAAAGGCGCGGGTTGTTCCACTCATTTGAACGCACGTACGCCCGCCAGCGCGCCGGATCCGCCACGGCAGAGGCGGCGACACGCGCCTCCAGGCTGGCGTAAAGCGTGGCCTTCTTCGCCGCGCGCGCCTCCGAGTCGACCGAATCATCGTGATACAACCTGTCGAGCTCGTCGTGCAGCTCGGAGAGTACCGCGCGCACCACGAGCCAGTCTCCATCCGCTGTGCGAACCGATGTCACCTCCGCGCTGGACTCCCCGTACTTCGAGACCAGATAGCCGTCGGCGGCTGTTTCGCCGACAATCCGGGCAAAGCTCTCGTTGAAGCTAACGCTTCCTGACACCCACAACGTCGCGTGGGCCAGCTCGTGCAGCACGGTCTCGGCCAGGCGCGCTTCGTCCCAGCGCAACATGCTGGGCAGGACCGGGTCCGCGAACCAACCGAGGGTGCTGTAGGCGCCCACCTCCCGCACCGCCACCTCGTAGCCGTCAGCGACCAGCGCCGCGCGCGAGCGGGCGACGTCCTCGGCCGTGAAATAGCCGAGGTACGGAACCGTTCCCACGATGGGGAACCACCAGGTCTTGGGGCTGAGTGAGAATGGCTCGCACGCCGACACGTTCCATATCCGGTGATCCCACCGACGCGCGTAGCGGTCGTAGTTCCGGGTGGCACGCAGTCCCAGCGCCCGTCCGTAGGCCTTGATGTCCGCGACCAGGCGCAACCGTTGCTCCTGCCCGGCGCTGAGGCCGCCCGTCTCGAGCACCTGGGCGACCGGCTCGCCGCTGGTCAGGAGCCTGGCCTGGAAGCCCGCGCTGCGCACCACGTACGCCGCGCCGCAGCCGAAGAGGTGCAGAGGGACAAGCGCGCTGATCCCGCGGACAATCGCCTGGGTCAGGTGTGTTTTCATCATGACATCAATCGCCCTGCGTGATAGTCTTTACGCGTCAAGATGGATCTGCTCCAACGCCGCCTCATATGGAACGTTCTCCCCACGGCGTTGGTGCTGGGAATCCTTTATCTCGCGGTCTGGGGTGACAACGGACTCGTGCGGCGCGGGGAACTCGCCGTCGACCTCGCCAAGGCCGAGCGCCGGCTCGACGCCGTTCGTCGAGAGAACGCGTCGCTGGAACGGGAGGTCGCGCGCCTGGCGGACGATCCCGTCACCCAGCGTCGGGCCGCGGCAGAGGAACTGTTGCTGGTGCCGGCCTACAGCACCTTGTACCGCTTCCCGAGCGGCACGCCGTAGCGCCCGCTCACGGGCAACGGACCTGTACCTGGGAGGCACAAACGGCGGCGCACCGTGCGCGGACGATGGCGACGTCGGCGAAGTTCCGCGCCACGAGCCGATCGTCCACCGCCTTGCACATCATCGACCGCCCCGCGGCAAAAACCTTCCACCCTCGGTCCTCCAGGGTCAACACCTCTCCGCCCCAGCAGGACGCCTCGGCCAGCGACACGAAACAGTACTGCTCGTCGGCGAGACGGGCGTCGGGAAAACATTCGACGGTAGCAGCCGCTACGGCCTCCCCACATCCGGCGAGGAGGTCCGCGGCGAACAGAGGGCTCTCCGTCTTGATGGCAGCGACCGCGGCTTGGACGGCATGGCCGAGCGCGTTGCGAGCGGCGCGCTTGGCGGCCGGTTCGGCCGGCGCCGCGTCGGTCACCGTGATGGGTCCACCGAGCGAACACGCGGGCACCGGCAAGGCCAAGGTCGCCACGCAACGGCTGGGAGCAGCGAGGGCGGCAGTCGACAATACGAACAGCACCATGGGACGCGGCTATCCCACCCGCCCTCATCGGTCCGCACGGCGCCGTCTTGATGGATTGGGTAGGATGCGGCAATGTGGTTCCTCCTGATTGCATGCACCGGCTCCACTCCCCCTGTCGCTGCGGACACGGTCACCTTTGGCGACGGGTCCGTTGGCATCGCCCTCGAGCGTCTCGACGCGCGCGTGGACACGCTCGAGGCCGCGCCGGACACCGCCACGAGACTATCGGCGCTGGAAGAGCGATTGGGGCGCTTGGAGGTGCAACTCGCCCAGTCCCAGGTCGAAGGCGACACGCGTTTGATCGCCGGCCCGGTGCGACCGGGTGAGGACTCGCCGAGCACCGTGGCGTCCATCGAGGCGCGGCTGACCAGACTTGAGGACAAGCTCTTCTCGTCCGCGATGGGCCAGCCCGGCAGCGGGCTGTTCGAGGTCCCGAAGACCCCACCCAAGCCCGGAAGTGGGGGGGGCCGCGGGGGCGGGGGCGGCGGCGGCCAACAAGGCGGCGGCGGCCAGCAAGGCGGCGGCGGCCAGCAAGGCGGCGGCGGCCAGCAAGGCGGCGGCGGCCAACAAGGCGGCGGCGGCCAACAAGGCGGCGGCGGCCAACAAGGCGGCGGCGGCCAACAAGGCGGCGGCGGCCAACAAGGCGGCGGCGGCCAACAAGGCGGCGGCGGCCAACCGCAGTAGCGGTCTAGAAATCGCCCCGGTTCACGCGCAACACCGCATCCACGGGCAGCCGCCTCTTGCGCGCGCCGGGACCGCCGGCCTTGCCGACGGCGACGACCAAGAGCGCGACATAACGTTCGTCGTAGCCGAGGATCGTACGGTAGGCATTCGGGTCGAAGCCGATCATCGGGCAAGACGCCCAGCCGCGTTCTTCGGCCGCCAGCATCAGCGCCATGCCGGAGAGCCCGACCGAGCGGGCTGACTCTTCGCGGGCAGCGGCCGGGACCGAGTACGACCGTGTGGCCATGCCCACGAGGTAGTCGGCCATCGCCTGCGGGACGTGTCCGGCGGCGGCCGCGGCGCGCATGCGCTCCGCGTAGGGCACGTGCGCCTCCAGATCACCGAGAAGCACGAACACAGCGGCGGCGTCTGTGATTTTCACCTGGTTGAGCGACGCCTCCCGCAGACGCACCTTCAACGCGTTGTCGGTGACCGCGAGGTACCGCGTGAACTGGATGTTGAAGCTCGACGGCGCTTCTTGCGCGAGGCGGACCAGTTCCTGGATCTCAGCGAGCTCGATCGTCGCGGCGGCGTCGAGGTTGGCGTGGGAAAGGCGGGTCTCGAGGGCGGCGACGACATTCATCGGGGTCCTGGTCGACGCCGCGGCTATCATGTCATGCCTCAAGCGCGCTGGGCGGGTCCCCATCCGTCCACGCCGTGTTCGCCCAGCCTCGGTACCGAGCCCCAAACCGGTCCGGTTGGCGGGTGCGCGAAGCCCTCCGCAGTGAACAGATTTCGTGTCGCGACATGGACATCTTCCCTGACCTCGCGGGGGGCAAGCACCGGCACGACACAGGCATCGCCCAGCTCATGGAGCCAGGCGTCGCGGGGACGTGAAGCAAACAATCGCGCCAGCGATTCCCGCGACGCGTCACCGGCGGCAGCGCGCAGGAGCGGCTCGAGAAACCGGGGCTCCAAGGCCGCCACCGTCACAAAACCGCCGTCGGCGCACCGATACACCCCGTAGACCGGCGACCCGCCGGTCAAAAGCTCATCCGGAGACGCGCCCGCCGCGAGGGTGGCGAACTGCGTCTGCTGCAAGCCCACCAGCCCGTCCAGCATCGCGATGTCCAGCCAGCCGCCGCGCCCCGCGTGTACGGCAGCCAAGATGCGAAGCGCCGCCACCAGACCGCCCGCCGCGACATCCCCCCACTGCAGGCGCGGAACCGTCGGCTCCCCCCCCCCAAAGACACCTGCCAAGGCGAGGAAGCCCAGATCGTGTCCGGGTAGCCCGGCCATCGGACCCGTCTGCCCCCATCCGGTCAGCGACGCGACCACGAGCGTCGGAAAGCGCTCGACCAACTGACGCGGGTCGAGCCCAAGCCGGGCCAACACCCCGGGACGAAAACTCTCCACGAGCACGTCGGCCCCCGCGCAGAGGGCCAGCAGACGCGCCCGACCGGCCTCGGTCCTGAGGTCCAGCGCCACGCTGCGTTTTCCCCGGTTGAGCGCCGCGAACCACGCGCCAACCGGCTGGCCCCCGACGCTGATCGTCGGCGGAAGATGGCGCAGGTAGTCCCCTCCCCCCGGCTCCTCGACCTTCAGCACCGTGGCGCCGAGGCCCTGCAGGCAGAGGGTGGCGAAGGGCCCGGGCAACAGCCGGCTCAGATCGAGGATGCGCATGCGCGCCCGTATCCGGCTGCGTTAGGCCGAAGCCATGGAGCCTGTCGACCCTGGCGCGCGGCCGATCTTCGTGGTGAGTGACTCCACGGGGGACACCGCCACCCGCGTGGCCCGCGCGGCGCTCCGGCAGTTCGAGACGGCGAAGAACCCGGTCCAGGTCTTCCCCAACGTCAACGACCGCGCCACCCTCGAACGCATCCTGAAACAGGCGGCGATCCAAGGGGCTTTCGTGGTCACCTCCCTGGTCAGCGCCGATCAGCGCGAGTTCGCCAACGAGTTGAGCAAGGCCTTCCGCATCCTGCAGGTGGACGTCATCGGCAGCCTCATCACCGGACTGAGCGGTTGGCTGGGCGAAGTGCCACAGTCGATGCCGGGGCTGTTGCACCGCACCGATGCCGAGTACTTCCGTCGCATCGAGGCCGTCGAGTTCACCGTGAAGCTCGACGATGGGAAGGACCCTCGGATGCTGCCGCTCGCCGACATCGTCCTCACCGGCGTCTCGCGCACCAGCAAGACGCCCCTGTCGGTTTTTCTGGCCTATAAAGGCTATAAAGTTGCGAACGTCCCCATCGTACTCGATCACCAGCCACCGAAAGAGCTGTGGGAGGTCGATCCCAAGCGGGTGTTCGCGCTCACCATCGACCCCGAATCGCTGCAGCAGATCCGACGGCAGCGGCTCAAGACCATGCGGCTGCGCGAGGCCTCGACCTACGGGGACCTCGACTACATCCTGGCCGAACTGGAGTACGCCGAACAGCTCTTCCGTCGCAATCGCCAGTGGCCGGTCATCAACGTCACCAGGCGCGCGGTCGAAGAAACGGCGCAGCTCATCCTCTCCCATCTCGCGGGCGAAGGCGTGATCAACGACCGCCGCGAAGTCGGGCAGCTATAGTGGCACGGGGCGCCCGGTGACCGGCAGCGTGATCGACAAATACGAGGTCCTCCAGAAGCTCGGCGAAGGGGCAACGGCCACGGTGTACCGCGGGCGGCACGTCTCCATTGGCAAGGACGTCGCGATCAAGGTGCTCCATCCGCACCTGAGCGCGTCCACCCGGTACCGCGAGCGTTTCAACCGAGAAGCCCGCGCCGTCGGTCGTCTCAGCCACGAGAACATCGTCTCGATCATTGACTACAGCGGCCAGAACGCCGATGAATGCTACATCGTCACCGAGCTTGTCGACGGGTACACGCTGCTGAAACTGATCGAGGACGGGGGGGCACTGCCCTCCGAGTTCGTCGCCGCGCTGGGGATCGAGCTGGCGGGCGCCCTGTCCTTCGCGCACGCGGCCGGCGTCATCCACCGCGACATCAAGCCCGAAAACGTCATGGTGCGTCGCGACGGAGTCGTCAAGCTGATGGACTTCGGCGTGGCCCGGGTCATGGACGAAGGGCAGATCACGCTGGACGGGTCGCTCTTGGGCTCACCCGCGTACATGAGCCCGCAGCAGGCCATGGACGAGACCCTCGACGGCCGGAGCGACCTCTTTTCGCTCGGAACCGTGCTCTTCCACTGCGTCACGGCCACCGTCCCCTTCTCGGGTACCAACGCGTCGATCATCCTGCGCAACATCATCGACAACCAGCGGGCCGAGGTCCTGGAATTGCGGCCCCAGGCCGCACCCGCCCTGGCGGCGGTGATCGATCACCTGTTGCAGACCCGTGCCGAGGACCGGTACCCGGACGCGGCGGCCGTCGTGACCGCGCTGACCAACGTCCTCGTCGAGTCGGGTCTCACCCCCAACCATCCGCGCATCAACCTCCGTGCGTGGCTGGTCAATCCCAAGGAGGTCGAGTCCGAACTGGAGGCGCACCTCCGCACCGACCTGCTGTTTCGAGGAAAAGCGCGCCTCGAGGGCGGCGACACCGTGGGGGCCCTGCAGCTCTTCAACCGTCTGCTGGCCATCGACGAGGACCACGCCGAGGTCCTGGCGCTGATCCAGGCGTTGCACGCGCCCGCACGCCGGCGGCCGCGCGTCGGCGTCGTCGGACTGCTCTCGGGGCTGGCGCTCCTGGCCGCGGGGCTCCTCATCTGGGGCGTCTACCCTCGTGACTCTCAAGGTACGGCCGCGGCCCCGCCGTTGGTCGCGGTGACGCCGTCGCCCCCGGTCATGTCCGCCGTGCAGGCCTCTCCCCCCGCCGCGCCGGCCGAGACGGACCGCCCTGCCCCGCCCAAGGCGCCGGTCAGCGTGCCTGGCCTCACTCCGCGGGGGCCAACGGATCGGGTGGCGCCGCGTTCCCTGCCCGGCCTCGCGGCCACGCCGACGCCGATTGCGCAGCCCGCCAGCGTCATCCTGGCGTGGACCAACGCGGGAGGGAAGTCGGTCGACGTGTACGTCGACGGCTCGCCGTCCGGCGCCTTCCGCAAGGGTCCGGCGGCGGAGTGGATCGGCACCGAGAAGAACCCGATCAGCGTCACGGCCGGCCGTCACCGACTTGAGCTCCGAAACGACGCTGCGGAGCCCTTCGTAGAGGAGTTCACCGTCGCCGCGGGTGAAGTCCGGCGCATCGCCGTGGAGATGGTCGTGCGCTCGGCCACCTGCATCGTGAACACCCGCCTGCCGTCCACCTGCAGCTTGACCGTCGGCGGCACGCCATACGGAACGATCGCCAAGATCAACCGCCAGTTCACCTGCCCGGCCGACGCCAGCACCGAGGCGAGCTTCGACTGCGGACCGGATCGGACGTTCACCGTCACCATCAAGCCGCAGGGCGCCGGGAAGGAGACCATGGTGCCCGAGCTCCTGCCCGACGGGATGTTCCCGTGACACCGGCGTCGCGCTCTGGTGCCCCCGCGCGCCGCCCCCGCGCCGTCAATCGTATTCTGGCCTGGGGAATCATCGCCTGGTACGGCGGTTGCATCATCCTTGGCAACCTCGGCTGCTTCGTGACCTGGCCCTTTCCGCTCATCATCGAGAACGAACCGCCGGAGCTGGACGCGTCGGGCGACGAACCCGGCGACCTGGTGAGCATCGACAGCGAGGGGCAGTTGGCGTGGGTCCTCGCCAACGACCCTGACGCCAACGGCACGCTCCTGTTCGTCTGGCAGCTCGGGAGCGAGCTGCTCATCGACGAACCACAGCGGATCGAGGTCGACAACGACGACGGCGAGCTCGACGTCTATTGGCGCGACACCGTCGTCCTGCCCTACGACGTGGATCACCACGACGAGCGGCTCCGCGTCGAGATCATCGACCCCGACGGCGGGAACCTCGAGCTGTCCTGGCCCGTGGAGGTCCTGTGATCGTCTGGTTCGTCGCCATCCTGCTTGGGGCGTGCAGCTCCGACGGTAGTCTGAAGTCCCTGACCGACGCCACACCCGAAGACGCCATCGCGCCGGGAACGCTTCGGGTGGACGTGCGGCCCGGCGCCGACGAGCTGGCCCTGCTTCCCCAGAGCTTCCTGCTGAAGCCGGGCACGTACGAAGACGTGGTCGTCGACCATGAATTGCACGGCACCGTGGTGGTCTCGGGCACGCTGACGGCCGAGATCATGCAGGGGTTCGCGGTCGCCTCCTCCGACCAGCGCCCCCTGGACGGACTCGTCCGCGCCAGCCGGGCCGGCCTCCTGCAGGGCGGAGCCGCGGAGACCGACGCCGAGGGGGCGTTTTCGTTCTCGCTGCCGGGCAGCCAGCCCTACGCCCTCGAGATCATCCCCAACGACGCGACCACGAGCCCGCTGGTCTACGTGAGCTCCCAGCCCGTCGACCAGGGCCTGCAGCTGGCCGAGACCGTCATCGGGATGGGCGCGCCGGTCTACGGGCGGGTCACCGACGCCGACGGCAATCGTGTCCCTCGGGCCGCGTTGCACATCCGCCGCGCCGATGTCGACGCCCGATCCGCGACGTTCACCACCGACGAGCAGGGGTGGTACGTGGCGCGCGTCGAGCCCGGCTACAGCTACGTGATCGAGACTGAGGGTGGCAACGGCGGCGACGCGCTGCCCTACCCCGTCGTCGCTGCCGAGTTCCTGGTCGAGGACAAGCAGGGCGCCGCGGTAAACCTCGACGTCGGCGTGCGCAGCGCGGTCACCGTCCAGGGGCGGTTCACCGATCCCGAGGGCAACGACCTGCACAGCCCGCGGGTCCGCGCGACCTCCTCGGCGCTCGCCACGGGCTCGCTGGTGGTGGAGAAAGCCGGCGACTCCGACGGGCGCGTGATCCTGGACCTGCTGCCGGGCACCTGGACCCTCGAGGTGTGGCCGGTGATCGAGGAGGCCGGGCTCACTCCCTGGGTGCTGCGCGACTACGCCATCGACGCCCCGGAGGATCTGGGGCGGCAGGCCCTTGCGGCGGCCGTGGTGCTGTCCGGCACGATCTTCGACGCCAATGGTGATGCCCTCCCCGGAGCCACGGTCACCGCAACCGAGCTTGGCGCCGGAGGCTACAACTACAGCACCACCAGCGGAGCCGACGGCGGCTACGAGCTCACGGTCCCGCGCACGGCGCTGCGGTTGCAGGCGGTGCCCTCGAGCTCCGACTCCGGCGCCTACGCCCACACCGCGGTGGACCTCAGCGACGCCGGGTCGGACGCCGAGGCCGACCTGGACCTGATGCCGGGCACCGTCCTCAGCGGAGTCGCCCTGCTCGACGGGGCGCCCGTCCCCTTCGCCCTGGTCGACGTCTACGACCACGCCCAGGGGCTGCTCCTCGGCACCACCGTCACCGACGCCGACGGTGCCTACAAGGTTCGGGTCGATGTGCGCGACGTCGAGACCGCAGACGAGGGTGACGACGGCGACACCGGGGACACGGCCGACTGAGGCGCACGGCGACCGGTTGACCCCCAACGACGGGCGACGTACCTTCGGCGCGGTGCTCCTCTCCACGCTAGTGCTCTTGTCATCGTCGCCGCGAGCGTGTGCGCAGGATGCGGCACCCCCGCTCCAGCAGCTCGACGAAGCCCGCCGCACCTACGCGGAAGGGCGCGTCGCCGAAGCGCGCGCCCTGCTCCAGGCGCTGCTTGCGGTGGGGCCGGAGCTCCCGCGCCCGGTCCGCCTCGAGACCCTGGCCTACCTCGGCGACATCCTCTACTCGGAGCAGGGAAAGAGCGCCGCGGACACCTTCTTCAATGCGCTCCTGGACGAGGACCCCGACTACCGGATGGATCCGCTGGAGCACCCGGAGGAGGTGGTCCGGTACTTCGACGGTCTCCGCCCCGTGCGCAAGCCCCTGGACGTCGTGGTGGTCAGGCCGAAGCCCCCGGGGCGCGGCCCCTTTCCGTACCTGGCGCTGGCGCCCGGAGGCCTGTACTACTTCGTAAACGGCACACCCGGTGCTGGCCTGGTCGTGGCCGGCACGCAGGCGGCGCTGCTCGTCACCAACCTGGTGCTCTACCAGCAGATCCGCGCCATCAACGCCGCGCCGGGGGGCGGCACGGCCGAGACCGAGTGGCACCAACTGGAGCTTGCGACGAATCTCGCGGCGGGAGCGCTCTACGTGAGCCTCGTCGTTCCACCGGCCGTCGAGGTGGGGCGATGGGGTTCGGTGGCACCCGCCGCCCGCGTCACCCTGGCTCCGGGGGCGCTGACCGTCAGCGGGACGTTCTGAGAACGAGTTAGGACGCGCACATGGCATTTCTGCGCGTGACGGACACCCGCTCCAACGAAATCAAGGACGTGGCGCTTCGCAAGCCACTGGTGCTCCTCGGCCGCGCCGAGGGGAACGACGTGGTGCTCGACGACGCGATGTTGGCCCCAACGCACGCCAACCTGTTGCGCAAAGGGAACCATTTCACGCTGTCGGTCATCGATCGCGCCAGCACCTTCCTGTTTCAGGGAATGCGGGCCCGCAGCACCGATCTGCGCGTGGGGGAAGAGGTCGGCTTCGGACGCTTTTCGGTCATGCTCATGGAGGGCGAGGTCAAGACCGAATCGCGCAGCGGCGGAAACGCCCCGTTGGGCGAGGTCGCCCAACTGAAGAAGCTGGTCGAGTTCTCGCGGGCCATCGCCGCAGAGCCAAGCTTGGAGCGGACATTCGGGGCCCTGCTTTCGAGCGTCGTCGAGGTCACCGGCGCTGAAAAGGGCTTCCTCATCGTGCTGCGCGACGGCGAACGGCACCTGGCCGCCAGCCACAACGTCGGCAAGGAGACCCTCGATCTGAGCCGAATCAGCGACAGCATCGTCGACCGCGTGCTGCGCGAGAAGAAATCGGTCATCGTCTCGGACGCGATGCGCGATGCGGAGTTCGCCAGCGCGCGCAGCGTGATGGAACTCAAGCTCAGCAGCGTGATGTGCGTGCCGCTGGCCTACCGCAACGAGTTGCTTGGGGTCCTGTACCTCGGAAACGACAGCGTCCGGAATCTCTTCGCGCTCGGTGATCTCGCCCTCCTGGAGGTATTCGCGTCGCAAGCGGCGGTCATACTCCACGCCGCGATCCGCCTGGACGAACTGGTGCTGGCGAACAAGAACCTCCGTGACCAACTGCGGAACACGAGCCAAGGCGGAATCATCGGCGCCTCGGCCCCGATGAAGGAGGTCTTCCGCGTGCTGAAGCGGGTGGGCCCATCCGACCTCAGCGTGCTGGTGCTCGGCGAGACCGGCACCGGAAAGGAGCTGATCGCGAAGGAGTTGCACCGGCTGTCGCCGCGTGCGGCCAAGTCCTTCGTGAGCATCAACTGCGGGGCCATCCCTGAACACCTCCTCGAAAGCGAGCTGTTCGGCTACAAGAAGGGAGCGTTCACCGGCGCGGTCGCCGACAAGGTCGGCCGCTTCGAGGCTGCAGATGGTGGCACGATCTTCCTGGATGAGATCGGCGAGATGCCGATGCAGCTGCAGGTGAAGCTGCTCCGCGTCCTGCAGGAACGCACGATCGAACGTGTGGGCGACGTGCGGTCGCGCCCGCTCGACATCCGGGTGATCTCGGCCACCAACAAACACCTCGACGAGGAGATCAAGCACGGCAACTTCAGGGAGGACCTGTTCTACCGGCTCAACGAGGTCACGGTGCAGCTGCCCGCCCTTCGCGAGCGCGGCGACGACATCCTGCTCATCGCCCAGTACCTGCTTACGAAGTACGCCGAACAATACGGCGCCCGCGCCCGCGGCTTCTCCGCCGGCGCCCTCAATCTGTTGAAGTCCTACGCGTGGCCCGGCAATGTCCGCGAACTGGAGAACCGGATAAAAAAGGCCGTGATCATGACGGACAAACAGCAGCTTGTCCCCGAGGACCTGGGGGTCAGCGTCGGGAGCGCCGAGGCGATTCGCACCCTGGCCGACGCCGAAGAGGACTTCAAGATGGCGTACATCAAGAAGGCACTCGACCAGAACGGATGGAACAAAGCCCAGACCGCGCGCATCCTCGACGTCGATCCGCGCACGATCTTCCGCTACATCGAGAAGTTCGGCGAAGGCTGAGCGCGGCAAAGCCCCGGCAATTCTTTGGAATCAACCGGGGCTTTGGATCGTGGTGGTGGAGAAGATGGGGATCGAACCCACGACCTCCGCATTGCGAACGCGGCGCTCTCCCAGCTGAGCTACTCCCCCCGATGCGCGCCCGTACTACTCGCGCTGCCGGTGCGCGTCAAGCCGCCGGGGTCAGTCCAGGCCGCGTCCGGCGAGGTCCTCTTCGTCAAGGCCCAGGAAGTGTCCGATCTCGTGGAGCAGCGTGACCCGCAGTTCGCGCTCCAACTCCTGGCGATCGGCCGAGACGCGCGCGAGGTTCAGGCGGTACAGGCCGATCGTGGGCGGCAGTGCGCTCCACGCGTCACCGCTGACCGGCTCGGCCAGCGTCCGCCCCGCGAAGGAGCCGAGCAGCTCGAAGGGGTGGGCGTCGGGCAGGTCTTGGAGCACCTCGAGGCTCGGGACCTCGTCGATGACGATGGGAACATTCGCGAGGTACTCGCGGAGTGACGGGTGCAGGGAGTTGAGCACCGCCTCGGTGATCCCCTCCAAGGTGTCGTCATCCAACGGCGTCGGGACCGGGAAGGCATCGGGATCGGCAAGCGCGGCCGTCAGGTAGTCCCGCGCCGACCCGTCGAGGTCGCCCTCCCGCTCGCGCAGGCCCGCCCGCAGTCGTCGTGCAACCGGGTGCAGCGCGTCGATTCGCAGTGCGCCATTGAGCATGCGGCGCGCCTCCTCGAACGCGAGCCGGACGATGGCCTCATCGCCGAGCGCGACGTAGGCGTCGACATGGGAGGGATCCAGGTCGAGCGCTGCGTGCAGCGCTCGCGTGCCTTCGTCGTGCTCTCCCGTCGAGAACAGGCTGACGCCGAGCAGATACCATCCCTCCGCGTCCGGCTGGCGTCGCAAAGACTCCCGCGCGAGCCGGAGCGCCTCCTCGCCGTCCCCCCGATCGAGAGCGTCATCGACCCCGGCCCGCACGTCCCCCAGCGAGCGCACCTAACGCTCCACACTGAGGGCCAGACTCAGCTCACCGCTTGACCAGCCGCCGGGCGTCGGGACGACGCGCAGTTGCCGCACCACCCGGGCCACGCACGCGCGCGCCGGCGACGGATCGACCCCCTCGGCGCGGAGATCGAGGCCCCGCAGTTGGCCATCCTGGTCCGCGCGCATCGCGAGCGTCACCGGAATCGAGGTCGCGCCCATGCCCTTGAAGCACGCCGCGATCTCCTTCGTCCGTCGCGATACCACCTCGAATGCCGTCGCAGCAAGCGTGCCGGGGGTACCGTTCCCGGCCCAGGTCAGGTCGTCGTCGAGGTCCAAGTGGACGGAGCGATCGAACGACGTCGTGTCCACCGTCACCATCTCTTCGTGCGCGCGGAAGCCGTCGTGCTCCACCCGCAGACGGAAGGGCTCGCCGGGGTGTGGCGGGGCCAGGATGAGGCTGCCGCCGGACCCCACGGGTTTGCCATCCACGCTCGCGGTGGCCGAGGCCGGATCGACACGCAGGCGGAGCACCGCGGGCTCGGGGGGCCGCTGCGCCTCCTCCCACGCGCGCCAGCCGAACCACCCGCCCACCGAGATCCCGGCCACCAACAATAGACCCAAGAGCGGAGCGACCAGCGTGGCCCGCTCGACCTCGAACTGCACGGTGCGCCGCTCGCCGTGGTCGGTGACCACGGTCAGAGACCCCAGACCGGCATTCCCGGGCAGCTTCACGGGGTCAAGCCTGATGGCGATCTCCTGCACCGCCATCTCGGGAGCCAGCGCGTCAACGAGTGGCGCCAGCCAGGCGACGTCACTCACCACCCTTCCCGGCATCTGGCCCTGCCCACCGTTTTCCACCTTCAGCACCCATACGATCGGCCGGGACCTCGGCAGCCGGAGCCGGACGGGCGACCGCGCCGACACCACCAGCCGAGGCGCGCGCCCCCGGAGCATCTGCGGGCCCGGCGCCAGGCCGATCGTACGGCCCTGGATCGAACTGACCAGAGGCGTCACCAGCGGCGGCCGCACGTCGTTGGTGCCGGGGCCCGTGGGGACGTCCATCCGAAGGGGTGGCGGTGGCGACGTCGGCTGCGGCCACGGGGCCGAGCTCTCCCCCGTTCTCATCGCCCGGGGGGCAATCCGGAGTGCCTCCGCGACCTCGGCCGGAGACGGCCGGTTCGGGACGGCTTCTCCCCCGAGCAGTTCGCCGAGCCGCTGCGACGCTTGATCAGCCTCCTCAGTGGCGTCGCCCAGTTCGGCTCGACGTGCGTCGTAGAGTGCCCGGCGCTGGGGGTCGCGGAGCATACGCCACGCGGCGTCGAGCGCCGCCAGCAAGCGACCCGCGCGCTCGAGGTCCTTGAGCGAGCGCGCCCACCGGTAGCGGTTGCGATACGCGGCCTCCAAATCGGCGGGCGTGGCCTCGGGCGAAGCTGCCAGCAACTCGTAGATGTCCATCCCGCCGACCATTCTCAGGTCCTCGTCGCCATGCGGCGACAGGTTGAACTCCCTCGCAATCGAGCCGAGGCGCGCCTCCACCACGCTGTCGTCGAGCTCCAGTCGCCGCCCGTGCGTGCGCATGGCCGCATCGGTGGCGGCGGTCCAGCCGTTCGTGTCGAGCGACTTGCGAATCAGTCCGTCCAGCTCCTCCAGCTGGGGGTTCCCGGCGCCGAAGTGCCGATCGTAGGCGTCGCGCTCTTCGATCAGGAGCCGTCTGAGGCCCGCGTTGGTCTTGATGAGGAACAGGGCCTCGGCGCGGTACTTCGGATTGGCCTGCTGCCCTTGCGCCCAGCTTCGCCGCTTCTTGAGCGCGGCATCGACCGCGCCCGCCGTCGCATCTTCGCGCAGCCCGAAGTACGCCAACGGCGTGCGGTGGCCGAGCGAAGCGAAAAATCGCTCGATGTCCTCCAGCTCCCGTCGTTCCATCAGCCGAAGCCCGCCCGCGCGGCGCTCTATCTCGTTCAGGTGATGCGGGCCCGCCGGATCCGTTCGCGAGCCTGCGCCTTCTGCGCTTCGTCGATGCTACCGCGTAGGTTGATCCTCGCTTGCCGGGTCTGCCGCGTCTCGACGTCGGTCACGTCCACCTCGAGGATCTGGTTCACCGTGTACCGGTACACGACCTCGATCGCGGTGCCCCGCGGTCGGGGGGGCAACTGGTCGAGGATCACTTCGCCGATCACCGTCACCTCATCGCGGTTGTCCCCGTGCCCCTCCGTCACTTCGACTCGCACCGCCGTCATGTTGTCGTACGCATAGGCGAAGCGGCCACGCTTGTCGCAGGGCAAGGGCGTGAACTCAGGGATCAGATTGACGATCCGCTCCTTGAGGTTGGCGTCGAGCACCACGATTCCCAGCGGGTGGGTCGCGATGTCGGTGATGCGGACCCCCGGCAGCCCGACCGGCGTCGAGGAGACCGGGGTGGGTGCGGACTTCGGCGAGAACGGCAGGTCGGCCGCCGCATCGAGAACGCCACCTTCGGGGAGGGTGCCCGTGGTCGACAGTCGGTAGGCCTGCAACGCCGGATGTTCCACACGATGGCGGAATACCGCCGCCAGCCCCGCGCCAACGGCAACGCACTCATCGGGGTTGACGCCGCGCGCCGCTTCTTTCCCCGAGAGTCGGCGGAGCATCACGTGCACCATCGGCATGCGGGTTGATCCACCGGCGAGGATGAAGTCGTCGATGTCGCTCCACTTCATCCGCGCCTTCTCGAGCACGATGTTGCAGGTGTCCTCACACTGCTGGAGCAGATCGGCCGACAGCGCTTCGAACTCCTCGCGGGTCACGGCGACCACCGCCCGGTGACCGCGGTAGTTCACGGGAATGACGGCGCGGGGCTTGGTGGAGAGCGAAATCTTGGCGTGGAGGCAACGTTCGTACAGCTCTTGGTAGGGCTGCGGATCATCGCGCGGATCCAAGCCGAACTGCTGAAGGAAGGCGTCCGCGACGTGGTTGAGGAGGCGATCGTCCCAGTCCTTACCGCCGAGCTCCGCGTTGCCATCACTCGCGACGGTCCGCAAGGACGTCCCCCGGATCTCCATCACCGTCACATCGAAGGTGCCGCCGCCGAGGTCGAACACCAGGATGTTGCGATCGGTGCCCAGACGCTCCAGCCCGTACGAGATGGCCGCGGCCGTGGGCTCGTTGATGATCGAGAGCACATTGAAGCCGGCGAGAGAGCCGGCGTCCGCCGTGGCGGAACGCTGGGCGGCGTTGAAGTAGGCCGGCACCGTGATGACCGCGTCGTTGATCGGACGGCCCAGCGCCTCTTCGGCGTCATCCTTCAGCTTCCGAAGAATGATCGCCGATAGTTCCTGCGGCGTGTAGGACTTGCCGAAGAACTCGAGGGTGTAATCCGGTTCCCCCATGTAGCGCTTGACGAAGCGAACCACGTTGGTGGCGTCCACCACCACCATTTTCACTGCTTCTTCGCCGACGACACACGCCTCCTTGTCGTAGAAGTGAATCACCGATGCGGTGGTCGAATGTCCTTCGGCGTTGGGGAGGATGTTGCACTTTCCGTGCCGATCGACGAAGGCCATGGCCGAAAAGGTCGTCCCCAGATCGATCCCGAGGATGAGGCTGTCGTCCGGCGCCATCTCAGTCCTTGCCGGACCCGCCGTCGGCTCCGACACGGTACACGGACACCTCTTCGGCCCGGAGGATGCGGTCGTTGCGCTGGAAGCCGCGCTTGAGCACCGCCTCGACCTTCCAGTCGTCGGCCGCGGTCGCTGCCGGGGCGATGCGCACGGCCTTGTGGAGCCGGCGGTCGAAGCGATCCACCGACTCGCAGGGGACGACGTCGCGACGGTAGAGGAGCTCGAGGAACTCATCCAGGAGGTACTGGAAGCTGTCAGCGACCACGTCGGGGCTCATCTCCCGCCGCTCGAGCGACTCATGGAACCAGTTGAGCGAGTCGTAGAACAGCAGCAGATCCAGGAGGAAGGGCTTTTCAGCCTGGAACATGAAGTCTTCTTTGTACTGCTTGAGCTCCTCGTATAGCGTGTCGAAGGCCTTCTGTTGGACCGCGTCCTGCCGACCGCGCTCGCGCAAGATGGCGGCGATCTCGTCGACACGTTTTTCGATGGTGGACATTCAGGCTCCTTGCCCAAGTTCGGTGGCGAGGTTGATGAAGGTGCCCTGGAGCTCAATCGACTCGGTGCAGTAGTGAAAGTCCTCGGGCCGCGAGGCCAGGGCGCGCAGGAACTCGGGACGCACGTGCTGTCCCACCCCGATGGTCACCACGCGCCCGCCCTGCGACCGGATGCGATGCGCTTCGTTCTGGGCGGCCTCGGGATCGTCCGGGTGGCCATCGGTGACCACCACGAAGACGCGCTGGACGCCGGCGCGGGACTTCATCAAGTCTCTCGCGGTGTTGAGCCCCTCCGCCATGGGGGTACCGCCGATGGGCGTGAGCCCGGCCACTGCCTCGCGCAAGCGGCGCACGTCGGCCGTCAGCGCACACCGGAGGCCGCCGGGAAACGCCACCAGCCCCACGGTGCGGTTGGGCCCCAGCGTGCGCTCCGCGAACATCACCGCCGCGGCTCGCGCGTCGTCGATGTTTCGACCGTACATCGAGCCGGAGCAGTCCATCAGCAGCACGATCGCCATCGGCGCCCGATCCTTCGCCAGGTCTTCGAGGGTGACCGTCCCCGCGGCGAGACGGTGCGCCAGCGTCTGGCCGCTGTCCAGGTCCATCGCTTCGACCTCGACGATGCCGTTGGCGTTGTAGCGATAGGTGACGGCCAGCCTGGACTTACCGGCCGTTCGGCTCGGGATTCCGTAGAACTCGAAGTGCCCGAGGACGTTGCATTCCAGCGGATCGTCGTTCTCGCCCTGGACCAGCCACAGGTCCATCGTGGTCTGGCCGTCGTGGGTGGTGACGTAGTCGTCGCGGGAGCGATCGCAGGGGATCCGGCTGTTCCGCTCGATGATTCGCGAGTTGTAGAGTCCGCCCTCCCGGTAGACGACCATGCCCAGCGAGTGGCTGGTGACGTCGTGGGTGCGGATGTCGACCGGCGGAGCCTCGCCCGCGATGCGGCTGGCCTCGATGGCCGCCGTCAACGCGGCCCCGAGCGAGACACACTCGTCCGGATTGATGTCGACCGCCGGCTCCTTGCCGAAGCGGCGGCGGATCATCTCGCGCACCATCGGCATCCGGGTCGACCCGCCTGCCAGCACGATGGTGTCGATGTCCTCGGGGGTGAGCTTCGCGTCGTCGAGCACGTCCCGGGTCAGCGCCTCGCACCGGGCCAATAGCGGCGAGGTGAGGTCCTCGAAGGTCTCCCGGCTCAGCTCGAGTCGGAGGATCTTGCCGCGGAAGTCGTAGAAGAGCTGGACCTTCGGGCGCTTGCTGAGCGACAGCTTGGCGCTGGTGCACTTGCTGCGCAGGTCGTGGTACGCCGCGAGGTCGTCGAGGGGGTCGAACCCATGCCGCTGATGGAACTGGTCGGCCGCATGGCGAATCAGCGCGTCGTCCCAGTCCTTGCCCCCGAGCTGATGGTCGCCGGTGGTGGCCAGGACGGTGATCTCGTGATCCTTGATGTGGACGATGCTGACGTCGAAGGTGCCGCCACCGAGATCGAACACCAGGAGTCGCTTGTCGACGCCGGGGTTGGCCAGACCGTAGGCGTACGCGGCGGAGGTGGGCTCGTTGAGCAGCGCCAGGACCTTGAACCCCGCCAGTTCGCCGGCCCGAATCGTCGCGCTGCGTTGTTTGTGGCCGAAGTAGGCGGGAACGGTGATGACGGCCTGATCGACTCGGTGACCGAGGCGCAGTTCGGCGTCATGCTTGAGCTTGGCGATGACGAAGCTGGAGAGCTTCTCGGCACTGTAGGACTCCCCCCGGTACTCGAAGCAGTAGTCGTCGTCACCCATGTGGCGCTTGACGAACTCGACGACCTGCTCGGGATAGGCGACGGCCGCCTGCTTGGCGTAGGTACCGATGATGATGTCGTCGCCCTCGAACAGCACCACCGACGGGGTGATTCGTTCCCCTTCGGCGTTGTGCAAGATCTCCGGCACGCCGAACTTGTTGACGTAGGCAATCGCGGAGAAGGTCGTGCCGAGGTCGATTCCGACGGCGCGGGTGGTCATGCGGGCGATCCGTGCGGGGGCGGGCGCTTTATATGCCAATCCGCCCGCCGTCGCCATCCGAGAGAGCGAAGCGCATCCAAGACCTGATACACCGGCAGTCCGACGACGGTGAACCAGTCGCCCTCGACCTTGTCGATCAGCCAGGCGCCCGGCCCCTCGGCGCGGTAGCCACCGGCGCAATTCCTGCCGTCCTCCGTCGCGACATATTCCGACAGCTCCTCGTCGGTCAGGTCGGCCCGCAACGTGACCCGCGCTTGAACGACGAAATCCCGGCGCGCGGTGGGCGTCACCACCGAGACCCCGTCGGTCAGCACATGCGTGCGCCCGCGCAGCGCCTGGAGCTGGGCGAGGTGCGCCCCCGCGTCGGCCGGCTTCCCGAACAGCGTACTGCCGAGGTGGATCACCTGATCGCTGGCGATGACCACGCAGTCCGGCGCGGCGACCGAGTCCGCCTTGGCACGGGCGCGGGCGCTGGCCAGCGCCACGGGGTCGTCATCGAGGATGGTGGCCTCGTCGACAAGGGGCGACACGGCGTCGACGTCCAATCCCACCTGGGCGCAGATCGCCAAGCGCCACGGCGAGGTCGAGGCGAGCAGCAGGCGGAGCCCGGCGGGTGGGGACAGCATCGACGGGACGGGACGATTGGTATACCACAGGCCGGTGTCGGACTTTCACGATCAGCTCGCCGCGCTGGTGGCCGACACCGCAGCCACGCTCGAGGCGCTGCGCTTGCAGGGCGCCATCGTGCTGCCACGGGGGGACCCGCTGCCGCTCGGGGCCCTGCCGGAACGTCCAGTTCACCCAGTGACGGCAAAGCCACTGGCCGCGCCGACGTCGCCACCGCCCCGCCCCTCACCGTCGAGTCCCGTACCCGCCGCGACCGGCGGCGGCGTGCTCCCGCTGCTGGGGGGGTGGGCCGCGTTGGCGGAGGGCCCCGCCGAGCGCCTGGCGAAGGTCATCGCGGCGCTGGGCGAGCGCTGCGAGGGCTGCGGCGAGCCCCCGCTGGTCGGAGTCGGCGCGCTCAGAAGCGGGCTGGTCCTGGTCTGCGACCGGCTCACGGCCGCCGGCCAGGGCATGCTCACCAACATGCTGGTCAAGGTCGTCAACGTCGAGCCGGGGGACATCTGGACCGTGACGCCCCGCCCGTGCGGAGCCTGCGCGATCGGGCTGGCCCAGCAGGTCCAGGCGATCCGGCCCCGCGCCGCGCTCGCCCTGGGCGCCGATGCGGCCCGGTTGGTGGGGCTCACCGAGCGCGGAACGTGGGGCAGCTGGGCGGGCGTCTCCGCCATCACGACGTGGCACCCGGCGGAGATCGAGGTGGGACCGCCGCCGCGGAAGCGGGCGGCCTTCGAGGTGCTGACGGAGTTGGCGCGGCGGAGGTAGGCGGACGGGGGGCGCCCGGCCTCCCCGGAGCGGCGACCTGATGCCCCGGGGCGCTGCGGTCGCCCCCTACTTCCGTTTGACCTTCACGTCCTTCAGCAACGCCGCGAACAAATCAAAACCCTGCCGCAGCGGCGCGCCACCATCAACGCCCGGCGGGGGGGCGCCCGGCGGGGACCCCGCCGCCCGGACGCTGAGTTCGACGCGGCGGCGGGGACGGTCGATCGCCAGCACGCGAACGGTGACGACGTCCCCCTCCTTGACCACTTCGCTGGGGTGCTTCAGCCGACGGTCGGCGAGGTTGGAGATGTGAACCAGACCTTCGATTCCGTTGGGCAAGGCCACGAACGCCCCGAAGTCGGCAAGCTTCGTGACCGTACCCTCGACCACCTCGTTGACCTGGAGCGCGCCGTACCGCTCCGACTGCCGGGCGCGCTCCTCCTCCTCCACCAGGACGCGTCGCGACACTACAACGTCGCGACCCCGGATGTCGTGGATCAGGAACGGCAGGCTCTGCCCCACGTGTTCGGCGGCGCCGGTCTCGTTGACGGACGTGTGGGAGCCAGGACAGAACGCGGCGATGCCGTCGGCGAGCGCGACCTGCCAGCCCGCATCCGAAACCGAGCTGATTCTTCCCACGACCGGCATCTTCGCCGACATCGCCTCGGCCAGCATCTCCCGAGCGGCCCCACCGCTGGGCGTGCGCGTCAGGCGAACCTCGCCCTCGGTGGACAACACGAAGGCATCCACCATCTCGCCGAGAACGACCTCGCCCAGCTCCATGCGGTCCAGCGCGGCGTCGGCTTTGCCGCCCACGTCGACAAACACCGCCTGCTGACCCACACTGGTCACCGGCCCGCGGACCCGCTGCCCGACGCGGAGACCGGTGGTGCGGCGGGCGCCGCCGAATTCTTCCATCAGCGCCGCGACATCGGCCCGGTCCATCCCGGCGACGACACGAAGCCCGTCGAAGTCGGTCGGCGCTCGGTCCGGCGGCGGCGCCACGGCGGCCGGGGCGGGCGCGGCAGGAGCGGCCCGGACCACCGCCGGCGACCGTGGCGTTTCGGGAGCTGCCGGCGCCGCCTCCTCGGCGGTGTCGCGGGGTCCACGGCGGCGGGAGGGTCGGCGTTGCAGGTCGGACACGGTCGGCTCGGGAACCGCGGTGGCTATCCCGCCCACGGCAGCCGTGTGGTTGCGAATCCGCGCCGGTGCGCGTAAGCTGACGCCGTGCTCAACATCACCCAGCGGCAGCGCGACGTGGTCGTGATCACGATGGGTGGCCAGACCCTCATGCGCGCCGAGTTGTCCGCGCCCGAGGTCATCAGCCGGCGCGCGCTTCCCCGGCGTTAGTCCCATCGCGCCGCAGGACGACCCACTGGCGGGTTGGGACTTCGAGCTTCCCGACACGCTCATCGCCAAGGCTCCGCCCGCCCAACGCGACGGCGGGCGCCTGCTGGTGGTCGGCGAGCGGCTCGAGGACCGACAGGTTCGCGAGCTGCCGGGGCTTTTCCGTCCTGGCGATCTCCTGGTCCTCAACGACGTCCGCGTGCGCAAAGCCCGGCTGCGCGCCACCCGCCAGTCGGGCGGCGCGGTCGAGGTCTTGGTCCTCCGAGACGGCGACGCCACCGCCGAAGGCGTGCTGGGCGAGGCGCTGGTGCGGCCCGCGCGCAAGCTCCGGGTCGGAGAGACCCTTCGCTGCGGCAGCGGTCACATCGAGGTCTTGGCGCTCCTGACGGAGGGGCTCGCCCAACTCCGCTTCTCCCCATCCCTGGCGACACTCGAGGCCGACGTCGGCGAGATGCCGCTGCCGCCCTACCTGGACCGCCCGGCCACCGCCGACGACGAGCGGCGGTACCAGACCGTGTACGCCCGGCCGGGCCCCCTCCAAGCGGCGGCCGCCCCCACCGCAGGGCTCCACCTCTCCGAGCGGCTTATCGCCGAGCTTTCAGCGATGGGCGTGCAGCGTGCACAGGTGACGCTCGAAGTCGGATTGGGAACCTTCCGCCCCCTCACCGCGGCGACGCTGGCCTCCGGGAAGCTCCACCGCGAACGGTACGTCGTTCCCGAAGCGGCGTGGAGTGCCGTCGAGTCCGCCCGTCGCGACGGGCGTCGTGTGGTGGCCGTGGGCACCACCGTCGTACGTACGCTGGAGAGCGCAACCGGGCCCGGTCCGGGCGAGACCGACATCCTCCTTGTGCCCGGCTGGCGCCCCCAGCGCGTCGATGCGCTCCTGACCAACTTCCACCTCCCTCGCTCTTCGCTCCTGATGCTGGTGGGCGCGTTCGCGGGCCAGGAACGGGTGCTGGCCGCCTACCGACACGCGGTCCAGCGCGGCTACCGGTTCTTCAGCTACGGCGACGCGTGCTTCTTTCCGGCGCCGGAGGCCGGAGGCTGAAGGCAATGCAAACCACAGCCCACTTCTACGTCGTGCCCGAACCTCAATGTTACGCGACCGAGTTCTGCTCCTACCCATTGCCCGCGATCTACCCGTCACGACGAACGGAGTCGGGGGGTCGGCGACAACGCTCGATGTCGAGATCGCCCAGTTCCGTAACGCTGCCGCAGCACGACCCGGTGCGTTACCCAACGCGCCGGGCGCCGCAGGCCGAAAAGCATAGCTTGGAGGCCGGAGGGTAGGCGACGGTTGGGGGCGGACGCGGCGAGCGTCTTCCCCCGTTTCTGGTTAGCAGCCGGCCGGGATGCCTGCCGCCGCGTACCGCTTGATCACCGAGACCTCGGGCGCACGTCGCGGCGAGCTCACGCTCCCCCACGGCGTCGTCCAGACCCCCGCGTTCATGCCCGTCGGCACGCAAGGCACGGTCAAGGCGCTGACGCCAGTCGACCTCCAAGGCGCCGGCGTGCAGATGCTCCTGGCGAACACCTACCACCTCTGGGTCCGCCCGGGACACGAACGAATCCGCGCCCTTGGGGGATTGCACCGCATGATGGACTGGCACGGGCCCATCCTGACCGACAGCGGCGGATTCCAGGTCTTTTCCCTGAAGGAGTTCCGCAAGATTACCGAAGAAGGTGTCCGTTTTCGTTCAGTTCTCGACGGGCAGTGGCGTCACCTGACGCCGGAGCTGTGCGTCGAGATCCAAGAAGCCTTCGGCGTCGACGTGGCCATGGCGCTGGACGAGTGCATTGCCTGGCCAGTTGAGCGCGAGCACGTCATCCGGTCGACGGCGCGCACGACCCGGTGGCTCAAGCGGTGCGTCGCGGCCCGCCGCGAGCCCGAACGCACCGCGCTGTTCGGCATCGTGCAGGGCGGAATGGAAGCCGACGTCCGGGTCGAACACGCCCAGGAGCTGGCGACGCTCGACCTCGACGGGTACGCCGTCGGCGGACTGTCGGTGGGCGAGCCGCGGGAACAACTCTTCGCGATGGCGGCGCTCGGGGCCGCGAACCTGCCGCGTCACAAGGTGCGCTACCTCATGGGCGTGGGCTACCCGCTCGACCTCGTCGATGGGGTGCTGGCCGGGATCGACCTCTTCGACTGTGTGATCCCCACCCGTAGCGCCCGCTTCGGCCTGGCCTTCACCAGCCGCGGGCGGGTCACGATCAAGCACGCCCGCCACCGCGATGACCCGGGGCCTCTCGACCCGGAGTGCCCGTGTTATGCGTGCGCCCGTTTCAGCCGGGCCTACCTCCGGCACCTCTTCACCGCCAACGAGATCCTCGCCCCGCGCCTCCTCACCCTCCACAACGTGACCTTCTACCAATCGCTGATGGCGCGCCTGCGCGCCGCGATCGAACGGGGTCCCGTCGCGCTCGCCGAGCTCCGCCTCACCGCGGCCCGGTGGATGCTTCCCGAGGACGGCGCCCCGGAGTCCGACCATGAATCCTGACCTTGTCCTGAGCCTCGAAGCCGCCGGCGGCAACCCGCTGACCTCGATGATCTTTCCCCTCGTCATGGTGGGCGCCGTCTTCTACTTCTTCGTCTTCCGGCCCAACCAGAAGGAAGAGGCCGCGCGCAAGGAGCTGATCTCCGGGTTGCAGAAGGGCGACCGCCTACTGACCAACTCCGGCATCCACGCCCGGCTGCACGAGGCCAAGGGCGATACGTTGATCCTGGAGATCTCGCCCGGAGCCTTCCTGACCGTCGACCGTGACGCCGTGAAGGGGAAGATCGTCGAGCCGCCGGTCGACCCGGCGAAGAAGACCTGATGGAAGCCGGACTCATCGCGCGGATCACCATCACCGCCGGCTCGATCCTCGCCGGGCTCTGGGTGTTGTCGACCAGCTTCCTTCCCGCGCCGATGCAGGCCGAGATGAAGCGGGTTTGCGAGTTGGAGCTTCTGGAAGATATCCCCGAGAACACGCCGGCACCCGAGCCGTTCACCGAGTGGCTCCCCTGCAACGTGCTGGTGCGCGGGATCGATCTGGCCGGGGGTATCGACCTGACCCTCTACGTCGACGTCGAGGAGGCGGTGCGCTCCACCGTCCTCCGCGAGATCCAGCCCGTCAAGCGCGCGGCGGCGGACCAGGGGATCAAGCTCATCGACGTTCGGCGGGACCGCAAGGAAGCGGCGCTCCTCGTTCAATCCGCGCCCGAAACCACCGTCGAACAGGTCACCGGGCTCATCAACGGCCGGCTCGATGGCTATCAGTACCGCAGCACGCGGGAGGAGAACGGAGGTTCGTGGTTGGTCTATCAGATGTCGGACGCCCGCAGCGCCGAGATCCGCCGCAACGCCGTGGAACAGGCCCGCGAGGTCATCGAGCACCGCATCAACGGGTCGGGGGTCAAAGAGCCCCAGATCACCCGCAAGGGCGAGACCGGCGTGAACATCCAACTCCCCGGCGAGTCGGACATGGAAAAGGCCAAAGCCTCCATCGGGACCACCGCTCGGCTGGAGTTCATGCTGGTGGACGAGGACGTCGACGACGTCGCGATCCTCACCGCGGCAGACGAGGCGCGGGCCACCCTCGCGCCCGAGGATCGGCAAGACGATCTGAAGGTGTCAGAACGCCTGCAGGACCAGGGTGTGCTCCGCCCCGGTCAGCGCGTGTATTGGCAATACGAAGGCAAGCCGGCGGTCCGGGGCCAGGGCTTCGTGATCAAGGACGAGGTCCTCCTGACCGGCGACGACGTCGCCACCGCGCGTACCGAAAAGAACCAACAGAGCGGCGACTTCTACGTCGCGCTGGAATTCAAGCCCCACGGCAGCGCCGTATTCTCCGACGTCACCGGGAAGAACGTCAAGAAGCGCCTGGCCATCGTTCTCGACTCGCAGGTGCGGTCGGCGCCCACCATCCAGCAGAAGATCTCGGGGACGGCGAGCATCTCGGTTGGCGAGGGCAACATACAGCAGACGCTGGACGAGGCCTCGCAGCTGGCTCGTTTCCTGCGTAGCGGGGCGCTGCCGGCGCCGGTCAGCATCGGCGACTTCCGCCTGATCGGCCCGCAACTCGGTGAGAAGGCGATCTTCGAAGGCACGCTCGCCTCGCTGATCGGGTGCGTGCTCGTCTTCCTCTTCGCGGGCATCTACTACCGGAAGAGTGGTGTTCTCGCCGATGTCTCCCTGGTCGTCAACGCCATTCTCTGCCTCGCGATGATCGTGGGCTTCGGTGCCACCCTCACGCTTCCCGGCATCTGCGGCATCGCGCTGACCATCGGCATGGCCGTGGACGCGAACATCATCATCTTCGAGCGCATCCGCGAGGAGCTCAGGGCGGGCAAGAGCGCGGCCAACGCCATCGAGATTGGCTTCGATCGGGCCTCGGTCGCGGTGATCGACGCCAACATCTGCACGCTGTTGGCGGGCGTGGTGCTCTACAGCTACGGAACCGGCCCGCTGAAGGGCTTCGCGGTGACCTTGATGTTCGGCATCTTCACCACCCTCTACTCAGGCGTATTCGTCAGCAGAACCCTGATGGAGTGGGCCTTCCGAAACAAGACCGCCGCCGGCGTGAGCATCTGATGTTCGAGATCATCCCCAAGACCTTCTGGTACGACTTTGTCGCCCGTCGCCGCTTCTGGGCCGTGGCCTCGTTCACGACGAGCTTCGCGGGCATCCTGCTGTTTTTCACCATCGGACCGCTCTGGAGCATCGACTTCACCGGCGGTACCGAGATCGACATGCACTTCGACAAGAGCATCGCGATCCAGGACGTGCGCAAGATCCTCGCCACCGTCGACATCGGTGACGACGCGGTCCAACAGGTCGGGGATCCGGCGAACAACCAGTACGCGGTTCGCATCCAGGGCGACACCTCGGCCCACGACGACGAACTCGCCGCGGTTCGCGCCGCGCTCGAGGGCGCGCACGGCGCCAGTTGGATGGACGAGTTCCGCGTCGAAAACGAAGTCGGTGCGCGCGTGGCGGTCCTGTACACCGGCCCGCTGGTGCCGATTGCGGCCCTCAAAGGTGAGCTGGCCGGCGTCACCGGGGTGCGGGTGGAAGCGGGCGCCGACGATAACACCTTCTTCGTCCGCCTCCCGGGCGTTGCCGACAGCATCCAGACGGCGCTCGCCGCCAACCTGCCCGACAACCCGCCCACCATCGACCGGTCCGACAGCATCGGGCCGAAAGTGGGTGACAGCCTGCGCACCGCCGGACTCATGGCGCTCATCGTCTCCACGCTGTTGCACTTGGTCTACGTGGCGATCCGCTTCGACTTCACCTTTGCGCCGGGCGCGATCATCTGCCTCGTGCACGATGTCTGCATCACCGTCGGAGTCCTCGTCGCGACCCGCCAGGAATTCGGACTCTCCACGATCAGCGCGCTGCTGACGCTGTCCGGGTACTCGCTCAACGACACCATCGTGGTGTACGACCGCATCCGCGAGAACATGGAGCGTTACCGACAGAAGGACTTCGGCGGCCTCATCAACGACAGCATCAACCAAACGCTGTCGCGAACGATCATGACCGCGGGGGCGACGTCGTTGGCGATGATTCCGTTCCTGTTCATCGGCGGACCGGTGCTGTTCCAGTTCGCGTACGTGATGCTCATCGGCATCGTCGTGGGCACGTACTCCTCGATCTATGTCGCGGCGCCACTGACGATGATCATCCGCGAATACGAACCGGCGCTGAAGCGAATGGTCGGCTTCGGCCCCAAAGCCGGATAGGATCGGCGGGATGACGAAGAGCGAGCTGGTAGACGCGCTGTCCCATCGCCACTCGGTGCCTCGAGTGGTGGCGGAAGCCGTGGTGGACAGTTTCTTCGCCGGGATCGGCCGCGCGTTGGGGCGGGGCGCCCGGGTAGAGCTCCGCGGCTTCGGCAGCTTCGCCATTCGCGAATACGGCGGCTACACCGGGCGCGATCCGCGCACCGGCGTCGCGATCGCCGTCAAGCCGAAGGTGCTACCGGTCTTTCGGGTGGGCCGAGAACTCCGGCTCCGCGTCGAGGGCGGGTAGCCTTGTTCGTCGCGGTGGCCTGGTGCGTGCTGGGCGCATGGGCGGGCGACGTGTACCTCAACGGGATCCGCGCCGACGTCCTCCCGGTGATGTCGATGGAAAATGTCACCGTCCGCTTCGATGCCCAGGGCAACATCTGGGTCGACGCGCCCACCTACCGCGTTCGCGTGTCGACGGGGGACGCCACGATCCCCTCGAACCCCGCATCCGCACTGGCTCCGCCCCCGCCGCCCGCCCCCCGCGTCCAGAGCGGCGTCGCCGCCGGCTCGTGGTGGTTGGTGACCGAAGACAACGACAGCGTCGGCCACGACGTCGCCGTCGCCGTCAACGGCGTCAGCGTGCAACGGGTCCGCTCCGGCGAGGGGCAGCTGATCCTCGACCTCGGGGCGTGGTTGCAGCGCGGAACCAACACCATCACCATGACCGCCGCACCGGGCAGCTACGCCGGCGGCGCGTTGATGGTGTACGTGGGCAAGGGCGGGGCTGACGAAGGCACGGTGCGATTGGAGGCCCCGGACATCCGGTATGCCCGGCGCGCCGTCGACCTGGGTTCCGGCGCCACCCGCAGCTACACGCTTGTCCTCCCGTGAACGTCGGCACGTCCTGATCGAGCAGGCGCCGCCTTGCTGGGCGGGTTGCTTTTCGCGCTCGCGGCGCGGCCAGCGCACGGAGCGGACAGCAACTCGCTGAGCTGGGTGCGGCTCGAGGGGGCCGAGTCCTGCATCGCAGGCGCCGGCGTTGGCCCAGGCCGTCGAGGCCGAGCTCCGCCACCCCGTCTTCCTCGCGCCAGGGGCCGCGGACGTGACCGCGGAAGGCCGGGCGGAGCGCGTCGTGGCGGGTGTCGCGCGCTGGCGGGCGGTGGTGCGCCTCAGCGATCGCGCCGGCATCGTACTGGGCGAGCGGATCGTCGAGAGTCGCAGCCGCCCGAACCATCAACCTGAGGCAGTCTTCCTGTTGGGGCTTCCCGACGTAGACGGGAGCCGGCCACACGAGAAGGGCTTCGTGAACTCGAACGGATAGAGGGCGAGAAGGGCGAACAACCACGGCTACGATGACGCGTACCCCGGGCGCGTTGGGTCCCTCGGATCTCGACGGTCTGCGAGCCGTGGGCCTCGACGAGCGGGGTCTCCTCCAGGTGACGTCCATCGCCGGCTTCTTCAACTATGCCAACCGCATCGCGGATGCGCTGGGCGTGGGGAGGGGGGACGGGGAACCCAGGTGAAGGGGATCGTTGGGATGGCATGAGGCACCCGGCGCTCCGAGGGGCGTCGCACCGGGTCCACGGCTGGGGCGCGTTGGCCTCCAGAACCTCGTCATATCAGAGGCGCCGTGGCGGCGCCGGCGACCTTGTCAGCACGCGAGCGGCCGGCTTCGCCTCCGGCGGCGCTGGCGCCGGGACCGGCCCGGTCCGGGGTTGGCGAACAGCGGGGCTTCGGACCGACTCCTCCCGTCCCCCTACTCCTCCTCCCCCCCGAACTCCAGATTCGGCGGCCCCAGGTCCGGCATCCGGTTCTGCGCGGCGCCGGGGCCCATGTCGTCTTCCAGCTCGTCGCCGTGCTGCTCTTCGAGGGGACGTCGAACGTCGCCCTCGTCGACCTCCTGCAGCGGCGGCATCATCCCCTCCTCCTCGTCGCCGCCCCGACCGGCGCTCTCCTCGCGGCGCTTCCGCAGGCGCTCGCGGCGCTCCTTGACGCGCTCCTCGCGACGCTTCTTCCGCTCCTCGCGCGCCACCTCCGGGTCCACATCTTCGCCCGCCTCGGCCCCGGACAGGCCGCCGAAATCGGGCTTGTCAAGGTCAGCGGCCCCACTCTTGGCGACTTTGCTGTCCGAGCCTCGCCCGGGGCGGAAGGTGGGACTGCCGATGGTGCCCCCGATGTTGAAGTGGTAGCCGCCCTCCTCGTCGCGCGCGCGCTTCATGGCGGGCGCCAATTTCGCGAGCTTGTCCAGGTCCTCGGGCAGGGACACCACCAGCTTCAGACGATTGCGGCTGCGTTCGAGCTTCTTGTTCAGCGAGATGTCCCCGCTCAGCGTCATGTCGATGACGTCGCCGTCGAAGGTGCCCTCGGTCACCTCCAGCGCGCCGTCCTGCGCCTCCAACTTCACCTTGGCGACGCTGAAGCTCACCACCGGAAGCTCCAGCCCCATGACCTTGCTGCCCTCGGCCAACTGAAGCCCTTCGAAACTCAGCTCCAACGCGCCCGTTGAGTTCTTGACATTCTCACCATCCAGCGCAAGATTGCTCTTTCCACTGATCTTTCCGGCCAGATGAACGGTAAGCTCATCCCTTTCAATAGGCATCAGCGCCAGATCGAGGCCATCGGCGACGAAATTCAGATCGATCGAAGCGGCCCCCTGAGAAAAAGTACCGGAAACATCACCGCCCAACAGTTCCGCGGTGTACCCGAACGCCCACTTTCCCGCCAGCCGCGGCAACACCTGCAATCGCACCGCCAGCGCGTCGAGCTTCATCATCTCGCTGCGGACAGGCGATGGCGCCGGGTTGTCGTTGGACTTCTTGCCCTTCTTCACCGTGTACAGCGTCACGTCGGTCGCGCGGACCCCGGGTAGCCACCAGGGGCGTACATCGCCCACCTCCAGCGCATAATCCTTGTTTCGGGCATGGAACTGCACCTCGGCGTAGCGTGCGACCTCCTCCGAGGGGAAGGTGGTGTAGAATCCAGCGACCAGTCCCGACGCACCCGCAGCGGCGCAACCGCCCAATAGAGCAATCCAGCGCATCATTCGACTCCTCCCGCCGCCGTCGCGGACTCATCGAGTTTGTAGGCCGCGACCTCGAACGACGCGGTCAAGAGCCGCGTCCCGGGGGCGCCGTTGGTCTTGAGTCGTGCGGTGCGGATCTTCAGGGGGTAGGTCCCTCCTTCGACCTCGGCCAGGAACGAGGTGAGCTGCGAGAGCGTGACCTTGTCGAGCTCGACTCCGTACGAGGTCTCGACCAGATTTCCCGTCGTGCTCACCCCCTTTTCGCGCACGGCCTTGAGGTTGGGCGTGAGGTTGTGCAACTGCGCCGCCTTTTCGATGAAGCTGGCGAGGTCCTGGGACGCAGTGGTGCGCAGGGTCGCCTCGATCTCGGTGACCTTGGCAGTGTTGGCGACGAACTCGCCCTCGATGGTCTCCAGTCGCGACAAGGCATCGGCCTTGATGGCGATGCGCGACTGCAGGTCGCCGAGCAGTCCGCTCCCAGCCCAGCCCGCCAGCCCGAGGGCGACCAGGTAGACAAACAGGACCAGGCCAAGGAAGAGGGTCCGATCCCGGGCGCTCATCTCCCCGACCAACGAGCCGAACCGACCCCGCAAGGGCTCCATGAAGCTGAGCATCAACCCTCCTTCTCGGTGACGGGCTCGGCGCCCGGCGCAGTGGTGTCCACTTCGGGTTCACCGAGGGGGATGGACATGTTGAACAACAGGATGTCCCCGGACTTCTTCTCGTCGGACTTGCGCGCCTGCGCGAAGTTGCCGCTGGCCTTGAGCGCGTCTTCGATCTTGGCGGCGGATTCGTAACTGTCGGTCTCGGCTTTGAACGACACCGCCTCGGCGGAGATCGTCATCTCGCGCACGTCAATCTTCGCCTCTTGATTGCCTGGCAATGCCTGGCTCAGTCTCTTGAGCATGCCCAGGGTGGGAGGGTCACCGCCGATGGTGCTGCCCAGCGCGTCGACCTTCGCCTTGAGCGTGTCGGCTTCACCCTGGAAGATCGCCAGCGCCATGCTGGAGTCCGCCAGCCGGGAGGCCTCGATGCCCGGAACGTGGGCCTGCACCGTGCTGACGATCTTGCCGTCGAGCTCGCTGAGGGTGTCCCACGCCTCGGCCGTGCGCAGCCCGACGACGAGCCCGCCCACCAGGAGCGCCGCCGCCGTGGCCATGCCGCCCCACGAGACCACATTCCACAGCACGTCGGCGTGGCCGCGGAACGCCAGCTCCCCGATGCGGAGGTCGGTCGCCGGTACCTCGGTCGCGGCGATGCGGGCAAGCGCCACCGCGAGCGCGCAGGACGGCGGGTGGCCCCCCGGAACGAGCACGGCCCGGACCGGGACCCCGGTGAAGTTGGAGAGCCGGCCGGCAAGCCCGCCAAGCTGGCTCCCGGCCCCGGCCAACAGCACCTCGTCGACCCCGAACCCGAACTCGTCCTCCAGCGCAATCAGCTGGGCGCGCACCTCGACAAGTTGCTCGTCCAGCGCCGCGACCAACGCCGCCATCGTCTTCCGATCCAGGGCGTCCGCCCCGCCGTCGGTGGGCTCCGGCTCGGCCCACTCAGCTATTTGCAGCGCCTCCGGCACCCGCGCCGCGTGCTTCGCCACCTCGGCGGCCGGGGCACCAGCCTGCATATGCGCGGCGATCGTCTCGGTGAGCGCCTCACCGCCAAGCGGAACGAGGCGCGCCGCGATGAGCTGGCCCCCCTGACAGAGCGCGATGATCGTCCGACTGTGGCCGAAGTCGATGACCGCCTGCACACCCCGGTCGGCGTACGCGGACAGCGCCTCCGCGTCGAGCACCAGCAACTTCGGCTCGGCGTTGAGTCCGGTCAGGAGTTCCAACAGCTCCTTGACATCGGCCCTCCGCGCGATGACGGCGCGGGTCCGGGAGCTGCCCTTCTGCTGGTCCACCGCCCGGGTGGCGACGACCATCTCCGCCAGATCGTACGGAACGCTGCTCTCGATCTCGGCGGGAAGGGCCTTGTGGATGGTGGTGCGATCGGTGAACGGCAGGCGCACCACGCGCACCGAAGCACGCTGCAGGGGCATCGCCGCCACGCGCTCGGCACGATCCCAGCCCGGCTCGGCGGCACGGATCGCCTCGAGCGCGCCGACAACGCCGACACTGCCCTCCATCTCGACGACATCGCGCAGCACCCAGCGACGGAAACTGCCGTCCATGGTTGCGACGCGTACGCGCCAGGAACCGATGTCTACGCCCTGAACATTTGCCATGCTTACTCCACCCGCCAGTATTTCACGCGGCCCGCGTCCGACTTGGTCTGATCGATAACCGCAGTGATTTTTACCTGCACGCTGCCCACCACACCGGTCGAGACCACCGTGTACACGGTATTCTTGTTGGTACAGTTGGCCTCGAAGTCACTCGACAGCGTGATGCCCTTCTGTTCGGTCAGGGCCGTCTTGAAGTCGGCGCACGACGCGATGACGTTGCCATCGACCTTCCATTGGTTCAGCGCTGCGATCGCCTCGTCCACCTGGGAGTCGGTGGTCAGCCCGCCGTACGCGCGCAGCATCATCCCCAGCACGTCAGGATCGGCACAGGTGATGTTGACCTTCTTGCCCCCATAGATCGTGATCTTGTCGCCCCAACGCTCGTAGACGTTGTCCTGCCAGCCTTCGACCAGCCGGATCTCTTCGGTACTGTCGAAGGGCGCGTTCTTGGCGAGGTATGGGGACGTCAGCCCGTTGTAATAGTTGTCTTCGTAGCTGCCCTGGCCGCTGGCCACGGTGTTGTCGGCGTCGACCCAGTCGGCGAGGTTCCCTATCAACTCCAACTCGGTGAGGTCGCGCTCGCGGAGCCACTGCTCGTTTTCTTCGCCCGACATCAGCGCGTCCATGGTCTTGTACACGGAGTCGTCGATGAGCGGTTCCTTGTGACTGGACAGCGCCGAGATGTTGATCTTGCAGTCCTCGCCCTCGATCACCGTGGTGAAGTCGCCGGTGAAATCCAGGAAGTTCTTCTTGCCGAAGCGGGAGCTGCCCTCCCGGGAGGCCTCGGTGGTCCCCTCGGTCGCCTGCCCGGTGGCCATGAGCTGGTCGACGTCCTCGTCGTCGACATCTCCGCCCGCCACCAGCATGCTGCGCATCATCCCGGTGTTGATGAACGGCAGGTAGCTGATGAGCGGGTCGGTGCAGCTGATCCCCATCGCCGACACCATGGTGCAGTACTCCTTGTTACTCGTCAGCATCTTGCCGATCTGCTTGTTCCCCAGCAGCACAAGTCGCGACAGGCTGATCCCGGAATTGGCGATCCAGTAGGCTTGGGAGGCATCGCGGGTGTGCGCCGCCGCCACAAATCGAACGCGCGAAGAAAAGTCGATGTCCGTCACCAGCACAGTCAGGAACATGATCGCGGCGATCACCACCAACAGCGCGATGCCTCCGCGTGAGCGACGGGCGCGACGACGAGCCAGGAGGAGACGGGACCGCGCCATCAGTTGTTGTCCTCCGTCGAGGTGCTCGACGCCAGGGTCAGGCGGTCGGCGTAATGCAACAACACGGTCGTGGCATAGGGCCGCTCGACAAGCCGTCCCTCTTCCTCGGGATCCGGAACCAGGAAGACCAGCGCAATCTGCACCGCGCGCGGCAGGGAATTGGCGGTATCGACGCCGGTGGAGTCCCACTCGTCCAACCAGGTGTTGGTCTTGGGGTTGATGTACCGGTAGTTGATGTCCTTGAGGTGGTAGGCCAGGGGCGAGATGAGCCCGTCGTTCTCGGGCTCGTGGTCGATTCGGGGCGCCTCGCGACGCAGAAGCACCTTGGCGCCATCCATCGTCGGGTCGTCTTCGGTCCAGTAGGTGACCTCGGTCTGGTCACATTCGCGCGACTCCCGATACATCCGATGGTGCGACAACGTCGTGAACCAGAGCTGGTCGGGATCGTCGTTCTTGCCGATGAACTGGGTTCGATAGGTGTTGACCGCGCTCGTATTTTCGGTGAGATACGCAAGCCTGAGATCGCGCCGGAGGCGGTCCAGCGCCACGCGCGCCGACTGGTTGGCCGCGTCTTCCTCCTCCAACACATCGCGGGTGTCGAGCGCGCTGGAGAGGGTCTCCAACGTGAGCATCCCGATCATGGCGAGGATGCCGATGGCGACCACGACTTCGAGGAGGGTGAACCCGCGCCGGTTCATTGCGACACCCCCGCGATCGCGACGGTGCCGCTGGGATTGAACACATGGGACACGAGTTCCACGCAGCTCTCGCACAGTTCGTCCGCTTCAAGGTCGCCCGGGTCGTCGCCCCACCACACCACCACCCGCACCTCGCGCATCCACGGCGACAACATCTCGCTCATCGCCTCGGGTGTCAGAAACGCCGAGAACAGGCTGGCGTCCACGCCGGCGTCGTCCGCAGTCGAGGTGCTGCTGGACCCGGAGCTCTCGTTGTCCTTCGACAACTCTTCGAGGGTACCGGCGATGTCGCCCAGCTCCATCTCTACCGGGCGTACTGTCCACGCATACCCGTACTCGTCATACTCCCCCTCGAAATCGACGACCTCGCCATACTCCCCGTTGTCGCCGAAATCTTCAAAACTGCCATCCTCGCCCTTGATGGTGTCGGAGAACCCATCCATCTCGAGGGTCAGGAGCACTTCGGCCAGCTTGGCTTCGGCGAGCGAGTTCGCGGTGAGGATGCGTTGGCTGTCGATCGTCTGGAGCACGCTGCCGGACTGAGATTCCACCAGCACCATGAGCGACACCGCGAGGATCGTCAGCGCGATGACGATCTCGATCAGCGTGAAGGCTTGGCGGCGGGTGGTCATTTGGATTCCGGCGCCTCGGACGGGATCCACGACAGCGCCGCGCCGATCTCGGTCTCTTCGGTCTCGATCCGCACCTCACCGGAGAAGGGTTCGACCTCTATGGTGTAGCCATCAGCGGGGTCATCGACGTCCACGATGCGAATCACCGTGAACTCCATGGTCCCGTCGGGAAAGATGTGGCTGTAGACGCGCGCTTCGTCCTCGGCCGTCTCCGGGGGGTCCTTCGATGGGGTGATCGGCTGGCCGTACTGGGGCGTGTATACGTACGCGTAGCGACAGCGGGCCGACAAGGTGCCACTGGTGGGAAATCCCGGAACGCTCAGCCCAGCAAAACGCCCGTTTCGGTCCACGATGTCGGCCGCCTCCCCCTTGGCGATCTCCTTGTCGGTGAAGCGCTTCAGTTGGCGCTTCTGCTCGTCCTCGTACCGCTCGCGCTCACGCGGCTCGGAGAAGATGAGCGCCCCAGGATCGCCGACCTCCACCTTCCACGTGCTCTTGTCCAGGTTGTATTCAATGCGGAACGTCACGTTCCGGAGCATCGCCTCGGTCTGCAAAAGCCGGTAGATGTCCGCCATCGCCTTGGCCTCGCCGCGTTGTTGAAGGTCGAAGATCGAACTGAGCGCGGGCGCGCCGACGGCGAGGACCACGCCGATCACGGCGAGGACGACCACCATCTCGATGAGTGACACTCCGCGGCGCATGCTTACTCCGGTGCGACCCAGGATTGAATGTCGGCGTTGGCGTCTTCGCCGCCTTCTTGGCTGTCCTTGCCCAGCGACACGATACCGTAGTCCTGCTGCCCCGGCGTGCGCGGCGAGTAGTATTGGAAGCCGTTGCCCCACGCATCGGTGGGCACTTCGTTCTGGGGAAAGTACTTCTTGGCCGCATCCAGCCCCTCCGCCGTCGTCGGGTACCTCCCCTTGTGTTTGGCAGAGTAGGCGATGAGCGCTTTGTCGATGTTGTTCATCGATATCCGGGTCGCCGCCTGGTTGGCGTCGTCGAGGTAGCCGGTCACATTGACCGCGATCACCGTCATCAGCACGCCGATGATGGAGATGACGATCATGATCTCGACGAGCGACATGCCCTTGCGGCGATTCACGAGGCGGGTCTTGGACATTGGAAACTCCTAGCGGATTGCAGAGGTCATCTGGAGCATGGGCAACAGGATGCCGAGGGCGATGAGCGCGACGACGAGGCCCATGAAAACGGTGAGGATGGGTGTCAACAACGAGGTCAGCGAGTTGACCGTATTTTCGACTTCGGCGTCGTAGGCATCGGCCACCTTGGTCAGCATGTTTTCCAGCTCTCCGGTCTTTTCGCCGATGGTGATCATGTGGGTGACGATGGGCGGAAACTCCCCGCTGGCTTTGAGCGGCACCGCGATCGACTGCCCCTCGGCGATGTTCTTGGCGGCCGACTCGACCGCCGCGGCGATGAGGTCGTTGCCAACGACCGTCTTGACGATCGTAAGCGCAGCGAGGATGGGGACACCGGACACCAGGAGGGTACCGAGCGTGCGACAGAAGCGAGAAACGGCGACGGTACGATTGAGCGGTCCGAAAACCGGCAGCCTCAGCTGGGTCCGATGCCACCACGCGCGACCCCTGGGCGTCCGGAGCCAACGGCGGTAGCCAAAGACGGCAAGGGCGATGGTACCGAACAGGACGATGGGGTGGCCCGTGACCAGATTGGAGATGGCGAACAGGGCTTGCGTGAGCAACGGCAGCGCCTTTCCATAACTGTCGAAGATCCGCTTGATCCGAGGGATGACGAATGTGAACAATCCAAGGACGAGCCCAGACGAAACCACCATCATCAGGATGGGGTACGTCACCGCTGCCACGAGCTTTCCACGCAAGGCAACGGTCGCTTCGGTGTAGGCGGCCAGCCGCTGAAGCACCAGCTCCAACGCGCCGGACTGTTCGCCTGCCGAGATCATGTTGATGAACAGATCGTCAAAGACCGTGGGGTGATTTTTTAGCGCCCGGGCAAGGGTGGAGCCTTCGTTGACCTTCTCGCGCACGTCGGTCAGCACCGACTTGAGCTTGGGGTTCTCGGTCTGCTCGCAAAGGGCGGTCAGCGCATCGACCATCGGGATGCCCGCCCCGACGAGCGTCGACATCTGCGTGGCGAGCGTGGCCATGTCCTGCGGCCCGACGCGCTGCAGGTACTTCGAGAAGTCGATCTCGATCGCCAGGCCCTTGCCCTTGACGGTGCCCGAGCGCTGCTCGTTCACGTCGGTAGGAAACAGCCCCTGCTTTTTGAGCCGTCCACGGGCGGTGCGCGCGGAGTCGGCATCGATGACGCCCTTGACCGCCTTGCCGGCCGCGTCGAAGCCTGCGTAGTCGAAGACTGCCATCAGGCCTCCGAGACGTCGACCTGGGTGACACGCATCACCTCGTCGAGCGAGGTGCGGCCCTCCAGGACCACACGGATGCCGTCTTCACGGAGGGTGCGCATGCCCTGCTCGCGGGCCTTGCGGGCCACCTCGGTGGTCGGTGCGTTGCGCAGGACCAACTCCCGCACCTCCTCGGTGACGCTGAGGAACTCGTAGACGCCGCTGCGGCCGCGGTACCCGGTCGAAAGACACGCCGGGCAACCCTTGGCCTTGTAGATGACCGACACGCTCACCTGGGCGCGGGTCATACCGGCCTCGGCCAGCTCCCCATCGGTGGGGATGTGCTGCACCTTGCATTCCGGGCAGAGCCGACGCAAGAGCCGCTGCGCCAGGACGGCCAACAGCGAGCTGGTGACGAGGAACTTCTCGACGCCCATGTCGATGAGCCGCGTGAACGCGGTGGCGGCGTCGTTGGTGTGCAGCGTACTGAACACCAGATGACCGGTAAGCGAGGCCTGGACAGCGTTGTCGGCGGTCTCCTTGTCGCGGATCTCACCGACGAGGATGACGTCGGGGTCCTGCCGTAGATGCGCGCGGAGGGCGGAAGCGAAGGTCAGCTCGATCTTCGGGTTGACCTGCGTCTGCCCGATGCCGCGCAGCTCGTATTCGATGGGGTCCTCGATGGTGAGGATGTTCAGATCGGGGGCGTTGATCTCCGCGAGCGCCGAGTACAACGTCGTCGTCTTCCCCGAGCCCGTGGGTCCGGTCACCAGCACGATTCCGTGCGGCTTCTGGATGACCTCGCGGAACAGGGCCAGACAGTCCGCTGCCATGCCGACACCGTCCAGGGAAAAGACGGTCCCCTTCTCCAGGATCCTCATCACCACGCGCTCACCGTGGCGAACGGGCAGGGTGGACACCCGCAGATCGATCTCCCGCCCGGCGAAGCGGGTCCGGATCCGCCCGTCCTGCGGGATGCGCTTCTCGGCAATGTTGAGCCCGGCCATGATCTTGACCCGACTCACGATGCTGGCCTGGAGCTTGGGCGGTGGCTTCACGATCTCGTAGAGCACGCCGTCGATGCGAAAGCGCACCACCAGCTCCTTCTCGAACGGCTCGATGTGGATGTCGCTCGCCCGATCCTTGACCGCATTGCTCAAGAGGCTGTTGACGAACTTGATGATCGGCGCCTGATTGGGGTCGTCGACGATGTCGCCGGTCAGATTCAGATCACCCGTTCCATCGTCCTCGATGCCGTCCTCGATGATACCTTCGAGGGTGGCCGAGGCGCTCTTCGCGGCACGATCATACGCCTTATTCGTTGCGTTTCGTAATACATCAGCCGAGACGACGAACGGCCGGATCGGGCTCTGGTACAGGAGCCGCAGGTCTTCGAGCACGGTGAGCGCCCGCCCGTCGGCGATGGCCACGCGCACGAACGCACCATCGCGCCAACACGGCAAGAACCCTTCCTCGCGCGCCATCGCCAGCGAGATGGGGGTCACCAACTCGACGTCGACGGCTTCGTGGTCGATGCTCTCGCGGAACGGGAGGCCCAACATCGCGGCAAGCGCCTTGCCCACCGCCTCGGACGGGGCCGCCCCAACCCTCTGGATGCCCTCGAGAAGCGACACTCCGCTACGTTCTGACTCACGACGAGCATCGCGCAGGCGGGTGGCGTCGGCGCCCCCCTGGGCCAGACGTTCTTCGAGGCCGACGCGGCGGATCGCCATCGGTCAGTTCCCGTCGCGGGGCGGGGGCGCGGCCGGAGCCGGGGTCGCGGGCGCCGGCGCGGGCTCGGCGTCCGGGGTGGTCGCGGTGGAAGGGAGGATGGTGCCGGCGCCCGCGTCGACGCCGATGGTCTCACTCAAGGGGTGGGGCGCGGCCTTGGTGCGGTACTGACTGGGCTGGTCGATGGCGGTCATGGAGCCGGCCAGGATGCTGGCCATCTCCCTCTGCTGTTCATCTCGCGACTTCCCGTAGAAACGTCGGATGAATTCCTGGCGTTGCGCCCACTTGACCCGGTAGACCTCTTCAAGGTCGTCCGCGTCGTTGATGACGTGCGGCGTCAAGAAGATGAGCAGGTTCGTCTTGCGCTCGGTGTTCCGCTTCCCACGGAAGAGCGCGCCGATGAGCGGGATGTCCCCGAGGATCGGAATCTTGGTCTCGACCTTGGTCGAGGTCCGGCCGATCAGACCCCCGATGACGATGGTCTGGTTGTCGTCGACGACCACCACGTTTTCGGTCTCGCGCTCCGAGGTGATGAAGCCGGCCGTACTGACGTCGAGCCCCGAGTTGTCCTCCTCCACCTCGGCCACCTTGAGCGACAGCTCCATGGTGACGGTGTTGGATTCGTTGATCTGGGGAGTGACCGTCAGCTCGATCCCGACGTCTTCGCGCTGGTAGCTGACAATCGGATTGTTGTTGTTGTCACGGCCGCTCGAGACCGGGAACGGAACGTTGCGGCCGACGCTGATCTTGGCGTCCTCGTTGTCGACGATGAGCAACGACGGATTGGAGAGGATGTCGACACCGGAGTTCGACGCCAGCGCATTGAGCGCGATTCCGAAGAGCGGCACCGAGATCGGACCGGCGGAGGTCGGAAGCTCCACCGTCTCCGCGCCGAAGATGCCCATTGCGAGGCCACTGAGGGCATCGGCGGTGACACCCAGCGAATTACCGTTGAGTTGGGAAGAGAAGAACTGGGTGTTGCCATCCGCGTCGGGCAGGCCGCCATGGTAGCCGATGCCGAGGTCCATCTCGTCCTCGCTACCCACCTCCAGCACCACCGCCTCGACGAAGACCTGACGGCGGCGGATGTCCAGTTTGGAGATAACGCTCTGGATGACCCGGTAGTCCTCGGGCGCGGCGATGATCACCAGTGAGTTGGTGTTTTCATCAGCGGTCACCCGCATGCCGCTGTCGAACGCGGCGACCGCGCCGCCGCTGCCCCCGCCCGACCCGCCGAGACCGCCGAGACCGCCAGGGGGCCCCTGAGGTCCGTCACCCGGCGCCCCACCCGGCATGCCGCCACCGCTGCTGCGACCGCCGCTGCTACCCCCGCCGAAGCCGCTGCTGTTGGAGCCGCTGCTGCCGCTGCGACCGCTGGAGCCACTGCTCCGCTGGCTGTTGTTGCCACTGGTGCTCTTGCGGCTGGAGCTCGACGAGCCCGACGACCGGCTGCTGGTGCCGCTGGAGCTGCTGCTGAGGTCCTGCAGCACGCTGGCCACGTCGGTGGCCTTGGCATTTTCCAAGTAGATCACGTGGATCTGCGAGCGACTGGACGGGTCGATATCGGCGTCCAGGGTGGCGATGAGCGACTTGACGTCGGCCAGGGCCTCTTCGTTGGCCAACAGGATCAGCGAATTGGTACGCTCGTCCGAGATGATCTTCGAGATGTAGACGCCCTCGGCGCCCACGTTGGTTGACGAACCACCGGTCGCGCCTGCAGCCTCCGCGCCCTTGCCTTTCTTCCGGCCGGGCTTGTCGGCACCGCCGGAGCTCGACGACGTCGACGACGCGGCGACGGCGTACACCTCTTCAAGCACCTTTTCCACGTCCGCGGCCGTCGCGTGCTTCAGCGGGATCACCGCGAGCTTCGACTTCGGTGCCGCGACATCGAGCTGCGCGATGATGCGGCTCACCCGCCGGATGTTGTACGCGGCATCGGTGACGATGAGCGTATTGGTGGGCAGGTAGGTGACCACCCGGACCTTGCTCCCCGCCAGCTCCTTGACCACCGAGCCCATGTCCGCCACGCTGACGTTCTCGAGCTGGATGATCTGTGTCACGAAGTTATCGGTTGCAGGCAGAGGATCGTCGGACTGATACACGCGCAGCGGCGTGTTGGCTGCTTCGGAGGTGGGAACGACCTTGGTGTTTTTACCCACCTGGACGGTGGTGTACCCGTTGACTTCGAGGGCGCTGAGGAAGGCCTCGTAGGCCTCGTCGATCGTCACCTGCTGGTGAGAGATGATCGTGACCTTGCCGCTGAGATCATCCTTGATGATGAAGTTCTTGCAGGTGATCTCGGCCATGTACTTGACCACGTCGCCCACCGGCGCGTCCACGTAGTCCATGGTGATCTTGGCCTTGCCCTGCACGCACGGCGCGTGCTGGATCACCGTCGCGGCGGCACCGCCGCCCGGCGCGCCCTCCCCTGCTGGTTGTCCCGCCGGGTTGCCCTCCAGCCCGCCTGGGGGACCACCCGGGACGCCCTGCATTCCACCCGGGACGCCCTGCATTCCACCCGGGACGCCCTGCATTCCACCCGGGACGCCCTGCACGCCACCCTCTTGCCGCTCGCCACCTTCGCCAGGCTGCCTGCCCATCGGGTTCTGCCCGGGCACGCCCCCGTTGGCGCCCGGCATGCCCGGAATGGCCCGGCCCGGCGGCTTGCCGATGGCGGGGATGCGCTCGGGCTGCTCCTCACCGTCGGGGGGGTCCTGCCCCTCCTGCGCGAACGCGGTGGCACCGGCACCGAAGGCCAGCAGGATGAACACGCCGACGCCGGCGGTAGAAATCATGGGAAGGACCGGCTTCATCAGCGAACCTCGTAGTCGATCGTCATCTTCTGGTTGCGGCGGGTCACTTCGAAGTTGAACGCGCGCTCGTTCTGAAGGGTGCCGTAGGCGCCCAGGGCCGTCTCCATGCTCGTGAGCGACTGCCCGTTCACGTTGTGGACCACGTCCCCGTTCTTGATGCCAAGCTTGTCGAAGACGCTGCCTTTGCGGATCCCCGAGAGGCGGAAGCCGATGATCTTGCCGTCTTCGCTCTTGGGGGCGGCCCGAACCTGGGTCGCCAGGGTCTCGACGTTCCCCAACTGTTTTTCGAGGAAGGACCGGTCCACCAGGAACTTGGTGTCCGAGACCCGGGTCACGCCGCCGTCATCCGATGCCGGCTCCGAGCCCGTGGCCACGCCGCCGGTGTCGCGGCGTTTGTCGTCGGTGCCGATGCACAGGCAGCCGCCATCCTCCAGACACACCTTCTTCTGGCTGATGGTCAGGATGCGCCCTTCGCTTCCGACCGAGTCCCCGACCCGATACCCGTTTGCCCTGCCCTTTCCGCCATCGCTGATCAGCGCGCTGGAGTAGTCGGGCACGTCCGCGACCACCGTGGCCAACAACTGTGCCTTGGACTCCTTGCAGTCCTGAGCGGCGGGATCTGCCGAGGCGGTGATGGCCACGGCCGCCGAATCGAAGATGTTCCGACGCACGATGGCGTCCGAGTAGAGGCGGCGGTCCACGAAGGTCTGCGGCGTGCTGTCAGCCTCGTCGGGTCTGGCGTCGGGCGCGGCCACCTCGCCCGCGGCCCCCCGGACCAGGGCCGGCGCATCCTCGAACGTCGGCACCACCACGTCGGGGGACAACGTGATCTGGGTGCCGGCGGCGACGTTGGCGCCCGCGCCGAGAGAGAAGCCCAACACGACCGAGACCGTCAGCGCGACGAGGGTGCGGGTACGGGTGAGCGCGGGAAGGCCGGCCATGCGCGTCAAGGGTTAGCAAGAATCGGGCCACGCCAAGAACCTGCCTTCTACCAACCGCGCTCCCGGTCCGACCGCCACGCTGTCAAAGTGGCACGGCCGGGGCAGCTTTGTGTGACAGCTTGTCCGTCACGACCTGTCCGCAAACCCCCGGTTGGCCGTGGTAGGGCGTGGGGGACCATCCGGAGGGGGCCGCCGGGGCACGCCGCTTTATCAACGCGCTGGGCGCCGCAGGCCGGAAAGCGGAGCTTGGAGGGCGGAGGATAGGTGACGGTAGGGGGAGGACGCGCCGGGAAAGGTCCGGGACGCGACCGTCTTCCCCCGTTTCTGGATAGACTCCACCCGCCGAGGTTTTCCGTTGCTGTTGAAGACGCGCACACAGACAGTGGTGTTCACCGATCTTGTCGACTATACCAAGTCGGTGGTCGCGAGTGACCGGGAGGGGCTGCGCCAGTTGCTCAACCAGCACCAGGAGATGGTCGAACCGGTGCTGACGCGCCGCGGCGGCCGAATCGTCAAGGGGATCGGCGACAGCTTCATGGCGCTCTTCGACAGCGCGACCGACGCGGTTCGCGCCTGCCTCGACCTGGTCGAAGGGCACGCCCCGGGCTCCGGCAGCCCGGTCGCCTTCCGCGCCAGCTGCGCCACCGGCGACGTCGAGGAAACGGACAACGACGCCTTCGGCGAGACGGTGAACCTGTCGGCACGCATCAATGCACGCACCCCGGCCGGCGAGGTCTGGGTGTCCAACGGCACCTGGCACTGTATGAACCAGGCCGAGATCCCATGGGAATCGACAGGACGCCACCAGCTCAAGGGCATCCCGGGCGACGCCGAGATCTTCCGCGCGGTCGCTCGACACCAGGCGATACTCCCCGACGGGCTCGTCGCCGCGGTGCGCACGGCGCGGCTGATCGTCTGGAACGCGGGAGATATCCTGCCACCGGTCCCGTCCGGCGGCCATGTGGTCATGGTGGGGTTCAAGCCGGGATCCACCCAGCTGGCGCAGGCCGTCGACACCCTGCCCATCGTCGACCCATCACACGTCTGGCTGCAGAGCTACGAACTCGGCCCGGCCGCTCGCGTGGACTGGGCGGTCAAGGGGCGGGGCACGATCATCGCGACACCCGAAGCGCTCGCGGCCACGATCGTCCGGTACAGCGCGCCGGTACCGCGGTGCGCCGGCAGCGATACCATCATCCTCGATGCCGGCGGCAACGCCGTGGTCGACCTCGTCATCGCCGGCCTCTGTCTCCCGGCCGTCCCGCTCGGCGAGGTCGTCGCCGGATACAGCTATGACCTGCTCGCCGACGGCCGCTGGGTCAACCGCAGCGAACGGGCCCAACTTCGGCTCGATGTGGGTCCCGCGGGCCCGACGGTCACGGTGTTGTCCCCGGGGATCTCGGTGGATGGTCAGTCCGCCGGGATCAACAGCACCTGGCCGGTGCGCCATGGTTCGGTGATCACCACGCCGGCCGCTACCTGGCGGCACTACGCCTTCAACTCGGACGGCTTCATCGGGGCCTTCCTCGGCGACTCGCAGATGCATCTCGGGATCGGGCCGGGCCAGCGTGTCGAACTCGGCCGCGAACCCAACCACCCCGGTCTACTCCTGCCCGATCGCAACAACCAGGACAACATCCGGTGGTGCGCCGGACCCCGCGCCGCCCGCGCGCGCGAAAAGGGCTTCACTCTTGACAAGTCCCTCACGGGCCGCCGGCAGAGCGCGGTGGAAGTCGTCGGAAACACGCTGATGGTCACGCCGCTTCACGAGACCTGCCCGACGCTGGTGCTGTCCACAGACGGCACGGTCTCTCGACTCCCGGGCGCGCGGGCCGTGTCGATCGGCGACGCAATCCTCGTCGGAACCACGATCGTCGCGATTCGCGAAGCGGGCCCCTAAGTGCCGCACAACGAACTGGCTCGCTTGTTGCGCCGGCTTCCTGTGTTTTCATCGCTTGCGGCCGAAGAGGCCGTGGCCCTGGCCGCGCGCTGCACCGGCTTGCGGTACAAGCCCGGGATGCGGATATTCACCGAGGGCGAGTACGCCGACTCGGTCACGGTGGTCGTCAACGGCCTCGTGCAGATCTCCATCTCGGTACCCGATGGCCCCGACCTGGTGGTCAGCACCGAGTCCCCGGGCGCGCTCATCGGCGAGATGGCGCTCATCGACCCCGCGCCCCGCGCCGCCACCGCCACCGCCATCGAAGAGACGGTGGTCCTCACCATCGACGCCACGGCCTTCGCCGACCTTCTCGCCGCCGGCCACCCCGGCGCCAGCGGCATCCTGCGCACCATCGCGTTGCAGGTGTGCACTCGCCTGCGCGCGCTGGAGAGCAAGCTCGATCGCCTCCTCACCGGCGTCGGTCCAGAGCTCCGTCGTGAACTGATGGATACGCGAGAGAGGATGGCTCGATGATCGCCGACCAGTTGCGCACCCTGGAGCTCTTCCGCGAGTTCCCCGACCACGACCTCGATGTGCTGACCAACATCGCTCGCACCCTCACGTTCGCCCCGGAGAGCACCATCATCGAGCAGGGAGAGCGGGGCCGAGCCGCCTACGTCGTGCTCAGCGGCGAGGTGGAGGTGATCCGCCGGCTTCCGGGCGGCACCCGCACGCGCCTCGGCGTGCTGCAGCGCGGCGCCGTCTTCGGCTCCGTGGCGCTGCTCGACGGGGGGCAGCGCGCCGCCATCTGCCGGGCGGCCGGTGAAGTCGTGGTGCTCGAGATCGCCTCTGGCGACTTCCAGCGGCTATGCGCGGCCGCCACTCCGTTGGGCACGCGCTTCCTGATGCTCGTGTGCCGACAGCTCGTTCGCGACCTGCGCACCACCAACCACCGCATCGCCGAGCTGGCCGGGCTGGCCACCTTGACGGCCGAGGCTGTGGCGAGTTCGGTCGGCGGGAGTCTGCTCTAGGATCGTTCGGCGTTTCTCGCGAATTCGCTCGGTTCGGTGGCCGATCAGCCGTAGAGCAGCAGCGCCACCATCATCCGGGGGTTCCAAGGGCGCTCTCGGCGGTGGCCCTTGTCCTGGCATCATACCCCTTGTCGATCTTCACAATCGGACATCTTGGGCGCCGTGCTACGCCCGACACGCCCCTACGCCTCCAAGACCTCCCTCGCGCGGAGCACCTGGTCCTCGTGTACGTACAACCTGGTGATGTGGCGTGCCTCCTGGTACCGGGCGAAGATCGCCGTCGCGTCCTCGAGGCGACTGGTCGCCTCGCGCGCGCCGGGGCTGCGATCGATGACCCAGATGGCCGGGGCCCCCTCGCGCTTCTTCCCCATGGCCGAGTAGCGGGAGAGTTTTCCGGTCGAGCCGGCGGCGAGGTGATCGATGCCAGCGTCGTCGAGGCGAGCGCGGGCCGCGGTCAGGTCCACCTCCTGCTCGTTGCCATGACGCTCAACGACGCGACGATACGGCCGGCGCTCCACGATCCGGCGGGCCCACTCGTCGGTGGCGCCACGGAGGTAGCTGTGCATCGCCACATCGTCGAGGTGGAGGTAGTCCTCGATCTCGGTAGGGAAGTTCCACGCCCGAAGGGGGCTGGCGAAGTGGCGGCGCAACATCTCTTCGTACACCACGCTCTTGTGGTGGAAGTAGACCGACATGAACATGTGGTACCGGCTGATCATGAAGTCGTCGAAGGCGTACACCGCGCGCTGGTCCAACATCAGGGACACGTGTCCGTCGGGACCGTCGTGCCATTCGAGGTTGCTCAGGAGCCAGTTGAGATCGATCTCACCGTAGCGCGCACCCGAGTAGTACGAGTCGCGCACGAGGTAGTCGAGGCGGTCGACGTCGAGCTCGCTGGAGATGAGCTGGCTCAGGATCCGCCGGTAGTCGCGGCCGCCGTGAACGAAGAAGTCGTCGGGAACGCTCACCTCGCGTGAGACAAGCGCCGCAACGTGCTGGCCGGTGAACGGGAAGTGAGCGCTCACCGTGCGGTCGAGCGTGGACTTCGTCAGGATCGCGATGGTGTAGTCTTCGTGCGATGCCGTATCATCCAGTCGCGACAGAACGGCGTCTGGATCGTAGGCGCTGACCCCCAGCGGACGCAGCGGCGGCATCGCGAACTCCGTGCAGTGGGAGAACGGAGCGTGGCCGAGGTCGTGGCAGAGGGCCGCGACGCGGACGATGTCGCGAAAGCGGGCGCGCGCGGCGGGATCGCCGAATGGATCCCGACGGAAGACGCTGTCGAAGCCGCGTCCCGCCAACTCCATCGCCCCCAGGCTGTGCGCGTACCGCGTGTGGACCGCCCCCGGAAACGGCAACTCCGAGAAGCCCATCTGCTTGACACCGCGGAGCCGCTGGACGAAGGGGTGGTCGACGATTGCCACCTCGGCCGGGCCGAGTTGGATGGCCCCGTGCAGCGGATCGCGTACCTCCATCATCCGCAGGTATCACGCGGCCACGGTGGCTCGCGAGATATAGGCCGGCCATGGACAGCATCGCCGCCGTCGACTCGTTGCGCCCTGGCGACGTCGTGCATCATCCGGCGTTTGGTTTTGCGACGATCACCGCGGTCGACGCCCGCGGGGCTCAGGTCAGATGGGCCCGCGATCCCACGGCTGCGAATACCAATGTGTCGCGACATTCGCTGAGCACAACCTATCGGCGTTGCCGTAGCGCCGGGGTGCTCGCCCGGCACCTGACCGAGCCCGAAGCCGTGCGTCGACTGGCCGCTGATGATCCCGTCGCGCTCCTGGGGCTGTTGCTCGTGGACCTCGGCGGGGGAGCGGGCGCCGAAGACGTGCGGGAGTGGGGAGCCCAGCTCATGGCCGAGGAGAACTTCGCCGGCTGGTGGGGCGCGGTGCTCGTCCTCGCCGGAGTCGACGGCCGCTTCCTCATCGACGACGACGCCATCGGACTGGCGCCGGGCGTGACCGAGAGCGACTTCACCGAGCCCAGCGCCCTGGCCGAGCCAGAGATCGCTGCCGACGTGTCCGCCATCCCCCTCGCCCCAGGATCCTGCCCCACGCGCCAGGGCGCGGAAACCTGGGACAGCGCCGAGGCGCTCGCCGCGGCGCTCGCCGCGCTGCACGCCCGCGGCGACACCCTCTTGCGCCAGCACGACGCCTGCCGGCCGACGGCGCAGGGTTGGTCGCTCCGCGTCGATCCGGAGGCGGCTCCCCCCAGCCAGGACGTCCGCTGGGCCTGCCGCCGGCTGATCGAGGAGCTGCTGGGCACGGAGATCCCCCCGGCGGTCGCCGACCACGAACTGGTGGACCTGGCGCCCGCCGCCGAGCCGACGCTGCCCCCCGAGCTGCTCGGGGTCCTGCGCTACGGGCTCGCCCGCGATCCGAGCCTCCGTCCCGCCGACGGCATCGCGCTTGCCCACTCGTTTGCCATCGCTCGCGCGGTGTGGACATCGCGGGCGACGTTGCCGAGCGTCGCCCACGCCGAGCTGGTCGCCGGCTTCGACACGCACATCGGCACGTTCAAGTCGCTCGCCGGTCAGACCAACCAGGACAGCTTCCTGCTCCTCGGTGAGCCAGAACATGCCCTGGTGATGGTGGCCGACGGCATCAGCACCGCGACCGCCGGCTCGGGCGATCTGGCCAGCTCCCTCGCGGCATGCACCATGCGCCTGCAGTGGTCCGGCCATCACGAAGCGCTCCGCCGCGCCACCGCGACCGACGCCCACTGCTTCCTCACCCAGGCCCTCGACCGCGCCAATCGTGTGGTCGCCGAGGCCGCCGTGCGCCTGGCCGGCGGTGATCTGTCGCGACATGTTCCCATGGGGACAACGGTGGTCGCCGGGGTCACGGTCGGCGACACCGTGCACCTCGCCGCCCTGGGCGACTCGCGGGCGTACGTGGTCGGCCGGCACGGAGTGGCGCCGGTATTGTGGGACCAGAACGTCAATGCCATCCGACTGCGGCAGGTGGCGGCGTCGGCCAGCATCACCTGGGACGAACGCGGCTACGCGCTGGTCGGATACCTCGGGCACTTCGACGAGTTGGGCCAGCCATCGCTGGCCCCGCTCATCCTCCGCAGCGTCCGACTCCTACCGGGCGAGTGGCTCATCCTCGCCACCGACGGTCTCAGTGACCACGCGGCCGACGAGGAGGCCGGCGTGTACAAGATCATCGAGCGGCTGTGTGCGGAGGAGGGCACCCGCGGCGACGTCCGCGCCGCGATGCGCCTGGCCCGGCGGCTGGTGCTCGCTGCCAACGACGGCACCGGCGGCGACAACGTCACCGTGCTGGCCCTCACCTCCTCGGGAGTCGGTCGTGCCTGAGGTCCCCTTTCGTGATGCCCTCGCCCACCGAGTGCTCCTCTTCGACGGCGCCATGGGCACCGAGATCTACGCCCGCGGCGTCTTCATCAACCGCTGTTACGACGAGCTGAACCTGTCGCAGGCGGACACCGTCACCGATATCCACGCCGCGTACGTACGCGCCGGCGCCGACGTCGTCACCACCAACACCTTCGGCGCCAACGCGATCCGACTTGGCGCCTACGGCCTGGAAGGGCGGACCCGCGACATCAACGCCACCGGGGTCAAGCTCGCGCGCCTCGCGGCCCGGGACAAGGCCTGGGTCGCCGGCAGCATGGGCCCCACCGGCGCGCTCCTGACGCCCGTCGGCAAGGTCAGCCCAGGCGAGGCCTACCAGGCCTTTCGGCTGCAGGCCGAGGTGCTGATCGATGCCGGCGTCGATCTCATCGTGTTGGAGACCTTCAGCCACCTCGCCGAGCTGTGGCAGGCGGTGCGAGCCGTGCGCTCGATCCACGCGGACCAGCCCATCGTCGCGTGCATGAGCTTCCCTTTTATCGGGCCCGACCAAGCCCAGGTCGAGGGCGACACCCCCGAGGTCGCGGTCCGCACCGTCGAGCGCTGGAAGGTCGATGCCTTCGGCACCAACTGCGGGAACGGCCCACGCGGCGTGCAGAACGTCCTCGAGCGCATGCTCGGGGTCACCAACATGAAACTCGTCGCGATGCCCAACGCCGGGCTCCCCCAGGTCGTGGAGGGTCGCACGCTGTACCTCGCCGCGCCCGAGTACATGGCGGAGCACGCACGCCGCTTCGTGCAGTTGGGGGCCGGCATCGTCGGCGGCTGTTGCGGCACCACGCCGGGCATGATCAAGCAGATGCGCTCGTTCGTGCGCTCGGTCACCGCGGAACGGCGCATGGTGGTGCAAAGCAACGCGGAGGATACCGGCAAGAAGCCGCAGCTCACCCTCCCCGTGCCGATCGTGGAGCGCTCGGAGTTCGCCCGAAAGCTGTACAGCGGTCGTTTCTGCGTTTCGGTGGAGCTCGATCCGCCACGCGGAGTGGATGCCGGCCGGGCGGTCGAAGGGGCGGACATGCTCCGCGACGCTGGTGTGGACGTGGTCAACATCGCCGACGGCCCGCGAGCCGTCGCGCGGATGGGCCCGAGCGCGCTCGCCCAGCTCGTACGCGCCGCCACCCGCGGGCACCGCGGCGCCGACGACCCCGGCATGGAGAGCGTCGTCCACTACTGTTGTCGCGATCGCAATCTACTCGGAATGCAGATGGACCTGCTTGGGTCCAACGCGCTCGGTCTGCGCAACATCCTCGCCGTCACCGGCGATCCGCCCAAGATGGGCACCTACCCCGATGCTACGGCGGTCTTCGACATCGACGCCATCGGGCTCATCAGCTTCATCCAGATGCTCAACCGGGGGCTGGACTTCTCGGGGCAGCCGGTCGGGGGGCAGACCGGGCTCTTCGTCGGTGCCGGCTGCAATCCTGCCCACATCGACCTGGACATCGAGGTCGAACGATTCGGCCGAAAGGTAGCTGCTGGTGCCGAGTTTTTCTTCTCGCAGCCGGTCTTTGATCCCGACGTTCTCATCGCGTTCCTGGAGCGCACGGACAAGTTTCCCAAGGTGCCCTTCCTGGTCGGCATCATGCCCCTGGTCTCGCTCAAGAACGCCGAGTTCTTGCACAACGAGGTTCCCGGCATGCAAGTGCCCGCGCGCATCCTTCAGCGCCTCCGCGACGCGGGCGACCGCGACGCGCAGCGCGAAGTCGGCATCGCCTGCGCGCAGGAGTCCCTCCGCGAACTGATGAACCACCCGCGCCTGGCCGGAACCTACGTCTACCCGCCCTTCGGCTCCTACAAGGCCGTGCTTCGCGTGATCGAGGTGCTGCAAGGACGCTCAGGGCCGACCAACTTCGGCCCCGACGGCTGGGTCGAGCCGACCGCCGTTGCCTGATACCGCCTGAGCTTGATTCGGCTCGGCCCTCGCCTGCGCCCGCCGCGCCTGGGCGCTCACCGCGCCGAAGCGCCTGCAGAAAGGGTGAGCGCGGCGCCGGCGCCGGCTTCGATCAGCTCCACGCGCTCCACGAGGACGAACGCGCGCTCGCTGCGACTGGTGAACCGGCTGGTCAGCGCGCCGGCCCCGTCCACCACGGGACGGTCCAGCGGCAGGTCGACAATCCCCTCCCCCACCTCCGACAACGGCACCGTCGCGTCGATGAAGGCGCCGCTGCCGTTACGGACGCTCACCTCGACGACATCGGCATCGGCGACCTCCCCGAGCACCCGGAGCCGCACCCGCACGGTCGTCGCCCCGTGTCGCAAGGTGCCGAGTCCGGGCTTTTCGTCACGGGTCCGCACGGTGTCCCCCGGGTAGAGCCAGAGGGCGCCGTGACAGCGGCGGCCCGCGTCCAAGAGCGCCCGTACCGTCCGCCCAGGCGCTTGCGCCAGGCTCAACGAGAGCGTCCCCTGCCGAAACGTCGCCGCCGCCGGCCCGCCGCGCGCCTTGCCGAGGCCGCGGGGATGCGCCGACGCCAACTTCCCCTCCACCTCCACCCGCACCGGCGAGCAACCCTCGAACCCGACACCGCGCGGACCATCGCTGCCGAGGAACGCGAGTGACGGCAGGGGCATCGACCACCGCCCCTCGCCGTCGGCGGCCCACGCCGCTGCTGGCAGCGGCGGCGGCGCCGACTCGAACGTCCAGTTCCGATTGCCGATGCGAACGGCCGGAGCCAGCTCGCCGAGCACGACCCGCTTGTCGTCGCCGGCTACGACCTCGACCGCCTCGATGAGCGTCCAGGGACCCCCCACCGGGCTCTCCACCACCAGCGTCCACGCCTCCGAAAGTCCCTCCAGCTCCACCTCGCCGTCGACATCCTCCCCCGCCACGACCAAGGTGACTGGACGGTCGCCCACCCGGACAACCGGCGTTCCGCCACCCAGCGCCCGAAGCTTGACGGAGAGTGTACCCAACCCTGCACCGCGGACCGGCAGCTCGACCCGGGTGCCGGGGTAGACCCACCACGCTTCGTCGCCGCCGCCCTCGTTGAGGGGCAGGGAGGGATCCAGCGCGAGACCGAGGCGATCGGTCGACCCGGCCCCGGCGGTGGCGATCTCCAGCCCGGCACCCGTGGGCAACCACGCGCCGGCACACTCGGCATCGAGTTGCGCCCGATTCTGGGCCCGCAGCGACAGCAGCTCCCCGCCGTCGGTGACGCGGAGCGGACTGGCGCGGCCAAGACCCCGCGCCCGCAGGGCCGCCTCGGCGAGGAAATCCAGCCGGACCGGGCGGAGCACGAACCGACAGGGGCTGGCACCGGCGGTGACCGTCGCGTCTAGCGCCGGCACCCCGCCGAGGCGGACCGCTTTTCCGGCGGTGAATCCGCCATTCGCGGGCGACAGACGCTCCGAGTAGAGCGGATTCATCCGCGCCAGGGCCGGCCCGAGCCGCTCGTTGAGTTCGACCCGGCCCACGCGGTTCATGTGCAGCCCGTCGGCGAACCCGTCCTGGCCGAGGCTCAGCCCGCCGAGATCGATAAAACCCGCGCCCATGCCGTTGAGCACGTCGAGCAGCGCCGGCTCCAGCGCGCGCGCCGGCCCGGTCGCGGGCTGGCTCGGTCGGTCGGGAAGACGCACGAAGATGATGTGGGCACCGTGGTCGTGTGCAAGGTCGACCAGGGCACGGACGACCTGGAGCTCGGGAGCGAGCGCCGCGACGCCCTCCTCCTCCTCCTCCACCACATTGAGCATGTGCACCGGCAGTTGGCCCACAGTGCGTGGCGCCGAGAACACCCGCGCCACCGCCGGCACCACCGCCGCGTGACCCGCCGCCCACACCCCGCCCTCGCCGCCGAAGACCGCGCCCACCGACACGTCGCGGACGCCCTCGCGGAAGGCCGTATGCAGCGCCGCACCGCGCGATCGTGCGCGGCCTACCGGCCCCGCGTCGCCACCGAACAGGACGGAGCTGGCGATGTAACCGTCGGCGGCGAAGGCTTCGGCGTCCAGCCGTTGGGTGGACCGGGCGAACCCGGACTCCACGATCCACTCCAAGACCCCGACGATGAGCACCAGACGGGGACGGTACCCGTCACCGTACACGCCCCCATCCAACGCCGCCAGCCACCCCGGCGCGCTCGAGCCGTCGACATGGAGCACCGTCGGCGACCCGGCCATCCCCACCGCCTCCGCGACCACCCCGGGGTCGATGTCGGTCCCTGCGGTGGAGTTGCCCAGGATGATGACGTCGCTGGCCTTGGCAAGCGCGGCTTTGACCATCACCTGCTTGTAGGTCGGCTCCCGCGGCGTCGTCGCGACCAACGCGTGCACCGAGAGGCCGACGAGCATCGCCGGCAGCAGCCACGCGACGCGCCCGAGCCAACGATGCGCGTCGGTCATCGAGAGGGCCGGTCCGCCTCGGCGACGAGCCGCGCCGCCCGGACCTGACGCACCCGCTCGAACAACAACACCGCGGCGCTGACGCTGACATTGAGGCTCTGCAGATTCCCGGCCAGCGGAATCGCCACCACCGCGTCGGCGCGCTTTCGCAGCGCGTCGCTGACGCCCTTGTCCTCGCCGCCGAGCACGAAGGCCACCGGGCCGGTCAAGTCCAGATCCCAGACCGGCACGCCGTCCATGTCGGCCGCGAGGATGCGCACGCCCGCCCGCTGCAACTGCGCAAGCGCGCTGCTCAGACCCTCGCGGATGACCGGCACCGCCTCCGCCCCACCCATCGACACGCGTTGCACGACCGGGGTCAGCCCCTTGCCCCGCTCGGTGGGGATGATCACCGCGGAGACGTCGGCGCCGAGCGCGCTGCGGAGGATCGCGCCCAGGTTGTGTTCGTACTGCACCTCGTCCACCAGGACAAAGCAGCAGTCCGGTCCGGCGTCGGCGATGGCGCCCTTGACCGAAGGCTGGGGGAGCCCTTCGGCTTCGGCGATGATGCCGTTGTGCACGCCGGTGACGCTCATGCGGTCAAGGCGGGCCCGCTCCACACGCTCGACCGGAACCCCCGCGGCGCGCGCCAACTCCAAGACGCCGTCGAGCTTGTCGTCGACGCGCGCGCCCACATCCAACCAGATGCGGAGCACCTTGCGGCGGCGGCGGACCAGCGCCTCCTCGACCACGTTGCGCCCTTCAAGCCGGTCGCCGCGCACCGGCGGCAGCGGCGCGGCGCGGCCGGGTGTGTCGGAGCGGGAGAGCTGCGGCCCGGGCGCCGGCGAGCGCGGGGCGAAGGTGGAGCCCCGCGGCGGGCGGCGGTCGTCGGGGGGGCGTTTCATCGGTGGAGGGAGTACCCGGGCGTGGCGCCCTATCGCGAGGCGCACCTCGGCAGCACCTCATGAGCTCAAGTTCGGCCGCGGACGAGCGCGACGGAACGCGTGTACACTCCCGCCGACGGAGACTCGATGACCGCGATCCTGCTCCTCCTGTTGCACGCGCCCGCCCGTGCCGCCGACGTGTTCGGCGACGTGGACGACGAGGTGACCATCGGCATGGGCGGCACCTGGGCGCGGGTCTTCCCGACCACCGACGGGTTCTGGTTCGGGCAGGGCGCCGGCGGCGACTTCTGGATCGAGGACATCGGCGTGGACCTGAGCGGCTACGACGACCAGAAGCGCATCAAGTTGACCGAACATGCCGGGCTCCAGGACACCCAGACCGAGCGCTGTGACGACGGCGGTTGGCTGGTCGTGGGCAGCGCCACCCTCGACACCTTCGACGATTCGGCCTACGCCTGGCGCTCCGACAACGACAACAAGCGCGGGCCGACGGTGGTCATCGAGGAGCGCGAGGACGCCCGGGCCCACAACGACATGGCGGTGTTGTGCACCCGCGGCAACGAGGGCGTCGCCTTTCAGAATACTCTCGGCGGCGGGGGCTCCAGCTTCTTCCCGATCAGCGGAAACGCGGTCGGAAGCCCGAAGGCCGCCGCCTTCAACGCCCAGGGCGCGGCGTTCGCCATCCGCCCCTCCGACGGCAAGGTGGTGGGCGCCGACACGGCCAACAGCGCCTCCAAGAAGATCCGGTTCACGGTGTTTGCCGCCGACTGGTCCGCGGCCGACACCTTCGAGGCCGACGTGCCCCAGGATTATGCCTCCTGGCCCCAGCGCCTCCTGCCCTACGGCGACGGTTGGTTGGTCGTCTACGTGACCACGCCCTCGCAGATGGCCATGGGCGGCGAGGGCGTAGTGTGGGTCCTGGCCCTGGACGCCGACTTCCAGACCGTGGACTCGGTGAAGGTGACCCCCGAGGGTCAGATCGGCGGTCGTCCGTGGATCGGTCGTAACGGAGATGTGCTCGCCGTCGCCTACGATCGGGATGTTCAGCCGCGCATCACCTTGATCAAGCTCGGCGCCGACACCGTGCCGGACGACGACGACATCCCCGACACCGCCGACGACGGCGACACCGACTGCTGCAAGGAAGACGACACCGACGTCTCCGACGAGGACCGGCCGTGCTGCAAGGACGCCGGCGTGCTGGACTGCGGTTGTTCGAGCGGCGCTTCGGCCGGTGGCGCCGCGTTCCTCGGACTGGTGTCCGTGGCGCTGGCGACGAGGCGGCGGCGGACGGGGTAGCCGACACCGATGCGCAACCTGGTGCTCGGATGCATGAACTTCGGTCGACGCACGCCGGTGGCGGAAGCCGAGCGCGTGCTCGCCGCCGCGCTGGATGCCGGCGTCACCCAGTTCGACACCGCAAACGTCTACGCCGAGGGTGAGTCCGAGCGTATCGTAGGAAACGCGCTGGACGGCCGCGTCGTGACCGTCACCACCAAGGTGGGACTCGCGCGAGCAGGCCGGGCGCCAGAGGGCCTCCACCCCGACACCTTGCGCGCGGCGTGTGAGCAGAGTCTGCGCCGCTTGCGTCGGGAGCAGGTGGATGTGTACCTCCTCCATGCGCCCGACCCCCACACGCCCGGCGAGGCTACCGTGGAGGCCATCGGCGAGCTGCTCCACGCCGGCAAGATCGCCGCCTGGGGGGTCTCGAACTTCGCGGCGTGGCAGGTCCTGGAGCTCATCACCCTGGCCGACCGCGCCGGCGTGCCTCGGCCTGCTGTCGGACAACAACTCTACAACGTGCTGGTCCGGCAGCTTGAGCTCGAGTATTTCGCCTTTGCGCAGCGATACGGGCTCGTCACCACGGTGTACAACCCCCTCGCCGGCGGCCTGCTCGCCCGCGCGCCAACCGGGGCGCCGCCCGACGGCGCTCGCTTCCGGAACAATCCGCTGTACCAGCGCCGCTACGCCACCCCGCCGATGATGGACGCCGCGGCCGGCCTCGCCGCCATCGCCACCGATCACGGACTGTCCCTCTTGGAGCTTGCTTATGCCTTTGTCTTTCACCGAACGGAGGTGCACGCGGTGGTGATCGGTCCGGCCACGGAGGTTCACCTTCACGCGGCGCTCGCGGCGGCTCGGGCCGCCCCGCCGACGGCGGCGCTGGCCGCGGTAGAGACCTGGTGGCGGGCACGGGCCGGCACCGACGCGAAGTACGCGCGGTGAACCCTCTGACTCTGGCCGTCACCCACTACCGTGAGCACGGCTGGGCCCGGGTTCCCGCTCTGGCACCGGCCCAGACCGTGGAGCGTTTGCGAGCCCGAGCGGAGGACATCGCGACCGGGCGCGTGTCCTACCCCGGGTTGTTCTTTCAGCCCGACACCCCCACCGGCAACTACGCCGACCTGCTTTTCGGCCAGGGGTGGGCCGGACCGGAAGTGGCCTACCGGAAGATCGAAAAGTTGGAGCAGGATCCTGAGTTCTGGGCGTGGCTGGCGGGCGAGCAGCTCCGCGCGCTCGTCGCCGCCGTGATCGCAGGCCCGGCATCGTTGTACCGTGCGGTGATCTTCTCGAAGGCCGCCCACACCGGCAGCAACCTGCCCTGGCACCAGGACGCCGGGCTCTTCTGGGGGCTCAGCCGCGACCCGGAACTCCAGGTCTGGACCGCGTTGGATGACGCATCGCCGGCGTCCGGATGCCTCGAAGTCCTTCCGGGCAGCCACAAGCTTGGGCTCGCCACGCCGCTCGGTGGGGTGGTGCCAGGGCCCCAGGCGCTCGCCGCACGGGCCGACGACCGCGCCCTGAGCGTACCCGCCGCGGCCGGCGACGTGATCCTGCTGCACAATCACCTCTGGCACCGTTCGGGACCCAACCGGACGGCCCAACCTCGGCGCGCGTTCACCGTCTGCTATCTTCCCCGCGACACCCGATGCGTGCGGAAGAAGCGGGCTCCACGCTCGTTCATTCCCGTTTTTGACTGAGCGCGCTCCGCTGACTGAGAACACTTCGCACCGCCGTCACCGCCCAGGCCCCCAGCCCGAGGACCACCCAGTGCAGCGAGTCGGGGCGACCCCGCGCCGCGAACGCCGCCGGATGCGCGGCGAGGAGCACCAAGAGCGCACCGGACGCGATCCAGGCCACCCGCCGACGCGGCTGTTGGGCCGGCCACACGAGCGCGTGCGCCACCGCCGGCAGCAGCACCAAGGCCTCGTGGTAGTGGTGCGACCCCGCCACCACCACCCCCACCGCGGCGACGGACACCGCCGCGAGGTCGACCGCGCCTGCGTCATCGAGCCCCCGTCGCCACGCAAATCCGTATGCGAGCGCGGTGCCCGCCGCCACCAGCGGCACCCGCGCCGACCACAACGCCACCACCCAACCCGGCTCATTCGCCCAACTCGGCAACGGGCCCCGGCCGACGAAGGCAACCACCGACTCGAGCCACGTCAGCGGGTGCAGCGGCACACCGAGCCCGAGCAGTCCGACGATCAGCGCGCCCAGGACACCGCCGAAGACCACCAGGGCCCGGCGCTGCCGACGCAGCAACCAGAGCGGGACGAGCACCACCGGCACCAGTTTCAGCGCCGTGCCCACCGCCGCCATCGCCGCCGCCGCGCGCGGGCGGCGCCACCCGATGAGGAACAGTGCGGCGCCGACGCACAGGACCACCCAGGGCCCCGGCTGCCCGGTAGCGAGCACGATGCGGGCGGGCCGCGCCATCGACAGCGCCGCCACCACCGCGCTGAGCGCCAACACCATCGGGGTGCCGACCAACGCCCCCGCCCGCCGGAAGCCCGCCGCGGCGCCCAGAGCGATGCCCGCCGTCGTGGCCACGACCGCGCCCCATCGCCACGCGGTCACCGCGTCGCCGAAGGACAGCGCCCGCAACGGCGCGCCCAGGAGCGAGGCCGTGGGGGGATAGTAGTTGTAGAAGCCCCCCGGCCGGAGCGGCAGGCCCTCGGCGTCGAAGCGTGCCGCCGCCGCGACCGGATCGGTGGGATCGCCCCCGGCCAGGACCTCCGCCCCCCCCAGCCACAAGGGCAACAGGTCCACCGCCGCCGTCGTCGGCGCGCCGAGCCCCGGAGCGGCCGCCGACCGCACCGAGACCCCCGCGGCGACGACCGCCGCCAGCGCGACCGCGGACGGGAAGCCAGCACGAAGGGTCGGCCAGACGGTCATGTCACTCGGCGATTCCCTCGAGGATCTCGTCCTCCTCCATAGCCAGCACCGCGCGGGACACGTCGTAGGGAAAGCCGGCGCGGCCCATCGTCGCGAGGTCCTTCTTGTAGTGTTCACGGCGCTCGTCCCCGCGCCAGGCGCCCAATCGTCGCCGCCGAACGAACGCGCACGCCGCGCTCCGCGTCGGGTCGACCCCCTCGGCGCGCAGGCTCTCCACGGCGCTCTTGAGCACGTCGGCGCCCAGCCCCTTCGCGCCGAGGCGCGCCCGAACCGCCGCCAGCGACACCCCCCTCCGGACCAGGGAGCGTACCCGCGAGTCGGCCAGCGCCTGGTCGTCGAGCTGGCCCGCCCCGGCCAGCCGGTCCAGGAGCATCTCCGTCGCCTCGATCAAGGCCGGATCGGCGCGGCCGGCACGCCGCAAGAGCACCATGCGCAAGTGCGCCCGCGACGCGACGAACTTACCCAGGTAGGTCCGCGCGTGCGCTTCGATACTGGCCGGCGTGGAGGGGCGACGCTCGCGCACATGGGGGGCGTATGCCGGCGCCGGCGGGGTGGGGTGGAGACCTGCAGGCGCGCGCCCGGGGGTCCAGGTCCTCCACCGGGGTTCAGGTCTCCCAGGTCACCCCGTCCACCTAGCCTTCGCCCCTGAGCTCCCCCAGGACCTCCCGATGCCTCGGGCTGGAAAGGAAGTCGATCACCCCGGCCAGGGTGGCGGGGTCGATCGTGGCCCCCTCGTCCACCGTGAGCGAAGTGCCCCGGCGGACCAGGACGGCGGTGGCCTTCGGGCCTCGGAAGGAGTGGAGCGGGATCCTGTCTAACTTCATGGGCGACTATTTCGCCGAGCGGCTCTTCTTCCCGGACCTGCCCTCGCTCCCGACGCGGCGGCCGGTGCTGACGGAGTCGGCGACGCTCGTGCCGGCCGCCTGGCTGCCCACGCTGGCGCTGCGCCCAGTGGTGCGGCGCTCGCTGGCGCTGTCACTCTGGCGCTGGGAACGGGCGCTGTCCGCCGCCCCGGTGCCGTCGCTCTTGCTCGCGACGCTCCTACCTTCGGAGCGGTCGCCGTCTCGGCGTTCGCGGCGATCCTCGCGAGTCTCGGCGCGGTCCTCGCCGCGCTCACGGCGGTCCTCGTGGGCCTCCCGGCGGTCCTCGTGGCGCTCCTGGTGATCCTCGCGTGCCTCGTGGCGACTCTCGGCGCGCTCGTACACCCGGCGAGCGTGACCGTCGTGCCAGTAGCCCTCCGTCCACGCGCCGTAGCGGTAGCCGGGCGGAACCCACGCGTAGCCGCTGCGGGTGAGCGGGCGCCAGTACCCGTCGATGTAGCTGCGGCCGGACCAGTAGCCGGACACCCAGGCGTAGCCCGAGCGGGAGTAGGACGGGCGCCAGTGACCGGGGGTCCAGTCACCCCACGCGTCGTGGCAGCCGCCGACCCAGACCCAACCCGTGCGATGCGCTGGCACCCAGTGGGGGGACCACGCGTCGACGGCGAAGGGCAGCGACACCGAGACGTAGACCCCGGCGTCGGCGGGGGAGCTTCCGAAGAGGGCGAGGGCGAGGGCGAGGGTGCTGAGCATCGTGCGTTCTCCTGGTGCTGATACGCGCGGCCTCCCCGCCGCATTCGACCCTCGGTGCGGACGCGCCTACCCCGACGCCCCCGTCACCCACGTCAGCCTTTCCAGAAAGCCAGGGTAGCTGGTGTCAATCGACGCCGTCTCACTCAGAGCCACGCGCCGGAAAAGCCCCGCGATGGAAAAGGCCATCGCGATGCGATGATCGCCATGGGTCTCGATGAGCGCGGTGCCACCAGCCTGGCCGCGCCCTCCCCGCACCACGAAGCCGTCGGGGCCAGCATCGGCGGCCACGCCCATCGCGCGGAGGCCGGCGACCACCGCAGCGACCCGGTCGCTCTCCTTCACGCGCAGCTCCGCGGCGTCGCGGACCACGGTGTCCCCCTCGGCGAAGGCGGCGGCGATGGCGAGGATGGGCAGCTCGTCGATGAGCGTGGGCACCTCGCCACCGCCGATCTCGACCCCGCGTAGGCCCGCTGCGCTCACCGTCACGTTCGCGATCGGTTCGATCCCGCCGAGCGGCTCGATCTGCACGTCGGCGCCCATGCGACGGAGCACCTCGAGCACGCCGGTGCGGGTCGGATTGACCCCCACGCCCTCGATGGTCAGCGACACCCCCGCCACGGCGGCGGCGACGAACCAGAAGGCGGCGCTGGAGATGTCTCCCGGCACCACGATGTCCGCCGCGTACAGGGTGGCGCGTGAAACGGTGAGCCGGGTGCCGCCGTCCGCGCCGACACACTGGAGCGGAGCCCCCATCCCGCGCAGCATCCGCTCGGTGTGATCGCGGGTGGGCGTGGGCTCGGTCCAGGACGTCTCTCCGTCGGCGGCGAGCCCCGCCAAGAGCACCGCCGACTTGACCTGGGCGCTGGCGACCTGGGCGCGGAAGTGGCCCCCGCGAAGCGGTGCCGCCACCACGGTGATCGGCAAGGTGACGCCGCCCTCACAGCGTGCGCCCATCGCCGCCAGCGGCCCGAGGACGCGCTGCATGGGGCGTCGCGACAGAGAAGGGTCGCCGACCAGCGTGGCGCCGGCGCGCGGCGCCAGCGCTCCGAGAAGCAGGCGCGCGGTGGTACCGGAATTCCCACACTCGATCCGCCCCGCGTCGCGCCAGGCGCCGCCGGTTACGAAAACGTCACCCCCGCGCCGCTCCACCCGTGCGCCGACCTGCGCGACCGCCACCGCGGTCCGACCGACGTCCTCTGCATCGAGCAGCCCCCGGATCCGGGTGGTTCCCTCGGCCATCGCGCCGAGGAGCAGGGCTCGATGGGAGACGCTCTTGTCGCCCGGCACGGGGAAGCGGAGACCGGCGCGGAGGGGCACCGCCAAGGCTACCCCGGTGCCCGCACCCGCGGGGTGGCCATCTCCGCTTGCGGCCTGTGCGTCGTCGCTACGCGGCATCACCGACGCCTACGTCAATCAGGTTTATTCTGAGGCGCCCGAGACCAACGTACGCTTGGATTGCGACGGCCCGTAGCCCCCTACTCCCCGCGATCGTCGATGGCGCCGAGCTTGCGGAAGCGGTCGTACCGCTGCGCGGTGAGCTCCTCAGGGGATAGCGCACACAGCACGTCGAGCTCGATCTGGACCGCGTCCCCGAGGGAACGCACGGTTTCCTCCGGGCAACGGTGGGCGCCACCCGCGGGTTCAGGGACCAGGGAGTCGGCGACGCCGAGGCGCAGGCAGTCCTCCGCGGTGAGCTTCAGCGCCTCGGCGGCGCGGGGCGCTTCGGCCCGGTCGCGCCACAGGATCGCGGCACAGCCTTCCGGCGAGATGACCGAATACGTGGAATTTTCGAGCATCAGCACGCGGTTGCCGACGCCCAGCGCCAGGGCACCGCCGCTGCCGCCTTCCCCGATGACACAGCAGACCACCGGCACGCGGAGGGTGGCCATCTCCATGATGTTGCGCGCGATGGCCTCGGCCTGCCCGCGCGCCTCGGCGTCGAGCCCCGGGTAGGCACCGGGGGTGTCGATGAGGGTGACGATCGGCAAACCGAAGCGCTCGGCCAGGCGCATCAGCCGCAGCGCCTTGCGGTAGCCGTCCGGCAGCGCCATCCCGAAATTGCGCACCACGTTTTCTTTGGTGGTGCGGCCCTTCTGGTGACCGATCAGCACGATCGGACGGCCGCGGAAGTTGCCGAGCAAGCCGACGATGGCCGGGTCGTCGTGACCGGCACGATCGCCGTGGAGTTCGTCCGCCTCGGTCAGCCAGTCCGCCGCGTAGTCCAGCGTGTACGGCCGGTTGGGATGCCGGCTCAGGAGCGTGCGCTGCCAGGGGCTGAGATTGGCCAGGATCTGCCGCTGAAGCGCGTCAGCCTGCCGTTGCAGCTCACGAATCGACGCGCCAAGGTCGAGCCCGTTGGCCACCTCGGTCGTCTGCAAGAGCTCGATGCGGCGTCGAAGCTCGACGAGGGGGCGTTCGAAATCGAGGACGAGTTCCATCGGGCCGCCGGGTATCAACAAATGGGGCTGGGGGCTCTCCGGCCGACGCCGTGTCGGCGGGGCTGACCAACGACAACCACGTGTGGTAGGCTCGCCCCCCCAGGAGTTGCCATGGCGGACACCGTCGAGTTCGAGATGATGCAGTGGATCCGAACCCTCCCCGAGGACAAGCGTGCCTTCCCACAGATGATGTACTTGCAGCAGCGCAAGGACCCGAGCACCGCCCTGGGGCTCTCACTCCTCTTTTTCGTAGGCTTCGCGGGCGTCGGACGCATCTACGTCGGAGATGTCGGCTACGGCATCGCGATGTTCCTGCTCAGTTGGGCCACGTGCGGCATCTGGACCATCGTCGATCTCTTCCTGATCTCCGGGGCGACAGAACGCACGAATCGGGAAGTGTTGGCGCGGATCCGTATGACGACAGCCGACTGAGTCCGGTGCCCCGCCCCCGCCGGGTCCTGCGCGTGGCCACCGGCGGCGTGATCGCGCCCTGGAACACGCCGGTGGGAGCCGTCCGCATCCTCGGGACACCCCTCGCCGCGCGACAGGCGTCGGTGCTGTCGCGACTTGGACTGTCGATCGACGGCGAGGTGGCGCCGGAGGACGTCGGCAAGGAGGCCGACACCCTCTACCTGGACGACGACGTCGACCTCGCCGCGGGAACGCTGCGCACCTGGCTCAAGAACGCCGGGGCCGGCACGCGGATGGCGATCGTCGAGAGACCGCCCCGCGTCGGCGAGCTGGAGGTGGAGCCCCAGGCCTGGTTCCGCGACGGCGAGGTCACCGAGGCCGCGCTCCCGGGCGCGACGCCGGTGCGCCTGTGCGGGGTGCGCTGGGGAGACGGCGTCCGACCGGTGCAGGTGTTGCCGCTGGGCTTCGCCGGCCGCAGCCAACTGCCCGGACCCTTCGGCGCCGGACAGGCCCTGGATTGGGCGGTGGACGTGAGGACCGCGGTGACCGTTCGCCATTGGGTACACCTGCTCCGCGCGTCGTACGCGGCGTTGGGCGTGGCGATCTGGGAGCGGCTGCTCCTGCGCCCGTGGGCGCCCCTGTGGAGTTGGATGCGCTCGCCGCTGCGGCCGCGATTCTCGGTCGTCGGCCGCCGCTGCAAGGTCCATCCCACCGCGATCCTGGAGGGCTGCATCCTCGGCGACGACGTCCACGTCGGTCCGTACAGCGTGCTCCGCGGCTGCTGGGTGGGCGACGGCACGCACGTCGAGGACCACGTCACCGCCCGCCTGTCTTCGATCGGGCCCCACGCCCACGTCGGCAACTACTCGATGTTCAACCTTTCGGTCATCGGGCAACGCTCCAGCGTCGGCCACATCGGCGCGCAGGTGTGCGCGATCGGCGACGACTGCTTTGTCAGCACCTTCGCCACCTTGCACGACCTGAACCTGCGCGGCAACGTGAAGGTCCGGTGGGGGGAGCGGGTGCTCGACAGCGGCGTCCCCTTCCTTGGGGTCGCGCTCGGCCATGGCGTGAAGCTGGGGGCCGGTGTGACCATCGCGTCCGGTCGCGACGTGCCCAACGGCGTGCGGGTGGTGGCCGAAGGCGCGGTCGCGAGGATCCCCGCCGACCTGCAACCGGGCGACTACCACGTGTCGGCCGGGCGCCTCGTCCGGGACGAACCGCGTGACGGGTAACGAAGTCGGCTTCTGGCTGGTGGCGGGAGGGGGCGCGCTGTTCCGGTTGCGCGCGGCGCAACGCATCGCCGAGGTGCTGTCGCCTCGGTGGCGCCTGCTTCCCGGAGGACGTGATCTGGCCGATCCGTCGCTACGCGTGAGCGTGTGCATCCCCGCGCGCGACGAGGCGGCGGTCATCGACCGGGTGCTAGCGTCGTTGGACGCGCAGGACCACGCCGACACCGAGGTCATCGTGTGTGACGATCGCTCCAGCGACGACACCGGGGAACGCGCGCGCGCCCACCGTTGCCGGGTGATCGAGGGCACCGAGCCGCCGGCGGGCTGGCTCGGCAAGCAGTGGGCGCTCCAGACGGCGGCGGCCGCGGCCACCGGCGAGCTCCTCTGCTTCGCCGACGCCGACACCTGGCACCATCCCGCCGCCCTGCGCACCTGCGCGGCCGAGATGGAGCGCGATCGGCTCGATGTCCTGGTCGTGGTCGGCGGCCAGGCGCTCGGCACCTGGTCCGAGCGGCTGGTCATGCCGATGTTCTGGACCGCTCTCCTGAGTTTTCTGGACGTGCGGCGCGCTGAGGACCCCGAGCGTCCCCACGACGCGATGGGAAACGGCCAGTTCTGGTTGGTCCGGAGGGCGGCCTACGATCGCATCGGCGGCCATGAGCGGGTCAAGGACCGGCTCGCCGAGGACGTCGCCATCGTTCGCGCGCTCAAGGCCGATGGAGCCCGCTATCGGCTACGCTTCGGTCCCACCCTGACCGCCACGCGCATGTACACCGGATTCGGCTCCTTGTGGCGCGGCTTTCAAAAGAACGCCGCCGTCGTGGACCCGGCGCAGCCCGTGCTGTCGGCGGTGCTGACGCTGGTGGCGGTGATGCTGCTCGTCCAGGCCGAGTTGTGGCCCTGGCTGGTCCTGGGGCTGGCGCCCACCGCAGGGGGGCTGTGGGCGCATCCGCTGACGATCGTGCTCGCCGCGGCCCAGGCGGGAGCGCTCATCCACGGACGCGCGTCGCTGTACAGGAGCGTTTGCGACGCCGCGTCGGGCGCGACGCTGTCTCGGTCGGCGTGGCTCTATCTGGCGCAACCGTTTGGCGCGATCATCGGGATGGCGGCGATCCTCAACTCGATGCAAGCGCAGCTTCGGGGCGCCACCCTCTGGAAGGGGCGCCGGGTGCGCGGGAGGAGCCTGTGAAGCCGCTGGTGATCACCGGCCCCACGGCCGCCGGAAAGTCCTCGCTCGCCCTGGCGATCGCCGAGCAGTTCGGGGCGACCGTCGTCGCGATGGACGCCATGACCGTCTACCGGGGAATGGACATCGGCACGGCCAAGCCCACTCGCGACGAGCAACGGCGCGTCGTCCACCGTGGCCTCGACCTGCGCGACCCGACCGAGAGCTTCGCCGCCGCGGACTTCGTCGCCGTCGCCGAGACAGCGCTGGCCGAGGGTGGCCCCGTCGTCGTGTGCGGTGGGGCTCCGTTCTACCTTCGTGCGTTCCTGGACGGGCTGGTCCCTGCACCGCCTGCCGACCCGGACTTGCGGGCTCGGCTGGCGACGCTGCCCGACCCGTGGAGCGCCCTGACGCGGGTGGACCCGGTGCTCGCCGCCCGTCTTCACCCCAACGACCGGGTGCGCATCGTGCGCGGGCTGGAGGTACACGCGCTCACCGGGACGCCGCTCTCCACCCTGCACGCCGCGGATCAGCCGGCACGCCGCTCGTGCGAGGTGATCTGGGTCGATCACCCCGACCTGAACCAGCGCATCGACGCCCGGGTGCTGGCGATGATGGAGGCCGGGTATGTCCAGGAGGTCGCCGGACTCCTGGACAGCGGCGTGCCGCGCGACTGCAAGCCGATGCTGTCGCTCGGGTACTCCCACCTCGCAGGCCACCTGCTCGACGGCCTGCCGCTGGACGAGGCGGTCCGGCTGACGCAGCGGGCGAGTCGGCAATTCGCAAGAAAGCAGCGTACCTTTTTACGGAGCCTCGGCTTCCAGCCCGGCGGGGACGCGGCGGCGGCGGCGGCGGCCACCTTTCGGGGGTGATTGACGACCGCCGACGGCCGAGCCTGGGCCGGCACCCCACCCCGATCCCGTGCGCGACCCTGCCCGCCCCAGGGGTCCGCCGCCGGGTCCGACGAACCGGGGGGTCCCAGCGCGCTGCCGCCAGACCCGCGGCCTCATATCATATCAGTAGCCCGGAAGTACGTACACTTTCCCGGCGTCCGTGCGAGCGGATGTGGTGTCGAAGCCGGGGGCCGAGGCCGCAAGATCGAGGATGCCGTCGGCGTCCAGATCGAGGACGCCGCCGATGCTGGTGCCCAGGGCCCCGCCCGAGGCCTCCGCGCTCCAACTCGCGAGCTGGCTGTCGGGCAGCATGACGCTGCCGACCACATCGCCCGAGGCGAGGTAGACGAGGCCGCCGAGGCCGGAGGTTGGCGCGCCGAGGAGCAGGTCGGCCTGGCCGTCGCCATCGACGTCGCCCGGGAGGTTCACGGCCGTGCCGAGGGCGCCATCGCCGTAGAGCACCGAGTCGACGCTGGCGATCGTGTAGGTTCCTGTCCAGGTGCCCCCGTACTGCACCAAGACCGCGCCGCTCTCGCTGGAGGCGCCGTCGTAGCCCGGCATGCCAAGCACGAGATCGTCGACACCGTCAGCGTCGAGATCGCCGGCGCCGACGCTCAGAGGCCCCGCGCCGAGCGCGTCGCTCGCGACGGAGCCCGTAAAGTTGGCCGTGTCGTGATCGCCGAGATTGTCATCGTCGGCCGACAGGAAGTCGCTGCCGGTTACGAAGTAGCAGATACCGATGGAGGTGATGGAGCCATCGTCATGGCCAGGTGCACAGGCCACGAGATCGTCGGTGCCATCCCCGTCGAAGTCGCCCGCCGCCAGGGCCGTGCCGAGCCCGTCCGAGTTGGTGGCGCCGCGCGGGTGCGTGGTCGCGTCACCCAGGTCGAGATGACTGCTGGTGTAGCCGTCCGTGGCCACGTAGCCGTAGACGCGGCCCCTGCGGCTGCTGACTCCCGGTGCGCCGGCCGCGAGGTCGATGTCGCCATCGGCGTCGAAGTCGCCCGCCGCGAGGGAGTAGCCAAGGTATCCGTCCTTCGAGTCCCCCTCGATTCGCCCCTCGTTGATGGAGTTGACGTTCTGGGTGCCGGTGTACGCCGAGGACCCGTACAGATCGAAGATGTACACGCAGCCCCCGTCGTCGTCCCCGCGGTTGGAGAGGTAGGCGCCGCTCGCGACCTCGCCGTTCCTGTCGCCGTCGACGTCATCGAGGAACACCATGGATTGCCCAAACGCATCGCTCGCCGCTTCGCCGCCCACGATGAGGCTGGCGGCGGTGTAGCTCACGCCGAGGCCGCGTACCGCGTTGCCGTGGAACGCTAGCGCACCGGCGTTGCTGGCGCGGGAGTCGTCGGCGATCGCTCCGATGACGAGCTCGGTATCTCCGTCGCCGTCGAGGTCGTCGAGCGTCCACACGCCGGTGGAGCCGATCGCGTGACCGGCGGACGTGCCGATCACCGTCCAGCCGGCTTCGTCGGCGGCCGCCATGTCGTCCTGGATGCCGTCGCAGTTGTCGTCCATGAGGTTGTAGGCCACCTCCGTCGCGCCGGGGTTCACGCTGGCGTCCGTGTCGTCGCAGTCCGTGTCGTCGGCGACGTACCCCGCGGGCTGATCGCAGCTCAGCTCGATGACCCCCGCGTTTCCGTAGGTGTCGCTGTCGGCGTCCTGGTACCAGCTCAGCGCGTCGCTCGCTTCGTCGTCGACGAGCCGGTTGCAGTCGTCGTCGACTCCGTTGCAGACCTCGGCCCCGGCGGGATTCACCGCCGCGTTCGCATCGTCGCAGTCCGTGGCGTCGGCCACGTAGCTGGCGGGCGCCTCACAGCCGGTCGCGGTTGTGCCCACCTCGCCATACCCGTCGCCGTCCACATCCGCATACCAGGTGAGCGGGTCGGAGGGGTTGTCGTCGATCACTCCGTTACAATCGTCGTCTACGCCGTTGCAGAGCTCCAGGGCGTTCGGGTTCACCAGCGCCTCGGCGTCGTCGCAATCGGTGCCGTCGGCCACGACGCCGGCGGCGGCAGAGCACGAGAGCGTGGTCGTGGCGGGGTCGCCGTAGGTGTCCCCATCCGCGTCTACGTACCAGAGCGTCGCGTCCGTGGCATTGTCGTCCACGCTACCGTTACAGTCGTCGTCGATGCCGTTGCATACCTCGGTTCCCGCGGGGCTCACGAGCGTGTCGGTATCGTCGCAGTCCGTGCTGTCCGCCTGGTATCCGGAGGGGTTTTCACACGCAGTGGTGGTCGCGCTCATGTCACCGTAGCCGTCACCATCGACATCCGCGTACCAGGTGAGCGGGTCGGTCGGGTTGTCGTCCACCAGGCCGTTGCAGTCTTCATCGAGGCCGTTGCACAGCTCGACCCCGGCGGGGCTGATGAGCGCGTCGGCGTCGTCGCAGTCGGTGTCATCGGCGAGGTACCCGGCGGGCTGATCGCACGCGAGCGTGCTGTTGGTCGCGTCGCCGTAGCCGTCGCCATCGGTGTCGGCGTACCAGGTCGCGGAATCCACCGCGTTGTCGTCGACGGTGCCGTTGCAGTCGTCGTCGAGGCCGTTGCACAGCTCGATGCCGTCGGGGCTTATCAGCGCGTCGGCATCGTCGCAGTCCGTGTCGTCCGCCAGGTAGCCGACGGGTTGGTCGCAGGAGAGCGTGGGGTTCGCCGCGTCGCCGTAGCCGTCCCCGTCGAGGTCGGCGTACCAGGTGAGGGCGTCGGAGGCATTGTCGTCCACGGAGCCGTTGCAGTCGTCGTCGATGCCGTTGCAGCGCTCGGCTTCGCCAGGGTTGACGAGCGCGTCGGCGTCATCGCAGTCGCTGGCTTCCGGAAGGTATCCCGCCGGTTGTTCGCAGGCGAGTATCCCGTTGTCGGGGTCGCCATAACCATCGTTGTCCAGGTCCGCGTACCAGGGATCTCCGCCCACCGGATCCTCGTCGATCGTGCCGTCGCAGTCCTCGTCCAGCCCGTCGCAGTGTTCGTCGGCGCCCGGGTGGAAGGCGGGGTTGGTGTCGTCACAGTCGGAGTGCTCCACCCAGCCGTCCCCGTCCCCGTCCACGCCGGCAGCGCCGGCGAGGGTGACGAGCACGTCGGCCTCATCGGGGTCGTTGCTAACGAAGTGCAGCTCTCCGGCCACGTTTGCGTTGGTCGTGGGCGCGAAGGTGACGGTGACGACCAGCACGCCGGCGGGGTCCAGGGTGACGGTCGTCGCGTCCACGGTGAAGGCTGGGTCCGTGTTGACCAGCGTGACCGCCCCGTTCAGCCAGCCGTCGCCCACGTTCTCCACCGTCACCGGCACGGTCAGCACGTCGCCCGCGAGGTGGACGCCGAAGTCCACATCCAGGGGGGTCACGCTGATATCTGGGTCCGTAATCCCCGTATCCGCCGAGTCCGTCGGGTCATAGCCAACGGCGGTGTCCTTCTCAAATTCGACGATGAGCACCGGATTGCAGGCGATCAGGGGCAGCAGGAGCACGGCGCGAATGAGCCAACTGGAGCGCATGGGGAGCCCGGTTTCGGTGGGAACGGCGGCCAACAAAGGTGTCTATCGGATCAACCGAGGCGTTCGATGACCCCGTCCCGCTGTTCCGCGGGAACGCCGCGCTGCGGGGCCAGGATCAGCGCATCTCGTGCTTCCACCCGATCGATCGGCGCGGCACAGTCCCCCAGCAAGACCAATTCCGCGGGGCTGGCCCCGCCCGTGTCACGCAACCGTCGAAGGTGCGGGAGCGTTGCGTCGCACCCTGCCGCGGGGAGCTACACCCTCCCCGACGACCAGTACGCGAGCTGGACTGGCGAAGCCGCGAGCGACTGCTTCGGCAGCGCCATCGGCGGCCTCTTCGACCTCGATGCGGACGGAATCGAAGACTTCGCGGTGTCCGCCCCCGGTAACGACGAAGGCGCCTCCGCCGCGGGCAAGGTGTACGTGTTGCCGGCGTATTGAGGGCGAACGCGACATCCCAGTCGCCGCGGAGAGGTCCGACACCTCCGCCGGACGCTCGTCACCGGTCGGGCCTCTGGAGGCGACGCGATTCGCCGCGGCGTCCGCCTGACCCAGAGGTCTGGAGCCCGGCGAATCGCCCTACGCCTCCAGGGGCTGCCGCGCCGTGGCCAGGAGCCGGCCCACCATCACCAACAAACCCAAGGCCAGCGCGCCGACCACCGCCAGCACGACGAAGCGCTCGCCGGCTACCAACGCCGGGCCGCCGATGGCCTTGGCCTCGCCGAGGGCGCCCACCGCCAGCTTCCGCACCACGAGATCCTGCGAGAGCAAACCCAGGTCGTATTCGGCCTGACCCGCGACCCGCGAGCCGTAGACGAGCCGGGCCCCCTCCGGGACGTTGGCGCGAAGCTCCCATTCGGGGAAGCTCACCGTCACCGAGTCCACCGGAAGCGGGGCGTTGTCGCCATTGTCGATGCGGACGAGCAGCTCGCGACCGACGATTGCGTCCACCGCGACCGCCACGCTGGTCCCGGCCCCGTCGCCGCGCCAATCGACCACCCGCAGCGGCTCCGTCATCGTGCCCCGGTCGCGCAGCACGGTGATCCGTCGTGAGAAGACATCGCGCGACGTGGTGAGGGTCAGCGTCGCCACCGGCGCATCCGACTGGCCGAGCGGGATGCGGATGAGCGAGCTGCGACCCTGCTCCTCGCGCGTGAACCCCGCCGTCTCCCACAAGGTCTCGCGACCGGTGCGACGGACGACGAGCGGGATCTGCCGGTCATCCCCGTCGACGATCCGCAGGTCGCTCAGGTCGGTCTGGGCGCGGGCAAGCACGTCACGATCCAGGGGGATGCGCAGCCAACCGGAGCCGACGATGGGCCGCTCCCACTTCCACTTCACCATCGGCAGGATGGCCCCGGGGCCGTCGAGACCTTCGCGCGTCTCCAGCGGCACGTACACGGGGTTCGCCTCCACCGTCACCTCAGTGACCCGCGTCGTCGCGAGCCGAACGAGATCGGGGCCCCCGAAGGTGAGGTCCTGCGATCCGTTGCCCACCGAGACGCCGAAGTAGGCGGTGAACGGGCCGGCGCCAGGATCGCGGACGACGAGTTCGGCCCCGACCGAGCACACCTCGAAGCCGGTGATCGGCAGGGTCTGGCCGGCGGCGGTCTGGACGTCGACCAGCAGCGCGTCGGTGGCGAACGCGAGGTCCTCGATCCGGGTGGCGTCGTAGGTCGCCCCTCCGAAGGTCAAGCGTCGGATCGGCCTGGTTTCGCCGTAGTACTCTCGGCCATCGCCGGGAACGAAGAGCTGCACGTTGCGATCGAAGACGTCGGCGTCGCTCAGCACGCGAAGACTGCGTACCTGCCGCGGACCCCCCAGGTCCAGGGCGTAGCGCGCGTACCCCGACTCGGTCAGCGCCGGAGCCTCAGCTTCGAGCGTGGCGCAATCGGCCTCGACATACTCATTCGGGAAGGACTCGCCGATCACCTCGGCGAGGTGGGAGTCGCTCCGCACGACCCACGGGCCACGACCGGGCGGAACCGGCACGGTCTCGGCGGTGAGCTCCTGACCGTTGATGGTGCCGGTGGGGAAGATGAAGCTGCCGATCCCGTCCAGCGAGAGCCGCCCCGGATGCCAGCCGCCGACATCGGGAAAGCGCAGGGACTGGACCAGCCGCACGCTCGGGCCGACCCGCCAGTGGTGATCGTCGAACTGCACCACGTCGAGGCGCTCGGTGTCAAACGACACGCGGTCGGTGGTGAGCACCGCGAAGGGGACCACGTCGCCAGCGCCATTGCGGAGGCTCAGTGTGCTTCCAAGTAGCGATGGCGCCACCCCGGCGACCGCAGGTGGAAGGCGGATGCGACTGACCCCCGTGGCGGGGACGTCGAAGCGCGCCACCTCGGGGGCTTCCACCGAAGGCTCCGCGGCGAACGCGACCAGACCGAAAAGTACGATCATCGAGGCGGCTCCTGTTGAGGTGGGGCGGGTTGGTCGTTGCGCGCCAGCCACGCGAAGGCCACCGCGGCGGCCAGCAGCGTCACCGCCATCCCGCCGAACGCGCCGACCCGCGCGAAGCCCGAGAGGCTCCACAGGTCGACCACGAAGACCTTTCCGACGCCGAGAACGGTGAACATCAGGCCGCTCAGCCGCACGGCGCGGCGGCGACGCCGGATGCCGACCACGATGAGCATCAGGCCGTAGCCGCCCCAACTGAGCGAGCGCACCATCTCCTCACCCAGCCGCTCGCTCCGGAAGGAGAGCTCCCCGTCATGCGCGAACGCGTGGGCGATCTCGACGTTGACCAGCGCGAACCCGGTGAGAATCGCCGCCGAACGCTGTCCGACCTTCAGCCAGGTCTGGGGGAACCACCGCGCGGCGAGCAGCAGAGCGACCGTAGGAATTCCCCAGGTGTATAGCGTCCAGTTTACCAGGAAGGCGCCCTCGGCGTAGCCGTATTGGAGCGCGTGGGGGTTCACCAGCAGGCGCATCGCCACCAGGAGCGACAACAGGGTCGCGAAACCCACGAAGAGCGGGTGGGGAATGCGGCGGTTCACCCACGCCAACAGGACGATCAGGATCGCCCAACCCACCGTCAGCCAGGTGCGCTCCAACTGCATCGGCACCGCGAGCGCCACCGCCAGGAGGGTCAGGGCGATGAGGAGCACGACCTCCTTTTCGCCCAGGTTGCTCTTGGCCCCGCGCACCAACACCAGCGCCGCCAGCAGCGCGTTGGCGCCGAGCACCAGGGGCAGGAGCCCGTCGACGCCGTCGCCCATCGCCTGTTGCCAGACGACGTACAGCGGCCACGCGAGCGTCAGCGGCGTGAGCACCCCGGTGAGCGCCCCCCAGACGTCGCCCCGTCGGGCGATCACGAACGGACCGACCGCGCCGAGCAGGTACAGCGGCAGGGTGGCGAGGGCGAGCGAGCCCCCTTCGCCCGCCGGAACCCGCTCGGAGAGCCCCCCGTAGAGAGGGAGCGCACCGACGACGGCCAGCGCCGCCAGCGGGGCGCGCGACCGCGTTCGTAGCGCGCCCACCACCACCGCCGCGGCGATCCCCATCGTCAGCCACGGCAGCAGACCCGCCGGCACCGTTTGGATGGGCGCGGTGACCAGTAGGGAGAGTCCGACGAAGCCGAGCACACCGAGGCCCGCCTCGAGCCCGGCCGTCAGGAACGCCGCCGCGATGCACGAGGGCAGCACCACCACCACGACGTCCCAGCGCCCTTCGCCGGCCAGCGTCCACGACGCCGCGAAGGTCAACATCGCCACGCCCACCGCCACGCCCGAAATCAGCCGGCCGACGAGGTGGCCTCGCAACAACAGCGGCACGAGCACCGCGCCCCCCACGAGCCAGGCCGCACCGAACCACGCCGTCGGCCCGAGGGCCCAATCCAGCCGCAGGTGGGAGACCGGGTCGATGTTGAGCGGGTCCGTGGGCGTCCCCAGGCCCATGGCCGCGACCAGCCAGAAGGCGACGGCGGCGCCGACCCCGAAGACGGCGATGACCTTCGCCCGCGTCCCCTCCCCGGCGCGGCGCGCGGTCACCGTCCACATCAGCGCGAACGCCAGCGCCGCCGCAAAGCCGACCAGGACCTGATCGGGGGCGCGATAGGTCCACATCCACCCGACGTACAGCATGACGGTCACCCCGGCGGTGATCCCCACGAGGTCCGGCCAGCGGCGCCGGACCGCGACCACCAGCAGGCCGAGGTTCACCAGGCCGAGGTAGCTGAAGAACGCCACCGGCTTGTTCTCGCCGGTGGAGAGCAGGATGGGGGTGGCGTAGCCCCCGAGCATCGCCAGGTAGGCGATGAAGCGGCTGGACCGGCGTTCCGCGAGCAACACCCCGACCAGGGTCACCCCGCACATCGTCGCGAAGGTGACGCCCTGATTGATGATGCCCCAGCGCCCATGCCCCGCGTAGAGCGTGGCGTAGAGGATGGCCGCACCGGCCCCAGACAGCGCCGCCGCCGGCGCCGGGTACTTCCGCCAGGCCAGAACCTCGGCCAAAAACCATGCCCCGAGGCCGGCGCCGACGCCGAACCCGAAGCGCGCCACCGGCCCGAGCAATCCCGCCGCGATGGCCTCGCGCAGGCCGAACAGCGCCGCGATGACCAGCAGGAGCCCCCCGAGGGCCGCGAAGGCCCACACCGCGCCCTTCTCGATGAACGCGCCGAGCTCGAAGAGAGGCGCCGGAGGGACCGGCGGGGGTGCCGGGGGTCGGCCGGCCGACCCCGACGGAGCGGCGGCAGTGCGCGCCGCCGCAGGCGCCGCGGGGGTGACCGCCGCCGCTGGCGCCGTCTCCACGGCGGGGGAACCCACGGCCGCGGCGGGCGCCGACTCCGCCGCGAGCGGTGCCGCGACCGCCGCCGGCAGCGGTGCCGATGGCGCTGGCGCCGCCGCCGCACGCTTGTCCCCCGCGCCGAAAAGACCCGGCACGGCCATCGCTTGCAACCCGGACACCTGGTTCGACAGCCGCTCCACGTCTTTTCGGAGGGCCCGCGTCGCGGAGAACGCGAGGCCCGCCACCACGGCAACCGGCACCCCCAGGACGAAGGCGCCGCAACTGAGGCCCCCGATGAGCTCGTCCACCCGCTACCGCAGCCCGCCGTCGACGACGAACGTCTGCCCCGTGATGTAGGACGCGCCGGGCCCCAGCAGGAACCGCACCAACGGCGCGACCTCGTCGGGCCGGCCCAGCCGGCGAAGCGCGACCATCTGCTTGACCCCGTCGATGAGCTCCGTCGGCAGTCCACGGGTCATGTCGGTGTCGATGAAGCCCGGCGCCACGGCGTTGCAACGGATCTGGCGGCGCCCGACCTCGCGTGACAACGAGCGAGTCATTGCGATGATCCCCGCCTTTGCCGCAGCGTAGTTGGCTTGGCCCGCGTTGCCCATCAGCGCGGAGACGCTGGCCATGTTCACGATGGCCCCCCGGCGGCGCGACAACATGACCGTGGCCGCGGCGCGACACATCCGAAAGGTCGAGCCGAGGTTGGTGTTCACCACCTCGTCCCAATCTTCGTCGGGCATCCGGAGAAGCAGCCCATCCCGGGTGACGCCCGCATTGTTGACCAGGCACTCGAGGCCGCCTTCGGCTTCCGCGACCGCAATCAGCGCCTCCACGCCCGCAAGCGTGCTGACATCCGCCTGCACGGCGACCGCGTTGCCGATCTGCTCCACGACCTCGGCCGCGGCGGCGGCATTCTCCTTGTAGTTGACGATCACCCGCATGCCGGCACGGCCCAGTTCAAGCGCGATGGCACGACCGATGCCCCGGCTTCCGCCGGTCACCACCACGACCTTGCCAGCCAACTCCATTACTGGCTGCGCTGATCCATGACCCCGTCGCCATCCTGATCACGTCCAGTCTTGAGGACCGTACCCTGGTCGTCGAGGTACTCCCAGAAGTCGACCTTCCCGTCGCCGTCGGAGTCGCGCTCCTTCCGACGGACGATGCCGGCCTCGTAGTAGCTGAACAGGTCGAAGGTGCCGTTGTAGTCGGTGTCCTTCTCGGTCATCGAACGCTTGCCCGCGATGTAGCGATCGGCCACGTCGACCCGCCCGTCGAAGTCACCATCCATCTCCTCCCCGACACGCAGCCCCGCCTCGTCGAACGAGGTGCGTACATCGATGCGCCCGTCGCGATTGAGATCGACGTCCTTCTTCAGCAGGAGCCGCGCACCGGCGCTGTCCCGGAAGTAGTTGATGATGTCCGCGCGTCCATCCCCGTCGATGTCGACCTCCTGCTGCGTCATTCCTTCGGCGTTGAGCCGGGTCGTGAGGACGCCGGCCGTCGGCACCACCGACTGACTGGATTGGGACGTTCCGGCGGCCACCGCACCGCCGACGGCGGCCGGACCGCCGCCGGGCTCGAGCGGGCAGGCAAGCAGGGTGAGGGCGAGCAACATCCGCGCGGTGTAACCCGGTGCGTGATGGTCACCCATACCGCCGCTACGTCGGCTCCCCGAGCTCTGAAACTTTTCGGGCGGCATGGGGGGCGCGGTGAGGGGGAGAGCGCCACGAACGCTGCGTTATCAACGCGGTGGGCGCCGGAGGCCGGAAACCGAAGGTTGGAGGCAGAAGGTCGGACACCCGAGTTGCTGGCGCGGTAGGGGGAGAGGGCCCCGGGAAAGTCCGGGGCGCGAACCCTTTTCCCCGTACCATGATAGCCGAAAGGCATGCTATCCAACGAGAAGAAGCACCTGCTGATCGTGGACGACGAGCCCGTCATCCTCCAGATCCTCAAGGCAGTCTTCGAGGAAGAACCATGGCGAATCACCCTCGTCGGGACCGGCGCGGCAGCCGAAACCATCCTCAACAGTGAGCGCGTGGATCTGCTGTTGACAGACAAGAACCTGCCCGACGTCTCCGGGCTTGAGCTCTTGCGTATCGCCAAAGCCCGGGAGCCCCTGTGCGAGGTCATCATCCTCACCGGCTACGGCTCTTTGGAGACCGCGCTCGCGGCGATGGAGATGGACGCCTTCGACTACGTCCTCAAACCGCTCAACAACGTCTTCGACCTCCGCAAGAAGGCGCGTCAAGCCTTCGCAAAGCAAGACGTGGCGCTCGAAAACCGGAAGCTGATCGTCGAGCTCCGAGAGAAGAACAACGCGCTGGAGGCCTCCCTGGAGGAGACGCGGTCGCTCCAGGCCGAGTTGGTGCAGTCGGAGAAACTCGCCGGCATCGGGACGCTCGCCGCCGGCATCGCCCACGAGATCAGCTCGCCGCTGTTCGGGATCATGGGTCTGGCCGAGGCTATCGCCGACGAGCAGGACCTGCCGCTCGCCCAGTCCTACGCGCGCGACATCGTGGAGTACTGTCGCACCGTCCGCGACATCGTCGTAGAGCTGTCGAGCTATTCGCGCGCCGCGACGACCGAGTACCTCACGACGGTGGAGCTGGCCCGGGTGATCCAGGACGCGCTCCGGCTGGTGGAGCGCAGCGCCGACGTGCGCAACGTGCGCTTCGAGACCGATCTCGAAGACGGCCTGTTCCTGCATGCCCGCACCAACGAGATCCAGCAGGTGTTCGTCAATCTCATCAAGAACGCGGCCGAGGCCGCTTCGGAAACCGAAGCCGGCGGCGTCGTGCGCATCGCCGCGGGGCGCACCGGCAACCACGTCTGGGCCACCGTTGCCGACAACGGGCCCGGCATCGACGCCGCCAAGCAGAAGCTCATCTTCGACCCCTTCTACACCACCAAGGCGGCCGGGAAGGGGACGGGATTGGGGCTCAACATCGTGTACCGCATCGTGACCAAGTATCGTGGGCTCGTCACGGTGGACTCCCGGGAAGACCTGGGCGCCACCTTCGAGCTGCGCTTCCCGCTCGAGCGGTAGCGGGCGCGAGGGATGCGGCTCGGCGCCCAGATCCGCCTGTTCATCCTCTTGACGGCGATCGTTCCGCTCCTGGTACTGGCGTTCACCGCGAGTCGGGTCGCGCGCGAAGAACTGACGGCCGCGCTCACCCGTGAGCAAGTCGCCTCCGCCGCCCAACTGGCCACCTCGCTCGATCAAGCCCTGACCGAGCGAGAACAGGTCCTCGCCGCGCAACTGGGCAACTTCCAGCTCGACGTCGCGCCCGACGACGCCCGCCTCGGCTTCCTGGTCAGCACCTGGCGCCTGCTGCCCGAGGTCGCCATCGCGATGTTGCTCGATGCCGACGGTCAGGACGCGGCGCCACCCATCTTCGCCGAGACCGAGGCCGACGCCCAGGGTCACGACCTCGTCGACGGGGATCGGCTGTCGCTCTTTCGGGCCGCGCTGCCCGCCCCCGGCGCGGGGGTGGTGCGCGGGGCCGCCTACTTCCCGGATGGCAACGCCGAGGCGGTGATCCCGCTCACCATCCTCTCCCCGCGCCATGACGGCATGGCGCTCGGTGTCGAGCTGTCGACGGGCCCCTTGCGACGGTTCTTGACCCAGGTGGCCGGGGACGATCGGGCCGCCCTGCTGGTCGATTCCGACGGCACCGTGCTTCTGGCCGCGGGCAACTCGCGGCTGGTCGATCCCGCCCGGTTGCGACCACTGCTGGGCTCCGTCGCGGCCGACGCGCGGGTGGACGACGAGGTGGTCGTCGCGACCTCTCGCTTGCCGGGGCGGGACCTGGTGGCGGTGGTCGCGGCGCCCGCTTCCGGTACCGACGCGGTGCTGCTGCGCGTGCTCCAACCCACCTGGTACATCGGCGTCGTCTCGCTCGTGGCGGCGCTGGCGGCCGGCACGATGCTCGGTCGAAGCATCACCGCGCCAGTTCTCAGCTTACGCTCGGCGGCGCAGAAGGTCGGCGAGGGTGACCTGAGCACGCGGCTGCGCGTCGAGGGGCGATCGGAGCTTGCCGAGCTGTCCACCTCGTTCAATCAGATGACCGACCGCCTGGAGGCGAATCGCGCCGAAATCGATGCAAAGAACCAGGAGATCGAGGCCTTCAACCGGGAGTTACAGGCCCGCGTCGACGAGCGGACCCGGCAGTTGCGCGAAGCCCAGGCCCGGCTGGTCGAGTCGTCCCAACTCGCCGCGGTCGCCGAGATGAGCGCGGGCCTGGCCCACGAGCTCAACAACCCCCTCGCGGGCATTCTCGGTATTGTCCAGCTCGTCAAGGCGCAACGCGCCGACAGCGGCGATGCGGCCCTATTGTCCGCGGCCGAGGGCGAGGCGCTGCGCTGCAAGGAGATCGTCGGCCAGCTCCTCCGGTTCACGGCTGCCTCCCGCCCCGCCGGCGAGCGGGAGGTCGTCGACCTCGGCGCGCTGGTCCGGGACGTCTGTGCGCTGGCCGCGAGCTCGTTCCGCCAACGCGACGTGACGCTGGAGTTCGACCACGGCGCCCTCCCCGCCAGGATCCTGGGCCCGACGGACGAGTTGGGGCGCGCCTTCTCACAGTTGCTGGGCGCGCTGAGGACCGCCGCCGCCCCCGGTGCTACGCTGCGGATCACGATGCGCGTCAGTCCCGAGGCGAACGAAGTCGAGTTGCGCCTGGAGCTCGACCATCTGCACGACAACCAGGACGACTGGCGGGCCAGCTCGGTCGGGCTCTGGGCGGCCCGCCGCGTGCTGAGCGCCGAGGGATGGGCCCTCGGCGAGGCGGCCACCGGGACGGGGCGTGCGTGGCGCGCCTCGGTAGCGCTCGCCGCCGGGAGGGCCGTATGACTCGCGAGGTGCGGGCCCTGCTCGTCGTGATCTTGATCTTCGCCGTGGGCGCCGTCGGCTATCGGGTGCTGTTCGGTGCCGATCCCTCCGAACGCTTCCGCGTCGTGACCGTGGCCGGCGATGTGCAGCATCAACACGCGGGTGGCGCGACAGGGCCCGCGCTGGCCGGCGCCGCCCTCGAGACCGGCGATCGCATCCTGTCCGGGGATGGCGGCCAGGCGGTGCTCGGGCTCGGCGGCGGGTCCCGGGTGACCGTCGACGCGTTGTCGTCGGTGACGGTACTGGGAATCACCGACGATGGCGTTCGTGTCGAGCTCGAGGAGGGCCGGGTCACCGCCACGGTGAGGAAAGGGGGAGGCAGCGTCGGCGTCGTGAGCAACGGGCGTGAGTTCGGCGCGGGCGATGGCGACTTCACCGTCGCGCGGGATGCCGACGGCACGGTCGCGGCCACCGTCGAGCGCGGCGCCATCGGGATTTCCGGCGTGGATGGCGTGGGAGAGCTCAGCGCGGGCGAGGACCTCATCGTGCCCGTCGACGGCTCGCCGCTCCGGGCGCCCGCCTCCGAAACGCTGTTGTTGCAGGTCGCGTGGCCGTCGGCGGGGCGCGAGCGCGAGGTCGCGATAGCGGGCCAGACCCAGCCCGGCGCCACCGTGACGGTCACCGGAGGCGCCGGCCCCGTCCTGGTGAAGGCCCGCAGGGACGGGCAGTTCTCGGCGAGGGTGACCCTGTCCGAGGGGAACAACGCGCTACGCGTCAGCGCGACCTCGATCCTCGGCCGGACCGCCGAGGTCGCCGCGGCCGAGCTGCTCCTCGACACGACGGTCCCCCGCGTCGGCGTGACGCTGGAGTTCTGACCGACGGCGACCATCGTGCAACGGGGAAAACCGCGCGCAGACCCGGCGTGGGCCCTACTCGGCGTCGCCCACGTCCGGGACGCTGGTCTTGGCTGAGGTGAGGACGCGCGGGCCACCCTGCGACGTGGCTGAAGGAAGGTCGATCGGCTCGATCTCCGCGACCGGCGGGGTCGAGGTGCGCAGTCCGGCCAACGGCTCGACCCGCGGCGAGGGGGTGTCGGGGCTCGGCGGACCCGGCGGCGGCGCCGACTTCGGGGCTGGAGCCTGCCGCCCACGAGGAAGGGCGCGGTCCGCGCGCTCCCGCCGCAGCTGGGCTTCCTGCGCCTCCTCCATCAAGGTCAGCCGAGCCGTGGTCGACGAACCGCGGAGCGGCGCCGCGCCGACCTCTCCCAGGGCGGCGGGAGCTTCCCGCTTGCGTCGGGTGCCGAGGAGCCCGGCGATGCCCACCACCAGGACGACGGCGAGGCAGCAACAACCGCAGCCGAGCGCGGGCATCATGCCGATTCCGAAAAAGTCCATCCAGGTCCTCGCGCCGCCGCGGAGTAACACTCAACCTGGGGAGTGATAAGCCGGCGACGCATGCACCTCCCCCCGCCCCCGGACCCCTTCGTCGCCCTCCTTCTTGATGGGCGGCTGCCCGCGTTGCTCGTCGGCATCGTGCTCCTGGGCTGGGGGGAGCGGATCTACGGCGTGCTCGTCGTCGCGCCCGGCGTGCTGGCGGGCGTGTACCTCGCCGCCTGGGCACAACCCCTCTTTCACTTCGACGCCATCACGCTCCTGGTGGTCACCGTGGCGTTGGCGGCGGCGGGCGCACTGCTCTGCCACTTCGTGGCCGCGATGGCGGTACGGGCAGCTGGCGCCGGGCTCTTCGCCGCGCTCGCCTGGTTCGCGCTGCCACTGGCCCAATCGGGCCCGGTGCCGTGGTGGGTGCCGCTGGTGGGAGCGGCGCTGGGCGCGCTCGTCTTTCCCGCGCTCTACAAGATCGCGCTTCGTCCGCTCACCGCGCTGGTGGGCGCCTGGAGCATCGCCTGGGCGGTGAAGCACCCGGGCAACCCCTATGTCGTCCTGGCCCTCGCCGCGGCCGGGACGGCGGTGCAGGTGGCCCTGGCGGGGACCGGCAGGGGCGGCGGGGACGCGCCCGCGAAGAAGATCAGCAAAGGGAAGAAGACGTGATCAGTCGGTCACGTAGCTCCGCATGAGCTCGCCCCAACGGGTGTCCTGGGACCACGTGGCGCCGGCGCCCTCAGTGTACAGGTCGATATACTCGGAGTCGGGGTCGAACCACACCGTCAGCCCCGAGGCATAGCCGTAGTCCTCACTGCCGTAGGGCTGCGGAACGGCGGTGGCAACGCTGTCGCGGAGGGCGGCGCCCAACGGACCCAGCACCGGGTCGCCGGCGGCGTCAATCACGGCGCCGAGGTCGCCGAGGTCGAGGTACCAGTTCTTCCACACCGCGTCGGCGCCGCGGGTGGTCCGCCGGTAGGCGAAGAACGGAGCCTTCAACGCGTCATCGGCGAGCACCGCCCCGGCCAGGGCATCGAGCGCGTCGTCGAGTTGGCCAAGCTGGTCCAGATCGGTGGCCGAGTGGGTGTTCTCCAGGCCGACCTCCACCGCACCCCGGGACATCTCGTCGGCGAGTGCCATCGGTGTAGTGGCTGGATTATCACGAAGATACCTCAGAATCAACTCGTACTGGAACCCCGCGAAGCCGACGGTGGTCTGCGCGGCGGACATCGCACTGGCGTAGGGCACCATGCTGTGCGCCACCTCCCAGGAGGCCATGTTGCAGGCATCGAACCCGACCACGTCGAAGCGACCATCGGTCGCGACACTCACCGCGAGGGCCGCGGCCACCTCGCCCTCGGCGAAGCTCATCTCCGTGCCGCTGGTGTCGTCTGAGCCGATCATCGGGGGCGGCGCGGCGGCGGCGTCCGCTTCCCGCGCCTGGATGCCCCACCCGTCGCCATGGTCCCAGAAGATGAGCACCCGGTGCTCCGCCGGGTAGTTGGTGCTGGCCCACTCCAAGAAGGCGGCCAAGGTCTCCGGCGCGCCCATGTCGAGCTCGCCGAGGTCCTCGAGCACGGGGCTGGTCACCGTCTTGGGGTCGGCGTCCTGACCCATCCGGTACCGCCGCGTCCCGGTCCAGTCGCCGTCTTTCTTCGAGTACCCATCGATGCGATCGGCCTGCACCAGGACCTCCACGCCGTCACCCGAACCGGTCAGCTCCAGCTCGTTGAGGTCACGGGTCACCCAGTCTTCCAGGTCGTTGTCCCCGACCAGATAGACGAGGAACTGCCAGCCGCCCTCGGCGCTGTCACCGGTGTCCTGGTCCCCGGTGTCCTGCCCCGCGGACTCGTCCGGCTCACCGGCGGGATGGCCTTCGGGGACCGACTCTACGCACGCCAGGATCAAGGAGAGGATCATCGACCGATAATAACGGCAAACGGCGACACTGGCGCTCAAGTTCGCGTGGATTGGACCCATCTCGGAGGACGCTCGCGGGTCTCCTGGCCGATGCCCCCGAGGCGCCCAGCAGTTCCACCGGGTGTTGGCGGTCGGCCGCCGGTGGCCAGGCAAGGACTTCGGCTCGCGGGTCCAGGCCTGGGCCGAGGCGCGCGCCCACATTCCCGACCTCGAGTTCGACATCATCGGTGCGCAGGGGCTGGTCGAGCCGACGCCGCCCGGGTTCCAGTTGTGGCCGACGTGCGCTTGGCGCGAGGCCATGCACGCGATGCGTGCGGCCGACCTCGTGGCGCGGGCCGACCTCGTCGTCGGCGCCGGCGGGAACGTCCAAACCCTGCGACCGGTGCACGACCGACGGATACGGTGAGACCATGCCGCCTCATGACGAGGTCCCCCTCGATCTCGATCTGCTCGGCAAGGTCGGCACGTTCCTGCTCTTCACGGCCGGGCTGAGCGCCGTCTTCGCCGGCGGACAGGTCTGGTGGGTCGTCACCTTCCGCGACCCGTGGCAGGCGGCCATCCCGGTCATGCACGCCGCCACCGGGGCCGCCGCGATCTACGTGAGCACGCAGCTGGCGTATCCGCGCCGCTGGGCGCTGTTCGGTGCGCTGGTCCTGCTGCTGGGACTGGCGTTTGTGGCCGGCATCTGGGGTGGGTGGCTGATGTGGAACGGGATGTTCTCGGCGCTGGCGGTCTTTGCGCCGAGCTGGGCGGTCGTGGCGTTGCCCATCGTCGGGGTCAGCGCCCCCGGCGTGCTGAGGGTGGCACGGGCACGCGAGGCGGCCGACCGCGAGACCAGCCGGTTGACGACCGAGGCGTTGGCGCCCAGCGGCTACGGCTTCTTCCGCGAGCCGCGCGCGCAGAGCCGGTGGATGCTGCCGCTCCTGTACGCCGTCGCGGCGCTCCCGATCGGCGGGTTGGTGCTGGCCATGGCCTATCCGGAGGCGTTCGAGCGCGCCCAGGTCCGGTGCGGCGGGCTTCTGGCCGGTCGCAGCCCCTTCGGCAGCGGATTCGTCGAGACGCCGACGGCGTTCCCGTACGCCGGGAGCCCGCTGGAGTGGTACCTGGAGTACGAGGCGACGTGGACGCCGCTGGACCGGCAGCTGGTGTTGAGGATGGCGGACGGCGTGGCCGACGACGTCGCCTGGGCGCTGGCCAGCTACACCGGGGAGGCCGATCCCGTCGTCGCGGAAATGGCCTTGTGGACCCAGGGCGATGCAAAACAACTCCCAACCTGGATCGCGTCCTCTCTGCGCCGACACGGGGTCATCGCCTACCCCGAATCCTTGTTCTCGCGCAGCTTCGACCCGGAGATGCACGCCCTGCCCGAAACGGTGCACCTCGACTGCGACCAGCTCAGCTACGTCTTTCTTCACATCGCGCGGCGCCTGGACCTCGACATGAAGGTGCTTCCCGCCGTGCAGCACACCTACATCCGGTACGACGGCCCCGCCGGGGAGCCGTCGCTGTACATCGAGACGACCTCAATCGCCGCCCCGCGGCAGCGCGACCGTCACGGCGAGGCGGTGCCCGCGACGCTCGGCGAGGGTTTCTTCATCGAGGAGGACCACTACCCCTCCGGCCGCGGCGGCAGCTGGGCAACCGAGGAGGTGGTCGCCGCGGCCGGGCTCTACCAACCGTGGACTGAGCGCGACATCCGCGACAACATCGTCGCCAACGTCGTCGTCGGCATGGCGAGCCTCGGCAGGGACCTGTACCCGGCCGAGCCCGACGCGCACGTCGTCGGCACCAGGAGCATCGTCCTGGTCAGCAACCTGTACCGGTGGAACACCGACCAGGCGGAGGCAGCGCTGGATGGGGGACAGCGCGCGGACGCCGAGACCTACGCGCTGCGAGCGCGGCAGCTCCGGGCCGATCACCCCGGTCTGGTGATCTACGGGCGCACCCCCGAGGAGGATGTACTCACGACGATCGCGGCGACGGGGGCAGACGCGATGGAGGCGGTGGAGTGAGGGGGCCCGCGCCCTGAGACTACATCACCCGTGGCGGCATCCGGTCCAGGAGACCCTCGACGCTGCGGCGGATGTCATCGCGACTGCTACGATACTTGAAGATCCAACTTCCGTAGGGGTCGCCGAGCTCCATCATCCCGCCGAAGGTGCCCAGGAGCTGGACCTTGCTGTCGGCGGCGGGAAACTCGGCGCGGATGAGCTGGGCGTGACGGAGCTCCATCACCAGGATGCGGTCGGCCCAGGCCACGAGCTCGGCGCTCATCGGTTGGCTTTTGTGTTGGGTCAGGTCGCCACCCAGGTCCTTGATGGCGCGCTGCGAGTTGGGCGCGGCATCGTCGCCGGTGCGCGCGTGGGTGCCCGCCGACCGCGCCTCGACCCACCACCCGCGCTGCACGGCGTAGAGTCGGGCCAACTCCTCGGCCATCGGCGACCGGCAGATGTTGGCGGTGCAGACGAAGAGCAAACGGTGCGGAGCGGGCGCGGACATCGACTGTACCGCTAACCGCCTCACCCGACGACGATCAGCCGGATGTGCTGGGGAAGCAGGCGCAGCAACTCGCCGATGAACTTGCCGCGCAGGGTCGCCCACAGGAAGTTGCGCTGGGTCGCGCCGATCACCACGGTGTCGCACCGCAGCGCCTCCGCGGCCTCGGCCACCGACTCCGCCGCCGAATGCGACAACGTCCAGACCGCGACGCAGCGGACGCCCATCGACTCGATGGCCAAGGACGCCGCCTCGAGCACGGTGAGCCCCTCGGGCGTCGGGTGGGCGAGTTGGGGGTAGAAGAGTCCGGGCACCTCATCCACGTAGATGGCGTAGACCCGATCGAGGCCGCGACTACGCGCCCGGTCCACGGCCTCCTTGAAGATCTTGCGGGTGGCACCACGACTCGCGACGAGGACGTTGTTGGGACCCGTCGCCATCAGCGCCGCAGTGGCCTTGTCCAGGGTCAGGAACGAGGTCTCGGTGACATCGACCTCGCGCGGGGGCGACAACCGGGGGATCGACTCGATCAGGCGGTCCAACCGACCGGACCGCGTCATCCACGCCAGCAGCATGCCGAGACCGGCGAGGCCGCCGCCGAAGGCCGTCGCCATAGGCTTGGCGACCAGGTTCACCCCGAAGGCCAGCGCCACCAGCACCGACGTGGCGATGCCCAGCACCATCGCGAATCCCCGCTTCCCGTCTCGCCACCGGAGGATGTCCATGCCCACACTGGTGAGGATGAATGCGCCGAGCAGGCCGAAGGCGTACAGCTCGCCGAGCAGCGCCAAGCTGCCCTTGGCGAGCACCAGGATCAGCCCGGGCACCGCCACCGACAGGATCACGGCCCGGTAGGGCGTCTGGTAGCGGTGCGAGAGTGCTCCCAGCGCCGCGGGCAGCAATTGCCGTCGTACTAACGCCATCATTACGTGGTAGTTCCCGATGATCGCGGTGTTGGCCGCAAAAAGGAGCAACGACGACGCGCTGAGCACGACCGCCAACTCGAGCCAGTCGCCGCCGACGGCGGCCCCCAACTCGGAGATGAAGCGCTCCGACTCGTGGTCCTTCACCGCGGGCGACAGGACCAACGTAGAGAAAAAAGTAAGGAACGGCGCGGTGATCAGCATGCTGGCCACAACGGCCACCATGCCCTTTCGCGGCGTCTGGTTGAGGTCCCGCATCGCCGGCGACAGCTGCGAGATGGACTCGAGCCCGGAGAACGCCAACCACGCACCGGAATAGCCGACGAGCATCTGCCAGGGCGTGAGCTCGGGGAAGCTGGCCAGCTCGTCGAGGAAGTGTCCCCACAGCCCCGGTGGCGCATTGATGAACACGGCGACGATCACCGCCACATCGACGACCATCGCCGCCAGGGCGAGCCCGAGGCTGACCATCGCACCCTCTTTGATGCCGACGATGTTGAGGATCCCGAGCAGGCCCAGGGCCACCAGCGTGGCGGGAAGGACGTTCCCGCCGAGGTGCACCACGCTGTCGATGTAGTACAGACCCGAGATCGCGCTGATCGCAACTGTCAAAAAGTAGGCCACCATAATAAGTTGACCGCCGAGCCCACCCCACCAGGGGCCCGCCGCGGCATCCGCGACCGACACCACGCCGCCCCCACCGGGGAAACGCCGGGTGACGTCAACGTACCTGATCGCCAAGAATATAAACGCAACTAACGTAGATACAACGAAGAATCCTGCCCGGTCCCCGGCGGTTCCGTACAGGATACCGGGCACGTAGTAGACCGAGGTGCCGATGTCGCAGAAGACCACAGCCCAGACGAGGAGCCAGCCGATTCGACCCGTGCGCTGCGACATGCTACCTCGACGCCGCTCCGGGGGGCCCGGGAGGTAGACGCCGCGGCGTTCTACACCCCTGCTCCCCTCCGGGCAACTCCGCCCAGGACCCGCTTGTCGCACCGTCCTTCCGAACTGCTCTCCTCCCTCGATCGTCGACTGTGGCGTGACCTGGGCTTCGCGGACCCGGAGCCGGCGCTTTTGCGAATGTTGCCGATGTTGGTCGTCGCCTGGTCCGACGGCAAGCTTGGCAGCGCGGAGGAGAACCTGATCAGGGATCGTGCGCGGCCCCTGCCGGCCCACCTGCGTGAGTGGGTGCACCAGCGCCTCGCCTTCCCACCGGGGCCGTATTTCCGGTGCCAGGTCTCCCATCTGCTGGCGTTCATGGCGGCCACCTGGTCTGCCGACCAGGACCGGGACGGCCTTCGCGACTGGACTGAGACCGGAGAGCGCTGGGCCAGCGAGATCATCGCCGATCAGGGGCTCTTCCGCCGGCTTTTCGGCGGCCTTCAGCGCGAAAGGGCCGATCTCAGCGCCCTCAACGAGGCGATGCACGAACACGGCATCTACGTCTCCGACCGCATCTGGGCGCTCGCCCGCGGCGCCCACGCCGAGGCCGAACCCGAGCGAATCGTAGTCACGCACAACGAGGAAATCGGGGTCCATCAGGCCCTGGGGCTCACCTTCGCCGGCGAGGGCCAGCACCTCGCGGTCGGAACGATGCTGGCGCTCACGCGCGACGAAGACCTCGACACCCGCGCCGTCGAGGCCCTCTTGGGCCAGAGCCGGCACCTCCGCGAGAACGAACGGTGGGTACTCCTGGGCAACGAGTTCTTCAACAACGCTCGACCGCTCACGGACATGCAACGCACCGCTCTCGCCGCCGAGATGCAGAAACGGTGCGGCGGTGCCTTCGAAGCGTGCACCTTCGCCGAGCTGTCCTACCTCGAGGACGCGCTGGCGCGCGATGCCCGGTGGGTCTCGTGGGTGTCCGGCCAGGTCGAAGAGCTCCGCGTCGATCGCGAAACCGTGGTGCGCGCGCAGATTCCCGGCACGTTTTCGGCGCCACGCGCCCGCGTCAAGGCCCAGGTGGCGCCGGCCCTGGTCGCGGGCCCGCCGGGCCTCGGCTTCCGGGTCCTGGACATCGACGCGCCCGGCGCCAACCTCCGGCTCGCGACGCCCGCCATCGAGCGCGAGCCCGCCACCCGGGAGACGGTGCAGTGGATCTCCCGCTTCCTGCCCGCCATGTGCGACCCATGGACGCAGCTGGTGCTGGATGTCGAGGGCCCGCGTTGGGTCGCGGAGGTGCTCCCGGAGATGGCAACGGCGCCCTCGGCCACGCGGGAACCGTTGATGCCGGGGCGGGCGCTGCTCGTCCCGCCGTGGGTGTGGTTCCGGGCGGCCGAAGCGCTCGGCGTGCGGGGACCACAGAAACAGAACGGGGGATAGTCACCCATGCCGCCCAACCCCCGCGTCCTGTTCGTGGACGACGACCCTGACCAGGTGAGGGCCTGCGCGGCGGCGCTCCAGAGCGCTGGGGTCGCCGAGGTCGAGACGGTGATGACCGTGGGCGCCGCGGTGGCGGCCCTGTACGCCCGGCCGGTGGACCTGCTGGTGATGGACCTGTTCGTGCCGCTGGGCGACGCCCCCGAGGCGCTGGGCCCGCGCGCGCGGAAGTACCATCAGCACCTCCAGGACGCAGGCGGGATCGTGCTCTTGGACGAACTGGGCCGCCTCGGCACCCGGCCCCACACCCTGTTGCACACCGCCTGCCGAGAGCCGGCGGTGCTGGAGTTGACCCAGGGGCTGGTGCAGGGCCGGGTCCGCAAGCCCGCGCCCGCCGAGGTGCTGCTCGATGCGGTGCTGACCGCGTTGCGGGAGATTCGGGGGGGGTAGTCGCGCCTACTTGCCCTCCTCCTCCGCCGCCTCGGCGCCGAACTCGTGCTCGCAGTCGACGATGAGGAAGGTGTCGCAGGCCGCCTCAGTGACACACTCCTGGTGGCGCTTGGTGTTGCCGCCCTGCTCCCGCGAGAAGGCGCACCCCTGCATGCAGGACTCGAAGCTGGGGTAGGCGTCGTACTCGCAGGTCATCACCAGCTCCTGGCACATGGCGTCGCAAAGCTCGTCGACCTCCGCGTCGGTGGTGCAGGCGGCAAAAAGGACCAGGGCGAAAGACCAGCGCATGGGGCGTCCGGGGCGGCTAGTTGCTGAGGATACCGGTGCCGAGCACCCCGAAGGTGGTGACGGTCTGCACCGTGCTGCCATCGTCGGGGCGAAGGTAACCGGCCACCGCATAGCGGTACATGCCGATGACCAAGAGCGAGCCGGCCGGATAGTCCAGGTACGCCGCAGGTACCCGCATGCCACCGGTGTCGGCGTCGTAGCACATCACCTGGGCCAGGGGATTGCCCGAGGCGCTGTACACGTCGATGACCACCGCGAACTCCGCGGTTCCGCCGCTCGACGACCAGGTGAAGTCGGCCCGGGACTTTCGGATTTGCGCCGCGAAGGCGTCACGAGGCTCGGTGTAGAGCATGTCCGCTGGGGTGAGGCTGGAGATCGAGTCCGGCGTGTAGACCGCGTTCTCCTCGGTGAACGCGGGGACATCCCCTCCCCCCGCGACCTCGACCCGGTAGCCGGCGGTGCGCACGAAGTCGTCGGCGCTGAGGCCTTCGGCCGCAAACAACCCGTCGGCGCCGGCCGTGAGCGCGACGCTGACCTCGGGATGGTCGTTGGGACCGTATTCCAGCCACATCCGCGTCCCCGCGTCCTGGTAGGTGTCGGCGGCCGCCACGGGGGTAGGATTGACGATGCAGGTGCCGACGGCCGGGAGCCACGAAACCCAACTGCTCCTGGTCGGGGTGTGGAACGCCGCCTGGGCGCTGACCTGGAGGCTGCTGGTCAGGTTCAGGCAGCTCGGGCAGGCGATCTGCACGAGCTGGAACTGGAGGAGCCCGCCGACCTTGCCGGCGCCGCTGTTGTTGCCAGTGTCGCCTCCGGTGTCGTCCCCGCCGGTGTCCTCAGGCTCTTCCTCGGTCCAGGTGAACCCGTCCTCGAGCGTGGCGCTGCCTGCTTCGGAGGTGACGATGACGTCCACGGTGGTCTCCACCCCCGCCGCCGGCGCGGTGACGACCAGGGTCTCGTCGTCGACCACACTGGCGGTGACGCCGCTGCGCCCGAACTCCACCACCGTCTTGCCGATGAAACCGTGGCCGGTGATGGTGACGGCCGTCTCCTCATCAGGGAGGCTCCACGCGGGGTCGAGCGCGTCGATGCCCACCGGGTCGCCGTCCGCGCCGCCGGTGTCGAGCGTCTCCACCGGCGGTCGGGTGCTCAGCCCCGAGCTGCCGCAGCCCGCAGCGACGAAGAGCGCCAGCGCGATCATTGCACCCCTTCGTCCTCCAGTGCGGCGCGTTCCGGATCGAAGAGGAAGTAGCCGATCGCCTGATCGAAGTCGCCGTCGGTCTCGTCGCGGTAGTCGTCGGTGATCCACAGGTGGATGCGCGTGCCGACGACGACCGCCTCGACCCCCGACACCGAGCCTTCGTCGGTGAGGTTGACCGGGATGGGGTCCCCCGTTTTCTCCCACACGTCATCGTCGTAGTCGTAGGTGGCCATGCCCAGGAAGGCGTTGGTGGCCAGAATGTAATTACCCGACGGCGTCCACTCGCCGAAGCCGACGTAGAACATGTGGCGCTCGTCGCCCAGCTTGACGTTGGCGAGGGCGATCATGCCCTTGTCGTCCCACTCGCCGGGCGTCCCCGACTCCAGGACGGGATCGTCGCTCGCTTTCCAGTCGCCGAGGGAGCCGGCGTTGAGCCGGTACACCTCGCAGATCTGGCTGCCGCTGTTGTTCCCGGCCATGTAGCCGGTGTAGCCCGAGACCTCGCCGAGGGTGAGGTCCAGCGGCCAGCAGTAGTTCACGTCGCGGCTTTCCTCCTGTCCGAAGTCGAAGACCGGGTTCTTGGCGAAGCGAGTCCAGTCGCGCCCATCGCTTGATGTCGCGACACCCAATCCGTTGACGATCTTCGTCTGGTCGCGGTCGTCGTTGATCCCCTGCCAGATCATGACGTACTGTTCGCTGCCCGGGTCCCAGACCACCTGATTCCCCGACATGTAGTCGGCATCGAAGGAGCTTTCCCCGCCCTGCCCGAGCACGGGGTTGTCGCCGAACGACGCGAACTCCACGCCGTCCGGCGAGATCGCGTAGCCCATGGCGTAGGGCGGGAAGGAGGCGTCGGTGCCGTCATCGACGAGCCCGGTGTACCAAAGCTGGTAGAAGGGATGGCCCAGCACTTCGGTCACGTTGAAGATGGTGGATCCGAGCACGTCGGCCCAGGGCTCGCCGTCCTCGAGGAACTCCACCCCGCTGGGCTTGCCGTCTGCCCCGCGGGAGGGGAAGACCGGGTTGCAGTCGTACCGGTAGAACGAGGTGTCCTCCACCCGGGTGAACCCGCACTCGGTGACGTCGGCAGGATCGACCTCAGGGGCCCGAGGGACGACGGTGTAGTCCTGTTCGCAGGACAAGAGCAGGGCGAGCGCCAGGAGGGTTGGTTTCACGCGCGTACCATACATCGGATCAACGTCCCCAGGCTGAGAGATACAGCGCCTCATAGAGCTCGGCAGCCCGAGCCCACCCCGAATCGCGGGCCATTCCGTTCTGTTGTATCCGTCGCCACGCCTCCGGATGGTCCCACCACGTGCGGAGCGCGTAGTGCATCGCGGCGACGAAGGCGTCGCTGGAGAACTCGCGAAACGCCCATCCGTTGCCCGCTTGGGTCGTCGGGTCCCATGTCTGCACGGTATCGGCGAGGCCACCCGTGGCATGTACGATCGGAACCGTTCCATATCGCAGCGAATACAGCTGATTGAGACCACAAGGCTCGAAACGCGAGGGCATCAGGAAGATGTCGGCGCCCGCCTCGATCCGGTGAGCCAGCGGCTCGGAGAACCCGACCACGCCCCGTGCACGAGCCGGCGCCTCCCGCGCCAGGCGCCGCACGAAGTCCTCGTAGGCGGCCCCGCCGCTGCCCAACACCACCAATTGGGCGTCCTGCCGCAACAACCACGGCGCCGCCGCCATCAACAGGTCGATGCCCTTCTGATGGTCGAGCCGCGCGACCACCGCGAACAGCGGGACCTCCGGCCGGGCCGGCAGCCCCAGCTCCCGCTGCAACGCTGCCTTCTGGGTCGCCTTGCCCGACAGGTCCGCCGCCGAAAACGGCGCGTCGAGATGGCGGTCGGTGGCCGGATTCCACTCGTCCCCGATCCCGTTGAGGATGCCCCAGAGGTCTGCGGCGCGGTGGGCGAAGAAGCCCTCCAGCCCGTGGCCGTGGTCGACGCACAGTTGGCGCGCATAGGTCGGTGACACCGTCACCAGCTTGCTGGCAAGCACCACACCGGCCTTCAGACAGTTCAGCCGCCCGCTCATGTCGCAGGCCGGCCACCACCGCGTGGAGACGTCGAGCCCCGCGAACTCGTGGGCGTCGTAGACCCCGTGGTGACCGGCGTTGTGGATGGCGAGCACCGCCGGCGCGAGCGGATACCGTCCCGCCGAGCGGTAGATGCCTTCCAGGAAAACCGGCAACAGCCCCGTGTGCCAGTCGTTGCAATGGAAGAGCACCTCCTCTCCCAACACCTCGCCCCCCAGCGGCACCCGAAGCGGAGCCTCCAACGCCGCACGACACAGAAGCGCGAAGCGGAAGAGGTTGTCGCCGTAGCTCCCCCGGTCATCGCCGTAGATGCCGGGCCGGCGAAAGCTGGGATGGTCGACGAACAGGTGTTCGACTCCGCCTTGGTTCAGGTGGAAGTAGGCGACCTCGTGGGCATGGCCGAACAGGTGAATCCGCGCCCGGATGCTGGTGTCCCAGGCGGACTCATATGCCCGGTACCGCGGCGCGATGCAGAGGACGCGGTGACCCCGCGCGACCAGGGCCTGGGGCAGGGCCCCGCAGACGTCGCCGAGCCCACCGGTCTTGGACCACGGGGCCAGCTCTGCGGAGACCTGGACGATGTTCATCCGAACGGTCGCCGACACGCGGCCAGCGCGTGCTCACGGAACGCGGCCACCGACAAGGCGCCAAGGTCGGCCTCGCGCGATTTCACCGACACCGTCCGGTTTTCGGCGTCCCGCTCCCCGACCACCACCTGCCACACCGGCTTGTGCGCGTGGGCCTCCCGGATCTTGGCGCCGACCTTCTCGTCCCCATCGTCGAAGTGCACGCGCAGGCCGGCCTCGCGGAGGGTCGCCACGACCTCGGCGCCCCACGGCGCCGACTTCTCCGAGACGGTCATCACCCGGATCTGCTCGGGGGCCAGCCACGCCGGAAAGGCCCCCGCGTAGTGTTCGATCAGGATGCCGATGAAACGCTCAAAGCTACCGAAGATCGCGCGGTGGATGACCACGGGCGTATGGGGGAGGTTGTCTGGGCCAACATAAGACAACTCGAAGCGAAGCGGAAGCTGGTAATCCAACTGAATGGTGGCACATTGCCAGAGCCGACCTAGGGCATCGATGACGTCAAAATCGATCTTCGGACCGTAGAAGGCACCATCTCCCGCATTGAGCGTCCATTCCAGATTGTTGGCGCGCAGGGCGTTCTCCAGCGAGGCCTCCGCGCGATCCCACAAGGCGTCGTCGCCCAGCTTGTCCGCCGGACGCGTCGCGAGCCTGGCCCGGTAGCCGAGGCCCATCGCCCCGTACACCCGGTTGATCAGGGCGATCAGATCTCCCACCTCCTTCTCGATCTGCGCCTCCATGCAAAACAGGTGCCCGTCGTCCTGCGCGAACTGCCGAGCACGCGTGAGCCCACCCAGCGCGCCCTTGGCCTCGTCGCGGTGCAGCACGCCCTGATCGTGGATGCGGAGCGGCAGCTCGCGGTAACTCCGCCGTGTGCTGCGGAAGATGAGCATGTGGCTGGGGCAGTTCATGGGCTTGAGGCTGTAGGTGCGGCGCTCCTCCTCCCCCTCTTCCTGCTTGTCGATCCGGAACATGTTGTCCCGATAGTGAGCCCAGTGGCCGCTGGTCTCCCACAGGCTCTTTTCGAAGAGCATCGGCGTGCGCACCGACACGTAGCCCTCGGTCAGGAGCAACGAGCGCATCGACTCGGACAGGGTGTGGTACAATACCTCACCCTTGGGCAACCAGAAGGTGGCGCCGGGGGCCCATTCGTGGGTCAGAAACAGCCCCATCGCCTGCCCCACGCGGCGGTGATCGCGCTTTTTCCCCTCCTCCAAGCGAAAGAGATACAGGTCGAGCGCTTCGCGCGTCGGCCAGACGGTGCCATACACCCGCTGGAGCATCGGCCGCGTCGCGTCGCCCTTCCAGTAGGCGCCGGCCAGCTTCATCAGCTTGAAGTGTTTGCATTGCCCCGTGCGCATCACGTGGGGGCCGTTGCACAGGTCGGTGAACCCACCCTGATCGAAGGTGCCCAGCGGTCCCGCCAGGCCGGCGATGTGCTCAAGCTTGTAGGGCTGCCCGGCGAACAACTCCGCCGCCTCGGCGTGATCGACAGTCCGGCGAACGAAGACGCTGTTACGCTTGACGACCCCCTTCATCGCCTCTTCGATGGCGGCGAGGTCGGCCTCCACAATCGGTCGCGACACATCGACGTCGTAGTAGAACCCGTCGTCCACCGGCGGACCGAAGGCGAAGCGCGCGCCCGGGAACACCACGCCGATGGCTTCGGCCATGATGTGGGCGGTGCTGTGGCGCAAGGCGTGCAGTCGGTAGCTGTCTTCGTCTGCAAAGGCGTCGCGGCCGCGTTCGTGTTCTTCCATCTGATTCCCTCACCGGCCGGGCAGCTATCACGTCAGGTGGGGTCCCCCAGCCAGGCGACCAGCTCGCCCAGCCCCGCCGCCCGGCCCCGGGAGGTCGCTGCGGCGACGAGTCGGCTCACCTCGGGAGTCCGGAGCGGAGCCGCGGTCAACAGTTCGGAGATGGGCGCCCGCTGCGCAACGCAGAGCGCGACCTCCCCCAGGGCGAGCGCGGCGGTGAGCACGCCGAGCCGAGCACACAGCTCGGCCTCACGGAATGGATGTCGCGACAGCTCCTGGAGCATGGCGACGAGGTGCAGGCGCGCCGGGGCCCATTGCTCACCCTCCACCATCAGCAGCCCGAGGTTCACCTGGGGCACCACAGCCATCCAGCTCTGGACCGAATCCAACAGCGCGATCGCGGCGCGGTAGTCGTCCGCCGCCTCGTCTGGCCTCCCAGAAAACCTGAGAACATCACCGCGAAGGTTGAGTGCGCGCGCCTGCCCGATCCGATTCCCGGTGCCGCGGTAACAGGAAAGCGCCGCCAGCAGGTGGCCTTCGGCGTCAGCCGCGCTCCGGGCGCGCAGGGCCAACAGGGCGTGACCCATGTGAACCTCGCCGAGCCCGAGGGCGTCGTCGAGCGCGTGGAAGATGGGTAGCGCGGTGTCAAAGGCCCGGCGCGAAGCCTCCCACTCCCCGGCCTCCGACAGGACGTCCCCGAGGTCGGCGTGGACCCGCCCGAGGGTGCGCTGATCGCCCGTGGACGCCGCGTGCAGCGCCGCGTCCACGAACGAGTCGGCTGACGCCAGGAAGTCTCCCCGCCGCCGCGAAATGCGACCGCGAAGCCACAAAGCCCTCGCCTGCACGCCCGTCCAGCCGTGCGTTCCGGCGTCGGAGATCAGCGCCGCGAGCAGGCCCTCGGCGCGCTGCAGCTGGCCAGCCAGCTGCGCATGCAAGGCGTGAAGGAAACGCTGCTCGGCGTGGCGCGCGTCATCCATCGCGACGCCGATACGCGCGAGCGCGTCGCCACGGAGCTCAAGCAACTCGGCGGCAGCCGGGAGTTCGCGCGCGATGATCCGCTCGTCGATCGCGATGGCCAGCGGCGCGAGGCTGCCACCGAGGTCGCCCGCCGCCCCGAGGTGGCGACCGATGCGTTCGCTGTCGGCCCGCACGTTGCGCCGCAAGAGCATCGCGGCGCACGCGCGGTGGGCCCCGTCCAACCGGCCGCCCCGCGCGGCCCGGCGCACCATGGCCTCGCGAAACATCGCGTGCACGAAACTCCAAGCGGTGTCGCCGAGCACGCGGACCAGCAGGCCCTCGGTCTCGAGCCGCTCCACGAGTTCGATCGCGGGGCCCAGCCCGGCCTCGGCGCAGGCCGCGAGCCAGTCGGACTCGTCCACCGGGTCGCCCAACACGGCCATCAGTTCGACAGCCTCCGCTTGCGCCGCGGGGAGCCCCTCACCGGCGGACTCCAGGCGCAGGACCCATACCCGCTCTAGATCCGCCGGCAGTTCCAGCGGGGCCCCGGGGGTGAAGCGGACCCCCGCCGGTCCGGTCTCGAGGAGGTGCCGGCGCACACAATCGCCGAGGAGTTGGAGCGCGAAGAGCGGATTCCCCGCGGTGAGCCTCGTCACCGCGGCGGCGACCGCCGGGTCCAGCCCCACGTACTCGGTGAGCAGCAACCGGCAACTCACCTCGCCCAGGGCACCGACCCGAAGCTCGGCCACGCTGGGCAGTTCCCGCAGGTCCGCCAACATCGCCGCCTCGAGGGAACGAGCGGGGAGGAGCTCGTCGGTCAGGGCCAGGACGAAGAGCACGGGGATCGGCGCGCCGAGCAGACTCCGAACGAGCGCCAGCGCATCGAGGCTACCCTGGTCGGCGCCGTCGACCCAGAACACGAGAGGGCGCCCTTCACCGGTGGGTGGGGGCGCCTCGGCCATCGCGCGCAGGACGCGCCGCAACAAGCTGAGGCGCTCGCTGCGGGGGAGCGGGCCGGCACGACCTGTCTGTGACAACCACGCCGCGAGCGCGGCAGCGTCGGACGCGTCGAGAGCGGGGGCGGCGGCGCTCACCGCGTCCGTCGTCAGCTCACGCTGCCCCCCCGGGATCCGAAGCGCCCGCCGGAACGCGGGCCTGAGGCCGCGGGCGGGGCCGGCCATCGCGCCATACCAGGCCGTCATCGGCCGCGCGACTCCCAGTTCGGCCGCGGACTCGAGCAGCCAACGCGAAAGTCGGGAGGTGCCGACTCCACTCGCTCCACGGACAAGCACCGCCCGTGCGGCGCCACTCACGACCACCTCGCGCAGGCTCGCCCAGAGGAAGTCCTGTTCGGCACGGCGACCGACCACCGGAAACGAGCGCAAGCCGAGCAGCTCCAGCCCGGCGCCGGCGAGGACCTGGGGAATGGAAGGCGGCGGGTTCGGCCGCACCGGGAATGGCAGGGACGGCGCCGGCAGCGACCCCATCTCCGCGGGGTCGGCAGCCACCCGCCGGCGCCAGGAGCGGGCCACTCGGAGCGTGACGTCGGCGGGGAGCGCCGGTCGCGGCGGCATGCGGCGCTGGCGTCCCGGCACCGTCGCGTCCGGCAGACGTTGGAGTATCCGCGCGGCGTCGGCGGCGTGGCGCAGGCGGAGCGCAGGCTCTCGCACCAGCAGGCGCCGCAGCCACGACTCCACGCCGCCCGGCACCGGCAAAACCGGCGCGAAGGCGGGCAGCGAAGCCGACACATGCTGCTGCATCACCGCCTCGGGGCTGCCGACGAAGGGCGGGGACCCCGTCAACAGGGCCCAGGCCGTGCAACCGAACGCGTACAGGTCGCTCCATGGTCCAACGGGCCCGAACCCGTCCGCCACGCGCTCCGGCGCCATGTATCCGGGGGTACCCCACCCGCCCTCGGCGAGCCCGGCGCGGTCCGCTTCGGCCGTTCGCACCAGGCCGAAGTCGCCCAGCTTCACGCCGGGGCGCGCACCGCCCAGCAGCAGGTTGGCCGGCTTGACGTCCCCATGCACCATCCCACGTGCGTGCGCGTGCGCAAGGCCAGCCAGAACGTCGCCGAGGGCGGCCTGGACGGCGGCCCAGGTCATCGTTCCCACCCGATCGCGGAGGGTCCCTCCGTCGGCGTACTCCATGGCAATCCAGGCGGTGCCGGCCGCCAACCGACCGCCGCTCTGGGCGGCGACGGCCCCGCCCACCTCGCCGGTGCCGTACACGTAGACGATATTGGGGTGATCGAGCCCGGCGGCCGCTCGCAGCTCGACCCTCAGCGCGCTCCGGGCAACCGGATCCCGCGCCGCAGCCTCGCTCAAGAGCTTCACGGCCGCCGACACCCGCGTGGCGGTGTGCACGGCGCGCCACACCTCGCCGATGCCACCGGTGGCAATGTGCGCTTGAAGCTCGAAGGCACCAAGGACGAGGGCGGGGGAGGTCTCCACACGGGCATTGTCACCCGTCGTCCGCCGGGCGGCATCACCGAGGCCTGGGTTAGCAACCGGCCATGGCCTTCCGCGTGGCGGACTTCACCCGCGTGCTCGCCGGTCCGTGGGCGACCCAGACCCTTGGCGATCAGGGCTTCGACGTCGTCAAGGTCGAGGCGCTCACCGGCGACGAGACCCGGGGTTTCCACCCGCTGGTCCGCGGCGAGAGCGTCTACTTCTCGTGCACCAACCGAAACAAGCGCTCGATCGCACTCGACCTGGGGACCGAGGCGGGGCAGGGCGTGGCCCGGCGGCTCATCGCCAGTGCCGACGTGGTCGTCGAGAACTTCCGGCCGGGAGTGATGGAGCGCTTCGGCCTCGGCGCGGAGACCACCCGAGCGTCGCGACAGGTGTGGGTGAGCATCAGTGCGTTCGGACATGACAACAATGGCGCCGGCTACGACCTCGTCCTGCAGAGCGTCGGCGGGATCACCACCCTGACCGGCGATCCGCCTGCGAAGGCCGGACCGAGCATCGCCGACCTCGCCACCGCGTGCGTGGCGGTCCAGGCGGTGCTCTTCGGGCTCCTGGAACGCGAGCGGAGCGGAGCCGGTCGCTACGTCGACCTCTCCATGCTCGACGTGCAGCATTCCCTGCTCGCCTACTACGCCAGCGCCTCGCTCAACGCCGGAGAGTCCCCGCCCACGCCGAGCAACGCCCACCCCTCCATCGCGCCCTACAATCTGTATCGCTGTGCCGACGGGTGGCTGGCCATCTGTTGCGCCAATGACGGGCTGTGGCACAAGCTTCGAGAGGCGCTCGCGCTGCCCGGGTTCGATGGCTGGTCGTCCCTGGTCGGGAGGGTGGCCGACCGCGAGCGACTGGATGCGGCGATCACCGCCTGCCTTGGAACCGACTCGGTCGTCGCGTGGGAGGCACGGCTATGCGCCGCGGGGGTCCCCTGCGGCGCAGCGCTCAGCGTGGCCGCATCGTTGGCGCATCCCGCGGCGAGGCAGATCGACGTCGGCGGCTGGCGCCTCCCCGCGCCGCCCCTCGCGCTGCGGGCGAGCCGCCCACCGCCGCGCCTGGGGGAGCACACCGACGAGGTGCTGGCGGAGTTGGGCTTTGATCCGGCGGAGGCGGCCGTGCTGCGCACGGTGGGGGCGGTCGGGTAGCCTCCGCCAGCAACGCCTCCGGCTGCTCCCCCTCGGGAGCCCGCCGAACGGCAAGCCGACGGTGCCGAGTACGCCGTCGTGGCTGGGGGCGAGGCTGCTCGCGACCGAAGGGACCTTGATCCGGACTGAGGGTAGCCCGACGATCGGCGCCATCCGGTGAATCCCCCAAAAAAACGCGTCAGCCGGCTTGACCGTCACCCATGATCAGGGCACATTTCACCGGTCGGCAGGTGGTGGCTCCTCCGGGAAAGGCCTGACGACACAACCCCCCCTCCCGTCGCCCCCACGGAAGGTCAACAAAAGGAAATCACCGTGCCTACCGAAGAACTGTTTGGTACTTATCACTTCCTCCTGGAAATCCAGGGGATCATCAGCGACAACAAGGTCATCGTCGGTGGCTTCAAGTCCGTCTCGGGCATGGACAGCCAGACCGAAGTGGTCGAATTCAAGCAAGGCAACGACAAGGCCGTCCGCAAGAAGCCGGGCCGCACGACCTACAGCAACATCGTCCTCGAGCGCGGCTACACCGCCACCGACGACCTGTGGCAGTGGCGGAAGAACATCGAGGACGGCAAGATCGACCGCCGCTCGGGTTCCATCATCGTGCTGGACCAGGACGGTGCCACCGAGGTGGCCCGCTACAACTTCTTCGAAGGCTGGCCCTGCAAGTGGAACGTCCCGGACATGAACGCCGACTCCTCCGCGATGGCGATCGAGAAGATCGAAGTCGCGATCGAGAAGGTCGAGCGCGGATAGTCGTCTTCGGACGCGTCCACCCAGCCCGGGGTACCCCCCCGGGCTGCGGTGTTTTTGGGGTTACCCGAACGGCAATCCCTGACACACCACGCTCGGCGAATCCACCTCGCCGCAGCGCTCCTGGTCCGACGCCACCTCGCTCACCGCGAGCAGAAGCGTCGATACCGGCAGGTCCAGCACCATCGTCGCGGTCCCCACCCGCTCACAGGCGGCGACGACCCCAAGCCGAACCCGCCCGAACACCCGGCCAGTGGCAAGGTCGACGGGCGGAAGCTCATCGACCACAAGGTAGTTGCGCAGCTCGGACAGGATGACGTTGCGGGTGCGGGACCCGGGCCGAACGATCAGGTTCGACGCCTGGAGTCGACCGCCGCGCACATGTCCGGTCGGGCGTAGACCCGCCGCCCGGGCGCTCTCCGGATCGTGAAACATGCTGTTGGGCACACCCTCCTTGAGCAGCGGAACCGCGATCGGCGGGACGCCCCGTTCGTCGAAGGGCCAGGTGTGCAGGCCGCTGGCGAGCCCGCCGTCGTCGGTGACGTGGAGGATCGTCGACGACAACGGTCGGCCCAGCTTCCCAGTGAGCAGGTTCCCCGCGCCGACGGCCGGTGCCGCGAACGCCGGCGCGAGGCTCCGCAAGAACGACGCGACCGCACGCGGCTCGAGCACCATCGGAAGCGACTCGTCCGGCACCGGGGCCGGTCGCGACAGTTGCTCCATCCGGCGCCGCAGGTCGGCTCCAAAAGGCAGGCTCGCGACATTCGAGAAGTGCCGGCTGGCGATGCGATGGCCGAGCGTCAGCGGTCCGAGGGTGGCCTCGGCCTCCAGCGTGTAGGTGGTCGCCGCCGCCGACAGCTCGACATCGCGCGTGGACAGCCAGCTCCGCCGCTCGCGTAGCTCCTCGTAGCGCAGGCGTCGGAGGCTGACCGGCCCCTGGTTCAGCGACCGCTCCGCGAGCCCCAGCATTTCGTTGCGATCTTCGTCTTCCACGCTGCCGAAGCGACGGTCATCATTCCCGAGCGGACCGGTGATGGGCGCGAACCGGTCCGCGGGGCCGGCCCACTCCGAGCGGGGCGCCTGGTGTGCCGCCGCCATCGCCCTGGACACCAGGGCCTTGCGCGCCGGTCCGGTCGCGACTCCGACTCGCCCGCCATCCAGCCACAGACGCAAGGTCCACGCTTCCTCATCGACCTGGGCGCCGCGCACGCGCATCCCGGTGGTGAGGAAGCGCTCGAAGCGTTGATGCATCACCTCGGCGGCACGCGCGCCTTCGGCACGGCATGCGTCGAGGAGCGAGAGGAGCTCCGCGCGGTCGTCCATGGCGGGAGAGTATGTCACCGCGTCAGCGAAGCGTCAGCGGGAAGTCACGCACGTCTGCCAGAAGGCTGCCGTCGTCGATGGCCGCGTGCAGTTCGGTGTTCATGTCGTCCTCGGCGGAGCGGCCCCCGGCGGAGTCCTCGGCGAGCAGCTGGTAGTTGAGCACCGTGCCCCAGCACCCATCCAACGCGGTGATGCCGCGAGCCGTGAAGCTCACATCGCCGTCGGCGCCGGTGGTGCCGGTTCCAAGAATAACATAGGTCCATCCACGATCATATAGCGCGACGTCGACGCCGGCCACCGCACCGGCGGCGTCCTCGACCCGGGCGCGGATTTCCACGTCGTAGGTGACCGGATTTCCACACTCGACGCCGGCCGGATCGGAATCCCCGCCTTCGTCCAAGGTCTCCGCAACCGGCCCACACGCAGCGAAACTGAGGAGCAGGAACACACGCGACATGGAAGCCTTCCGGGATAGATTTCGCGGCCACAGAGGCTACGCCGGGCCAGCCGACGTCGCCACCCCAGCCAGGAGTCGCTCGTGCCGAATCACCCGTATCTGCAAGCCGCCGAAGCCGAAGGCCGCGTCCGCGTCCGCGTCCTGATCGAGGACGGGGATGTGGTGGTGCGCGTCTACCAACCCACCGACCTCACGTTGAGCGAGCTCTTCCCGATCATCGATCACTTCGGGGTGGTGGTCAGCGACGAGTGGGCCGAGCCGGGCGCGAGCGAGGGCGGCGCGACCGTCGACAGCTTCCGTGTGGCGCGTGTCCCCGGAGTGACGACTACCGAACTGATGGACCGGCAGGACAAGCTCGTGGCCGGGCTCGAGGCGGTGTTCGAAAAAAAGATGGCCTCTGACCCGCTCAACAAGCTTGTCCTCCGCGGAAACCTCACCTGGCAGGAGGTCGACCTCGTCCGCGCGTACGTCGGGTACGCCAAGCAGATCAAGCTGGCCCACACCGTCCCGCGCGTCCAGGAGATCCTGGTGAACCAGGCGGCCGCCGTCGCCGCCCTGGTCAGGCTGTTCCACGCCCGCCTCGACCCGGCGCTCGGAGAGGGCCGGGCGGCGGCGATGGGCGCCACCTCGGCCGCCGTGGAGGACGAACTTCGCAAGATCCCGACCGTCGACGAGGACTTTGTCCTCCGCTTCCTGTTCAACCTCGTCGAAGCGTCGCTGCGCACCAATTTCTACCGCACCGATCGCGTCTTCCACTACATCAGCTTCAAGGTCGACCATGCCAAGATCCGTCACATCCCGCTGCCGCGGCTGATGGTCGAGGTCTACGTGCACCACTACGAGATGGAGGGCGTTCACCTCCGCGGCGGCCCGATCGCCCGCGGCGGGCTGCGCTACTCCGACCGGGCGGACTTCCGCACCGAGGTCCTCGGCCTGGTCACCACGCAGATGGTCAAGAACGTCGTCATCGTGCCCGAAGGTAGCAAGGGCGGCTTCTACGTGAAGTACACCATCGACGACGCGGCAGAGCGCAAGCGCGTGGGCGACCGGCTCTATCAGGTCCTGATCCGCGGGCTCCTCGACATCACCGACAACCTCGTCGCCGGCCAGGTCGTCCGTCCTCCGAATGTTATAGCTCACGATGGAGACGATCCATATCTGGTGGTCGCTGCCGACAAGGGCACCGCCCACCTCTCCGACACCGCCAACACCCTGAGCAAGGCCTACGGCTACTGGTTGGGCGACGCCTTCGCGTCGGGCGGCAGCCAGGGCTACGACCACAAGGTCGTCGGCATCACCGCACGCGGGGGCTGGGTACTGGTCAGGCGCCTGTTCCGCGAGCTGGGCATGGATGCGGACAAGCAGGAATTCACCTGCTTCGGCATCGGGGACTGCGGCGGGGACGTGTTCGGCAACGGTGTGATCGAGGCGCCGAAGATGAAGCTCATCGCGGCGTTCAACCATCAGCACATCTTCTTCGACCCCGACCCCGACCCCGAGCGGAGCTTCGCCGAACGCAAGCGCCTCTTCGACATCGTCGGCGGGTGGGAAAAGTACGACACTTCGCTGTTGAGCGCGGGCGGCGGCGTCTACTCGCGGAAGCAGAAGACGATCCCGCTGAGCGCCGAGGTCAAGGCGATGCTCGGCACCGACGCCGACGAGCTGAGCCCGACTCAGGTGATGAACCTGATCCTCCGCCTGCAGGTGGACCTGTTCTGGAACGGAGGGATCGGCACCTATGTGCGCGCCACCGGCGAGACCAACGCCGATGCAAACGATCCGCCGAATGACGACGTTCGTGTGGCGGCGAACGAACTTCGATGCAAGATCGTCGGCGAGGGCGGCAACCTCGGCTTCACCCAAATGGCGCGCATCGAATTCGCGCAGCGCGGCGGTCGGCTCAACACCGACTTCGTGGACAACTCGGGCGGGGTGGACACCTCCGACCACGAGGTGAACCTCAAGATCCTGCTCAACCCGATGGTGGCGCAGGGCCGAATCACCGAGGATCAACGAAATGAAATAATTCGTTCGATGACGGACGAGGTGGCCCGGATGGTGTTGGAGAACAACAACCAGAACGGCCGACTCATCTCGCTCGACGAGGTGCGCTCCGCGCGCGACCCGCACCCCTACGGGCGCGCGATCGACTGGGTGTGTCAAAAGGGCAGCGTCAGCCGCCGCTTTCTCTGCCTCCCCGACGACGACCAGATCCGGCGCCGGGCCGCCAGCAACAAAGGCCTGGTGCGGCCCGAACTCGCCGTCCTGCAGGCACACGTCAAGATGCACGTGTTCAAGATGCTCATGCGAGAAGATGCGTCCGAGATCCCCGCTTTTGACCGGCTTTTGAAGGGGTATTTCCCGAAGCGCATGCAGGCGGAGTTCGCCGCCGATCTGCCAAAACATATGCTGGCCAAGGCCATCGTGATGACGACGCTGTTGACCGAGGTCGCGACCGACGCCGGCTCGGCGTACTTCCCGATGATGTTGGAGTTGACCGGTGCCAACGTCGGCCGCATCGCCTCGTCGTGGACCGAAGCCATGCGGCTCTCGGGCGGACCGGTCGTTCGGAAGGGACTGATCGCCGCGAATGCCCACCCCGAAGCGGCCTACGCCGCCTGGACGCGCTTCACGGACGGCATCCTGCAACTGGTGCTCTCGTGGTTGTCCCCGGGGAGCAACGGGTACGCCGGGGAGGACCAGGCCCTGTTCAACGAAGGCCTGGACGCCATCGCCGCCACGCGTGCCGGCACCGACGCGACCTACAGCAAGAACACCATCGACAAGATGGTGGGCGCGGGCATCCCCGAAGAGACCGCGGCCCGGGTGGTGCGCGCCGGGAGCACCGCCCGCGCCAGCGAGATCTGCCTGATCAGCAAGCGGCGCGGCGAGAGCATCCGCGACACGGCCCTGCTCTACCAGGCCGTGGGCGTCGCGTCGGGGCTCACCCCCACGCTGAGGGGCATCGCCAGCCGACGGGGTGAAGGGCGCTGGGACCCGGTGGCCCTGGGCATCCAGCGCACCCGCTACCGAGCGCTCCTGCGCGATCTGGTGATCCAGAGCCCGGTGCACGGCGCAAGCCTGCGATTCGGCGTGGAGCGAGGCGTCGAGTTGGTGTCGACCGACAAGGTCAAGGCCGTCGCCGACGTCATCGTGCGCGTGGTCGGGCGTGAACCCGATGTAGCGGCGCTCCTCGTCGGCGAGCAGCGCATCCGCGCGGTGATCTGACCGACGGCCAGGAGGCCGACGCGCCGCTACCGGGGGCTGTTCTTGTTCGTCCGACGGCGTGCCGTGTCGTCGTCCATCGAAAAGCTCACCTCTTCGAGTTCGGCCTCACCGGCCGGTAGACTCTCGAGGAAGCCGGAGGCGCGGATCAGCTCGGCGAAGTCGGCGGTGCCGCTCGGGGGCGCGGACACCCCCCGGGCGGCCCCGCGCGGCGCGTCCGGAGCGACGCGGGTCGGGGAAAGTGACCCGCCGAGCGCCCGCTCCAGCGCGTTGTTCGCGTAGCGGATCTGCGTCGCGAGCGTGGCGAGGATGCTCTCCCGCCAGGCGGTGCGCGCATCGCCGCGCAGCCCGTCGAACGCCTGCCGATCCATGCGATATAGCCAGCCGGCGGTCGCGGCGACGCAGGAGGCGGTGCGCGGCGCGGGGTCGACCAGGGTGTTGGCGCCCAGCTGCTGACCCGGGCCGAGCCGGACCAGGAGCTCCGCCCTGTCGCCCCGAACGTTTCGGAGCACGTCGATCTGGCCGTCGGCGACGAGGTACATCGCACTGCCGGACTCTCCTTCCAGCACGATGACCTGGCCCTCCTCGAAGCTCTCCGGCGAAAAACCCACCGCCAGGAGTTCCTCCAACTCGGGGTCCATGTCCCGGAGCCCCGGCTGACTGCGAAGGAGCGGACCGACCGGCGGACAGGGGCCCGACGGACCGCCCGGGCGCAACGTCCGCCACAAGCGCACCAGAGAGCTGGGCTCCCTCCGCGCCGGCGCCGTCCGACCACCAGCCGCGACCCTGGCCACGTTGGCGTTGGTGGCGGCGATGCGGCGACAGGCAGAGCGCTGGGCCTGCTCGAGGATGGCGTCGTACACCCGGCTCTTCGCGAAGCGGAGCGCCCGGAGGTCAGGCACGGCCAACGCAAGTAATTCCGTCGCACACGCCGCCTTGAGCGTCGCCGACCGGGTGCTCCCCGCCACGAAGGCGCCCGCTTCCCCGACGATGTCGGGCGCCCGGACGCGACCGACCTCCTGGAGCTGCGAATGCGCGACGAGCTCCCCCACCAGCACGATCGCCAGCTCGTCGACCACCGCGCCCTGCGACCACAACATCTCGTTGGGGGCAAGCTGCGCCCGCCGGAAATACCGAGCGGCCCGGTCGATGTCGGCGCGCGCGACGCGTGAGAAAAACGGCAACAGGGTCAGGTCGTCGGCAATCGAAGCCATGGGTCATCCTATCACTCGTTGCGCCACACCTCACGCACGCGCAGATCGCGCCCGCACCCCATCCGGTACGGCAGATAACGCCCCGGGCTCTTGTCGTGAAAGTCCTGGTGATAGACCTCGGCCGCGTAAAACGTGGTTCCCGCCTTGACCGGGACCTTCACCGGCCCCGGCAGCACCCGCTTCTCTTCGAGTGCGGCGATAGCGGCGTCCGCGACGCGCTTCTGCTCCGGGGTCTGCGCGAAGATCACCGCGCGGTAGCTGTCGCCACGGTCGCAGAACTGCCCGCCGTCGTCGGTGGGATCGACGTGATGGATGAAGTAGTCGACCACCTGTCCGTAGCTGAGTTTCGCGGTGTCATAGACGACGTGGACCGCCTCCTGGTGCCCGGTCTTCTCACTGACCACGTCCATGTAGGTGGGGTTCACGGTGTGGCCGCCGGCAAAACCCGAGGTGGTGTGCACGACCCCGTCGAGGTGATCGAAGTCGGTCTCCATACACCAGAAGCAGCCGCCAGCAAAGACCGCCACCGCCTGTCCGACGCCGGCCGCCGGCACCGGCGCGGGTCGGTTCTCCGCGCTCGGAGACGCCGCCTCCGAGGGGAGGGAGCAGGACAACATCAGGGTGGCGAGGACCAGACGCATGAGGACTCCGGGGGTTCTACGAATTCACACCAATTGTCACTTGCGCCGAACCCCGGCGAGCCACACCTGTTCCGGTTCGGCGAGCGCGGTGGGGTCGGCGAGCGGGTCCTCCGACAGGACCAGGAGACTGCCGGCCTTGCCGACGGCTACAAAACCGAGGTCGTCAAGGCCCCAGAACACCGCGGGTGCCGAAGTTCCCGCCGCGAGGATCTCGCCGGGGCTCAGCCCGCCCGCGGCCATGAGGGCCAGCTCGCGGCCGTCGATTCCCGCGTCGTGGGTATTGCCGAAGTCGGTGCCATACAGTACGGTGGCGCCTGCGTCGCGGAGCGCGGCCAGATTCCCGAGGGTCGCGCTGCTGCCCCCGAAGGCGCCGAGCGTCGTGATCACCGCGCGCCCCCGCCACGCCGCGGCGGTCCCCGAACTGAGGGTGCCGACGGGCGTGTGCGCCAACACATCCACACCGGCGGCCGCCGCGCGACCCGCTTCGCTGTCGGACAGGGCGTGGCTGACCACGGGAAGGCCCAGCTGGTGCGCCCGGGCGGCGGCCGCTGCGAGCGAGGCGTCATCGAGCTGCGCACCACCGGTGACGGGCAACTTGATCACCTCGGCGCCGGCGGCGTGCAGGGTGTTCACCGCGGCGACCGCCGCCGCCGTGTCGGCGCACTCCAGCCCGTACCCCCCCGAGCCCCACGACCGGGTCGGGTAGCCAGCGACCGCGGTCACCATCGGCCCGGCGGCGACCACCCGGAAGCTGCCGTGCGGCGCCGCGAGGAACTCGATCGGCGCCGCCAGGTCCACCGCCGCGGCGATGCCCCCGTCGGCCATCTCGCTCTCCGCGGGAAGGTAGGCGAGGTGCACGTGGCTGTCGATGAACGACGGCACCAGATAGCGCCCGCTGACGTCGACGACGTCAGCGCCGGTACGCTCCAGGCTCGCGCCGACCTCGACGATCTGCCCGTCGCCGATCCGGACGTCCGCCACGCCGACGCCGACCACCGTGCCCCCTACGAGGAGCACCGAGCCGACCGCGCTGGGAACCGGCGCCGCGGCGAGATGCGGCGCGCAGCCCAGCAGTAGGAGGAGCGACATGCACGCGGTACGCCGGGCGGGCCGAGAAGGATCGGCTACGTGACCGCTCGTGACGGTCCCCTGCCCTTGCTGTCGCCGGCCCAACGCGCCGCACCGAGAAAGCTGCCTCTACTGCGGCACCGCCATGCCCGCGCCCGCCGCCAGGCCGCCCCCCCCACCGGAGCGTGCCCTCCCCGACAACCTCGACGAACTCGTCCGCCGCGCGATGAGCGGCGGCGGCGTTGACGCGCTGAAGCAGGCGCTGAGCGCGCCAGGGGCCGGCGCGGTGCGGGCGGCCGCGGCGCCCGTCGGGAGCATCCCTTCCGAGCCGTTGGACCCGGGCCCGTCAGCCGACGCGGCGCCGGACTCCATCGAGCCCGACGGAGAAGCGGTCGCCATGGTTGGGACGGGAGCGCCCACCCCCCAGGCCCTCGCCGCCGCCTCCCCCGTCGCTCCCCTCGACGCGCTCGTCGCTGCCGCCGGGGAGGCGCGCGCTGCCCACGACGTCGCGACACGCAAGGCCGCTCTGGAGCGCGTCAGAGCGGCCCTGGAGGCAGCCGAGCGCCCGATCGACGACGACGTCGACCGCGAGGCAGCGGCGCCCACCCCCGACCTCGACCCCGAGCCGCCCGACGAAGGTCCGCCCTTTCGCATCCCGCTGGCCCGGCTCCCCTACGCTCTGGTCATCGGCGCGGTCCCCTCGGGCGTGGAGACGGGTGCGCTCGCGTCGGCGCTGGATGTCGACGCGGCAACGGCGCGCGTCGCGGTCCTCGCTGGCGGCACGCGGATCGTGCTGCGCGCCGCCGTCGCCACCGACCTGGAACGGCGCCTGCCTGCGCTCAGTCAGCTTGGGGTGGCGGCCGCCGTGATCTCCCGGGAGGCGCTCCTCGCGACCGAGGCCGCTCGCGCCTGCGTCGCGGCGGCGGCGGCAGACTCCTGGCGGGTGATCGACGCCCCGCGATGGGGCTCCGAGCGTCCTGAGCCGGCGCGCCTGCCCGTTGGCGAGGTCCACGTTCCCGGACAGCCGATCCTGTTCGCGCTCGGCGAGGTCGAGGAGCACCAGCTCCGCACCGAGGCCAAACCCTCGCGGTGGGGGCGCACCCGGTACTCCACCGGTCCCACGCCCAGCGGGGAGGGCCGCGTTGTGGTCATCGATGTTCACACCGCCGATGTCATCTACCGTTTCGTCGAGGGCGCGGTCGATCTCCGCGAGCTTCCCGGCGCCGATACCAACGCCCAGCACCAGGCGATGAAGCTCCTCCAGGGCGCGCTGGTCGCCCGCTGGCCCACCGTCCCGATCGAGCCGAAGCGCATCTGTGTCGCGACCGCGCGCCCCGGGGCCCGGGTCGCGGATGGGTGGCCCGCGTGGGAGGAACACACGCGGGTGTGTCGGCTCTTGTGGCTCGAGGCGGCCCGAACCGGCGTCACCCGGTGAGCAACTCTTGAGCCAAGGCGGTCGTCACCAGACCCGCGCTCCGCCGGACCCCCAGCTTCTTCAACACGTTGCACCCGCCGGGCCAGGAAACGGATGCAGACGTCGGCGTCGAGCGCGCCCTCGACGACGCCGTGTCCGAGCACCATCGAGCGGATTCCGGCGGCCAGCAGCGGCGGCATGGCGGCGACACGGACGGTGAACCTGAATCGAAATGACGCCGGTCCGGATCAAGGTCCAAAGCCGACCTCGCGGGCGATCCGCCCGCGCTGCAGCTTCCCCAGCGCGTTCTTCGGCAAGGCGACGACGAACGCATAGCGGCGGGGGCGCTTCAGCCCGCTGAGTTGTCGCGCCGCCAGGTCCAGCCGCCCGCGAAGCTCGCCCTCCGGCACCCGTCCGTCGCTGACCACCGCGGCCGCCACCACCTCGTTGAGATCGGCGTCGTACAGCCCGCAGCAGCCCACCTCCAGCACGCCGGGCACCGCCGCCAGGACCCGCTCCACCTCGGCGGGGGAGACGTTGACGCCGCCGACGATGATCAGGTCCTTGGTGCGACCGACGATGCGGAGGTAGCCGTCGTCGTCGAGCTCACCCACGTCGCCGGTGCGAAAGTAACTGTCCTCGGTGAAGGCTGAGTCGTCCGCAATCGGCCAGTAGCCGGCGAAGACACCCGGTCCGCTCACCTGCACCTCGCCGTCCACGACGCGCAGCCTGGTGCCCGGAAGCGCGGTCCCGACCGAGCCCGCCCGCCGCTCGCCCACGCCCGGATTGCTGGCGATCATCACCGTCTCGGTCATACCGTAGCGTTCGAGGATCCGATGCCCGGTCGCCGCGAAGATGGCGTCCGAGACCTCGGCGGGCAGCCCGTCGCTTCCGCTCACCAACAGTTGAAGCCCCGCGAAGCGCTCGGGCCGCGCCTGCATCAGCGGCAACCATCGCCGATAGTAGGTGGGAACCCCATAGAAATGGGTGACCACCTCTGGCGGCTCGACGGGATCGAACCGATCGCGCAGGACGACACGGGCGCCCCGGAGCCACGCCCCGTGCAGCCCCACGACCAGGCCATGGGTGTGGAACAGCGGCAGCGTGAGCCACAGCACGTCGCGATCACGCAGCTGCCACCGTGCTTGCAGCGCATCGAGGTTCGACTCCCACATACGCCAGGTCTGCGGGGCGCCCTTGGGACGGCCGGTGGTGCCCGAGGTGAACAGGAGCGCGGTGAGGTCGTCGGGACCAGCCCAGTGGGCGATCGGCGGCCCCGTGCCCGGCGCCGCAGCCGTCCGCACCCCGGGAAAATAGGCGGGCGACCGACTGAGGACGAGGCGCGGCGCGGCGTCCTCCACGATGGGGGCCAACTCCAGGGCCTGGTAGTGCGCGTTGAGGGGCACGCGGACGGCGCCGAGCGCCATGCAACCGAGGTGGGCCGCGACCAGGTCGAGCGAGGTGTCGAGGTGGATGCACACCCGATCGCCGGGGGCGACCCCCTGTGCGTCGAGCCACCCCGCCGTCCGCTCACCGAGTTCGCGGAGCTGGCCGTAGTCGAGGACCTCATCGCCGTACTCGACCGCGACCCGCGCCGGCTCGTGCGCGAGGAACCGGTGGAGGAACCCGGGTCGGGTCATGCGTCGCGCCCGTCCGCGGCGGCGATGGCGACCCGGATGAGCACCGTACGGGTGTATCCGATACGCTGCTGCCGGAGGCGCGACCGCCCCGATGCTGCTGCTCCTCGGCTGCGAGCCCAACCCCGCCGCGGACCCCGAGCCGCCCCACGCGGGCGGCGCCGCCGCGTTCGCCCCCCCTCCGGCCGAGCCGCTCTGGACCGCCCAGGAGACCGCCGCCGCGATCGAGGTCGCGCTGGCAGGCGGCGTCCCGCTTCCCAGCCCGGCGCTCGACCTGTGGTTCGAGCTTCTGAGCCACGGCACTGGCGATTGTCCCGGCGGGGCCTACCTGGACGGGGTGCTCACCGCGCTCGCCGGGGGGGGGTGCCTCGCGCCGAGCGGGTACCGGTACAGCGGGGCCGGCCTGGGGGCGCGGGGCTGGTCGGACGGCGACGGCGATGGGGTCGAGGACACCTGGACCGAGGAGCTCAAAGCGGACGGCCAGATCCGCGACCCGGAGGGCGCCTCGTTCTTCTTCGGCGGCGCGATGAGCCTGACCCTGTCCGGCACCCGCGAGGACGGCGGCGACTTCGTCGGCGAGGTGCTCGGCACCTACCGCTACGAGCGCGCCCAGACCGAATGGCTCCGCTCGGGGACGAGCACCGCGACCTACCTGAGCGGAAGCGTCGCGGCCGACACCTGGCGCGTTCGGGGCGATGGCGGCTTTGCCGTCGGCGAAGCGGCCCTGGTGATGGTCGGGTTCGAGCTCGGCGGGGCCTGCGGCGAGCACCCCACCGGCACGCTGGGGATCCGCGACCCGGGCGGGCGGTGGGTCGACCTCAGCTTTGACGGGAGCACCTGCGACGGGTGCGGGCGCATGGTATTCGACGGCCGCGTCGAGCTTGGGACGGTGTGCATCGACGTCCGCGAGCCCTTTGCGGCGGCGATGGCGGAGCTTCAGGCCAGCGCCGGCATCGGGGCCACCCGGTGATCGCGCTCTGGTGGGCGCTCGCCTGCCCCGTCGAGTCGGAGGAGCTCGTCGCGCCTCGCGACCCGCTCGCCGGCGTGACGCCGCTCCCGGCGCCGCGCCTGCTGCGCCGTATCTCGCTCGACCTGCGGGGCGTCCTGCCCTCCCTGGCGGAGCTGGACGCCGTCGAGGCCGATCCCAGCTCGCTTGCAGAGCTGATCGCACCCTACTTCGCGACCCCGACCTTCGAGGACCGCTTCGTGTCGCTGTTGTCCGAGCGGTGGCACACGGTCCTCGACACCTACGAGGTCGGCCCCGGAGACTACGCACTTCCGCCCGGACAAGGCGATCAGTTCGCCCACTCCGTCGGCGAGGAACCCCTCCGCCTCATCGCCCACGTGGTGGCCCAGGACCGTCCGTGGGATGAAATCGTTACCGCAGAGTACACGATGGCCGACGAGCTGCTCGCCAGCATCTGGCCAATCGACTACCCGACGGGCGGCGCCGGCTGGCAGGAGTCCACCTACCGAGACGGGCGCCCCGCCGCGGGCGTGCTCGCCACCAACGGCTTTTACTGGCGCTACGTCACCAACGTCTCCAACAAGAGCCGGGGTCGGGCGGCGGCGGTGAGCCGGCTGCTCCTGTGTAGCGATATCTTGTCGCGACCGGTGGTATTCGAACGCAGCCAGGCCGTCGACCCGGAGGATGCGGTGCGCACCGAACCGGCGTGCGCCGGGTGTCACGCCACCCTCGACCCCCTCGCGGCGTCGATGTTCGGCTTCTGGTGGACCATCCAGTACAACCCGTACGAGATGGAGACCTACCACCGCGAGCGGGAGCGTCTGGGCCCCGAACTGCTCGGCACCGAGCCGGGCTGGTACGGCACACCGATCGACGGCCTCATCGACCTCGGGTGGGCCGTCAGCCACGACCCGCGATTCACTCGCTGCGCCACCGAATCGCTTGCCGAAGGCCTGTGGCACCGCCGCGCTGACCTCGATGACTACGGGACCGTCGAGACCCTCCGTGTCAACTTTGAAGACGATGGCCGCCGACCGCAGGCGCTTCTCCGCGCCATCGTCGCGACCCCCCAGTACGGCGCCGCCGCCGATGGCACTCACGCGGTCGAACACCTGTTGAGCCCGAACCAACTGCGGCTGGTTCTGGAGGACCTCGCCGGTCTGCACTGGGTGGACCGCGGCTACACCGTGCTGGAGAACGATGCGCTGGGGCTCCGTGTGCTTGCCGGTGGCGTGGACGGGTACAGCGTCACCCGGGTCCAGAGCCGGCCCGGACTCACCTGGACCCTCGTGAATCAGCGCGCCGCGCAGGCCGCCGCCAGCGAGCTGGTGGCCCGGGACCTCGACGCCGACGCCGCCGAGGTGCTGGCGGTCTCCAGCGCCGCGCGGCCGGGCGACGAGACGTTCACCACCCAGCTCGGGCTCCTGCACTGGCGCCTGTACGCCACGCGCGCGCCGGAGGGTTGGCTGACCGACATCGCCGCCCTGTGGGCCGCCGTCGAGCTCGAAGCCGGTCCCGCCTCGGCGTGGGAGGCGGTGATCGAAGCCATGCTGCGCGACCCGCTCTTCGTGAGCTACTGATGTCGCGACAGCGACTCAGTCGCCGTTCGATCCTGACGCTCGGCGCCGCGGGCCTCCTGTTGCCGCGCTTCGGGCGGGCCGATGTGGTCAGCGGCAATCGGCGCCGCTTCTTGTTCCTCCATTGCGCGGGCGGCTGGGACACGACGACCTGTTTTCAACCGAACTTCGGCTCCTCGGTGGTCGAGATGGAGGCCGACGCCACCCAAGCAGAGGTGGGCGGAATCTCCTTCGTCGACCACGCCGCCCGGCCCAATGTACGCGCCTTTTTCGAGCGCTACGCGCCACAGACGTGTGTCATCAACGGCATCGAGGTGCGCAGCATCACCCACGAGCGTTGCCACCGCATCATGATGACCGGCAGCGCCGACGGCGAGACCGACGATTGGGGCGCGATCCTGGCCGGAAAGAGCACGGAACACCACCTCCTGCCCTACCTGGTGCAGAGCGGTACGGCGTTTTCCGCGGCGCACTCGCAGGGGGTGGTCCGCGTGGGGAACGCCGGCCAGCTGTCGCGGTTGCTCGATGGGAGCGTACTCACCGAGGCCGAGGGGCAATACCCGCTGCCCTCGGCGGGGCGCGCGTCCACCGTCGATGCCTTCGTGCGCCGCCGCATGGCCGACGCCGCCCCGCAAAGCCCGATCGCGTCGGCGGCCACCCGCGCGCTGTCCGACGCCGAAGCGCTCGCGCGGTACGCCGGTGACCTGGACATCGGAGCGACCGGGGGCGGGTGTTATCAACTCCAGAACAACATCGCGTCGGTGTGGGATGTGTTCTCGGAGGGGCTCGCCCGCAGCGCGTTGGTGAAGTACTCGGGCTGGTGTTCGGAAGGCTGGGACACCCACACCCAGAACGGGCGCCAAGCCCTCCACTTCGACGAGCTGTTCCAGGCGCTCGGCCTCGCCCTCGACGATCTCGCCACCCGCCCGGCAATTGGCGGGGGCAGCCTCGCCGACGAGACCGTGATCGTCGTGCTTTCGGAGATGGGACGCACGCCGCGACTCACGTCGCTCGGCGGCCGCGACCACTGGACCTTCACCAGCGCGATGGTCGTGGGCGCCGGCGTACGCGGCGGGCAGGTCGTCGGGGGCTACGACAGCTCCGGCTTCGGAGCCGGCTGCGACTTCACCACCGGTCAGGTGTCGGCATCCGGCCAGGGCATCCTCGCCGGCAACTTCGGCGCCACGGTGCTGGCGCTGGGCGACGTCGACCCCGGGGAGAACGCGCCGATCTCGGCGGTGCTCGGCTGAGCGCGTTATGCGCCCGCGCCCATGGCCCGCCCCTCCTGGCCACGCCGCCTCCTCCGCCTGGGCGGCTGGCTGGTCGCGCTCGGTGTCCTCGGTCTTGGCCTCGCGGCCATCCCCGCCGGACTGGTCGCGCGCGGCTGGAAGGACGAAGGGGAGGCGCTGGCCGACGCCCACGCACGCTACGAGTTGGCCCACCCTGGCTGGAGTTTCCCCGCCCGGGTGCGCACCCGCCCCACCCCGCTGACCGCGGCGCCCAAGCGCCTCGTCGCCGAGGCCAAGGCGCGCGGCTACGTCGAAGCCTGCCCCGATCCGGGCCCCGGCCAGTTCTGCGCCAAGACCCTGACCGTCGTTCCCCGCCGCGGCACCACCGAGCTGGAGCCCATCGAACTGGGGTGGCTGCTAGGCCCCGACGCCGAGATTCGCATCCATCTTCCCCTCTCCGAAGCTCCAGAAACGTTGATTCAAGCGATCCTCGCCGCCGAAGATCGGGACTACCGCACCCACCACGGGGTCAACCTGCGGTCGATGGCGCGCGCGCTCTGGGCCAATACCCAGGACGGCGGGTACTCCCAGGGCGGCAGCACGCTGACGATGCAGGTGGTGCGAAACCTGAACCAGCGTCGTGAGAAGACGGTGCAGAGAAAGCTCCAGGAGATGGTCATGGCCTGGGCCATCGACCGATACCTGGGCAAAGACGGCGTGCTTCAGATGTACCTGGATGCACCCTACCTGGGGCAGCGCGGGACTCTCTCGGTCTGCGGTTTCGAAGCGGCCTCCCACCACTACTTCGGCCACGGGGCGGCGGCGCTGTCGGTCGCGGAGGCCGCCACGCTGGCCGGCATCCTCCCCGCACCGGGTCGCTTCGCCCCGGATCGGTACCCCGAACGCGCCAAGGAACGTCGTGACCGCGTGCTCGTGGCGATGCGCGAACTGTACAGCACCGACGTGACCGAAGCGCTGGCCACCCCGATCGCCACCATCGAGCCCGCACCGTTCCCCGAGCGGTACCCGGCCTTCCTCTCGGCCACCCGCGCCTGGCTCGAGGATCATCTCTCTCCGTCGGTGCTCTACGGCGCTGGGCTGGAGATCGAAGTGGGGCTGGACGTCGTCGCGCAGGAAGAGGCCGAGGCGCTCTTTCCGGTCAAGACCCGCATCTTCGAAGGGCTGGTGGGCCGGTGGCGCACCACCGACCCGATGCAGGCCGCGGGCGTGGCCATCGACGTGAACTCAGGCTTGATCCTTGCGATATATGGAGGAACCGACGTCACCACCGTCAGCTTCAACCGGGCCACGCAGGCGCGGCGCCAGCCCGGCTCCAGCTTCAAGCCGCTGACCTACGCGATGGCGTTTCAGCTCAAAGACGCCGAGGGCCGGCCCCGTTTCACCGCCGCATCGACCGAGCCCAACTCCCCGCGCGACTTCCTCACCCCCCAGGGCAAGTGGCGGCCCCGCAACGTGGGCGGCGAATACACCACGACGGCGGCGTTGGCCCACGCGCTCACCTGGTCTCAGAACATCGCCACCGCCTCGCTCCTGGAAGACGCGGGCGGCCCCAAGGCCCTCATCGCCTTCGCGGCCGGGCTCGGCTTCGACACCAGCCAGTTCCCCGAGGAGATGGGCCTGTGTCTGGGCCAGGGGGAGGTCACGCCGCTGGCGATGGCGCAGTTCGCGGGGATCATCAGCAACGGCGGGCGACGGCTGACCGCCTCGCCCGTAGCCCGCGCGATCAACGCCGCCGGCGTCGAGGTCCTGGCGCCCCCGGTCGCCGGAGAGAGCGTCATCGACCCGATCGCCGCCGCGCTCACCCGAGAAATGATGAAGTCGGTCATCGAGGTCGGCACCGGCGGGGCCAGCCGCGGCGCCGGCGGAGAAGGCGGCTACCAGGGGCCGGCCATGGGCAAGACCGGCACCACCGACGCCGAGAAGGACCTCTGGTTTGTCGGCGCCACCCCCACGATCGCGATGGCGGTGTGGATCGGCTACGACACGCCGACCCCGCTCGGGGTCGCCGCGAGCGACCTCGCCGCGCCGCTCTGGGGCTGGTGGATGAACCGTGCCACCCGCGCCGACCTGACCGAGAAGGACCCCGCCACCGGCGCTCCCGTGTACCCGAAGTGGTCGGACGAGCCGAAGCTGCAGAAGCGCTCCATCTGCAAGATCACCGGCAAGCTGATGAACACCACCTGCCCCGGCATCCAGGCGCCCTTCGCCGAGGGGACCGCCCCCCGCGAGGGCTGCCCGATCGAGCACCTGCCGGAGATCGAGGAGATCGAGCTCGACGCCGACGGCAACCCCAAGCCCAAGCACGAATCGTTGTGGAAGCGGCTGGCGCGGGAGCAGGCCGAGGCAGCGGCGGCAGCGCCCCCATGACCACGCCTCCGTTCCCCACCGAGCCGACCTATGCGGCGGTGCGGACGTGGGTCACGGCCGTGGATCCAGATCTCATCGAGGCGTCTGACGAGGTAGATCGCTCAACGCAAATTCCTCAACCCCCACCAGGCCCGCCACCGCCACAGTCGGTCCTTCCGTCGCTTGTAGGGCGGTGCGCCCGCGGTCGTGGACAGCGTCGCCTCCCACAAACGCTTTCCCTCCTTCTGGTCACCCGTCGCCACCGCCGCGTTTCCAGCCTTGAACCAGGCCTCAGCATGAGAGCCGTGCGCCGTCGTCGCCCGCAGGTAGGCGTCCCGCGCCTCGGCGTGCTTCCCGGCGCCGGTATACGCATCACCCAGCACGACGCCGGGCTCCCCCCACCGCAGCTCGGCGCGGATCGCCAAGGCTCGGTCGATCTCTGCGTGCCCCTCGGCCAGGCGGCCCGACGCCAGGTGCGCCAGCCCCAGGAAGTAGTGCGCGTCCTCGTCGTCCGGGTAGCGCCGCAGCACCTCCGCCAGGAGCCTCATCGCCTCGGCCGGATCGTCGCGACACACCAGCCCGGCGAGCTCGGTGCGGACGGGGAGATCGTGCGGGTTCGTTGTGAGGCGTTCACGCAGGAACCGCTGCCGCTGCCAGCGGCGGATCGGACCCCGGAGATCCGGCAGCCGGCCCACCCACCAACTGCCGCCGGCGCCCCATAACAAGAGCACCACGAGCAGCCCCAGAACCGGACTCCCCGTGAGCCCGGTGATCAGCATCCACGGCAGAAAGGTCTTCAAACTACCCTTCGAACGTGCGAAAGACCAGAGTCGCGTTGACCCCACCGAAGCCGAAGCTGTTGCTGATCGCGGTGCGGAGACGGGCGTCGCGGGCGACCAGGGGCACGTAGTCGAGGTCGCACTCGGGATCGGGGGTGACCAGGTTGGCCGTGGGCGGGACGCGCTGCTGGTGCAGCGCCAGTACGGTCGCGACCGCTTCGACCCCACCGGCCGCGCCGAGCAGGTGGCCGGTGACCCCCTTGGTGCTGGACACCATCACCTTGCGGGCGTGGTCCCCGAACGCCGTCTTGAGCGCCGCGGTTTCGCTGCTGTCGTTCTGCGGCGTGCTGGTGCCGTGGGCATTGATGTAGTCCACCGCATCGGGCGCGATCCGGGCGCTTCGCAGCGCGGCCTGCATGCACCGGGCTGCGCCCGCGCCTCCCGGCGACGGCGCCGTGTCGTGCCACGCATCGTTGTTGAGGCCGTAGCCGATCAGCTCTGCCAACACGGTGGCGCCGCGCGCGCGGGCGTGCTCGAGTTCTTCGAGCACCAGGATGCCCGCTCCCTCCCCCATCACAAAGCCGTCGCGATGTAGATCGAAGGGGCGGCTGGCCGTCGGCGGATCGTCGTTCCGCTTGGACAGCGCCCGCATGGCCATGAAGCCGGCCAGGCCGACCGGCGTGACCGCCGCCTCGCACCCGCCCGCGAGGATGACGTCTGCTTCGTCCGCCAAGATCGCGCGCCAGGCCTCGCCGATGGCGTGGTTGCCGGTGGCACAGGCGGTGGTGACGCAGAGCGCCGGACCCTGGGCGCGGTACCGGATTGCAATCTGCCCCGCGGCAAGGTTGGTGAGCGCCCGCGGGATGAAGAAGGGAGAGAGCCCCTTCCAGCCCTGCTGGTCGAAGAGCCTGGACCCGTTCACGATCTCCTGCAAGCCGCCGATACCGGTGCCCACATAGACGCCGAACCGAGGGTCTCCCTCGTCGTTCGGGCGGATGCCGGCGTGTTCCAACGCCTCGTCCGCCGCGTACATTGCGTACCGGGCGAACAGGTCAAGCCGACGCGACACCCTCTTGTCGATGCGCGCCTCGGCCTCAAACCCCTTCACCTCGGCGGCGATGTGAACGGGCATCGACGAGGTGTCGAAGCGACTGACCGTGGCGGTGCCAGAACGGGCGGCCAACATGGCCTGCCAAGTCGTGGGCACATCGTTTCCGCACGGGGTCACGGCCCCGAGGCCAGTGACCACCACCCGTCGAGTCACGAGCTACTTCGCCACCTTGTCGCTGATGTAGTTGATGGCATCCTTGACGGTGGAGATCTTCTCCGCGTCTTCGTCCGGGATTTCGATCCCGAACTCCTTCTCGATCGCCATCACCAACTCGACGATATCCAGGGAGTCCGCCCCGAGGTCGTCGATGAAGGACGCATCGGGCGCGACTTCGGCCGGGTTGACCCCGAGTGACTCGGCGATCAGGTCCTTTACGCGGCGTGTGGTGTCTTCGCTGGCCATGGTGCTGATCCTGGATTTCCCGCAAGCTATCATGTGACGGGGGAAGGGGCGAGAGCCCGGCCACCCGTACCTACGCGCGGGTCAAAAGTCGTGTGGAGTCCTTGCGGACGGCGGCTACCAGGCCGGCGCCGGCACAGCTGCGCGCGTACCGCAGCGCGCTGGCGACGGCCCGCGCATCCGCCCGCCCGTGACCGACGACGGCCACGCCGTCGACACCCAACAGGATCGCGCCGCCGACGCTGTCGTAGGTGGTCCGCTGCCGAAAGCGCCGAAACGCCCCCGCCAGGAGCCACCGACCCATCAGGGCATCGGGGCGCCGGCGCAGTTCTTCCCGCAAGACGTGCCCCGCCACCTCGATCGTTCCTTCGACCGTCTTGAGCATCACGTTGCCCACGAAACCATCGCAGACCAGCACGTCGCATTCCCCGCGCAGCGCCCCGAGCGGCTCGATGTTGCCGACGAACGCAAGGTCCAGCGCCTCGATCTCTCCGTAGGCCGCGCGCACCTGCGTGTTGCCCTTGCCTCGCTCCTCGCCGTTGGCCAAAAGCCCCACCCGCGGCTGCTCGAGCTTCAACACCGCTCGCGCGTAGGCATCCCCGAGCACGGCAAACTGCGCCAGATGTTGAGGTTTGCAGTCCACATTCGCCCCAAGATCGAGCAGAACAAGCTGGCCGCCATCGCGACGCGGAACCACGGTGCACAGCGGCGCCCGGTCCACACCCGGAAGCATGCCGAGCACATGCTGCGCCGCGGCCAGCGCCGCGCCGGAGTGCCCGCAGGTCACCGCCGCCTGCACCTTCCCATCCCGCAGCAGCTCGAAGATCCGGCGAATCGAGGAGTTGGGCTTCTTCCGGAGCGGACTGGTGGCCGGCTCGTCCATGGCCACGATCTCCGGCGCGTGCACCACCTCGGCGCCCTTGGGAACGCGCCCGCGGAGCCGCTCGGTGTCCCCCACGAGGAGCACGGGCACCCCCTGCGAGAGCGCCAACGCGGCGCCGTCGAGGATGGCGTCGGGTGCGTTGTCGCCACCGAACGCGTCAAGCGCGACGGGTCGCGGGTCGGCCACGCCGCCTATTCGGTCGCGGCGGCGTCGTTGTCGGCGAAGATCTTGCGACCGCGGTAGCTGCCGCACGCCGCGCACACGCGGTGACGAAGCTTCGGCGCTCCACAGTCCGGGCAGCTTTCCACCGCGGCGGTGAGCTTGATCGCATCGTGCGACCGGCGCTGGCCGGTCTGGCTGCGGGACATGCGCTTCTTGGGTACGGGCATGGGATTAGTCCTCGGAAGAGAGATTCAGGGAAAGCAGGGGGGCACGCCAGCCGAAGCCGGCTGGGGCGGCGAGGTCGCCGGCGCGGTCGCGGAATCGGGCCTGGCAGGCCTCGTCACCCGCCTGGTCGAGTTGGCCGCAGGTGAGCCGGGTGGGGCGCTCGACCATCGCCCACTCGCGCACGACCGCGACGAGGTCCAAGGTGACGCCGTCGTATTCGCCGACATCGTCGACGGCAAAGCCGACGTCGACGGGGGGCTCGGGCAGGCCGTCTTCGTCGTCGGTGCTCTCGGGCAGGCTCGCGAGCGGCGAAAACACGATGCTAACGTCGCCGCCGAGGTTGACCAGAACTGCATCCCCGCACCGATCACAGGGCGCTTCGCCGACGACGTGGAGTTCACCGCGAGCGGCGATGTGCACCCCGTGCCGGGTGAGTGTAAGCGCACCGTCGAAGGCCTTGACCTCGCCGCCCAGGCCCGATGCACACGCCGCCGCGGCCCAGGGGCCGAGGGCGATGTCGAGCCCCGGTGCGGGAATGTCGGCCAGGGCCACGTTCACGAGAGACTCCGGTTGCCGGTGGATGTAGAAGCGCGGGCGTCTACCCCAGCACGGGCCCCCCGTCAAACCAGCTCGGGATGCCCACACGCACGATCGCAGCGGCGGATCGCGTCGCGGTGCGCGGCGAGGTCCCCCCCGGAGTCGGCCAGCGGCCCCGTCGCCAGTCCCGGCTTGAACGGACAGACCAGCGCCGACCCGTCCGGCCCCAGCGCCAGGCGGAGCCCCCCCATCTCGCATTTGCCGCCCTGCCGCGGCGCACCGGGGCCGCCGGCGCGCATCGTCTCGAGCACGGCCCGCGCCCCGGCCGACGTCTTCTGCAGGGGCCACCCCTCGGCCAGCGCGGCGGCCACGGCCGACTGCGCCGAGGCCGACAACGAGACGCCTTGCCAGGGCGGACACAACACCACCCCGTCCGCGCCCAGTCCCCGCGCGGCCTCGAAGTTCGCCCGCGCACCCGCCGCTGAGGCCTCGGAGATCGGCACGTGCACCTGCACCGTGAGCGGCACCCCGCGGCTGTTGCGGGCGTGCACCAGCGCGCGCACCGCGTCTCCGCCCGGCCCCGCGAGCGAGGCGGCGACGAGCTCACAGCGCTGCATGCCCCGGTCCAGGAGCTCTTCGGCCCGTGCCCCCGACAGCCCGTCCGGGCCGGTGCGGACGGTGACCGGCATTTCCAACCGGTGGCAGAATCGCACCAGATCGGGAAGCAGCACATGACCCGCGAAGGCGGTGATCCGTACCGGCATCGGCCCCGCCCATTGCAGCAGCTCCACCACGCGCTCCTGCCACGCCACCAGCGTCAGCCCCGGCACCTCGCCAGGGAACGGCGCGTCGAAGCCGTCCAGCCGGAGGTCCAGCCGGGCGGGGCGCTGTCCGAGGCCCAGCCTGGCCTTCTCGCGGCGGACGCGAGAGGTCGCGCGGATGCGAAGAGTCTCGATGAGCTTCACGGCCGTGGGGGCTAACCCCGATGCCGGTCACTTAGCCATTACGGACCGGCGGCATGGCGAACTAACCCGAACCTCAGCGGGTACGAGTCAGGGCGGTCGCAAAGTCCGTGGGCCTCGTGACCGATGACCGATCGACGAGGTCCGATGACCGATGACCGATGACCGAGATTCGGCAACCGAGTCTCGAACGCCGAGGTTCGAAAGGTGAAACTCGATTTCCGGCCACCGAGGCTCAATCGCCGAGTCTCGGATCGCGCCCGTCCGATGAACGAGGTTCGATGAGCGAAGCGCTCGTGTGGCTCCGGCGATCCACGGGTTGGTTCGGTTGCGGCCCCGCTTTGGCGGGGGCCGCGCCTCCTTC
>SHYX01000022.1 GCA_009692585.1 Myxococcales bacterium
ATGGCTCCCGCTCCCTGACTTGAACAGGGGACCCACGGATTAACAGTCCGTTGCTCTAACCAACTGAGCTAAGCGGGAATGCCGCCGCATCTATGCGCCGACCCCCCGGCCGTCAAGTCCCCGCCGCGCCGCGCCGCACGCCCCCCCCGTGCTCACCCCGCCCCCCGCCTCCCACGGCACCACTGACGATGCGAAGTTCCCGCTTCCGTCCATGCTCCTTCGCGTGAGCCGCGAGCGTCTCGCGTGGCCGCGGTGCGGCCCTGGTGCTCAGCCGCTCGCGGACCAGCTCCCGCGTCACCGCCATGATGGCCGCCACGGCCTCGCTGAACGGGGCTTCGTTGTCCTTGGACGGCCGGGTGGTGCCCACCTCCTTGCGCACCGATTGGAGCTCGGCCGCATGGATCTCGTCCTCCGTCGCCGGGGGCTGAAAATTGAACACTGGGCGGATGTTCCTACACATGGCGGATCCGTGGTGTGGGCGTCCGGGCCCGCGTTCAACCCGCCGATTCCGCGGGTGGGTCGCAGGTCGCCGCACCGGACTCGGCGTCCAAGTAGGCCTGGGCGGCGTTGCAATCGACGGCGGTGAACGCCGCGGCCTGACAGCTGTACCAGTCCCCGTAGACGTCCTCCTGCTCCGACGTCCAGTTTCCGCAGATCGTCTCCGCGTCGTACACCGTGTCCCCCCCCGATTCGTCCGAGCAGTCCTGGCGAACCAGCACGTAGTCGGCGCATGAGTTTCCCGAGTTGCAGCCGGCATGGAGGGCGACCAGGAGGAGCATGGCCGGCGAGTATCATGCCACCGTGCGGGCGGCTGCCAGTCGGTTTCCGCGACCCGTCGTCGCTTCCGGCCTCCAACCTTCGGTAACGCGCAGCTCTTCGGCCGCTCACCCAGCGCGCCGGCCACTCCCGTGGCCCCGGCCGCCCCGCGAATTCATAGGCGCGAGGGCAGGAACTCCTCCGGTCGATGAAAGTCGGGCGTGGGCGCCGTCAACCTCGCGGCGGTCAGGTAGCGGCGCTCCGGGTCGCAACCATGGATGGCGTTGGCGTTGACGCGCCAGGCTCCGGGCGCGCCGGGAGGAAGGCAGTCCGCCGGCACCACCGCGCGCCCCCGCCAGCGGGCGCCTTCGATGGTCGCGGAAAAAATCAGAGGCAGGCACCTGCCCACGTCATTTCGGATGCCCACCAATCGAAGCACCAGGTGGTGGCCGTGCGGACTCAGCTCCACCTCGACGTATTCGGGCGCCATCCCGGCGGCGACGAACACCTCGACGACCTCGTGCTCCCAGAGCTTCCAGGTCGGCCCGATCGGCGCTGCGGGGGCGGGGTCGTCGTGAAAGGGGGCGTCCACGTCGATCACGAGTCCCTCGCCGGTCACGGTCAAAAAAACAGTGACGACCTCCTCCGGTCGGGCCGGAGTGCCATCCCATACCAGCCCCGTCTGCAGGCGCTGGCTCACTTAAAGATGGGCCCCTTTCCCCAGGGCCTCCGCCACTGCCTCCGCCATGGCTTCGCCCACGGTCGGATGCGCATGCACCGTGTGGAGGAAGTGCTCCGCCGTCACTTCGGCGCCCCGGGCCATGACGAAGTTGGCGAGCAGCTCGCTGACGTCGTGGCCGACGAGGTGCGCCCCGAGAATCTCGCCGTGTTTCTTTCCCACCAGGACCTTCACGAACCCCTCGGACGCGCCGATGGCACGGGCCTTGCCGTTTGCGGAGAGCGGGAACTTCCCGACCGTGAACAGGAGCCCCTTGGCCTTGGCCGCCGCTTCGGTCAGGCCGACGCTGGCGATCTGGGGTTGGCAATACGTCGCTGCGGGCATGTTGCCATAGTCGACGTCGGGGACGTGCTCGCCGGCGATACGACCGACGCACACATGGGCCTCGGCGTAGGCGGTGTGGGCCAGGGCGGGCGGGCCGCAGACGTCCCCGATGGCGTAGACGCCAGCCACGCTGGTGCGGTAGCTGCTGTCGACCTTGATGTTGCCGCGCTCGAGCGCCACACCCGCCGCTTCGAGCCCGATGTTCTCGACATTGGGCGCGACCCCCACCGCGAGGAGCGCGTGACTCGCGCGGAGCACGCGACCATCGGCGAGGGTCAGCACCGCCTCGTCGCCCTCCCGCCGGGCCGAGCGACACTGCGCGCCGGTGATGATCTCCACCCCCGCCTTCTTGAACGAGCGCGCGATCTCGGCGCTGACGTCGGCGTCTTCGAGGGGGCACACGCGGTCCGCGCCCTCAACCAACGTCACCTTGGTGCCGAAGCTGTTGTAGAAGTAGGCGAACTCCAGGCCGATGGCCCCGCTGCCGAGCACCAGGACCGACCCGGGCTGGGTGGGGCTGGCGATGGCCTCCCGGTAGGTCAGGACGCGCTCGCCGTCGATATCCATCCCCGGGAACAGCCTGGCGCGTGCGCCGGTCGCGACGATGATGTGCTTTGCGGTGACCGTGGCGGTGCCGTCCTTCGCCGCGATGCTCACGGCGCCGGCTCCGGAGAGGCTCGCGGTCCCCGCCAGGACCTCGACGCCGTATTTCTTCAGCAAGAACCGAACGCCGCGCTCGCTCTGGTCGGCGATCTTCCGGCTGCGGCCGATGACCTTGGCCCAGTCGTGGCGGGGGTTGTCGAGCCCAAGCCCGAAATGTGAGGCTTCGTCCTTGATGAACTGGTACTGCTCGGCGGCGCGCAGGAGCGCCTTGGACGGGATGCAGCCCCAGTTCAGGCAGACGCCGCCGAGGCGCTCTTTCTCCACGCACGCGACGCGCAGCTTGCGTTGGGCGGCGAGGATGGCGGCCAGGTAGCCACCGGGGCCGCTGCCGATGACCAGGACGTCGTAGTTGTCAGCCAAGGGAGACTCCGCGGGTGGGCTGCGAAGCTATCCGGGCGGCGGTGCCTACGCGGTCGCGGCGACGGACGCGTTGGGCTGAACGGGCGCGATGGCCGCTTCCGCGTCCCTACGCACGGTGGCGTCGGCCTCGACCAGCGGCTTCAGCTGCGTGAGCCCCTTCTCGGGTTCTGCTCGATGGCCCAGGACACCTCGTTGTCGGCGATGGACTTCACCGCCATCTTGCCGTGCCTGACCTGGTCGTTGCCGGTCCACTCGTACCAGACGCCGACGCCGGTGAAGCCGGGCGGCATCGGTGGCCTGACAAGGGCGGCCAAGCAGCCTACTCCCGCGCGCGGTCGCTGATTCCGGCGTCGAGCAGCACCGGCGATGCGTCGGGGGGCACGCGCACATCGATGCGGAGGGTGCGGGCTACGGCGCCGGTCGTCGGCGCCGGTAGCGGCAACGAGGTTCCTGCGAGTACCGACGCGATCGCGACGTCGCCTTCGAACAACACGTCGTCACCGCGGGAAACGCGCACCGCGTAGTTGCCTGTGGGCGGGGAGGGGTCGTTGCTCTGGCCGCTGAGCTCCAGCGCGCGAGGTGGCCCCGAGAGGCTCCGGTGTTGTCTGGGGCCGAGTTCGGCGGTCAGTCGGTCGCCGGGGAGGAGCCACTGCTGCTGGTCACACCGGCGACTGTCGCGAAACCGCAGCACATAGGCGCGACCGTTGGCGCCCGGTTCGGTGCCGTCGCTCGTTGCGTACCAGACGAGGTTCTCATGGTGGTGGGTGCGAAGCAGGCCGGGACGGTGTTTCGGTACGGCGTCGGCGACCACAACCGGCAGGGCCACGCCGTTTTCGGTGACCTCGTAGGCGGTACAGCCGACCGTGTTGACGAAGGGCACCTGGAAGCGACCGCCCTTGCCCAGCGGACCAAGGTCGACGGCCTCGGGCACGGGCGGTGGCGCGGCGTAGGCGGGAGCCTCGGAAAACACCGCCGAGACGTGGGCGGGAGCGGGGCGCACCGCCCAGATCGGCGCGTTGCCGGCGTCCAGTGTCAGTTCGTCGACCAGCATGAACGCACTGCCGGCACCTGCCCGGACCTCGATGGACAGCGGGCCTCCCCCGAGGGCCTCCGCCTCGGCTTCCCAGCGGCCCGTCCCGGTGGGTGTCAGCGCGACGGGCCGACCGTCGATCACCAGCGTCGTATCCGGGGGCTCCGCTCCGAACGACCTGGCGTGGACGCGAATGCGGAGACGGCCGGGCTCGGGCGCCTCCGCCCACCTCCAGACCAGGGCTCCGCCGGGGTACACCCAGTGGGAAGCGGCGCGGCCGCCGCGCAGGACGGCGTCGGCGGCGAGCTGCAACGCGGGCTCCGGGGCGTCCGGGGTCGGTGCCGACACCGTCAGGGACTTCCCCACCATCGCCCAGGTCCCGGTGCACCCTGCCAGCTGCGCCCGCGTGTCGGCGGGTGTCAGGGGGGTGTCGCCAAGGACCGCGACCAGCGGCGACGCGGCGTTGGCGCCCGCCGCGAACAGCTCCTGGGTGGTGACCGGCGGCAGTCGCGGATACGTCGCCTTGTGGACGCACCCGTGTTGCGCGGTACGTCCGACCGTCAGTTGCTTGGGCCGCGGCCCCGCCACCCGCGTGACGGTGGGCGGGATGTGGGGACCTCTTATGTTGGCGCCGAGGGCACCGATGTCGGCCAGTGCTTCGCCGGCCGCGAGCGAGAAGACGGCGGCGCCCTTGGGGCTCAGATGGCGCCCGTCGCGGTAGTACCGCGCCGGGAAGGACAGGTCGCGGAGGTCGACAAAGCCGACGTCCTGGTCGTGGAGGTACTGCACCACGGCGGCTTCGCCCGCGGGCGAGAGGCGCTGTCCGTACGGCTTCGCCGGACTCACCGGGGGCAGCACCACGGCGATCTCCGACCCGTTCGCGTGCGCGAGCGCGACGAGGTCCGGGAGGAAGGTGAGCGCCGGGTCGTCCAGTCCGGTGGCGAGGCGTACCTCCGCGTCCTCGCCGACCTCGACCCCGGGGAGCAGGCGGACCGGAACTTCCATCCCGTTGGCCTGCTGAACGGCGAACACCGCATCCGCGGCGGCGGTCGAGAGCGTCTCGCCGTCGCCGCCAAAACCGAAGCTGACAAAGAGCCGGCGGGTGGCCGCCACCCACCCGTCGCGGAGCTGGCCGCGTTGGGCCATGGCCAGCCGCCAGGGGTCGGCTGCCGAGGGGAGCCCACCCTTCTGGGCGAGCGGCTCATCGACCTCGGCGGAGAGCTCCGCCAGCACCGACACCCGGTCGGTGGGCACCCGACCCTGCATCATCGTGCCCATCGTCGCGACCAGGACGACCAATCGGGGCCGGGCGCCGTTGCGATAGACGCGGTCCTTCAGGATCGCGTACCACATCGCGCTGGCGGAGCCCGGCTCGCCCAGGACCGAGATGCGCAGGTCGGGCTCGCCGAGCCCCGCCGCAAGCTGCGCGGCGTTGGTGTTGGTCACGCAGAAGGACGAGCCGAGGGCGACGAGCTCAGGGTTCTTCTTCTGAACCTCGGCGTTCTGCGCCAGGACATGAAGCGAGGGGGTCCAGGGCTCGATGGTGGTGAGGGTCTTGGCGCCTCCGCCGAGCACCAACGCGGGCCCCAGGACGGCGCACAGCCCTGCCAGCAGGGTCGCGCCCCGTCCGAAGCGGCGTCCAAAGCGGGGCGGCGTCGCGACCATTAGCCGACCGCGAGCATTCCGGGGTTCTCCACGTACCCGCGCAGCGCCTCCAGGAACCGGGCCCCCAAGGCCCCGTCGATGACCCGGTGATCGCAGGTCATCGTCACGCTCATCCGCCACTGCGCCACGACCACGCCATTCTGCACCGCGGGCACCGGCGCCGCGCTGCCGACAGCCAGGATCGCCGCTTCAGGCGGGTTGAGGATGGCAGTGAACTGCTCGATGGAGAACATCCCGAGGTTGCTGATGGTGAAGCTGCCGCCGGTGTACTCCTCGGCCAGAAGCTTGCCCTCGCGGGCACGCGCGGCGAGGGCCCGCACCTCGGCGCCGATCTCGACGATGGACTTCTGGTCGGCATCGCGCACCACCGGGGTGATGAGCCCCTCGGGCAGCGCCACCGCGACGCCGACGTCGACGCTGCCTTTCTGGACGATGGTGTCACCCGCCCACTGGGCGTTGACGGCCGGCACCTCGCGCAGGGCGGCAGCCACGCAGCGGACCAGCACGTCGTTGACCGAGATGCGAGCGCCGTCCTTTCCGGCCCGACGCGCCACGGCGTCCTTGAGCGCCATCACGGCCGTCGCGTCGAACGACGTCGTCAGGTAGAAGACCGGAACCTGCTGGTGCACGTCGGTCAGGCGTCGCGCGATGGTCTTGCGCATCTGGGTCACGCGCGAGGTCTGGTCGGTGCCGCGCGCCGGCGACCGCCCGCCTGCCGAGGCGCCTTCCACGTCGGCGGCGACGATGCGTCCGCCCGGGCCACTGCCGCGCACTCGCGACAGCTTCACGCCGGCCTCTTCGGCCAGCTTGCGAGCCAGAGGCGACGCCATCACCCGCGGCACCGGCGACACGAAGGGGGGGCGCGCCTCCATGAACGAAGCGTCGAGCGTGCGTCCGTGCCAAGCCGTCGCCTCGGAGTGACCGGGCTCGCCAACAGCGGCGGGGGGAGGGGAGGTGGGCTGACCGGCGGCGGCCGCAACGGGGGAGGTGGCGGCGACGGTCGGGGTCGCCTCCGCGGTCGCGACCGCCGTCGCCGTCGCCGTCGGGGCCGCGGTGTCCGCCACGACCGGGGCCGCCGCCGCCGCGACCATCGCCGCGTACGCCGCCACCAGCGCGCTGATGTCTTCGTCGGCGCGCAACCCGATGATGGCGATGGGCTGCCCGGGCGGCACCTCCTGACCCTCGGCGGCCAGGTGCTTCAGCATCACCCCCTTGTCGAAGACCTCGATCTCCATGGTGGCTTTATCTGTTTCTACCGATGCAATCGCCTGTGAGGAGACCAGGGCCGACCCTTCCGGGGCCAGCCACTTTCCCACGACGCCCACCGTCATCGTCGGCGACGCCTGCGGCATGACGAAGAATTCAGCCATCAGGCCCTCCCCATGACGCGCCGGGCCGCGGTCACGATGCGTTCCGGGTCGATGACCACCAGTTTTTCCAGGATGGTCGCGTAGGGTTCGGGCACGTCGCGGTTGCAGACCCGCAACACCGGCGCGTCCAAGAGGTCAAAGCAGCTCTCCATGATGCGCGCGCTGATCTCGGCCGCCACACCGGCGAAGAGGTGACCCTCCTGGACCACGACCACGCGGTGGGTCTTGGCGACGGCGTTGAAGATCGCGTCGTGGTCGAGCGGCCGGAGCGACCGCAGGTCCAGCACCTGCGCGGAGATTCCCTCCTTCGCCAGTTCGTCCGCCGCTTTTAGGCAGGTGTGCACTGGCTTTCCCCAGCTGATGAGGGTCAGGTCGGTGCCGTCCCGCTTCAGGTCGGCGACGCCGAAGGGGACGAGGTGCTCGCCATCCGGGACCTCACCCTTCCAGCCGTACATCAGCTCACTCTCCAGGAAGACCACCGGGTTGTTGTCCCGGATCGCGGTCTTCAGGAGCCCCTTGGCGTCGGCCGGAGTGGCTGGGCACACCACCTTGAGGCCCGGAAAGTGGGCGTACAAGCTGTCGACGCTGGTGCTGTGCTGGGCGGCGAGGTTCTCTGCGTGACCATTGGGGCCGCGGAAGACGACCGGGCAGGGGTACTGTCCGGCGCTCATCTGGTAGACCTTGGCCGCGCTGTTGATCACCTGGTCGAAGGCGACGAGGCTGAAGTTGAAGGTCATGAACTCGATGATGGGCCGCATTCCTGCCATCGCGGCGCCCACGCCCAGGCCGGCAAAGCCCGTCTCGGCGATCGGCGTGTCCACCACGCGGTCGGGACCGAACTCCGCCAGCATGCCCTGACTCACCTTGTAGGCCCCGTCGTACTCGGCGACCTCCTCACCCATGAGGAACACCGTCGGGTCGCGACGCATCTCCTCGACCATGGCTTGCCGCAGGGCCTCACGCATTGCGATCATCGCCATGTCAGGAACTCGCGGGGGCGTAGGTGTACGCGTAGAGGTCGGCGGGGTCGGGCGGCGGTGACGCGTCGGCGAACTCGTAGGCGTCTTTGGCGATGACCTCCACGCGCTCCCGCACCGCTTCCATCTCGGCGGCAGTGACGCCGAAGGTCCGCAGGCGCTCTTCGGTGATCGAGATGGGGTCGCTGTTCTGCTTGCGCTCCTCCAGCTCGCCGGGCTTGCGGTACTTCGCCGGGTCGCTCATCGAGTGGCCGCGGTGGCGGTAGGTCATGATCTCGACGATGACCGGCCCCTGGCCCGACCGCGCGTGCTCGATCGCCGTCGACATCCGGTTGCGGACGTGCTCGACGTCGAACCCTTCGAACTGCTCCCGCGCCATGCCGACGCCCAGGCCGCGTACGCTCATGTCGATCACCGCGCTGGAGCGTTCGACCGAGGTTCCCATCGCGTAGAAGTTGTTCTCACAAACAAAGACGATGGGCAACTTGTAGAGCTGGGCCAGGCACATCGACTCGAAGAACGCGCCCTGGTTGGCGGCGCCGTCTCCGAACCAACACAAGCAGACCGCCCCGGTGTTGAGGTGTTTGAGCGACCACGCCACTCCGGTCCCGAGCGCGCACTGGGCACCGACGATTCCGTAGCCACCCATGAAATGCACGTTCTTGTCGAAGATGTGCATGGACCCACCCAATCCCCGCGAAGCGCCCGTCCGCTTCCCGAACAGCTCTGCCATCATGGCGCGCGGGGAGACCCCCTTGGCCATGGCCTGACCGTGTTCGCGGTAGCCGGTGATCCAGCGATCGTGGGGTTGGCAGGCGGCGGCGGCGCCGACCGCGACCGACTCCTGGCCGATGTACAGGTGGCAGAAACCGAGGATTTTTCGTTCGGTGTACGCCTTCGCGGCCATCTCCTCGACGCGCCGGATCAGGACCATCTGCTCCCAGAGCGGGAACAACCCATCCCTGTCCAACGGGGGGACGCTGGTGGGCGGGAGGGGGGGTGCCAAGGAAACTGGGGTCAACGAGGCCTCGGGCGAAGAGGGCCGGCAGGGTAACCCGGCCGCACGTGCACGGGCGGGGACGGCGGGCTAGAACCGCGCGGAGTAGGGGACCGCATGTCCGACACGATCACCCGGGGCGTCCAAGTCGAGGTCAGACCCGAGTACCTGCCTCACCAGTCCGATCCGCGCGCCGGGCTGTGGATGTTCGCGTACCACATCCGCATCGTGAACACCGGCACCGACACCGTGCAGCTGCTCTCGCGGCACTGGGTCATCACCGACGCCAACGGCAGGGTCGAGGAGGTCCAGGGTCCTGGTGTCGTCGGCGAACAACCGGTGCTCCGTCCGGGCCAGGCCTTCCGGTACAGCTCGGGCTGTCCGCTCCCCACCTCGGCGGGGACGATGCACGGCACCTACCAGATGGTCACCCAGCGCGGCGAACGATTCGATGCGGCCATCGCCCCGTTCACGCTCGCCGAGCCCTACGCGGTCAACTAGGAGTCACGATGCCCGAAGACAAGGCAGGCGGTCGTTTCGGTCGACTCGGCCGGCGGCTGATGGGGGAGGACGACGGGGGTCGTAGTTTTCGTGTCGACGCCCGCGAGGTGCTCAATTCCGTGCTCGAAGGGGGCGACAAGGCCAAGACCGAGGTGGTCAAGGTCATCGCCCGCGAGGTTCGCACCTACTTCGAGGAGCTTGGTCTGAAGGACGACCTCCATCACCTCTTGACCAACTACAGCTTCGAGGTCCGTGCCAGCATCAACCTGCGTAAGCTCACCGACTCCGAAAAGGGCGCCGAGGCCTTGGTCGGGGCCGCTCCGGCGGTCACCCCGACCGCGGTGGACCCCTCCGAAACCCAGACGCCATCGGAGTGATCGGGGCGATGCCCCAGGCCCGGGCATGAGGTTCACCGGGGCGTGGGGGCATCGCGGCGTTGGTGGACCAGCGCGCGATGGGTCTGGCCCGATAGTCGACTGCGGCTTCAGCGAGCGTAGAATCGCCCTTGCGCCCAGGTGTGGATGCGCGCCGCCACGGTCGCATCGGCGGCGCCCGGGAGGATGATCACGGCACCAAGCGCTCCGACATACTTGTTGGTCCCGCTGTAGCCCTCCCCGATCGCGCTCCAGTCTTCTTGCCCGACGGTGTAGCCCATGGCGTAGGTGTCCCCCACCTGCACTCCATCGGCCCACCCGGTGACGTCCCCGTTCACGCCAGCGCTGAACCCGACGCAGACGACCTCGCCAGGCCCGTCGCGGTACCCGTCGCCCAGTTGGAGCGTGTCCCAACCATCGGTGCCTTCGACGTAGGCGATGCTGCTGTCGGTGAACCCTGCCGCGCAGTACGGGCTCTCCGGATCGCCCACCACCACGTTTTGTGGGCCGTAGTAGGCGGCAACTGCCCCAGTGTTGTAGGGCGACTGGCCAACCCAGAACACGCTGCGCCCTGCATCCTGTAGGTCAGACGTCGCAAGCCGGAGCGCGTGGTGTTCCCCGTCGAAGACCAAGCCGGGAGCGCCCTCCCCGAGCGCGTTGGCGTCGAGCACGGGGCGAGCGTCGCCCGAAGCGGTGACGACAAGCCCCGAGCCGCGATCCACCCACCGGTCCACCGCGGTTCCGTTGAAAGCGCGTAGTCTCCACGTGCTCCGGTCTTCGCCGTCGACGCCGTAGCTGTAGTTGCCGCCCGCGAACACAAGGGAATCGGGGCCGACCGCAACGCCGTCCGCGTGTGAGAGCGGAAGCGGGCTGCGCATGTAGGAGATGTCGGTCCAGGTTTCCCCATCGGACGAGTACCAGGCGTCGTTGCTGTTGCACGTCGACTCGTGGCAGCCACCAATCACCCAGAGCTTGCCGTCGAACACCTCTACCGAGTGGTACTCGCGTGGCAACCACGGGGCAGTGGCGTGCTGCGTCCAGGTGAGCCCATCGGCTGTGGACCACACGTCATTGTAGAACAACCGGGTGGGGTTGCTGTACGTGTCGTAGGTGCCCCCACCCACGAGCCAGAGCTCCCCGTGGAACTCCACCATCTTGGAGATGATCCCGCGAGGTCCTGGACGCGTAGCGCTGGGCTCCCCGTCTGGCGCCACCTCCTCCCAAACCACACCGTCGTCCGACCTCCACACATCGTTGTGGAACACAGCCGGGTCGAGCCCATCGTCCGACGAAAGCCCCGTCTGGCCGCCGAACACCCACATCTGGTCGTTGTAGATGCCCGCGACCTCAAAGATGCGGTCCGACCAGGGTGTCTGCTCAAGATCCACCCGCCAGTCCAGGCCGTTCGCGGTGCTCACGATGTCGTGCTGGTAACTGTACTGACCCGTCTCGGTGAAGGCGTAGAAAATATCGCCCCCGACCAAGTAGACGCGGTCCCGCCAGGGGATTGTCCCCTGGAAATGCCGTCGCACAAACTCGGTGTTCCCGTGTTCCAGCTCCTGCTGCCAGGTCACGCCGTCCGGACTCGACCACACCTCGTTGGTCGTGATGTCGGAGCCCCATCCGGTAGGAGGCTCGTACCCATTCCACCCGGCGATCATCCAGAAGCGCTCGGTCGACGGGATCCACACGAGCCCCGGGCCGTCGCGAACGATCCAGTCGGGCGAGATCTCCTCCGTCAGGCGGGCCCATTGGTACGTGCAGGCGGTCTCGGCACCTTCGACCCCGGAGCCCGCATCGAAGACCCTGGCGCCCTCGATTTCCGCAGGACTCCATGCCTCCAGGGTGCCAGCCCACGTGGCGCTGCCATTGGAGCCGTCCACCAAAACGGGCAGGCCGACGCCACTCCCCACCGCGGGGGTCAGCACGGTCAGCGTGGCATCATCCACGTGCTCGAAGCTGGCTGCCTGGACGTCCCCGATCCACACCGTGGTCACGGAATCGAGATCGGCGCCCCTCAACACCAGATGCGAACCGCCCGCGGGGTCGATGATGGTAGGAGCCACGTCGTCAAGCTCCGGAGGCTCTCCCGGACTGGAGTCCGACGTCGTGTCGTCCGTCGTCGTGTCCGTACCCACATCAGAGTCAGCAGCGGAATCCGGACGGTCCACCTGCGGCACATCCGGGGACTCCTGCCTGCAGGCGATGAAGAAGAAGACCGCGATGGCGGCGTGGAACCTGGCGAGCTTCATGGTGACCTCTCGGTGTAGATGTTCTAGCGCGTTCTGGGTCGGTTGATCGTCGGCGTCATGACGATCGCGAGATCGGAGTATCGCTGCTGGCTACCGGGATGCCCACACGGCCGCGCGTTCCAGGCATCGATGGCGTCCTCGTCGAACCAGACGGTGACGTCACCGCGCTGACGAAGGGAGGCGTCGTAGGCCGGCCGGTTCTGTACGCGGTACTTCGGCCTCACCCGGCTCTTCGCACGCGCGGCCGCACCCTTCACGCCGACGACGGGGTTTTGGGGGTCAGCCCATTTCCCCATGACGCCCGCAGGTTTCATGGGTGACGTACCCGTTACGTCGGCGGCGTGCTCAGCATCCTCTTCCACATGCACCAGCCCGACTACCGGCACCCGCGCACCGGCGTGCCGATCATGCCCTGGGTGCGGCTTCACGCCACGCGCGGGTATCGCGATGTTCCACGCCTGATTCTGGAGACGGGCGCGCTGGTGACGGTGAACCTGGTCCCCACGCTCCTGGAGCAGCTCGATCAGGTCGCCGCGGGTGGCTCTGACACCCACCTGGAGCTCTGCAAACGCGCTGCCGACACGCTTTCAGCGGCCGAGGCGGCCTGGCTGGTCCAGCATGGCCTGCACGGAAGCCATCGGGCCTTCGAGTGGCTTTCCGGGTGGGGCGCGCTGCGCGCGCGCCGCGATCGGGGTGAGCGCTTCGGCGTCGCGGACCTGCGCGATCTCCAGGTCTGGTGCAATCTCTCCTGGTTCGGCGCCACCGCGCTCGAAGACTTCCCCGCGCTGGGCGAGCTGCGGCGGCAGGGCTCCGGATACTCCGAGTCGGACAAGGCGGTGGTGCTGGCCGCGCAGCTGGCCTGTGCACGCGAACTGCGTGGGCTGTACGCCAAGCTCCCCGACGTCAGCGCGTCCCCGTTTGCCCACCCGATCCTCCCGCTGCTCGTCGACACCGCCCACGCCGCGCGCAACCTGGGCCCCTTCGACGATCCGGGCTTTTGCCACCCCGAGGACGCGCTGGCGCAGCTCATCGAGGGAAAGCGGGCGGTTGAGGCGTGGATCGGACACGAAGTCGCCGGCGTCTGGCCGAGCGAGGGCTCAGTGAGTCCCGAAGCGGTCGCGTGCATCGAGAAGGCGGGTTTTTCCTGGTTTGCCACCGACAGCGGCGTACTGGAGCGATCGGTTCGGCGCGGGCATGGTCCGATCTGGCGGGTGGGCGGGATGACCGGACTGTTTCGGGATCATGGGCTGAGCGATCGCATCGGTTTCGTCTACGCCGACCACGAGCCGGGGGCCGCCGTCGACGACCTCCTTCATCGCACCGACGGACGCCGCATTCTGCTCGCGCTCGACGGGGAAAACCCCTGGGAGAGTTACGAGGACGCGGGCGCGGCCTTCCTTCGGACGCTGTTCGCCCGGGCGCCGCTGCGCACCTGCACCGCGCTCGCCGGGGAGGCGCCGACCGGCACGGTGGAACACCTGCACACCGGGAGCTGGATCCACGCCGACTTCCGCATCTGGATCGGCGCCGAGGAGGACCGCGCCGCCTGGCGGCTCTTGCGGCGGGTGCGAGACCTGGTCGCCTCCGCCGGCGAGGCCGTGCCGGCGGCGGCGTGGCGCGCGCTCTGGCGGGCCGAGGCCAGCGACTGGTTCTGGTGGTACGGCCCGGAGTTCCAGACGCCGTTCGCGCCGGAGTTCGACACGTTGTTCCGCGCTCACCTCGCCGAGGTGCTTCGGCTCATCGGCGCCGCGCCGCTGCCAGAGTTGGACGTGCCGATCACGGCTTCGGCGAGCGCGGTCTCCGCGCCGGTGGGCCCGGTCTTTCCTGACCGCGAGGACGTGTTCGCCTGGCAGGCGGCGGGGCGGGTGCGCATCCAGGGTGGCTCCATGGCGCCTGGGCCGGGGTGGCCCTCGGGCGTCGACTATGGCTGGTGCGGCGGCGAACTGGCGTTTCGTCTGTTGGGGGCGGATGGTGCCGAGGTGGTCGGGTGGGTGGCCGAGGTGGTCGATGACAGCCTGATCCTGCACGGCCCGGCGGGCGAGCGGGCTCCCGCGGAGGGCGCGTGGCGGCTCCTGCGCCCCGTCGCACGACCGACGTGAGCGTCCACCGCGGAACGATAGGCCGCATCGTTCTGCTGTCCACGCTGTACTTCGCCCAGGGGCTCCCGTTCGGGATCTTCATGCAGGCCCTGCCGGTGCTGATGCGACGCGAGGGGCAATCGCTGGAGCACATCGGGCTGACCAACCTGCTGGCCCTCCCGTGGGTGCTCAAGTTCCTCTGGGCGCCCGCGATCGACTGGGTCGGCGGGCCGCGGCGGCGGGTGATCATCCCGCTGAATCTCGCGACCGCCGGCCTGCTGCTGGCACTGGCCCTGGTCTCGCCGGGGTCGCTGGTCCCGCTCCTGGTCGTGGTCTTTCTCTGCAATCTCGTGGCCGCCACCCAGGACATCGCCACCGACGGCCTCGCGGTGGAGACCCTCCCCCCCGACGAGCGGGGTCTGGGCAACGGCGTGCAGGTGGCCGGGTACCGCCTGGGGATGGTGCTCGGCGGCGGGGTGCTGGTGCAGCTCTTCGATGCGTGGGGGTGGTTCGAGAGCTTCGCCACCGCGGCGGCGGCGATCGTGCTGGTGACCGTTCCGGTGGCCCTGCTCCCCGCGTCGCCCCGCCCCGCGCGCGGCGACCGCAAGGGCTCCTCCCAGGCGTTGCGCTGGGACCGCTGGTTCGGCGGTCCCGGCGGTCCCGCCTGGTTCGGCCTGCTCGTGGTCTACAAGCTCGGCGACAGCCTGGGCACCAGCATGGTCAAGCCGATGCTCGTCGATCAGGGGCTGACGCTGGCGGAGATCGGTGGCCTGATGGGGGTGTGGGGCTCGGTCGCGGGGCTCAGCGGGGCCCTCCTCGGTGGGTTCCTGGTGTCGCGTACCCGCCGTCGCACGGCGCTCCTCGCCTTCGCGTGCCTGCAACTGCCGACGCTCGCTGCGTACGGGTGGATCGCGCACGCCGGGCCCGAACTCCTCGTCCCTGTCGTGATCGCGGAGCATCTGTGCTCCGGCATGGCGACCGCGGCGCTGTTCACCGCGATGATGGACGCCTGTCGGCCGGGCCACGCCGGGAGCGACTACACGGTGCAGGCCTCGGTGGTGGTGGCGGCCCAGGGGCTGGCGGCGATCCTCTCGGGTTACTCGGCCGCGACCCTGGGCTACGAGGGGCACTTCGCCGCGGCGGTCGTGCTGGCGGCGCTGGCGGTCCTGGTCGTGGTGAGGGTGGAACGGGGCGAGGGGCGCTTTCGGTTGGCCTGATCACTCCGTCTGGGACACCACCCGCCCCAGCCACAAGGACCCGAAGCGGCCGACCGGCTCAACCTGCCCCGCGTCCCTGGCCTCCTCGATCCACATCCGTTTTTCGTCGGCGCGGCTCGGGTCGAGCACCACCCAGACGTCGGCCCCTGCGGGCGTGAGGCGCCGCAAGGTGGTCAGGTTGGCGGCGAACAGACCGCTGAGGCGGGTCCGGTCCGCGCCGGGGGTGCGCCACCCCATCAGCGCCGCCAGGGCGTCGTCGAAGGGCACCAGGTCCCGGGCGACGACCGCTTGGAGCCCGAGTTCCCGGGCCATCCAGAACACCGAGAGCTCGCCGACCAGGACGTCGCCGGGCGCCACCCGCGCGCGCAGCGCCGCGACCCCGGCCACGAGCCCCTCCTCCTCGGCCGCGGTGGTGGCGTCCTGCGCCCCGCCGCCCAGGAAGCGCCCCTTCGCGGTGTAGGCCGGAACGAAGGTGTTGCCGACGAGCACCAGGCCCAGCATCGGCCAGAAGAGCACCCGGGCCGACCACGACCGGGCGCCGTCGGCGAAGCGCACGGCGAGCGCGAACAAGAGCGGAATCATCGGCAGCCAGAATCGACCGGAGAACGGCCACGTCCACGCCAGGAAGACGGCGGTGTGAACGACCAGGAGCACGGCCAGCGGCCGGGCGTGCCGCCACGCGCCAAGGAGGGCGAGGCCCAGGAGCGCCGCGCCGAGCACCAATTCTCGGGTGCCCGACCCCGGCGACTCGGCGCCGACGTAGGCCTCCGGCGACAGGTACTGCCCCAAGCTGCGCAGGCCCACGCCCAGGTTCGCGGCGACCACCCGGGTGACTCCGGCGACGACGGCGCCGACCCCGCCTTCCGCAAAGCGTTGGGCGTACCACCCGGAGTGCACGTCGTAACTGACGTAATACCGCAAGAGCGTCGCCAGCTCGGCCGGAGGCTCGGGCGTGAGCAAACGCTGGAGCTGGGCGAGCAGCCCGGTCAGCGCCCAGCCCGCGCCCAACGCACCCGCGAGCGCACGGCGGCCCGTGCTCAACGCGACGAGCCCGCCGGCGAGCGCGTACAGGCTCCCTGCGCCGCGCAACGCACCCAGCGCGAAGGTGAGCGCCAGCACGCCGAACAGCGTCCGGCGAGTCGGCAGCGGGTCGAGCACGAGGGTGGCCAGGCTCACCAGCACCAGGGTGAACGCGGGCTCGGACATCACCTGTGGCACCAGCCCGAAGCTGACGGTGTTCACCGCCAGCAACAGGCCGACGGCGACGCGCGCGCGGGGCGAGGCGCCAAGGCGGCGCAGCAGGCCGCTCACCACCACCTGGGCGGCAACGCCCCACAGCATCGCCTGCATCCACAGCACCGCATCCCACCCGAGCCCCAACGCCCGAAACAGCGCCAGCAGCGCCGGGAAGCCCAGCGGGTACTTGGCCATTCCCGGCGCGCCCGGCAGGCAGTCGGCGACGATGGGGCCGCCCCGCCCAAGGCTCTCGGCCATGTTGGCGTACATCGCGTCGTCCCGCCACACGCCAAGGCGGCCGGCGTCGGCGGGCAGCGCGTGGACGGCAGCGACCAACGGGCCGACCCAGGCATCGCGCCATCGGGAGGGGAGGGGAACCGCCACGAGAGGGTATTTATCGGAGTTTCAGCAGTTATGCTCTCGGGGTGCAGCCGACTCTCTTGTTCCTCGTCACGCTGGCAGCCTGCGGCACCATGACCGACCGCGCCGGGAATACCTGTGCCAGCGCCGATGCCCTCTTCGACGGGAGCGAGCGATGGTGTCCGCAAGACGATGCTGAGGCCCGCTGCCGCTACCTCGCCGAAAGTGTGGCGACCTTTGAAGTGCTCTGCGCCGGCGTCGCGACCGACCGTGAGATCGTCCTCGCGATCGTGGAAAAGGAGATGGGCTGTGACGTGGCGGTGGTCGTCTACCCCGAGGCCGACGCCTGCCTGGACCAGCTCACCGAACGCTCCTGTCCGCTCAGCGAGCTGCCCGCGGAGTGCGACGGCGTCGTTCTCGGCGGTTGACGGACACCTGACGAACCACGCTGCGCCGAACGTGTCGGACCGGGGTGGAGGTGTCGATGCACACCGAAACCGCGTCTGAAGAGTCCGGCGAGGCCGCCCTCGCCTTCCTGCTCCGCCCCACGGGGAGCCCCATCCACCTTGATCGCAGTGCGGGCCGCGCCCTGGAGGTCGCCCGGATCTTCGGCGACGAGGTCGTCGACATCCGGTACTTCTCGCGAACGGAGATCGTTCGCCTGGGTCTGGCCGACGACTTTCCGGTGCCGGTGGAGCTGCTCCCTGGCGATCACCACGCCTTCTTGGAGCACGACGGGACCGCCTGGGTGGTCCGCTGCTGGGGCGCCTGGGCCGGTTTTGTCGACGAGGAGGACCGGCGGACCGCCCTGGTGGACCGCGTCGCCAGGGACGGCACCATGCGCCTGGGTGAAGGCGAGACGCTGGTGGTGGAGGTCGGCAACTCGGTCTTCGTGGTGCGAACGGTGTGGCGCTCGGCCAGGCTGCCGGTGCCGCTCGTCGGGGACATCGATCCGGTGGGGGTGCTCGTCGCGGCGAGTGTCAGCGCGGTCGCGATGATGCTCGGCGTCCTGGGCGCCATCACGCCCCCGCCGACCCACAGCTCTGTCGAGGGGGAGCCCGTCGTCACCCACATCCAGTTGGTGTTGCCACTGGAGAGCGAACCGACGGAGGCGCCGAGCGAGACCAAGGAGAAGGAGGCGGGCGGCGGCTCCAGCGTCGGGCCGAAGGACCCCAAGCCCTCGCTCGACAAGCGTCCCGGGAAGCCGGACGCTGAGGTCGTGCGGGACGACCTCGACAAGCTCTTCGGCGGCCTGGACGCCGTGCTCTCCGAGACGGGCCTGAACGCCGACATGAAGGCAGGCATCGACTCGCTCATCGCCAGCAAGGGCACGCAGGGCCTCGGGCCGGGGGGCCTGGGCACCGGGCGCTGCATGGGCCACGACTGCAAGGGGTTCGGCACCGTCGACGGGTCGCGGATCGGTGACACGCCCGGCTCGCTTCGCCGCCCCGACGCCGAGCGGCTCGCGCGCTTGGACACGAGCATCACGCGCGACCTGGCGCGCGAGCTGGTACGGGTCGAGGAGCCCATCCTGATGGGCGGCATCGATCGCGGTCAGATCGACGCAGTCGTCAAGCGCCACATGAACGCGATCCGGTACTGCTACACCCGGGAGCTGACGCGGACACCGCAGCTCACCGGCAAGGTGTCGGTCAAGTTCATCATCGCCAAGGACGGCTCGGTCTCATCGGCGACCGTCGCCCAGAGCTCCATGGGGAGTCCGGCGGTGGAGGGCTGCGTCACCGGGCGCTTCATGCGCATGCAATTTCCCGAGATGCAGGGCGGTGGCATCGCGGTGGTCAAGTACCCGTTCGTGTTCGCGCAGGGGTAGGGGCGACCGGGCGTCCGGCGCCGCAGGCCGGGCCCGCGCCGTGGGGGACAGGACAGCGTGCCCATCCCGGTCGAACCCCTCGTCGTCGAGGTCGCACCGACGGCGAGCTCGACGAGGCCGAATGGGCCCGGGCGGCGTCGGTCACCGGGCTGGTCGGGTACGTCCCCGCGCCGGTCGACTACACGCTCGTCTACTATCGTTTTGGCCGAGAAGCCTTCTCCGATGCCGAGTTCGAGGGCACGCTCAACCGTCTGAAGCTGACGGTCGACCTCAGTCCGCCGAGCTCGGTCCGGCTCGTCGAAGAGTTCAACACCGTCGAGGACACCCTGGATTCGTCGCTGCTCCGGGGATGGCAGAAGAACGACGCCACCGCCATCGGGCTGGGGGCCAGGAGTCACGAAGTGTCGTCACCGGTGAGGCGGAGCACGGGGTGTTCGCGAAGGTGAGCGTGCTGTTCTGGAACTGAGCGTATGCCCGCGTTAGGACGCGTGGCATGACCGACCTCCCGCACGACATCCTCGGGGCGATCGACCGGCTCCGAAAAGAGCGCAACGCCGTGATCCTGGCGCATTACTACCAGGAGGACGACATCCAGGACGTGGCCGATTTCATCGGCGACTCCCTGCAGCTGGCCAGGGCCGCGCAGACGAGCAGCGCCGACGTCATCCTGTTCTGCGGGGTGCACTTCATGGCCGAGACGGCGAAGATCCTCAACCCCGGGCGGGTGGTCGTGGTGCCGGATCTGACCGCAGGTTGTTCGCTCGCCGATGCGTGCCCCGCGCCGATGTTGCAGCGGATGAAGGACAAACACCCCGGCGCCCGCGTGGTCTCCTACATCAACTGCTCCGCCGCGGTCAAAGCCATCTCCGACGTGATCTGCACCTCCAGCAACGCCGAGCGCGTCGTCCGCAGCATCCCCGAGGGCGACGAGATCATCTTCGCGCCGGACAAGAACCTCGGTGCCTACGTGTCCCGACAGACGGGCCGGGCCATGCACCTCTGGCCGGGAACCTGCATCGTCCACGAGACCTTCAGCGAACGGAAGCTCATCGAACTCCAATCGAAACACCCCAAGGCGCATGTGATCGCCCACCCGGAATGTGAGCCGCACATCCTGGCCTATGCTCATTTCATCGGCAGCACGTCGGCGCTTCTGGAGTACGTGCGGACGGCCGACGCGCCCACCTTCATCATCGCAACCGAATCGGGCATCCTCCACCAGATGAAGAAGGTGGCGCCGCACCGCCAGCTGATTCCACTCCCGGGCATGGACGAAAACTGTGCCTGCAACGAGTGCCCCCACATGCGGAAGAACACCCTCGAAAAGATGTTCCTCGCCCTGCGTGATCTGCAGCCTCGCATCGAGCTGGACGAGGATCTGCGCCTGCGGGCGTTGGTCCCACTGCAGCGAATGATGGCGCTCGGGTAGCGGATGTCCTACCGCCATCTGTTGGCGCCGCTGCGTGTGGCACACCTGACCCTGCCCAACCGCGTGCTCATGGGCTCGATGCACGTGGGCCTGGAGGAAGAGGGCGGCGCGTTCTCCAAGCTGTCCGCGTATTTTGCCGAGCGCGCGCGGGGCGGGGTCGGGCTCATCGTCACCGGTGGGATTGCACCCAATCGAGCCGGTCAGGTCAAACCCTTCGCGGCCACGCTCAACTCCACCCGCGAGGCTCGCCGCCATCGTCACGTCACCGACGCCGTCCACGACGCGGGCGGCCGCATCTGCCTGCAGATCCTGCACGCCGGGCGCTACGCCTACCACCCCTGGAACGTTGCACCTTCGCGGGTGAAATCGCCGATCAGCCCCTTTTCGCCGTGGGGCCTCACCGGCAGGGGCGTGCGCGGCACGATCGCCGACTTCGTCGCCTGTGCGAAACTCGCCAAAGACGCCGGCTATGACGGCGTGGAGGTGATGGGGAGCGAGGGGTACCTCATCAATCAGTTCCTCGTCTCCCGCACCAACCGACGCCGGGACGAGTGGGGAGGGGAGTACGCGGCGCGGATGCGGTTCCCGGTGGCGATCGTCGCGGGAATCCGCGATGCCGTCGGCCCGGACTTCGTGATCGTCTACCGATTGTCGATGCTCGATCTGGTGCCGGACGGGAGCACCTGGGACGAGGTGCTCACCCTGGCGCAGGCGGTCGAGACGGCGGGCGCGTCGATCCTCAACACCGGCATCGGGTGGCACGAAGCCCGCGTGCCCACCATCGCGACCATGGTTCCTCGGGGGGCGTTCAGTTGGGTCACCCGGCGCCTCCGCGACGCCGGCGTGGTCGCGCTCCCGCTGGTCACCAGCAATCGAATCAACACACCGGAGGTGGCCGAGGCCATCCTCGCGCGGGGCGACGCCGACATGGTCAGCATGGCGCGCCCGCTGCTCGCCGATCCCGAGTTCGTGAACAAGGCCGCCGCCGGGCGTGCCCTGGACATCAACACCTGCATCGCATGCAACCAGGCCTGCCTCGACCAGATCTTCCAGAACCAGCGCGCCACCTGCCTGGTGAACCCCCGCGCCGCCTACGAGACCGAGCTTCCGTTGGTCCGCACGACCGTGTCAAGAACCGTCGCGGTCGTCGGCGCCGGCCCCGCCGGCCTGGCGTGTGCCACCTACGCGGCCGAGCGGGGTCACCGGGTGACGCTGTTCGAGGCACGTGACAGCCTCGGCGGCCAGTTCGAGCTCGCGATGCGGATTCCCGGCAAGGAAGAGTTCGCCGAGACCCTGCGCTACTTCACCCGGCGCCTCGATGCGTTGGGGGTGGACGTTCGATTGGGAGCGCGCGCCGACGTCACGACGCTACAGGGCTTCGACGCTGTCGTGGTCGCGAGCGGGGTCGCGCCGCGCACATTGGACATCCCCGGCGCCGACCACCCCACCGTCAAGTCCTACGCCGAGGTGTTGCGCGGGGCGCCCGTGGGCCGGCGGGTCGCCATCATCGGCACCGGGGGCATCGGTCACGACGTCGCCGAGTTCCTGACCCACCGGCAAGTTCCCGAAGGCGAGGCGCTCGGCGCGTTTTTGCGGGAGTGGGGCGTCGACGCCACCTGGGGCAGCCCCACCCCCGCGCGCGGGGGCTTGGTTCCCGAAGCCCATGCCGCGGCCACGCGAGAGGTGACGATGTTGCAGCGCTCGTCGTCCAAGGCGCAGAATCGCCTGGGCAAGACCACGGGGTGGATTCACCGGGCCACCCTGCAACATCGGAAGGTCGCCCGGCTCTACGAGGTGCAGTACGTGCGCGTCGACGACGCTGGCCTGCACGTCGTGGTCGCGGGTGCCGCCCGCGTGCTGGAGGTCGACACCGTCGTCGTGTGTGCGGGACAGACGTCGATCGTCGAGCTGGTCGCCCCGCTGCGGGCCGCGGGCGTCTCGGTCCAGGTCATCGGCGGCGCCGACGACGCGGCGGAACTGGACGCACGACGGGCCATCGCCCAGGGTGCCCGGGTGGCGGCGGCGCTGTGAGCGACGTCGCGGTGGAATGCGCGGCCGACGTGGTCGTGGTCGATGCGATCGTCTACGGCCTCGCCGCGGCGGGGGACTACTTCCGCAAGGACGGCGCCTTCGCGGTCACGGGGGGCAGGGTGGTCTGGGTGGGGCCAGCGTCGCCGTCGGCCGTCTGCCTCGCGGGCGCCGGCGCGGTGCTCGACCTCGACGGCGCCGTGGTCTTCCCCGGCTTCAGTGACATGCACGTCCATCCCGCCGAGGGGGGGATGGAGTTGGGCATGTTGCGGCTGGACGCGGTCGTCGATGAGGCGGCCCTGGTCGCGGCGGTGGCGGCCTGGGCTGTCGCGACACCAGGCCGATGGTGGGTCGAGGGCGCGGGTTGGGATGCAGTGGGGCTCGACGGGGTGAAGCCGCTGCGGGCGCTCGACGCCGCGCTCCCGGACCGGCCGGTCTTCCTGGCCTCGGCCGATGGCCACTCGGCCTTCGTCAACAGCGCCGCGATGCGGGCGTCGGGGCTCGATCCGGCGAAGCCACCCCGCGGCGGCCTCGTCGATCTCGACGCGCAGGGCCGCCCCACCGGGTGGATCCGCGAGACGGCCACCGACGTGGTCGCGGGGGCCATCCCCGCCTGGTCCGAGGCCGAGATGGACGCGGCCGTGGTGGCCGGAGCCGCGGCGCTCTCGCAGGTCGGCATCACGACGGTGATCGACGCCAACGCCGATGGGGACTCGCTCGCGGCGTATGTGCGGGTAGACCAGGCGGGGCGGCTGCCGATGCGGGTCTACGCCGCCAGCGAGGTGGGGCCCGCGCACCCGCGAAGCGGTGTGGCCCGTGTACTGAGGCTAGCCCGGCGTTTTCGTTCGGCTCACGTCCGGGTCGACGCGGTCAAGCTCTTCTTGGACGGCGTGGTGGAGTCCAAGACCGCGGCGCTGTTGGCGCCCTACACCGACGGCACCGACGCCGCGCTCAACTACACCGATGGAGAGCTGGTCCGCATCGCCGAATCGGCCACGCGCAAGGGGCTCCAGCTCCACGCGCACGCCATCGGTGACCGCGCGGTCCGGCAGTTCCTCGACGTCGTCGAAGCGGTTCGGCCGCCGCCGGACCTGCCGCCCCTCGCGGCGCACCTGGAGTTCATCGACCCGGCCGACGTCCCCCGCTTCGCCGCGCTGGGCATCCGCGCCAACGCCCAGTATCTGTGGGCGTACCCCGACCCCTACGTCGCCGAGCTGACGGTGCCGGTCGTGGGCGAGCGCGCCGGCCGGCTCTACCCGTTCGGCGAGCTGGCCCGGGCCGGTGCCATCCTGGTCGGTGGCAGTGACTGGTCGGTGACCACGGCCAATCCGTGGCCGGCCATCGAGGTCGCGGTCACCCGTCGCGACCCCGACAACGCCGCTGGCGCCTTGCTCGGAGTCGAGCAGGGAGTCGATCTCGCCACCGCGATCCGCTCGTTCATGGGGGCCGCCAACGGCGCGGTCCCCGCGGCGGTTCGGCTGGCCGAGGTCGGCTGCCTCCGCGTCGGCAGTGCCGCCGACTTCGTGGTGCTCGACCGCGATCCGACGACGATTCCGCTCGGGGAGCTGTCGGAGGTCGTGGTGCGCCAGACGTGGTTCGATGGGCGGCGGGTTTTTTGAGCCGCGAGACTCCCGCCGGCGGCACCGCGCGCACCTGGGTGCCCGGCAACCCCTGACGGCGTCGAGGTGGGCAAATCCACGACGCCAGCTACGTCGAAGCCTGCAAGCTGGTGTACGTCCACGACGGTGCCTTCGGCTTCGTCGTCGCGTGGTCGGAGCCCTCAGTCCGGAACCTCGACGATTCCCGCATCGGCGAAGGTCGTGTGTGGGCAGCCACCCTTGTCCCACTCATCGGGTAAAAAGGGCTACACTCCCGCCATGCGCTTCCTTCTTCCGCTTCTGGTCCTAGTCCTAGCGGCGTGCAACGATGCGGCGTTCACCAGCCTTAACGCTGCGCCGATCGTCGAGCTCCTGACCCCGGCGGACGGGGAGGAGGTTCGGGAAGCAACGACCCTGCTGCTCCGGGGCAGCGTGAGCGACCCGGACGACGTGCCAGACTCGTTGACGGCCCGCTGGTACGTAGGCGACGAGGCCGCGTGCCCGGCGAGTGCGCCGGCGCGCGACGGCACCGTGGAATGTACGATCATCGCGCCGTCGTCGGCGTTCACCGTGCTGCTCGAGGGGCGGGACTCCCAGGGTGCGGCGGCCTCGGCCTCGATCGGGTTGCGGGTCGTGGACGACCTGTCGCCGTCGGTAACGATCACGGCGCCCGGCGCCGCCGCGCCGCAGTACCGCGACCGGCCGGTGTTGCTCGAAGGTCTCGTCGCCGATCCGGAGAATGTGCCGAGCGAGCTGGCCGTGCGATGGGTCTCTAGCCGGGACGGGGAACTCGTGGACGCAGCCACCGTCGCCGAGGACGGAGTGGTACATGGCTACGCCTCGCTCTCGGAGGGGGTTCACGCGCTCCAACTCTTTGCGGTCGACACCGCAGGCAACGAGTCGGTGGACGATGTGGTGCTGACGGTCGGTCCGCCCGACACCGCCCCGACGTGCGCGATCGCGTCGCCGGTGGACGGGGGCGTCGGGGTGCGCGGCGACGAGCTGCTCTTCGCCGGAACCGTGGCCGACGCCGAGCTGGCTCCTGGAGAGTTGTCCATCCGTTGGGAGAGCTCGTTGGACGGGGTGCTTGGCGTCGATCCGGCGACGGCCGGTGGTGCGGTGGGGCTCACGACGGCGTCGCTCGCGATCGGCCTTCACGAACTCGCGCTCACCGCCACGGACGAACTGGGCCTCAGTTGCACCGAGTCGATCGTATTCACGGTCGACACTCCGCCGACACTCATGTTCGTCGCTCCGGCGGACGGCAGCGTGAGCAACGGCGGCGACGAGATCGTGTTTCTGGCTGGTGTTTCCGACGCCGAGGATGCGCCGGAGGCCTTGTGGGTGGCATGGGTCTCCGATGTCGACGGGCTGCTCGCGGAGGGGTACGCCGACGGCGGTGGGCGCGCGGTTATCAGTCACAGTGAGCTCTCGGTTGGCGAACACACGGTCACCGCGACGGTCACCGACTCTGTCGGGCTGGCCGGCTCCGGTGCCGCGACGTTCCGCGTCAACGGGCTGCCGGCCGCGCCGAGCGTGTCCCTCGTGCCGGCGTCGCCGGTCACCCCCGACGACCTCGTCGTGGCGATCGATCTCCCGGCGCTGGACCCCGAGGGCGATCCGCTCACCTACGGCTATGCCTGGTCGGTAGACGGCGCCGCCAGCGCGGCGAGCATCACCGACACGCTGCCGGCCTGGGCCACCGCTCGCGGCGAAACGTGGACGGTGGAGGTCTGGGCGGCCGACCCCTGGGGAGCCGGCCCGGCCGGATCCAGCTCGGCGACGGTGGCGAACTCCGCGCCGACGCTCGCCTCGGTCGACATCACCCCCGATCCCGCCACCCGGGCGGACACGCTCGTGTGCACGCCCAACGGCTACAGTGACGACGACGGCGACCCGGACGCGACCACCTTCACTTGGAGTGTGAATGGATCGACGGTCGCGACCACGCCTGCGTTATCAGGGGCGTTCGTGACCGGAGACCTCGTGATCTGCGCCGTCACACCCTTCGATGGCACGGATGGGGGGCTCACGCTCTACGACAGTGTCATGATCCAGAACAGCGCTCCGATCGTGGACAGCGTGAGCCTCACCCCAACTGTCGCGTACACCGACGACACCGTGGCCGTCACCGTCGTGAGTCACGACGATGAGGGCGACGCCGTGTCGCTCGCGTACAGGTGGACGGTGGACGGTGTGGTCGTGGCCACCTCGGGCACCTCGCTCGACGGCGTGACCGCATTTGTGAAGCATCAGGTGGTCGCGGTGGAGGTCACCCCGAGTGACAGCGACGGCGCCGGTACGCCAGTCTCCGCCTCGGTGACCGTGTCCAACACGCCACCGACTGCGCCGGGACTCGACCTGGATCCGGCCGCACCGCAGGAGGGCGACGCGCTGCTCTGCGAGGTGGCCACTGCCGGCGTGGATGCGGACGGCGATGCCGTCAGCTACGCGATGGCGTGGACGGTGGACGGTGCGGCCTATCCGGCGGCAGCGGACGTGGGTCCGAGCACAGTGACGTGGAGCGACGACGAGGCGAGCGCGGCCGACACCGAGGCCTACGAGCTCTACGAGTGCAGCGCCACACCTGATGACGGCGAGGATATTGGCACACCGGGCACCGTGTCCGTGGAGGTGGAGCGGGCAGACACCCGGGTGTTTGTCACCAGCGGCAACTTCACCGGCGGATTCGGGGGCGTGTCCGGCGCGGACGCCGAGTGCCAGGACGCAGCGGACACCGCCGGGCTCGGTGGCACCTGGATCGCGTTTCTCAGCGACAGCTCGCAGGCCGCCGGCTCGCGGATCGCGGACGGTCCCTATGTGTTGCTGGATGGCACGACCGTCGCCAGCAGCCGTGCCGACCTGCTCGATGGTGCGCTCTCCACCGCGATCCATCTCGACGAATATGGCGCGAGCCAGTCCAAGTGGGTGTTTACGGGGTCGACGACCGCGGGCTCCAGCGCCGCGAGCGGCAGCTCCGTCAACGGGCTGTGTTCGGACTGGACCAACGGCTGCGGTGTGTGCTACGGAAACCACTTTTACGCGACCTCGGGGCGCAGCTACGACACCAACAGCGCCTGGACGAACGCGGGTTGGCTGTTTTGCAGCCAGAGCTCGGGCCTCTATTGTTTCGAACAGTAACGGATGGGCAGCACGAACGGCTCCGCGGGAGGCGCATGCTGGCAGAACGTCCACGACGGTGCCTTCGGCTTCGTCGTCGCGTAGTCGGAGCCCTCAGTCCGGAACCTCGACGATTCCCGCATCGGCGAAGGTCGTGTGCTCCCACTGCCCGATGGTGTCGCTGCTGGCGGTGGCGGCCAGTTCCATGGTGAGTAGATCGACCCCATCCCAATACAAGCGGAACAGGCCGACGTTTGTGACACTTTCCTGCGTCAAGAGAATATCGCCGGAAATGGGGAGGAACTCCTCACCCAGCACCCCGATCAGGCGGCTCGTTCCGTAATTGACACCGAAAAAGTTCTCCGTGGGTACGATGATGTCGATGTCTTCCACAGCCACGCCGAGCGCGTAGCGGTTGACCGTCCCGTCGGTGGCGATCGAGTACAGGAGCCCTTCGCTCTCGGAGCCGATGAGGATGGTGCCGGCCAGAGGGCCGAAGCGGGTGGGATTGTCGGGGACCGTGCACAGCCCCTCCAGGTGGACGCCCGGAAAGTCGGCGATCGACATCGCGACGCCGGCGTTGTCGATGCGCCAGACCTCGCCGTCGGTGGTCGCGGCGATCAGCTCGCCCCCCCATACGCCGGTTCGGTCGATGTAGAGCGACCCGCGCAGCAGTCCGTTGTTGGAGCCCGGGAGGTCGTGCCAGGGGTTGGTCACCGTGGCGCCGTCAGTGCTGATCCGCACGATCTGCCCGTCGACACCGTTGCCGACGAACAGCTCGCCGGTGGTGAACCCGCCGCTGCCCCCCGAGCGCACGGTGGCGATCTTCACCTCGTCGGTGACCCCGGACAAGGAGCTGAACTGCACGTGCGATCCATCCGGCAGCACCGTTTCCAGCGCCTCGGGATCGCCGGTGGAGTAGTTGACCGAGAGCACCACCGACTTGCTGGACTCGTGGAAGTCGATGCCGATGGGGCTGTTGAATTCGGTCGTGATGGCGACGAACTCCAGCGCCCCGAGGTTGGTGTCGTTGTAGCTGTCGCGCCAGTTCTCGAGCCCGTCACCGTCCCAGTCCTCGCGGCCCTCCAACTCGTCGGTCAGGCCGTCGTCATCGGTGTCGAGGTCGCGGAAGTCGGCGGTGCCGTCGCCGTCGGTGTCGGGAACCCCGGGGTCGCCCTCGACGAGGTCGGAGATGCCGTCCCCATCGGAGTCCTTGTCCAGGTAGTCCGCAGTGCCGTCGGCGTCGGTGTCGGGCAGGCTGCCGTCCGAGCCGCGCACCGCGCCCTCCACGCTGTCCGCGATGCCGTCCCCATCGGAGTCGTCGTCGAGGTAGTCCGCGGTTCCATCGAGGTCGCTGTCGCGACTGCCGGCGTCGTCCCGACCCTCCTCGGCATCGAAGATGCCGTCGCCGTCGGTGTCGGTGGACTCGTCCCAGTCGGTGTCCTCGGTGTCCGAGTCGGTCTGAAGCCCGGTGCCGCCGCCGCCCCCGGTGTGGGGGATCTCGGTGTCGCTGCCGGTGTCCTTGTCCGGCTTGCTGCCGGTGTCGGCCTCTTTGTCGAGGGCCTCCGAAAACGGTTCGGCGCAGGAGATGAAGGCGACGGTGCACAGCCAGGCGCGTGAGAGCATGCTGCGTGTGAGGGTACACCTTGGGCGGGGAGGGGGCAAGGGCCCCCGGCGGCGGCGCCGGTGGCGGCCGCTGGCGTAGATCCCCCTATGCTCGAAAACACTCGCGCCGGCCCGCGCCAGGTGGCCGGCGGCCCCATCAGTACGCCGCCGCCCTCAGCACGTTGGCGGGGCTCGGATCTTGCTGGAAGGCTGACAAGAGCGCCGCGCCGGGAGAGCGTCCGGTCGCGATCTGCGCCTCCAGGGGGTCCAGGAGCGCCTCGTCCTCGCCGATGGCGCGCAGCCCGGCTCGCGCCAGCCCACTGAGCTCGGCGCCCCAATCCGCCAGCGAGCGACCGCCCCAACCCCCGGCCAGTCCCTCACGCGCGGCGAGGGCGAACCCCGCCTCCCGCCCGGTGCCGCTGGCGGCCCCAAACGCGACCCCGAACCGCCGCGTGTCCTCCAGGGCGCCATACAGGCACCCCGCCCAGAGCGCGCAGAACGCGATCGCGAGGTCCACCGGTACGGCGTCGGCGCTGCGGATCTCGAGCGTGCGCTTGACCCGCACCTCCGGGAACACGGTGGTCTGGTGCGCCGCCCAGTCGGCCGCCGTGGGGAAGGACCCTTGCAGTCCATCCGACATCCACTGCCGGAAGGTGGCGCCACCGCTGGGGAAAAAGCCGCCGTCCCGCCGCACGAACATCATCGGGGCGTCGAGCAGGTAGTTGATCCAGCTTTCGTGGCTGTAGGCGTCGCGCACCTCGATCGGGAAGCCCGTGCGCCGGGGATCGACCCGGCTCCACACGTGGCCGCGGTAGCTGAGCCACCCGGTGTCGCGGCCCTCGGCCAGCGGGGAGTTGGCGAAGAGCGCCATGTTGAGCGGCGCGAGGTCCAGCGAGGTGTGGAACTTCCGCGCGCAGTCCTCCTCGCTGTCGAAATCGAGATTCACCTGCACACAACAGGTGCCCTTCATCATCCAGTGGGCGAGGTCGCCGTGCGCCGGCAGGAAGTCTCGCATCATCGCGTAGCGACCCTTGGGGACGAAGGCGATCTCGTCGATCTTCGCGTAGGGGGTGAGCCCGCACGCCGTCCAGTGGAGGTCGTGGCCCTCCGCCAGCTCGTAGAGCAGCCCTCGGTTACGACGAACCTCGGCGGCGAGGTCGCCGAGACGGCGGAAGGGCGCGCCGCTCAGCTCCACCTGACCCCCGGGCTCCAAGGTGATCGACGCCCCTTCGCCAGCCAGCTCGACGAGGTGGGGGCCCTCACACTTTTCTTTCCAGCCCAGCCGGCGGTTGAGCTGCTCGAGGATCCAGCGGATGCCATTCGGGTCGTGATAGCCGACCGCACGGCCATCGCCGCGGACCACGGCGCGCTCATACTCGCCGCCGATGAGCCAGCGCCCCCGTGGGGCGTGGTGGGTGTGGTAGCTCTGGACGAGGTCGGCGATGGTGAGGCGGTGGGACATGCGGGGGCCGCGTCACCCGCGCCAGCCTCCGCGTCAACGGATATGCTCGCGGCATGTGGTTATGGTTGCTAATCGGGTGCATCCCGGTGCTCACGACCCCGGGCGAGGCGGTCTCGAAGGACTACGTCAAGCCCGACAACGCGTGGCCGGCCGCAGATTCGGTGCCCGAGATCGAGGCCGAAGGCTACGCGGTGGGCGAGCTGGTGGAACACCAGGCGGCGCTCGACCAGAACGGCCAGTCCGTGGACTTCTGGCAGTTCTACGGCAATGTCTGGGTACTCGACGTCTCGACCATCTGGTGCCAGCCCTGTCAGGATCTGGCGCGGACGCTCCAACAAACGGCAGATGCCTACAAGCACGACGATTTTGTCTACGTCACCGTGCTCGCCGAGGACCTCGAGGGTGCGGTGCCCGACGAGGCTGATCTCGACTATTGGGCCGAGACGTGGGGGATCCTCGACCAGCCGATCCTTGCCGACGCCGAGGGTTTCACCGCCGCGCTGACCGGTGGACAGTTCCCGCTGCTTCTGGTCGTCGGGCGTGACCTGCGTGTCGCCGCCCGCGTGGAGCAGCCGGAGGATGCGCTGTTGCGCGCCGCCATCGAGGACGCGCTCTGAGCTTCGGCGGCCTCCTCGCGCTGTGGTGTCTTGCGGCCCTTGCCGACCCGTTGGACGCGCTGGACCCGGCCGCGCGGGGCATCTACGCGCGTGCCGAGGAGCAGGAGGCGGCGGGGCGCTTCGCGACCGCAGCCAGCTTCTACCGGCTGGTGTTGGGCAACGATCCGGCGTTCGTGCCGGCGCTGCTCGGCCTCGGGCGCGCTCTCGAAGCGCAGGGTGACCTCGTCGCCGCCGAGGCGCTGTACCGCGGCGCCCCGGGTGATCCGGACGTGATCGAGGCGCTGGCCACACTTCTGGAGGCCACGCGCCCCGCCGAGGCGCTCAGGGCCTGGCAGGACGTGGAGGTCGTGCGACTTGGTGATCCGACGCCCTATCTGCACCAGGCCCGACTGATGGTGCGCCTGGGTCAACTGGACGCGGCCTTGGCCCGATGGGCGACGTACCTGTCGCTCCTCCAGGCCGCCGAGCCTGATGGTCCCACCCTCCTGGCGCTGGTGGATGCGGCGCCGGCCCAGGCGGAGCGGCTCCTTCGTGAATACCTGGCGGCGTTTCCCGAGGGGGCTGCGGCCGCGCCGGCCCGCGAGCGCCTGGACCGGCTGGAGGTGGAGGAGGCGGCCGCGCTCATCGACCTCGGCGCCGACGAGCCGTTGAGCCCGGAGCTCGTGGGCCTGGCCACGCGGGTGGAGGCGGCGCTGGCGCGGGGCGAGGTCCGGTCGGCGCAGGCGCTGGGCGCCGAGTTGGCTGCGCGCGCGCCCTCCTCCTCTGTGGCCCATGGCCACTACGCGGACGCGCTCCTGGCCTCGGGCGCCTGGGCCGAGGCGGAAGTGCAGGCAAGCATCGCGCGCCGCCTGAGCCCCGACGACGCGGGGACCCGCGCCCGATTGGGGCGCCTGCTCGCGGACGGGTACGGCGGCCGTCGTGACGAGGAAGCGCTCGTCGAGCTGCTGGCGGCCTCTCGCCTGCGCACCGGGGACGCGGCGCTGCGCTTCGGGCTGGCGTCGGTCCAACAGAGCACCGGCCGATTCGATGCGGCGCGCGCCTCGTACTTGGCGGTGGTGGCCGCCGAGCCCGAGGGGGAGTGGGCCCGCGAAGCCGAAGCGAGACTCGGGGCGCTGGGCCGAACGGCGCCCGAGTTGCCGGCCGCGGCGGTGCAGGTGACGCCGCCGGTGTCGGAGGCCGCCGCGCGCCATTGGCGCATTGCCCGCGCGCTCCACGACCGCGGGCGCCGGGCGGAGGCGCTGGCCGAGCTGGAGCTGGCGCTGGCCGAGGAGCCCGCGAGCCCTCGCCTGCTCAACGACCGGGCCGCTTTCGCGATCGAGGACGGTCTGGCCGCGGACGCGGTCGGCTGGTGGAAACGCTCGCTGGACGCCGAGCCGAACCAGCCCGACCTGTGGGTGAATCTGGCCCGCGAGGCTGCCGATCGGGACGAGCGCCGCCGTTGCCTGTCCCGCGCCGCTGCGCTCGGCGATGCGGACGCGCACTACCTCCTGGCCCGGCTCGCCCACGACCTCGGGGACTGGGGCACCACCGGGACGGAGCTGGAGGCCTACGCCGCCATGGCGTCGCCACGCTCGGCCTATCAGCAGGCGGCGGCGGTGATGGCGAGCGAGGCGGCGGCGAGGCGACGGGGCTTGTGGGCCCTGAGCTCGGCGGTGCTGCTGGCGCTCTTGGTCCTGCCGGCCGCCTGGGTCTGGCGCCGCCGCTCCGGCCGGACGCTGGCCCAGTTGCTGGCGGCCGTTCCCGAGAGCTGGAACGAAGCGGCGCGGCTCCTCGCCGCCATCCGCCACGAGGTGCTCAAGCACAACACCACCGTGTTGTCGGTCGTCGCGGACGCGCTGGAAGCCGGAGACGCCCGCCCGTGGGAGGCGCTCGCCGCGCGGCTGCCGGAGCTCACCGAGAGGCTGGACGCATACGTCGACGCGCTCGCCGCGCTGGGCCATGGCCGCGGCGTCCGACTGGCTCCGCATCGGGACCCGACGCTCGGTCCGCTCCTCGCTGCCTTCTCACGCCTGCGCCGGCTCCGTCACCCCGATCCCGTCGAGATCAGAGCGCTCGGCCGCATCGTGAACGAAGAGGTGTACGGCGAGCTGGGACGACTGGTGCGCGAGATCTGCGTGCTCACCGTGGACGAGCCGCTGGTGCGGGAGGTCTACGAGCGTGTCGCCGCCGAGCCGGGCTTTGCCGGGACCGCGCTGCCGGAGCTGTGGGTGACCGGGCCGCCGCTCCAGCTTCGACTCTTCCGCCCCGATCTCGAGGACATCCTCGCCAACCTCCTTCGCAACGCCCTTTCCGCCGGTGCGACGACGCTGGCGGTGGCGCTGGTCGAGACCGAGGACGAGGTGACCGGCCACGTGCTCGCCGAGCTGGCGGTCGTCGATGACGCGCCCGGCGCGCTCACCAACGCGATGATCCGCAGCCGCTTCATCGCACGGGGGCTCGGTCTGGCCGTGGACCTCACCAACCGCCATGGCGGCAGCATCCGCGTGGACGCCACTGCAGCGGGCGCCAAGGCCGTCGTGGTGCAGTTCCAGGTCGTCGAAGGCGGGGAGTGACTACGGGCAGCCGTCGATGCCCGAGCAGTCCGCATCATCGCAGTCGGCGAAGCCGTCGCCGTCGTTGTCCAGCCCGTCCGCGCACGCCGCCTCGCTGATGGCGCCGCCGCAGGCGGGGAAGGCAGCGCAGTCGCTGTCGTCGCAGTCCGCGAGCCCGTCGCCGTCGTCGTCGAGGCCGTCGGCGCAGTCGCCCTCGGTCGTGGCGACCACGCACCCAGGATCGGCGGCACAGTCGGTGTCGTCGCAATCGGTGAGCCCGTCCAGATCGTCATCCGTCCCGTCGGCGCAGGCGCCCTCGGTGGGCGGGGCGCCACATCCGGGATCGGCGGCACAGTCGGTGTCGCCGCAGTCGGTCAGACCGTCGCCGTCGTCGTCGGTGCCGTCGGCGCAGAGCGTCTCGCTGGCACTCGCGGAACAGAAGGGGTCCGCGGAGCAGGCACTGTCGGAGCAGTCGGCGTCGGCGTTGCAGTCGTTGTCGAGGCTGTCGTCGCAGACCTCGGCCTCGCCGGGGTTGCGATCGGCGTTGGTGTCGTCGCAGTCACCGCCGATTTCGATGTAGTCGGCGCCTGGCGCCGCACACGAGAGCGTGCCGCTGGCCACATCGCCGAAGCCGTCGGCGTCGGCGTCCACGAACCAGCTCAGTTCGACTCCTTCGTCGACCACGCCGTTGCAGTTCTGATCGACCGCGTCGCAGGTCTCCGCCGCGGCCGGGTTGATCGTGGCGTCGGCGTCGTTGCAGTCCAGGTCGTTCGGCGCGGCGTCGGGGGGCTGGGAGCAGGCGAAGAGCGGTGTCGCGGGGTCGCCGTAGGTGTCGGCGTCGGCATCGGCGTAGAACGCTGTCTGCACGTCCTCGTCGACGATGCCGTCGCAGTTCTGATCGACCTCGTCGCAGACCTCGCTCGCGTCTGGCGAGATGGTGGCGTCGGCGTCGTTGCAGTCCTGGCAGGCGATGAACCCGTCGGCATCCGCGTCGTCGTCGCCAACCGAGCCGTCGCAGTTGGTGTCCGCCTCGACGTCGCAGGCTTCTTCGGCGCCGGGATAGGTGAGTTTGTCGCCGTCGTCGCAGTCGGTGCCGACGGTGACGTAGCCAGGGGGGATCTCGCAGCTGTCCCTGCTGCTGGCCGGGTCGCCGTACCCGTCGCGGTCGGTGTCGGCGTAGTAGGTGACCATATCGACGGCATCGTTGTCGTCTTCGCCGTCGCAGTCGTTGTCCTGGCCGTCGCAGACCTCGGGATTGTCGGGGAAGTTGAGCGGGTCGGCGTCGTCGCAGTCGAGGCTGGCGGGGGAGCCATCGCCATCGGCGTCGGGATCGCAGGTGCAGGCGGCGTCGGCACAGTCGGCAAAGCCGTTGCCGTCTTCGTCGCCGGCCGTGGCGCAGTCTTCGGTCACGGCGCAGGCGGCGGCGTCCGTGCAGTCGGTGTCGTCGCAGTCGACGGCCTCATCGCCGTCGTCATCGGCGGTGTTGGCGCAGTCTTCGCTTGCTCCGTCCCCGGTCTCGGTGCGGCCTGGGGTTTCGCTGGTTTCGCAGCCGCTGAGGGAGAGCAGGACGAGGGCCGGGAGCAGGGATCGGAGCATTTGGTGGCCTGGAAAGAGGCGCGCACACTACCCCGGGTTAGCGCCAGCCGCCATGCTCGCCTCCACCCGGCGGCGTGTGGCCGTGGACGGTTTTGGGGCACCTCGTCTGGGACGCGCTGCGCGCGCGGGTCGGCTAGCCGCGGAGCGCGCGAGCCAGCGCCTCGTTGACCGAGGCGCCATCGGCACCGTCGATCCGGGCGAGCGCGAGGCCGTGGATCATCGAGGCGAGGTAGCAGGCGCGCTGGGGGTCTCCGCGCGGTCGTCCGAGGCGGCGAGTGCGCACCCGGACGGCGTCCTCCAAGGCGCGCCGCGGGGACGCCACGGTGAGCATGCCGTGGAAGCCCCGCACCCCGCTGCCCGGTGCGTGCCACCCCTCGCCCGACAGCAGGCGGTAGAGGTTGGCGTTTGCGGAGGCGAACGCGACCCACCGACCCGCGACGTCGGCCACCGGAACCCGGTGTGTCGGCGCCATCGCGGTTTCGTCCCGTAGTTTCTCGAGCACGGATTCCGCGACCGCGGCGCGCATGCCCGCGAGGTTTCCGAACTGTCGGACCAGCGAGGTTGCGCTGACACCGAGGTCGCGCGCGAGGCCACGGAGCGAGAGCGCGCACGGTCCGTGGAGACTGACGATTTGTCGGCCACGCGCGAGGGCCGAGGCCCGCAGATCGCCGTGGTGGTACCGACGCTTGCGGTACCAGCGGTCCGCGATGGGGAGGGTGACGGGAGAGGGGGGGGTGGTGTCCACGGCCCTATAGTAGCATCGCTACTATGCGTGCGCAAGGGGCACCGGGCACTCTGACACTCGACACTCAGCGCAAACCCACTCGCTCTTAGTAGTATTTCTCGAAGTGCACGTGCTTCCGGTCGAAGCCAGCCGCGGTCAGGATCGCGCGTCCTTCATCGATCATCGGGCCGTTGCCGCACAGGTAGACGTGGGTGCTGGCGTCGGGCGTCGCGTCCGCCAGCCGCTGGGTGATCCGCCCTTTGAACCCGGTCCAGGCCGGCGAAGGTCGCGAGAGGCACAGGGTGTAGTCGAAGTCGGGCAGGGTGGCGCGGAGGCGATCGAGGTGGTCGACGGCGAACAGATCCTCCTCGTCACGAACGCCGAACAGCAGTCGGAAACAGCGCGGGTCCCGGGCGCGCGCCGCCTCTTCCAGCATGGAGCGGTACGGCGCCAGCCCCGTGCCGGTGCCGAGGAACCAGAACGGCCCCGGCGCGTCGGCCAAGGTGAAAACTCCGAACGGACCGCGGAAGTGCATGCGATCGCCGGGTCGCGACACGCGTAGATACTCACTCGCCGCCCCGCCTTCGAGTAGCTTGATGGCCAGTTCCAGGCGGGATGGGTCCAGCGGATCGGAGTACACCGAATACGAACGCTCTCCACCCGGTTTGGCGTCGGGCACCGCCAGGTTGACGAACTGGCCAGGGCGGAAGGGAATCGCCTCGTCCAGTCGGAAGTGATAGACGTTTGTATCTCGCGCCACGGGCGTGATCTCGGTCAGGGTCGCCTTGGTCTCGATTCGTGCCATGCGGGCGATGCTACACGTTGTCGTCGCGGTGGTCCAACAGCGGCGGCTCCCACAACTCCAGCTTGTTGCCCTCCGGGTCCCACGCCCATGCGAAGCGGCCGTGGTCCTCCGGTCCGCGTTCGAGCCGGACGCCGGCGTCGGCCAGGCGCGCCAGGACTGCGTCGAGGTCGGGCACGCGGAAGTTGACGCGGCCGTTGCGCACGGCCGGCAGCGGGGTCCCGGCGCGGAAGAGGGCGAAGGTGGTGGTGGCCAAGCGTCCGGAGGGGTGCCGATCCAGCGAGGGCAGTTCGATGCCGCGGGCGTCACCCCAGACCTCCAGCTCCAGCTCGAAGTGACGCCTGTACCAGGCCGCGAGCGCGTCGACGTCGTCCGCGTAGAGGAAAACGCCGCCGAGACCCTGGACGCGAGGCGGTTCCTGGGCCGGCTCCTCGAGGCCGAGGGCGCCGAGGAGCGCCGTGGGAGGGTCGATGATGCGCCGGGTGCGTACGTCGAAGAAGGTGCCGATGAGCTCCGCCGAGGCGCGCAGCTTGCCGGCCGCATCGACGAGGCGCTGGGTCGCGGCGAACCGCCGGGGACCGGTGCGGCGGAAGGAGGACTCGACGGCCACGGTGTCGCCGAGCCGGACCTCTCGCCGGAACTTGAGGTCGATCTCGAGGACCACCGGGCTGACGCCCAGCGCCGCGAGCTGGTCCCACGAGGCGCCGGTTTCGCGGAGCACGGCCCACCGCGCCGCCTCGAAGATCATGAGGTAGGCGGCGTTGTTGAGATGGCCGAGGATGTCGATCTGCTCCGGTTGGATGACCACCGGATGGTGGAAGACGCGCATGGGGGCCGCTATGCCGCCCGGCCGAGAGATGCGCCGCGCGGTGGTTCCCCCTCCCGGCCCTCCTCCACCGTCGCGAGCCAGGACCGCCGTCGGCGCGGCGACGCCTCCGGCTACTGGACGGTAACGAGCACCCCGGCGGCCGTGGACTCCGCGACGTAGGTGAGGACGTGGCCGTCGGGGTCGGAGGACCCAGTTCCGTCCAGCTGGACCGGGTTGCCCAACGTCTCTGTCACCGAGGAACCTTCGTGACCGAAAGCTGCGCGCCACCGCCTTCCGGCGGGGGACCCCGGCGCGAACTCACGGGGCACTCCTGCGGCGGCGAAACACCAGGGTAAAGTTGTTCGCAGGCATGGGAATGGTGCGGAGGTGGTCGAGCTCCACGCGGAGCGCCGCCAGCGCGGCGACGTCGCGCACTCCCCACCGCGGGTCACGCGCCATCAGGCCGGCGTCGAAGGTGGCGTTGCTCGCGGAGGTGTGCTTTCCGTCGATGGTGTAGGGGCCATAGGTGACCAGAAGCGCGCCGGGAGCCAGGCCCTCGACCGCAGCGCGGAACAGGCCCTCGGCCACGCTCCACGGCGCGATGTGCACGAGGTTGGCGCAGAAGATCCCGTCCCATGGGCCCGCCGGGAGGGGTTCGGTTTCGGCGTCGTACCTCAGCGCGCGCAGGATGCGGGGCTGCCCGGCGGCCCAGGCGTCGATGCTCTCCAGGTGAGCGGTCTCCACGTCGGTCGGCTGCCACACAAGCCAGGGCAAGGCCTCCGCAAAGTAGGCGGCGTGCTCGCCGGAGCCGCTGGCCACCTCGAGCACGCGCGCGCAGGGCGGGGCGAAAAGGTCGCGCAGTTGGGTGACGAGCGGCTCACGGTTGCGGGCGGTGGCGGGGAAGGTGAGCTTCATGCGTCGGGTGCCGCGTAACGTGCCCGCGTTGGCGCGTTGGCCACGGGGGACCGCTGGCGGTGGTCACCATCTGGTGACAAGCTACGTGGTCGGCGCGACCGGTCTCCCGTTCAGGGTTAGGCCGCGCTCCCGGGAGCCCGATGCTCGTCCTGCTCACCTCTTCGTTCGCCGGCGTCCTCATCAACGAGGTGGTCTACAACCCGTCGGGTGCCGACGGTGGGCTCGAGTGGATCGAGCTGTGCAACAACGGCGCCACGGCGGTGGCGCTCGACGGGTACACCATCCGATCGGGCGGAACCAGCTTTGCAACCAGCTTCACGCTCAGCGCGGCGGGCTCGATCGCGCCGGGCGAATACGTCGTCGTCGGCTTCGGCTCGACCACGTGGCCAGGAGCCTTCAACGACAACCTCGAGAACGGCGGCAGCGTCGCCGACGGGGTTCAGCTGGTCGACGGGTCCGGAACGGTGCTCGACACGCTCCTGTACGATGGGTCGGCGGGCGGACTGCTCGACGACCTCGGTCGCGCCGAGCCCGCCGCGGCCGGGGTGGGGGAAGGCCAGAGCCTCGGCCGCTTCGACGGCACCACCGATTGTGTCGATACCGACGACTCCGCGGCGGACTTCGTGGAGTACGCCACGCCGACCCCGGCGGCCGCCAACGGCGACCCCAACCCCGGCACCGGCGGCAACGCCGATTGCACGGCGGCGGCCGACGTCCGGCTCAACGAACTGTTGTCCAACCCATCGGGAACTGACACCGGCTTGGAATGGGTCGAACTCCACAACCGTGGCACCGCCGCCGTCGACGTCAGCGGGTGGGTGGTTCGCGGGGCCACCAAGTCCACGGGCGGCTCGTCGGCGGTCCTACCCGGTGACACCGTGATTGCCGCCGGCGGCTTCCTGGTGGTCGGCGCCGGAGGCCTCGGCTCCATCACCCTGGGCAACGGCACCGGCGGCGACGGCGCGTACCTTCTGTGCGACGATGTGGTCCTCGACAGCGTGGTCTACGGCGACGACAACGCCGACGCGCTGCTCGACGACTGGGGCATTCCGGCCACCTCGCTGGCGGAGATTCCCGGCGAGTCGGTTTCACTGTCGCGTCGGACCGACGGCGAGGACACCGACCAGAGCGCCGACGACTGGACGTCCTCTTCGGTGAACACCCCGGGGGCGGCGAACCAGACCCCCCAGTGCGTGTCGGAAGGCGCCGAGGGGCTTCGTCTCAACGAGGTCTTGTACGACCCCACCGAGGACGACGACACGTACGAATTCGTGGAGCTCTACAACGCCGGCGATGTGACCATCCAACTCGAGGGCTACGTGCTCGACGCCGCCAAGAGTGATTGGTCCGACAACGCCATTCTTCCGGCGGGTGCCGTGCTCGAGCCCGGTGAGTTCTACGTCATTGGTGGCGGCGACGTCGAGAACCAGGACTATTCAGCCGCAGGGCTTGATCTTGGCAACGGAACCGACGGCGACGGCGTGCGTGTCAGTTCTTGCGATGGGGTGCTCCTCGACACCGTGCTCTACGGTGGTGCGGAGGGCGATGAACTGGTCGGGGACGGGGGTGCGACCGACGTGGTGGACAAGGTTTCGGCGGGCTCCTCCATCGGGCGATTCCCGGACGGGCAGGACAGCGACGCGCACACCGATTGGGTCGCCTACTCCTCGCCGTCCCCCGGCGAGGCCAACGCCGACCCGGCCGCCATCGACACCGGGGACGACACCGGGAACGGTACCGGCGACGGGCCGATCGAGCCCGGCTGCGGGCCGAACCCCGACAGCCCGGATGGCGCGGCCTGTGCCACCGCCCGGCTCCCGCTGCACGGCCTCGAAGGGGTTGTCGCTTTGCTGGTCCTCGCGCGGCGACGCCGGCTATAGTGGCCCATGCGCTACCTGTTGCTTCTGTTGTGTGTTGCGGGGTGTTTCACGTCCGAGCCGCCGGACGACACCTCGGAAGACGACGATACCGCCGACCCGGAAGGCGATCCGGCCACCATCCCCCTGGCCGGCGCCTGCACGCTCGACCGGCGCTGGGGCGGCTTCAAGGTCGAGGCGAACGTCGACTACTCCGCTGTCGACGGGGCCATCACCAACGGGGTCGTGCCGGTGCGCGTGCTGAGCGAGGCGCTGGTCGAGGGGGACTGCAAGCTCCTCAAGCGCGGGAACCCCTTCTGCGATCCGACCTGCGGGCCCACCGAGACCTGCGACTTCGACGGCGAGTGCATCCCCAACCCCGAGAATCAGGACCTGGGCACGGTCACCATCACCGGGCTCACCGACCCGGTGGTGATGGAGCCCCTGATCCCCACGAACCAGTACTCGTTCACCGATGTTGACAACCCTGCGTTCGACGCGGGGAAGCTGGTCCGACTCCAGACGGCTGGTGGCGCCTACGCGCCGCTGACGATGCACGGTGTGGGGGTGATCCCGCTGGTGCCTGGCAGCACCACCTGGCTGGTGACCGCTGGTTCCCCGGTGCCGTTGACGTGGGACGTGCCCCCGAGCGCCGTTCGCAGCGACGTGTTCGTCAGCGTGAACGTCGATCAGCATGGCCTGACCCCGCTGACGTTGTGGTGCAGCTTCGCCGACGACGGCGCCGCCGAGATTCCCGCCAGCGTGATGGACGCGCTCCTCAACGGGGGCGTCACCGGCTACCCCAGTGGCAAGATCCAGCGGCGCACGGTCGACCATGTGATGCTCGGCGACGGGTGCGCCGACTTTATGGTGGACTACTCGCTGACCGCGAAAGTCAGCGTCAGCGGCCACACTCCATGCAGTACTCCCGCGGACTGTCCCGACGGCCAGGAGTGCGATCTCGCCCTTCAGACCTGCGAGTGACCCGATGGGCTGCCTGCTGACCCTGCTCCTCAGCTGTGATCCTGCGGTCCCCGACATCGACGACGGTACCGACCGGGACAGCGGCACCGACAGCGCGGACACCGGCGACACCGGCGATACCGGGCTGAGCGAGGCCTGCCTGAACCTGCCGCCCCTGCCGCTGGTTCGCCCCGATAGCCTTCGAGGTTTCACCCCTGCGGAGGACTTCGCCTTCGATGGCGAGGGGCAGCACGTCAGCATCGACGAGAATGGAAACCTGGTGGGGATCACCTACGAAGGCGTCACCAAGCTGATCTCCGCCGGGTTTGGCGAGGGGGCGGGCACCCACATGCTGGTGGATGGGCAGATCGTCATCGCCGACGTGACCAACAACACCCTGGTGAAGGTCGATCCGGGCACCGGCGGCAGCGTGGTCCTGACCGCGGGCTTGTCGTACCCCAACGGCCTGGACGTTGGGACGGACGCTTTTGTGTACGTCGCCGAATCGGGCCTCGGCACGCTGCGAAAGGTAGACGCAGAAACCGGGGAGTCGTCGTTGATCGCGGCGGGGATGTACGGAGCCAACGGGGTCAGCTTCGGTCCCGGCTTTGACGAGTTGTACGTGGCCTCCTTCGGTGGCGGCGTGGTCTGGCGAACTGATGTTGGTGGCGATGGGATCTGGACCCGCCCACGCGTGTGGGCCCTCGTCCCTGGGGCGGCCGCGCCGACGACGCCGACGTGCGAGGTCGAGCCCCTGGGAACGATGTGCACCCTCGGCGGGGGGTACGGCATCGGGGAGTGTGTCGAATCCGAGCTCGGGTACAGCCTGTGCGAGACCGTCCCCGACACCGAGGCCTGTGACGGCGCCGAGGTCGGAGACCCGTGCGAGACCACGGCGTTCGGCGAGCCGGTCACCTCCATCTGCGTGCGCAGCTCGCCGGAGGCGCCGGTATTCTGCCCCGCCGCGCCCGCCAGTTATGTCGAGGACTGCCCCGGAAACGCCGGAGAGGCCTGCGACGTCGACGGCGTGGCGGGAACGTGCACCATGAACTACGAGGGCACCCCCATCTGTGACCTGGGTGGGTATTGGGAGCGGGCGCAGTCGACCTGTGCCGACGCCCTGGACGGGGACGACTGCCTGGTGGACGACTACGTCTACGGTTGGCAGGGCACCTGCGCCGACGGCGCCTCGTGGGGGTTGCCGGGTCTGGTGTGTATGCCGGGCACCAGCACTGGCGGTGAGGATGGGATGTTGGACGGCCTCAACGTCGATGAGTGCGGGAACGTCTACGCCACGTCCTATGTCGCGGGAAAGGTCTGGCGGTGGGCCGGTGAGCGAGGGGAGCCCGAGCTCGTCACTGACGTCCGCGCGTCGTGGATCCCCAACCTGCACTGGGGAAATGGCGTCGGCGGTTGGCGCGACGACGTGCTGTACATGGCCAACCGGGACAACGGCTCGGTCTACACCTTGGAGGTCGGCATCAAAGGCCATGGAGAGGCGTTCGTCTCGGGGCCGTGAGGCCCCAGATGGCTTAGGCCGCATCCATGGACCTCGCCGCTCCCGACTTCATGCGCCGGGTGAGCCAACACCTGTGTGTCGGTAAGCCGTGGGCGCGCACGGGTGCGTTGCCCTTCTGCTTCAGCCTGACGCGCGTGGGCTAGCCCCGTGCTCCTCCTCGTCGCCGGGATTGCCCTGTTCTGGCTCAGCGTGGCGGTCAGGGTCGCCCGTTCGCGGCGTGATCCACGATGGCGGCTCGAACCATCTTCCATGCGTCATGATTCACTTCCTGGGCTTGATGTCGTCGTTCCCGCCCGGGATGAAGCGCGAAACATCGACGCATGTATCAGCACACTCTCCGCGTCTGATCACCCGTCGCTCCATGTGTTGGTCTTCGACGATGGCTCGACCGATGGGACGCCGGCGCTGGCGCGGGCCGCCGGGGCCACGGTGATCGAGGGAGGGGGGGGCGCGCTGCCCTCGGGGTGGAAGGGCAAGCCGTGGGCCCTCGAGCGCGCGCGCGCCCACCTCGGCGGGTGCGACTGGCTCTGCTTCCTCGACGCGGACGTGCGGGTCCACCCGGCCGCGCTCGCCCGCATCCACAGCTATGCCATCGCCAACGACGTCGACCTCGTCTCGGGCTTCGGCCGACTGGAGATGGGGAGCTTCTGGGAACACGTGGTCCAGCCGTCGGTGGGCGGCCTGATCCTCGCCGGAAACGACCTCGCGGCGCTCAACGAGGACGGAAACCGCGACAAGGCCATCGCCAACGGGCAGTTGATCCTGGTGCGGCGCGCCGCCTACGACGCCATCGGGGGGCACGCTGCGGTGTTCGACGACATCCTCGACGACATCGGTCTGGCCAAGGCCTTCAAGAAAGGCGGCTTCCGCGTTCGCGCGCTGCACCTGCGCGAGTTGTTCTCGTGCCGCATGTACACCGGCTTCGGCGAGCTGTGGCATGGTTGGACCAAGAACCTTTTCCCCGGCATGGAATTCAAGCTCGGCGTGGTGGCGCTCGTCGTCGGGCTGGTGCTGCTGGAGTTCCTGGCTCCGTACGCCATCGCGGGGTGGGCGCTGGTCCAGGGCGACGCCGCGCTCATCGTCGCGAGCGTTGGGCTGCTGGTGCTCATCCACGGCGTTCGGGCCTGGATGGACCGCATCTTCGGCCAACCGCTCGCCTACGGGCTCTTGCAGCCGCTGGGGGCCGCGATCCTCGTGGGCCTGTTGGTAGACTCGGTGCGGCGTACGTGGATGGGGTCACGCCGGTGGAAGGGGCGGGTCTACTGAGGTCGTCCGGAGCGCTCAGCGCCCGAGCAGCAGGCTCACCGCCGCATCGGCGGCGTCCTCGTCGCGATTGATGATGGTGTGGTCGGCGGTCCCGTAGTCGGTGACGGTCATGAAGGTGGCGTGCGCAGGTTGCAGTGCCAGCAGGTCGTCAAGCGAGGCAGTCGGAACCAACGGATCGGCCGAGGAGTACCAGATCCCCAGGGGGTAGGTCAGCCCACTATTGGAGATGGCGTGCCACAGGCTGTAGAAGTTGAGCTTGTTGTCGATGTCGTCGCGCCAGCCAGCACCGAGGACGACGAGGTCCCCTTCGATCTGCCCGTCGGCATCGTCGTCCACATGGTCGGGATAGATCCGGGCGAGACCGTCGTTGATGTCCGAAAACGTGGTGTCGTCCTGCACGAGGCGGGAGAGGAGGTCCATCGTGCTGTCAAGCACCATGCCCTTGATGGGCGCCGCATTCTGGTTGGGCACGTCGTTGAGGAGATCCCGGATGCGGAGTTCGCTGGCGGCACGCCCACCCTCGCCCAGGCCGACGATGTAGACGCCGGTGGCGTCGAGGGGGATGGGGAGGTCGTCAAGCCCCAGCTCGGTGCGTTTCTGTGTCGCGACGTCCGGAATCGGATTGGCGATCGCGGTCATGACCCACGCCAGGTAACGTCCGTCCCGGTGAACGCCGCCGTCCAGCTCCCAGTTGTTGTTCTTGGGGCCGGTCTCGTTGTGCCAGAGGTCCCCCCAACAGTTGGCCGGGTACAGGGTGAACGCCCCCGCGTCCGCGAGCTTCGCCGGCAGGATGCCGTAGTTGTGCTCGGTCGGCTCCAACTCGGCCGGACCGAGCCCGTCGAGCAGGCCGAGGGTTTCGAAGACCTTGTTCGCGGCCCACTCGGAGGTGAAGCGATCGTCGCCGGAGTAGTGCACGGCCCCATCGGAGTCGAAGGCGGGCACCACGCCGTCGGCGCGCGCCTTGACGTAGTCGAAGGCCCCCGCGTGAAAGAAGATCACGATCGGCGCCGGTTCGGTCAGCGTTTCAGCGTAGACCGCGTAGAACGTGGCCTGGGAGCCGTCCGGGCAGGACAGTCCCGCGTAGTGGAAGGGACGCAGGACCAGGTCGGTGCGGCGGGTGTAGTCGTTCTGGAAGTGGATGGACTCCACGGAGACGGGGTCCGCCATCGGGGTGAAACAACCGGCGGCGAGCAACAGAACGGTCAAGGAGCCTCCGCCGGGACAGTAGGGCGCCCCGCATGATAGCCCGGCGGTCGATGCGCTGGCGACTGGTAGACCGGATCGACGAGCTGGAACGGGACCGTTTCGCGGCCGGCCGCGTGTCCTTTTCGCCGGACCTCGAGCTGTTCCAGGACCACTTCCCGGGCTTTGCCGTGGTGCCAGGGGTGATCCTGATGGAGTCGCTGGCGCAGCTTGCCGGGAAGCTCGTGGGCTACAGCGTCCGCCTGGCCCGCGGGGACTGGCCGTTCCCCATCCTGTCGATGATGCAGGCGGTGAAGTTCCGTCGGTTCGTCCGCCCCGGTGAGGTGGTCCGCCTCGAAGCCCGGGTGCTCAGCTTGCGCGACGAAAGCGCGGTGATGGACGTGCGCGCCTGGGTCGACGGGCGCATCGTGGCGCAGGCCGAGCAGACCTTCGTGTTCAACGCGGTGAAGCTTGACTCGGACGCGGAAGCCGAACGACTCGAACGCATCGAGCGCAGCGAGCTGGCGCGTTTGTGGCCTGCGTACCCGCATGACTGAGCGGGTGGTGGTGACCGGGGTGGGCATGGTCAGTCCGCTTGGCGTCGGCGTGGAGGCCACCTGGCAGGCGGTCCTGCGTGGCGACAACGGCATCGGGCCCATCCGACGCTTCGATGCGACCGGGTTTCCGGTCACGTTCGCCGCCGAGGCTCCCGTGGCGGGGCAGGGCGCCGCGCTGAAGGCGGCGCTGACCGACCTGGCGCTGCGGGAAGCGCTCCGGCAGAGCGGCGTGCCCCCGGGTCCACGCCTGGGCGTGTGCGTCGGCAGTGAGGCCTGCCGCCCTCCCTGGCCCTGGTTGTGGAACCAGCGTGCGCCCGCGCCGGCCGACATCGAGGCGCTCGCTCCCGACGCGCCGACCCGCTTCGTTGCGGAGGTGGCGGGCGCCGGCGGCCCACGCAGCACGGTGTCCACCGCGTGCACATCGAGCTCCCAGGCGCTGGGCGAGGCCCTGCGTCGCGTCCGGCGCGGCGAGGTCGACGCCATGATCTGCGGCGGGGTCGACGCGCTCTCCGACCCGCTGATGGTGGTGGGGTTCTCCAAACTCGGTGCGCTGTCCACTCGGAACGACGCGCCCGACCGCGCGAGCCGCCCCTTCGACCTGCATCGTGATGGATTTGTGCTCGGCGAGGGCGCAGGCATTCTGGTCATCGAGCGCGAATCGGTGGCGAGGTCCCGGGGCGCGCCGGTGCTCGCGGTGCTGGAAGGATACGGCTGCACCTGCAATGCGTGGCGAATCACCGACTCCCCGCCGGATGGGCGCGGCGCGCGCGAGGCCATGCGGACGGCCATCCTCGATGCGGGGCTTACGATGGGGGACGTCGGCTACGTCAACGCGCACGGCACGTCCACGCAGCAGAACGACGCGTCGGAGAGCGCGGCGATCGAGGCGTTGCTCGGCCCGGTGCCGACGTCTTCCACCAAGGGGAGCATGGGGCACCTGGTGGCGGCTTGCGGCGCGGTCGAGGCCATCCTCTGCGTGCTGGCGCTGCGTGACCAGGTCATGCCCGGCGGTCGCAACCTGGACGAGCCGGATCCGGCGTGTCGGGTCAACCTCGTCCGCCACAGCCGCGAGGCCCGGTTGGACCATGTCCTGACCAACGCCTTCGGGTTCGGGGGCAGCAACGGCTCGCTCGTCTTCGGGCGCCCATGATCGCCGCGGTCGGAGCCGTCCTGCCTGCTGGGCTGCGGGTCCATCCACCGCTGTCTGCGCTGCCCTCCGCGCTGGCGGGCGTCGTGGACGGACCCGATCTGGTGCCTTGGCTCAAGCGTCGAAAGGACGCGAGGCTCCTGCCCCGCGCGGCCGAGCTGGCGTTGCCTGCCGCGGGCCGCGCCCTGTCCGGGTTCTCCGGGGACAGGGACGAGCTGGGGTTGTTCGTCGCGGTCGGCCGTGAGCCGCCCGACGAGGGGGAGGCCGAGGCCAGCATCGCCGCGATGGCCAGGGACGGCCGGCTGGACCGTGAACGGTTCGGCGACGAGGGCCGGGCGCTGTACCCTCCGTTATTGCCCCTGCGCACGCTTCCGAACATGGTGCTGGCCCACGTGGCCATCCAATCCGGCATCCGCGGCGACAACGCCTGCCTCGCGGGCGGCTTCGACGCTGGGGCCGCGGTGTGGGAGGCGGCTAACGACGCCCTCGCCGCGGGACGGTGCGTCGCGGCGCTGGTGGGGGCGGCGTTCTCGGCTGTCGATCGGGCCAGCGCGCGTGACCGCCACCGGCTCGGGCAGACCGAGCCCCCGGGGGAGGGCGCGATTTTCGTGCTGCTGCTGGCTCCGACCGTCCGTCCGCACGCAGACCTGCGCGCCTGGCGCCAGCGGGTCGGCGCGCTGGGCCCGGTGGATGCGTTCCTGGGTGCCGTCGGGGTGGCCCCCGGCTGACGGGAGCCTTGGCGTGGCCGGCGTGCTACGGTCGCGCGGCATGGCCAGTCGAGACTCCGCCCGTCGTTTTCATTTCATTCGTGAGATTGCCTCGGGCGGTTTCGGCTCGGTGTATCTGGCCAAGGTCATCCACGCGGACGGCTTCTCAAGGTTGGTCGGGATCAAACTGTTGCATCGCCGCTGGTCGGAGAACAAGGAGATCGGCCAGCGGATGCGTGACGAAGCGCGGCTCCTGGGCTGGCTGCGGCACCGCAACATCGTCGACGTCATCGACCTCACCAGCATCGATGGCCGTGCCGCGGTCATCATGGAGTACCTCGACGCCGTCGACTTCAAGTCTGTCGTGCAGTCCCTCGCCGAGCGCGGCGAGCGCGTGCCGCCGTATGCGGCGCTGGAGGCGATGGCGTTCGTCGCCAGCGCGCTTGACGCGGCGTACAACCGACCTCCGTACGAGGGTGAAAAGCCGCTGCGGGTGATCCATCGCGACATCAAGCCGAGCAACATCATGGTCGACGAGGCCGGCACGGTCAAAGTGCTGGACTTCGGCGTTGCCCGAGGTGAGTTCGAAAATCGCGAGAGCCATACCTCCGAACTCCAGTTCGGGTCGGTCGAATACATGCCTCCGGAGCGGCTCTTCTTCGAGCCCGAGACCGATCGTGCCGACGTCTACTCGCTGGGGGCAACCCTCTTCGAGGTGCTCACCGGCGAACGCCTGGGGAAAGCGAAGGGGCGCGCCGAAAAACACGCGGCCTTCCTGGAGGACCGGCTGTCGTTTTTGGCGGCCAGTTGCCCGCTCGCCAATCCCCAGGGCGGAGACATGGCTCGCCTGATTCGTGAAATGTGCTCATATAATGCTGATAATAGACCGTCGTCGGAGTCGGTCGTGACCCGGGCTCGCACCCTGGCGCGGTTGATGCCGGGGCCGGCGCTCAGCGAGTGGTCGGAGGTGGTGGTCAAGCCGTTGGTGGCCGAGGCCCGGCGCGCGCCGCGGGAGCCGAACCCGCTCACCGACTCGATCATGTCCGAAGACAGCACGGTCTTCGGCTCGCCCGAGGCCGAGGCGAACCTTGCGGCGGCGCGTGCCGAGGGGCCGCCGGCCGAACCGGTCACCGTGGACGATGTGCCTCGGGAAGATCAGCGCTGGGCAATGTTGCGTCAGGCCGCGCTGGCCGAGTTGGAAAATAACCCCGTTGCCACCGGCGAAGAGGACTTCGGCGACGAGCCCACGCGCATCGGGTTGGACCTTTCCTCGATATCGAATCTGGCGGCGACGCCCCACGGGGCGATGTCGGCGCCGATGCCGACGGCGGCCCCCGCGCGGGAGCCCGCGCCCACGCCTGCGCGCGGCGGGGCCCCGGCACCGAAGTTGCCGCGTCCCTCCGAGGCCGCGGCGCCGCCCCGCGGCGCGCTGTCGGCGCCGATGCCGCGCGGAATCGGCGCGGCGTCGCCGGGCGTCCCGCTGGTGGCCCCCCCCCCGGCGCCAATGACCTTCCTCCCCGAGATCAAACCCGGCGACTTCGACCCCCCCTCCGCGGAGGCGCTCAAGCCGATCCTGGCGGCAGCGCAGGCCATCGTTCCCAACGCGGGTGAGCGTCCCCTCGTTGACGAGGCGGTCGTCGCGGGGCTGGAACGGCTGCGCGCCAACATGACGATGGTGCCACCGGATGACCTCGACGAGGCGCCCACCACCGCGACTCCGCCCCGGCCCCCCCCGCCCCGCTCCGCGGACACGTTCCCAAGCATGACCGGACCGCGCCCGATGGTGGCGGCGCCCTCGGCCAGGCTCGACGCGCCGGCGCCGGCGCCGCCTCCGCCCGCCAACACGCCGCCGGCCGCGCTCGTCCGTAGCGCTTCGGCTCCGAGGACCCCGCCCCGGGCACTGGCGCCCGTCCGACCCTCGCCCGATCCGTTCGAGGACCCGCCTCCGTCGGGGTGGGGTCCGATACTGCTCGTCGCCGCGGTCCTGGGTATGGGGGCGGTCCTTGGTCTGGTGTTCGGGGTCAGCTACGTCGCGTGGCAGTACTTCCAGAACACCATGGCCGCGCCAGCCTCGGTAGTCGCGACAGCGCCCGCGGCAACGGCGGATCGTGCCCCCGCGGCCGCTGCCGCCGGTCCGAACGACGTGGTCTTCGCCTCCGCCGCGAGCGACACCCGCTCCATGAGCGTGGAATGCGGGGGCGTTACGGCGACCGGTATCCGCGAGGCCGTCCTGGTGGCTCCGGTCACCGGACCCTGCCTCGTGAGCCTGGTGAAGATGGACCGCAGCCGCGTGCGCGCCGAGGTCGCGGCGCCCACCGCCGGCCGGTGGACCTGCTTCTCCGCCGACGCCAGGTCCTGCACGAAGTGACGGGCGCGCGCGTCGTGGTGACCGGCGTCGCGGTGCGGACGGCGGGCCGTCCGGACGTACGATCGGCCGAATCGGACCCCGACGCGGAGGTGCTCGGCATCCGCATGGTCGCGCGCGTGGGCGGCGTTCCTGACGATCCCGAGTTCCCCGACGACCGGAAGGGAGCCCTGGCCAGTGCGGTGTTTGCGGAGCTCGGGCCGCCGCCGCCGGGGGCGCGGGTGGGCGTCTTCCTCGGCACGGGGCTGTCTTCGTTGACCCCGCACGAGCTGGAGGTGGACCTGTATCCGTGGCTGCGGGAGGGCCGATTCGATCGCGATGCCATCACCCGGGACCTCGATTCCACGCGCCCGTCGCCACGTCGGCATGTGCCCGAGCGGGTGACGCAGGTCCTCGGGGCCAGGGTCGGCGCGGTGAGATCGGAGACCAGCTTCTCCGCCTGCGCCGCCGCTGCGCAGTCGATCGCGGCGGCGGCGCGCGCGGTCGGGAGCGGGGACATCGACCTCGCGTATGCCGGCGGGCACGACTCCATGTTGCACCCGCTCGGCTACCTCAGCTTCGTGGTGTTGGGCGCGCTCTCGCCGACCCGGGCGCGACCCTTCGATCGTGCGCGCGACGGCTTCATGATCGGGGAGGGTGCGGCGGTCCTGCGTCTGGAGCGCGAGGACGACGCCCGGGCTCGTGGGGTCCCGATCGTGGCCCGCTTCCTCGGCGCTGGCAGTTCGATCGACGCCCACAGCGTCACCGCCCCGCATCCCGAGGGTCGAGGCGCGGCGCTGGCCATGCGCCGGGCGCTGCGGGACGCGGGACTGACCGCGGGCGACGTGGACTACGTCAACGCCCACGGTACCGGCACGCCGGTCGGAGACATCGCGGAGTCGCTCGCCATCGCCGCGGTGCTCGGCGAGGTTCCGACCGGCTCGTTCAAGGGAGCCTTCGGGCATTGCATCGCGGCGGCTGGCGCCGTCGAGTTGGCGTGGTGCATCCGGGGGATGGCCGAGGGGGTCACCTATGGAACGGTGGGGTGTGAAGAACTCGACCCCGCCATCGCCTGCCACGTCCTCGTGGAGGGGCTACCGCGGCCTCCGAGCGTGGTGTTGTCCAACAGTTTTGGCTTCGGTGGGCAGAACTGCGCGATCATCGTCGGGCGCGGGTAGGCGACGACGGCGCGGGGTGCTCAACCCTCCACGAGCACCGTGAACACCAGGACGACCGCGGTGGTCGGCTCTGATTCGCGGGTGAATTGGATCCACATCCGGTAAAAACCAGGGGTCGGGAGCACGTAGTGGAAGGGCAGGTCCGGACCGACATACACGGTTGGCATCGGGTGCCCGGGCGCGACGTTCTCCATCCCCGGGAACCAGGCGTGCGTATGCGCGGAGAAGTCGAGCGTGCTGGTGGCGAGGAACGCATGCGCGTCGGCACCGAGGTATGGCACGAGGTCGGTGATCTCGGCGCCAGAGGCATCGGTGAGGTGGATGTTCCACGAGGCTTCGAAGCCGGGCACCGCGGGGGCGTCCCAGGTGAGGGTTCCGGTGACATCCCGGTCACTGGCGACGTCGTTCGGCGTGAGCACCGGTGCGTCCGCCTGCGCGGGGCCGCCGCCGGCGACGAGCGCACCGACTGTGGACAGGTATTGGTTGCGATGGGCGTAATCGAACACCACGAGGTATTCGCCGGCCAGGGGAACGGTCAACGGGAATTCGAACGACGCATTGCGAAGATTATCGGCGGTGAACAGCTGGTAGTCTTCGTGGTGTCGGTGTTGGAAGCTGGTCAGGTCGCGACTGACGAACTGGACGTGGGACATCCGCTCGTGGGAGGTCTGCAGGTCTTCGATGGGGCGTGCCAACTGATCGACGATCTGGTAGCGGAACGTCGCCGACTCCCCGGCGACGATTGGGTGGGGCTCGGTCGAAAAATGCACGTCGTAGTCGGTGACCGGGAGCGCGCCGCTGCCAGCAGTGTCCTGGCTCTCGTCGGTGCCGGTGGGATCGCAGCTCAGGAACATCACAAGGAACATCCGGACTCCTCGGCATGGATGTAGATGAAGTCGCCGGCGTAGGGTTCGATTGGGCTGTGGTCGGCGTTGGACAGTTCGGCCCTGAGTTGGTATTCAAAACCCGTCTGCGCGTCGACGACATCGAGATCCTCGCCCTGAATCATCGCGACGTCGAGTCCGTTGAGAGTGACGTCGACGTGGCCGGTGTTCGGGAGGGGCGGGTCGGGTGGCGCGTAGGGGTCCACCAGGGTGAGATTCTCGATCTGCAACCGCACGTGGAAGCTCGTGCTGCACACGGTCGCGTCGGCCTCCGGCTCCAGGATCACGATGGTGGGCGGCCCGGAGGGCTCGGCAGAGTCCGCGCTGTCCGTGGGGGTGGAGCATCCCGAGGCGACGAGGGCGAAGAGGCAGTGGCGCACCGCTGCGTGATACCCCGGAAGCGGCGTCCTGCGCCATACCGAGTCCAACCATGCTCTTCACGTTCGCCCTGGTGGGGAATTCCGCTTGGGCGCACTCCCCGACGTTTGGGATGGCCGCGATGTCGGCGCGCATGGACGCCCCGGCAGAGGTGTGGGGGATGACGGACGGTTGGGGGCTCGCCCACTCGCTGGACGGGGGCACATCCTGGACCTGGCTGTGCGAAGAGGCCGTCGGGATAGATACGGTGTACGATGTGCTCGCCTATGCCGATGGTGTCGCGCTTACAGCGACGGCTGGTGGTCTGCTCCGGGTCGACGACGCCTGCGCGGGCCGGGCCCTTGACGGCGTGCCGGCGGGGTTCGCGTTCGCGGTCACCGCCTACGGCGGCGGGGCCGCGGCGGCGGTCATCGGGCCGGACGAAGGCGGCGTCGTATTCTGCGATGACGAGCGCTGCACACCGAGCGCGCTCTGGCAGCCGAGGCTCTATCCGAAGGCCCTGGTGGTGGACGGCGAGACCCTGTGGGCGAGCGTGGTGTGGACGGACACCCTGGCATCCGGCCTGTTCCGCAGCACCGATGGCTTGACGTTTGAGGAGGTCTACCGCTGGCCCCCCGGCCAGGTGGATCCGCGGGTGGTGTTTGCCGCGGGCGACGACGTCCTGGTATGGACTCGCCCCCGCAGCGAGGCGGCGCTCCCGGCGCTCGAGAAGAGTGTGGACGGCGGCCGAACTTTTCTCCGCACCTTCGAACAGGGGTTTCACACCGACGCCACGCCCGGCGTCTTGGTGGACGGCTCGGTCGTGCTTCTGGGCACCTGGTTCGGCGCCCGCACGTGGCGCAGCGATGACCTCGGCGGCTCGTTCGTCGAGGTGAGCGCGGAGGCGCCCGCGATCAGGTGCGGCGTGCGGGTCGGCGACGCCGTGCTGACCTGCGCGGATCACCTCGCCGACGGCTACAGCGTCGCTACCACCGACGATCTCGTACACTTCGCGCCGCTGGCGTGTTTGGAGGAATCCCTCCCGGCGGCCTGCGCGGAGGCGGCGTGTGCGCCCTATGTCGATGCGTGGGTCAGCGCTGGAGCGTACGGCGGAGGGCGCTGCGGCGTCGACAGCGGCGAACCCGCGGAGCCGCCGCCAGAGGCGGGGTGTGGCTGCTCCGGGTGGGGGTCTACGGGTGGGGGACTGGGTCTGCTCGGTGTGGGTCTCGTCGGTCGCCGGGCCAGCGGCTCGCGGCGTCAGAACGGTGCGAACACGTAGGCCGAGCCGGCGAAGGCACCGCCCCGATCGGAGTACGGCGCGCCCACGATCAGGTCGGCGAGGCCGTCGCCGTCGTAGTCCCCGCCGCCGACCACGACGCGGCCGCCGTAGTCGCCTTCGGCTTCGCCCTGCCATCGGCCGTGGGCGTCGTCGAGGGAGTGCGAACCTGGCGCGAAGGGCGCCAGCAACAGGTAGGCCGCGCCCGCATCGACCCCGGCGCCGTCCTGACCGTAGGCGCCGACCATCAGATCCGCGAGGCCGTTTCCGTCGGTGTCACCGGCGGCCGCAAGGTGGGCACCGGCCTGATCGAGTTCGACCTCGCCGAGGAAGTTCACCGCCGCGTCGGCGACAGTCCCGCTGCGTACCGGAGAGGACATCACCCAGGTTCGGCCCTCCCGGTCGAGCGTTTCGCCGCTCAGCGCGAGGTCCGACAGGCCGTCTCCCGTCGCATCCCCGAGCCCCACGGTGAAGTCGCCCACGTACTGGTCGGCCTCCACGCCGGTGATGAGCAGGTCGCCGTCGCGCAGCGCCAGAACCCCTTCGGGGAGCGGGCTCAGAAACGCCGCGACCAGCCCCGCGTTGGACCCCCCGTCGTCGGCGCCGATGCACCCGATGACCAGATCGTCCGCGCCGTCGCCGTCAAGGTCGCCGGCGCTGCCGATCACCTGCCCGACGCCGTCGCCCGCTTCGGGGTCGCCGTGTCGGACCTCCGCCGTGGGGGTGGTGCCTTGTACGATGGTCGGTGCGTCGCTGGCCTGGACCTCCCCCAAGAGCGCACCGGCACCGAAGGCGTAGAGGCGCCCAGAGCCCGGCCCGTTGGCATCGCTGCCTGGAGCGCCGACCAGGAGGACGTCGCCATCCGGGGCTCCCAGCCAGTCCACCGTCGTTCCGGCGTAGTCGTTGGTCAGTTCTCCGAGCACACGCGCGGACGCCTCCGCAGCGTCGCTGGCCCCGTCGCGGAGCAGGGCGTCGAAGAGGTACACCGTCCCGGAGTACGCACCGTTCGTGGCGCCGCCGATGGCCCCTGCGGCCACGAGGTCCTGGCCGGCCGCCACCGAAAAACCCAGCGAGTCGCGACTGCTCGACGTGATGCACAGCTCGGCGTCGTGCAGCGACACCTCCCCGCTTTTGCCCTGGAAGCGGCAGAGACGATTGACGAAGTAGCCCGAGACCCACACGCTGCTCCGCGCGCCGCCGTCGAGGGCGGGACCGAAGTCCATGGCCCGCCCCGTCGACGCGGAACTGTCGCCGCGCACCGTGAGCACCGGCTCCAGGACCACGCCGGGGGCGGGGTTTCCGCTGTCGCCGGTGTCGGAGTCCCCAGTGTCGGCGCTGTCCACGGGGCCGGTTGCGCAGGCGCCGGCGAGGAGCAGGGTTAGCATCGCGCCATCGTAGCTGGTTACCCCGCGGCGGTGCGTTCCGTCGTGCTGGTTGCCCATTCGCTTCTGGTCTCCGAGGTGCTCGGCGGCGAAGTCCCCCAGTTCGACCCGGTCGCCTCGGGCATCCCGAAGAAGTCGCTCAAGACCATGACCCGCGCCGTGCAATTGGGCGTGGCGGCAGTGCTCGCGGCGGCGGCGCGCGTTCCCGGGCTCGCCGGGGTGCCGCCGGAGCGGCGCGGACTCTACGTCGGAGGCTCCCCCCAACGAGGGGACGCCGCTGACCTCGCGCCGGCGCTGGAGGCGGCGGGTCTTGCCCCTGACCTCGCCGCGTTCGCCGAGCGGGGCATCCCGTTGGTCCCGCCGCTGTGGCTCGTCAAAGGCTTGTCGAACAACGTGCTCGGCTACGCCAGCGCCATGCTTGACCTGAGGGGGGACAACGGCAACTGGTGCGATGGGCGGCTCGGCGGTGCGGTGGCGTTGACCTACGCCGTCCACGCGATCGCCGAGGGCCGCGTGGACCTGGCCATCGCCGGCGGCGCCGACGCACTCCGCGGGGCCGAGGCGATCGTCGGGCAGCCTTGTGCCGAAGGCGCCGCGTTCATCGTCCTCTGTGCGGAAGGGCTGCTGCGACTTCCGGGGCGGTACGTGCAGGCTGGCCTGCCGACGAACCTCGCCGCCATCGACGAGGTGGGCGAGTTGGGCGCGGCCGCAGTGCCGGTGGCGGTCGCCCGGCGGTTGGCGAAGGTCCAGTCTTTTTCTGTGGGCGGCCTCCACGTCATGGCGGGCTGAGGACGGGTGGCCCGCGGCGGGAAGGCACGCTAGGACGCCGGCCGCGAGGTCGACGATGTTCGAGCCGGTTGGGAGTGCCGAGGCCTGCGACGCTGTCGTGCTCCAAAAGGTGTGCCAGGCCTTCGCGGATGCGCTCGGCGTCGGCGTGGACGACGTTTCTTTCGGCTCCAGCGTCATGGGCGACCTGGGCGCGGAGAGCCTCGACCTGCTCGACATCGCCTTCCGCCTGGAGCGGGCCTTCGACGTACGCATCCCCCGTGGCGGCATCGAGCAGACCGGGCGTCAGGGGTTGGGCGTTGCCGAGGCCTACGAGGTGGGTGGGGTCTTGACCCTTGCCGCACTCGGGCGGCTTGCGGATGCGATGCCAGAAGTGCCGCGAGCGGAGTTCCGCGACGGATTGAAGGTTTCGGAGGTGGGGACGCTCCTGCGCGTCGGCACCTTCTACAACATCGTCCAAGGGCTCCGAGCGCCGAAAGCGGCCGGGTAGCGCCGCTTGGGGGTCCGCCGCTTCGCCTTCCTCGTGCACCCGCTGGTTCCCCTGGCCCGGCGGCTTCAGGGGTTGCGCTGTGGCAGCGGCGAGATCGCCCTGGGCCTGCGCGCTGGGACCGACCCCGGTGACTGCGGCGTGCTCGCTCGGCTGTCCTACCGCGGCGTCGAAGGCGTCATCGTCGGTGTGCCGATGTTGCCGGAGGAGCTCCTGGCCAATCAGGAGCGCGCCCTCCGCTGCATGCTCCGTGCCGTACAGATCGCGGGTCCCGTCAGCCATGTGGGACTCGGCAGCGTGCTGTCGGTGGTGGCCGGTCGGGGGGTGGGGCTCCAGGCGGCGTGCGGGATCCCGGTCACGACGGGAAACGCGGCGACGGCGTGGGCTGCCTGGCGGATCGCCGAGCGGGTGGCCGCGGGTCGACGCGTCGGGGTGATCGGGGCCCGGGGCACGGTCGGGCGCGCGCTGGTGGAGCTGCTGGGCGGAGTCGCCGACCCCCAGGATCTCGCCGACTTCGAGGTCCTTGTCGGCGCGCACACCTCCGGCGGCACCGTCCTGCCCGGATGCCTGCGGGTGGGAACGCAGCTGGTGGATGTCGCGCTGCCACCGACCCTTTCCGGTCCTGCCCCGCGCGGGGTTTCGGTGATCGCCGGTGAGCGGCTGCCGCTGCCGGTTGGCTGGGGTCGAGACGCGTGGGGCTGGGTCTTCCACGTGGTCGCCGGTTACGGCCCGCGCCACGTGTACGCCTGCCTGTTGGAGCCCCTGCTGGCGGTGTTGGAGGCGCGCGAGGGGCCCTGGCAGCAGGGACGTACCCTGTCGGCAGCGACGGTGACGGCGTTCGGGGACGCGGCGGCGCGGCATGGATTCGCCGTCGGGTGAGCGACCGGCTCATGCGAACCGGCCAGGATTCCGATGGGGGGGTATGAGCGAGGCGGACGAGTTGCTGAGCGTGCCGGTGGGCGTCGGGGCCAGGGGACGCTTGTGGCTCGCTAGCGAGTTGGCCGCCGGGCTGGCGGAGCGGATCGGCCTTCTTCCGCGTGGCCCCCACACCGCGATGCTGCGAGACCTGCTCCTGCGCGCCTGGGCCGACGGTCGATCTCCGACTCTCGACGGGATGCTCGGGGAGGGGATGTCGCACCGAGGCCCGGACGAGTGGACGCTGCCGATGCACGCGCGCCTGGAACTGGCGCTGCATTTCGTGACCGCCGCGCCCGAGTTCGCTGGCGGTCCGCCCGACCCCGACTTTGCGAAGCGCGCGGGCACGGCGCGGGAGGCGGCGTTGACGGCGTAGTCACCCAACCGTCACTGCCCCAGGATCACCCCATCCACGGACACCGGCACCACCGGGAGTCCCAGCGCTTCGAGCTGCGGGCGGACGACGGCCGCGTCCCCGACGATGACGAACAAGAGCCGATCGGGGTCGACGCGGTCGGAAAACGCCTTCTGGGCCGCCGCGGTGGTGGTGGCGCCGACGCGGGTCGGGTAGCCGCTGACCCAGTCGTCCGGGAGGCCGTAGGTACGCATCACATCGAGCTGACCCAGGGGGTAGTCGGGGCTCTCGAAACGGAGGGGCCAGCCGCCAAGGAGAGCCCCTCGGGCTTCGCTGACCTCCTTGTCGTCCAGCGGGAGGCCCGCCTTTACCTCCCGCAGCTCCCTGAACAGCTCTACCAGCGCCAACCCCGTTTTTTCGGTGTGGATGCCGGAGGAGAAGCTGAACGAGGAACCGGCGAGGTCGTACCCGACCGAGGTGTGCGCACCGTAGGTGTAGCCCTTGGATTCGCGCAGGTTCAGGTTGATGCGCGACGCGAACTGACCGCCCACGGCCATGTTGCCGATGGTGAAGGCGGTCCAGTCGGGATCGGTCGGCTTGCCGGCGTAGCTGACGGCCCGTACGACAGACTGGGCCGAGCCCGGCTTGTCGACCAGGTAGATCGTGGTCTTGTGGGGCGGTTCCGGCGGCTCGGGCAGCGCCTCGGCCTTTGTTGCCTTTCCCTTCCATTGCCCCAGCCGGCGCTCCAACATCGGCACCACCTCGGAAACGTCGATGTCGCCGCCGACGAGCACCAGCGCGCCGTTGAGCGAGAGGTTGGCTTGGTGCCAGGCCCGCATGTCCTTGACGCTGATGCGAGAGAGGGTGGTCTCGGTGGCCTCGATGCCGCGGTACCGAGGCCCCCACAGGAGCTGGTTGAGGACGTGCTCCGCGATCCGATTGGGGGTGTTCCGCGCGTCCTTGAGGTCGTCGACCCACAGCGTCCGGCGCAGGTCCCACTCCTTCGATGGGAAAGTGGGACGCACCAACACATCGGCCAATACATCGAGGGTGGGCTCGAGGGTGTCGCGGAGGCAACTGATCGAGACCGAGCTGCCATCGGCACCCGCGCTCGTGTTCAGGCCCGCCCCCAACCGGCTCAGCTCGGCGCTGATGGCGGCGGCATCACGGGTGCCGGCGCCCTCGTTGAGCATGTCCATCGTCGCTTCCGCGAGACCCGCCTTGTCGAGCGAACCGGCCGTCGCGCCGACGGGAAACTCGATCCAAAGGCTCACCAGTGGGACCTCGTGGTTTTCGACGACCGCGACCCTGGTGCCGGCGGAGAGCTGGCCCCAGGTGACCGTCGGGGGCACGAAGGGGCGCGGCGCCAGGGGCACAGGCTCCACCGGGACGTACTCTGGCGGGGCGGTCGGGACGGGGACCGACACCGGCTTGGGCCCGCACGCGGCCAAGAGGACCAACAGGATGGAGCGGGTCACTTGACCTCCGGCACAAAGGTGAGAACCAGGCGTTTGTCCAGTGGTAACCACGTGGTGAGGGCGGCGGCGACGCTGTCGGTGGTCGCGAGCGTGTACCGGGCAAGGTCCTTGCCCAGGTAGCCGGGGTCCCCGGTCCGGACGTTGTACCTGTTGAGCAGGTCGGCTTTCCCCTGGATGGTGGACAGGTTGTGGAAGAAGCCCACCTCGAAGGCGGTCCGTCCCACATCGACCTCGCGTTGCGTGATGCCGCTCCTGGCCGTCGCGGTGAGCACCGTGTCAATGGCCGCGACCAGCTCCGCGCCGGTGTGGCCCTCCGAGGCGGTGGCCCTGATGATGAACAGACTCTGCCAGGCCTGCGAGCCCTGCTCCGTGTTGACGTCCTGCGCCAGTTGGAGATCATGGACGAGCGCCGTGTACAGGCGGCTTTCCTTTCCGGCGCTCAGCGCGCTGGCGAGCAGGTCGAGGTCGGCATCGCCGGGCTCGAACACGGCCGGCGTCGGCCACACGATCCAGACCTTCTCGAAGGGCACCTTGTCCACAACGACGACGCGTCTGTCTTCGGTGAGCACGATGGGCGCGGGGCGGAGATGCTCGGGCTGCGGCCCACGCGCCACCGGGCCGAAGTAACGATCGACCAGCTGCCTTGCGACGGCGTCGTCGAAGTCCCCGGTCAGGACCAGCGAGGCGTTGTTGGGCAGGTACCACTTGCGGAAGAAGGCCTTGACGTCGTCGAGTTGGGCCGCGTCGATCTCCTCGTGTCGGCCGATGGTGGCGATGTGGTAGGGGTGACCCTCCGGAAAAGTGTTGCGGAGCAGCTCCAGCCAGGAGTGCCCGTAGGGCGGGTTGTCGTAGTTCTGGCGCCGTTCGTTGCGCACCACATCCTTCTGGTTCAGGAGTTTTTCGAGGGTGAGCGCTTCGAGCAACCACCCCATCCGGTCGGCTTCGAGGAACAGGGCGCGGGGAAGCTCTTCGCTGGGCAGGCATTCGTAGTAGTTGGTGCGGTCCAGGTTGGTCGAGCCGTTGAGGCGCGCGCCGAGCTTGTCCAGCGGCTTGAAGAAGTCTTCGTCGGCGTGTTTGCTCCCGTTGAACATCAGGTGCTCGAACAGGTGCGCGAACCCGGAGCGGCCGGGAACCTCGTCCTTGCTCCCGACGTCGTACCACACGTTCACGCACACGAACGGCACGCTGTGGTCGGCGGACAAGGTGACGTCGAGGCCGTTGGGAAGTTCATACCTGACAAATGGAATCGCCGGTTCGGCCGAGACGGCGGTGGCGAAGAGGAGGGGGAAGAACATGGCCGGCCGCATAGCATCGTGCCTGCTCGTTTGACCAGGCGCTGCTGTCCATGCTATCGGCAGCTGTGCTCTGGACTCTGCTTCTTTCCGCGAGCGCCGCGGCCGCTGACGCGCTCCCCGTGCTTATGGAGAACGCCCGTCGCGCGCTGGTTCAGCACGAGGACGCCACCGCCGGGGGTGCCCTCCGCAGCGCCGAGGTCGCCGCCGGCGCGTCCGGCATGCTCGTCCCACCGGGCGAATTGGCCCGCATGTCCTACTACGCCGGGGTGCTGGCGTGGTCCGGGGGATTGCAGAGCCAGGCGATGTCCTCGTGGCGCCGGCTGTGGCGCGTGTCCGGCTGGGACCCACCCGACGACGGCCTGTTGGACGACGAAGGGATGTTGGTCCTCCGTGCGCTCAAGAACGAGGGGGGAGGGGAGAGCGCCCGGGTGGACCTCTCCGGGGAGCTGCGCGGTGCGGTGGTGCTCATCGACGGTTCGCGCGCCGCCGAGGGGGCGACGTTCGTTCCTGGTGCCCACCTGGCCCAGGTCCGGTGCCCCGACGGCGCGGTGACCTCGTCGTGGCTCACCCTGGAGGGTCGCAGCGAGGTGCCCGTAGTCTGCGCCCGCCATCAGCTCAAGCCGGGAGCGACCGGCGCCAACGACGCCGTACTCGCGGAAGGGGCTGACGAGGACCTCGTCCGCGCCTCGCTCTTCGGGGCCTACCTCACCGACGCGGCGATGCGCCTGTCGCTGCTGCCGCCCGAAGCGCCGCCGCCGCGGAAGGCCGCCGTCCCGCACCCGCCCCCCCCGCCGGCCGTGCCGCCGCCGCCCGCCGAGCCGGAGGCCGCACCCGTGGCGTTGCCGGAGGTGCCGGATGCGCTCCGCTGCGCCGGAGAACCGGGCTGGGTGGGCGCGCCCGGTGGCAAGGACTGGAAGGGGGAACTCCACGGCCGCGACGAGCGCGGCGGTGTCGCGGTCACCGAGGCAAGCGTCGCCTGGCGGGAGGAGGCGCCGCTGGGCGACCTGAGCGTGCGCCTCGAAGGCAGCGGCGACTTCGGCTTGCGCGTGCGGAGCCGGGCCGGCGCCGAAGAGGGTGTCGCGGTGCGGCTGCGCCCGGGACGCATCGAGTTGGTGCTCCTGCCCGAGACGGTCATCGGGTCGCGCCGCCTCGCCACGTCCGGCTCCCACGTGCTGCGCGTCGACGTCCGCGAGCATCGGGTGCAGGTGCGCCTCGACGGGGTGCTGGTGCTTGGCGGGAACGCCTCCGGACGCAGGGTGGGTGGCGTTGCGGTCGAGGGGGAACCGGGTGCCTGGGTGGGGCGGATGGCGGTCTGTTCGGGCTGAGCCTTCCCCGAACGCCGCCGTCCGGCGGACCTTCGGCGGCCGCCCTTCGGGCGCCGCGCTTTCGCTGCGGGCGAAGCCCTCCGCTCACTCGCTGCCGCGTGGTCACCGCGGCAACCTACCCGCTCTTCCCCGGGTACTCGCCCGCCGGGAGCGCGTGCAACTCTACACCCAAGAACTCAGCGTATACCCTGCCGGCGGCGTCCACCAGTGACACATCGCTGAGTGTGCGTTTCCCCTCACTCCGTTGGCCACGGAGAACGCCGCGAACAGGGCCGGCGGCGGGGCGTCCGTACGGCACCAGCGCACCGATGCCGGTTGGCAAGGACGCGCCCCCCAATCGAGGCCGCGACCACAACACCGCGAGCTGGAGCGCGCCGTCGCCCGACGCCATGTCCGTCAGCCACCCGGCGGTTGCCCAGCCATGGGGGGTGACCCCGCGCAACTCGGCCTCGGCGGCGCCATCGTCCAGGCTCACCACCCGGCGGATCACCTGGAACTCGGGGCCGTGAAACAGCAGGCGGTCGTAGATCGCGGTGGCAACGTGGGGGTAGGCCCCCGGGGCGCCTGCAGGTGGCGCCGCGGGCGCTCGCGGCGGAGCCTCACCCATGCGCACCTCGGCTCGGTAGTGGATCGGTCCCCCCGGCGAACGCAGCTCGAAACGGTAGCCGTCGGCCCGGGTGGCGGCGGTGTGGAGCTCGAAGAGGTCGCCCTCGCCGTCGAAGTCGCGGAGGGTGATGCCCTTGAGCACCGCCACGTTCTCCACGGCATGGACGTAGGCGTCGGGGCGCAGCTCGCGGGCGCGCTGTGCGAACCATTCGAGCGCCATGACCACCGGCAGCACCGGGAAACCGGCCACGCTGTGGTCGCGCAAGAAGCCGTAGTCGCGCGCGTTGACCCGGCGGCGGCTCGGCCCGGCCTCGTCTCCCGCCAGCAGCCCGCCGATGACCACCTCGGTCGGGCCGGGGCCACTGAGCTCGTCCACGAACGCCCGCGCTCCGGCCATGAGCGGGATGAGCGCGATGCCTCGGGCATGGAACGCCCGCGCCAGCCCCGGCGTGACCATGCCGCCGTCCCACGGACCCCAGCCGATCGCGCGGACCAGGCAGCCCGGTCGCCGGCGACTCTCGCTGGCGGCCATGCGGTTGAGCAGCTCGTTGGCCGCAGCGTAGTCGGCCTGCCCGATGTTCCCGGTGCGCGCCGCAACGCTGGAAAAGAAACAGATCATCCGGAGCGGGTCGGCGGCGGTGGCGGCAAGCAGCGCCCGAACACCGGTGACCTTCGTGGTCCACACCGCGTCCCAGTCGGCGTCGGTCTTGTCTTTGACCCGGCGATCCCGGATGACACCCGCGCCGTGGACCAGCCCGGTGATCGGTCCCCACTGCGCCCGAATCGGAGCGAGCGCGGCCACGACCGCCGTGGCGTCGGCCACATCCACCGGCACGTACACCGCCTGGCCCCCCGAGGCCTCCACCGCGGCGAGCGTCGCCCGCGCTTCGCGCGCGGCCAGGATGCTGGCGACCTGCTTCCGCAGCGCGGCCGGCGAGGACGCCGACGGCGCGAGCGCTCGCATGAGCTCCGGCTCGCTGACGGCGGGTGTCGCTTCGGGCGGCTCGGGTGTATCAATCCGCGAGCGGCCCAGCAGCACGAAGCGGGCCTGGGTACGTAGCGCGAGTTCGATGACACAGGCCGCCGTGACCCCTCGCGCCCCACCCGACACCACGATGATATCGCTATTATCCAGCCTTGGAGGGCTGGATGGCGACGGGAGCATCACCCCCAGTGTGGTGTATCGCTCGGTATCATGCAGGGAGAGTTCGGTGGGTGCAGCGCGGCCCAACTCCATGACCAGACTGTCGACAGATGTATCAATCGATGTATCAATGGCACGAACGAAGGCGTCGGGGTGCTCCAGCCCCACCGTCTTGGCCAGGCCGTACAGTGCCGTGAGGGTCGGGTCGTCGACGCCGGCGAGCGCGAAGTCTCCCCCAAACCGGGTGATGACGACGAAGGCGCCCTGGGCATCCAGCCTGGCCGCGCGCGCCGCCTGGAAGGCCCCGCGAACGGTGGCGTCGTCCCCGGACAGCGCGACCAGGACCACGCCCCGCTCGGGTACCGCCGCGCCGCCGACGATGGCATCGACCCCGGCGGCACAGAGCCCCGCTGTCAGCGCGCTGCGGACAGGCTCATCACCGAGGACGACCACGGGCGGGAGCCGACGCGTGCCCAGCTCTGGCGCCGGCACCAGCACCACCTCCATCCGGGCCAGCGCGGGCCCCAGGGTGGGCTCCAGCGGCGGCGATGGTTCGCCCCCCCTCGTCGAGGGGGCGACTAGGGGTGGAGGACCTCCACGATCTGCCCGAGCGTATGCAGGCGGCCGAGGGTCTCCGCGTCGGGCTCCGGCAGCTCCGGCGCCTGTTCGCGCAGTGCCGAGAGGATCTCGACGCGCTTGATGGAGTCGATGCCGAGATCGGCCTCGAGGTTCATGTCCAGCCGCAACATCTCGACCGGGTAGCCGGTCTTTTCCCCGACCACGGCGAGGAGCAACGCCGAGATGTCGCGTCCGGAGCCGCCCGGCCCGGCAGGGCCATCGGCGGCGCCGTTCGGCGAGCCGTTGGTCTTGGCGTGTCCATTCCCGTTGACGGGTGCGGCCGCGGCTACGGCGATCGTACCGCCGAGGAGCTCAACGATCTGACCGAGGGTGTGCAGCCGACCGAGCGACTCGGCGTCGGGCTCGGGCAGCTCCGGCGCCTGTTCGCGCAGGGCCGAGAGGATCTCGACGCGCTTGATGGAGTCGATGCCCAGGTCGGCTTCGAGGTTCATGTCCAATCGCAACATCTCGATGGGATAGCCGGTCTTTTCGGCAACGACCGCCAGGAGCATGGTGGGCAGGTCACGCGTGGCGCCAGACAAGGCGGGTGCCCGTGACGCCGGCGCAGGCGTAACGGTCGCCGGCGCCGCGCTGCCGCCGAGGAGCTCGACGATCTGGCCGAGGGTGTGCAGCCGACCGAGCGACTCCGCGTCGGGCTCGGGCAGCTCCGGCGCCTGTTCGCGCAGGGCCGAGAGGATCTCGACGCGCTTGATGGAGTCGATGCCCAGGTCGGCTTCGAGGTTCATGTCCAATCGCAACATCTCGATGGGGTAGCCGGTCTTTTCGCCGACCACCGCCAGGAGCATGGTGGGGAGGTCGCGCGCGGGCGTCGCGGCAACGGGAGTCGCCGCGCGGGGGGAGACCGACGCCACCGGGGCGGGTGGCGGGGCGTAGACGGCGGCGGCCCGCGGCGGAGGCGCCGGCGCGGCCGCCACCGGCGCGGGGGTGGCGACGGGAGCCGGCGCATATGCGGGCGCAGCCGCCTGGGGTATGGGCGCTGCCCACTGTGCGGGCGCGGGCATCGCGGCGGGTTGGCCCGTCACCATCGCGACCAGCGCGTGGGTGGCGACCTCCTGCGCGCGGAGGAACGCGAGGTGGCTGTCCGACATGCTGCGCCCGAAGCGCTCGTGCACCTCGGCGAGTTGCCGTTGGTTTTCCTGGAAGGCGTGGATCCACCCGGGGGCGGCTGGCGAAGGGCTCAACGTGGACTCCGGACGTGCGGGGGCGACAGCGGCGGCGTGGACGGGAGGAGGCGCGGCTACCATGGTGGTGGCGACGGGGCTCGCCGCGACCGCCAGGACCGGTGCCGCCGGGACCGGCGCCGTCGGGACCGGCGCCGCCAGGACCGCGCTGGTGGGCGCAATGATCCTGCCGACGGGGTTCGGGGCGATCGCCGGACGATCGGGGTGCGGATACGGCTTCCCGTAGTTGGCCCCGTTGATCGGAATCGCGCCCGGCTTGGCGACAAAACGAAGCGGCCCGGGGGTGCGGTCGGCGGCCAGGGGCGCGAGGTCCAGGGTCACTCCTGCCGCCCACAAGCGACCGAGCGCGCCGAAGAGCGCATCCAGACTTTCTTTTCCCTTTGATTCCATCGACACCGCGACGTGCGGCCGGTCCTTGAGGATCCGCGAGACCAGACCGGTGAGCACGCTGGCGGGACCGACCTCGACGAAGACGCGCGCGCCGGCCTCGTACATCGCGGTGATCTCTTCCACCCAGCGCACTGGCGACCGCAGATGGGCGCCCAGGGTCTCCGGGAGCTTGCCCGCGTGCGGCGCGGCCGTGGTATTGCTGTAGACCGGGATGGTCGGCGTCCCGATTGCCTGTTTCTTCAGGAACGTCGTGAGCTCGGCGCCAGCGCTGGCCACCACGGGAGAGTGGAATGCCGTCGCCACCGACAGGAGCGTGCAGCGCATGCCCGCCGCTTCGAGTTTGGCGATGCTGTGCTCGACCGCCGCCGATTCGCCGGCGATGACCGTCTGCTCGGGCGCGTTGAGATTGGCGAGGACCGCCCCGTTGACGAGGTGGGCCGCGACGGCGTCGGCGGGACCCATCACCGCGGCCATGGCGCCAGGGGTCTTGGCGGCGGCGACCATGAGTTCGCCGCGCTTCTGGGCGGAGCGCAGGAGCGTCGCGAAGTCCATGGCGCCGGCGATGTGCAGGGCCACGAACTCACCGAAGCTGTGTCCAGCCGTCAGGTCGGGGCGAAGTCCCAGCTGACCAAGCAGACGCGACATCGCGACATCGATCGCGCCGAGAGCGGGCTGGGCGCAGTCGGTACGCGTGAGCGTGGTCTCCTGCGCCTTGCGGTCGGCGGCGTTGAACGTGGAGATCGGGAACACGATCCGGGCGAGGCCGGGCACGATGCGTTCGGCCTCGTCCAGGGTGTCCGCCACGGCGGCGAAGCGGTGCAGCCCCGCGCCCATGTTCAGGCTCTGGCTGCCCTGACCGGGAAAAAGGAAGGCGACCGGGCCAACCGCGGCGTCGGGACTGAAGAAGAGGTCACCGCGGACATGTTCTTTCCCGGCGCGGACCACGTCGGCGGCGCGGGCCAGCTTGGCGTCCAGATCGTCGCGGACCACGAGCGCGATCCGCAGGCGGCCGGCCGGCGGGCGGTGTTGCGAAGAGATGGCGAGTGAGGGCGTAGACTTGCCGACAGCGGCCTTCAGCGATGCGAGCAGTGCGTCGGTCGAGTCTGCGGCGAAGACCAGGAGCTCCGCCGGCCAGGGATCCATGCGGGCGGGGCGGCGTGCCGGGCCCTCGTACTCCTCGAGCGCCACGTGGAAATTGCTGCCGCCAAAGCCAAACGAGGACACGCCCGCCCGACGCGGATGATCGGGGTGACGCACCCAGGGACGGACCTCGGTGTTGAGGTAGAAGGCGCTGTGGGCCCAGTCCACCGCGGTGGCGGGCCGCGTGACCTTGATCGTAGGGGGGTAGGTCTTGTGCTGCAGCGCCCCGACGACCTTGAGCAGGCCCGCGATGCCCGCGGCCGCCTTGGTGTGGCCGATCTGCGATTTGACCGAACCGAGCGCGCAGTACTGCTGTTCGTTGTCGGCAGGGAACACCAGTTGGAGGCCCTTGAGCTCCGCGGCGTCGCCGGCCCGGGTGGCGGTGCCGTGGGCCTCGACGAGTTGGACGGTCTCGGGACCGTAGCCGGCCTGGGCGTAGGCCTGCTTGACCGCGCGGGCCTGACCCTCGGGAACGGGCGCGTAGACCGACTTGGCGCGCCCGTCGGAGCTGGAGCCGAGGCCGCGGATGACCGCGTACACCTTGTCCCCATCCCGCTCGGCGTCGTCGAGCCGTTTGAGCGCCACCATGCCGATGCCTTCGCCGAGCAGGGTCCCGTCGCCCGACGCGTCGAAGGGCCGACAGTCCCCCGTGGGCGACAACGCGGGCGTCTTGCTGAAACACATGTACATGAAGATGTCATTCATGGTGTCCACGCCACCGGTGATCACCATGTCACTATGACCGGTTTGAAGCTCCAGGACCGCCATGTGCATCGCGGTCAGGGCGCTGGCGCAGGCCGCGTCGGTGACGCAGTTGGTCATCCCGACGTCCAGGCGGTTGGCGATGCGCCCGGCGACGACGTTGCCGAGCAGCCCCGGGAAGCTGGATTCCTGCCAGCCCACGTAGTGTTCCGAGATCTTCTTGCAGGCGGCCTGCACCTCGTCTTCGGCCCACCCGAGTTCGCGCAGGCTGCGCTCCCACACCGGGCGCTGCAGGCGGCTGACGAGGCTGCCCAACAGCTCCTGGGCACCGGTGACGCCCAAGATGACACTGGTACGCGACAGGTCCTCGCCACTTTTTCCCACGTCATCCAGCACCATCCGTGCCACGATGAGCGCCAACAGCTGAGAGGTGTCAGTGGCGCTGAGAATACTTGGTGGAACGCCGAAACCCATCGAGTCGAACGGCACGTCGGGCAAAAACGCGCCGCGTTTGGCGTAGGTCTTGTCGGGCGCCTTGGGATCCGGGTCGTAGTAGTCGTCGATACGCCAGTGTCCGGGGGGGGTATCGGTGATGCAGTCCTTGCGGGCCAGGACGTTGTGCCAGAAGCCGGGGAGGTCTAGCGCGGCGGGCATGATCGCGCCGGCTCCGACGATGGCGATGGGCGCAAAGGACATCGGGAAACACCTGCTCGTAGAGGGGGGCATTTGTACCCCAGCGCGCGCGGGAGGGTGTCACGGGGGGGTCACGGGGGGGTGTTTTTTGTGGTGGTGGGGCTTGGGCGCGGTGTGCCCTCCCTGAACATGGTGAACGAGCGTCGTGAGTACGAGTATCCGAGGCGCGTGGTGGTCCACCAGCAAACGGCGACCTGGCGAGGGCAAGACCAGGGACGACCCGGGCGGCCGTGGATGGGAGGCTGTACGCGAGCTGAGGGTGTGTTCCGCCTGCGGGGAGGGTGGCGCCGCCGTGCGGGCGCGGTTGTGTAGGGGTTGGTTCGGTTGCTGGCGTTTACGCCACGCTCGTGACGATGTCGGGGCGCGGCCTCGCCCGATGGTCGACCCCCTCAACGGACAACCGCGGCATGGACCACCCGAGTGATCACCTCGAGCGCTTCCCCACCGTCGCCGGTCGCAGAGTCGGTGTTCTGCACAACGGTGTACAGGTTGATCCTGTCAGCCTCGACGGCGCTGGTCATCAGCGACCACACCCCTCCGTCGATCACGTAGCTGCTGGCCCCGCGGGTGGTGCAGGTGACCGACTCGTCGCCGCGCCAGAGAGAGCGCCCGCCGGCGACAGCCTCGTGCCCTCGCCGATGAACTCCTCCGGGTACTCGCAGGTCGGAACGATCCCGTAGGCGTCGTCGCTGTAGAATAAGGCGCGCGTCGGTTGCTCCGCCAGAGGTGCTGTCGTCAGCGGTGTCGTCGCCGCCAGCATCCACGCACTCCGGAGAGGCAGCGCAGTCCGAGTCGCTGCAATCGAACGTCCCGTCCGCATCGTTGTCGGTGCCGTCGCGAGACTGCCGGCGACGACCGCCGCGCACGGAGCGTTCAGCCGAGAGGGCTCGTATTTCACGCGGGTGCCGCGGAGCTGGTTCGCACCGACGACATGGGTTGTTTCGCTGGGCATCACCCGGCCAAGGTAGCTCTCTGCTGCGCTTCCGCGAACGGCTACCTGTCCGCTGTGCTGCTCCCCGAACGTACCGCCGGCGCCGAGCTCCACCCGCGGAAACCTCCCGCCGCGCCCTTCATCGCACCCCAAACATCCTCGCCCCCTCGGCATCGGCCATCGCCGCCCCGAACCGTGCCTCCACCGCGGCTGCACACCCGTCAGGCGCCAGCTGTGCGTGCACCACGACCGCGGTGAACCCCAGCTCCTTGAGGCCGACATCCTCGCTGCCCGGGAGAATCTCCCCCGCCGCGCCGGCGCCGGGCCGCGCCCGTGGGAGGCCGCCACAGGCGAGCTGAAGCGCTCGCGCCTCGCCCGAGGCGGCCAGCACCGAGTCCGCCGCTTCGTGGTTTTCGGCCACCGGCTGCCGATGGGTCAGCTGCCACATCCAGTAGGGGCGGCGGGTGCCGAAGACCTCGGGCCGGGTGCGGTTGTCGTCAACGGGGAGGTCGAGGACCGCGCCGCTCAGGGGCAGGTCCGGCGGGAGCGGGAGCGGCGCCGCCACCCGCGGCCAGCGCGTGGAGGACAAGGCGAGGCTGTCGACCAGGATCAGCGCCAGCAGAAGCGGACCCGAGCCGGCGAGCAGCCACCGCCCGCGCCGCGCCGAACCGGACGACGTGGCCCTGGCGTCAGCGGTCGCCCGCGCGTCGGTCGGCCCAAAAAACCACACGGAGAACCGACGCTCCACCGCCACCGCCCCCCACGCCGCCGCCGCCCCCAGCAGCACGGTGGCCGGCCCGCTGGCGCGATACCAATGGGTGACGAATCGGGCGCTGTCGAGGCCCTGTACCAGCCACCCGGCGGGCAACGGAACCTCCACGACAACGTTGCCCCCGATGCGCAGCCAGTGACCCAATGCAAGCACCCAGAGCGGCGCCGCCATCGCCAGCCACACCCAGGCGCGACGTCCGCCCAGTATCCCCAGAGTCACGGCGATCGAGCCGAGGTATACGCTGTAGGAGGGCGTGAAGCGGTCGGTGGAGGGGAAAAAGCGCAACAGGTCGATGCCGTAGCGCTCCTGTTTCTGCCACTGCCGAATATTCGTCGGGTCGGAGAGGCCGGCGGCACGGTCGCTCCACACTCCGAGGTGGGGAACCAGGTCCCACAGCCGTGGCAGCACCATGGCCAACGCGATTGCGCCGGCCCAGAAGACGGCGCGACGACGGATGTGCAGCGCGACCAGCGGCGCCACCACCAGCGCGAATGCGGCGTGGTACCACCCGCTCAGCGCGAAGACCCCGAGGGTGACACCGGCCGCCAGCCACACCCGAGGGCGGACGTCGGTTCTCAGTCTCACCATCGCCGCGAGGTGCAGCGCGTACCAGCCGAGCGGCCAGGCTTCGCTCACCCCGAACTCGATCGCGCCGCCGAGGAAGGGCGACCAGCCGATCGAGGCCATCGCGACGAGAGCACCGATCGGTCGGCCGGTGACCTCGCGCCCGAGGACCCAGCCGCCGAAACAAGCCAGGAGCACGTTGGCCACGGCGGTGACGTTCCAGGCCAGCGTGGGGGAGCCGAGCCAACCGAGCGCAAACCACGGGAGGTTCGGCGGGTCCATCAGCGGGACGTCCCAACCAGCGGGCGCGTTTGCCTGCAGTCCCAGCAGGGTGTGTGCGAAGAACCAGAGGTGATTGTGTACTTCACCGTTCGGGTCTCCGAAGAGCCCGTCGCGCGCGGGCCACAGAAACACGATCGTGCCGACGACCGCGCCAAGACCGGCGAAGCGGACGTTCACCAGCCGCACGACCGGAGCGCGGCGTGGACCCGGTCGGCCACCGCGTCCGCGCGCGGCCGGGTGTCGATCAGGTCCTGGCGCAGTTCGATCTCGAAGTAGGGCATGTTGCCCGCCTCTCCGTGCCGGGCGGCGCTGTAGATGAGGCCGAGCTTGCCGGAGTAGGGCTGGTTGGGCTCGGCGCGGAACCCCGCGTCGCGCAACGCCAGGACCATGGCTTCGGCGTAGGCGTCGTGCCGATCGTAGAGCACGCCGGCTTCGACGGGTCGCGGGAGCCCCTGCCAGATCGGGGTGTAGCTGTGGATCGACACCAGCAGGCGCGGTCGAGCGATGCTGACCATCGCGGCGACGGTGTCGTGGAAGGGCCGGTGGAAACCCGCGATGCGAGCGCGCCGGTCCGTTGGGCGCATGCCCAGGTTGAACGAGACGGGACCGTCGGTGGTCTGGGCGAGGCACAGGGTGGGATCGTCGGGGGCGCGGTTGACGTCGGTGATGAGGCGGCTGACCCGCGACAACACCGCCACGTCTCGACCGCGATGTTGGGCACCGAGGTGGGTGAGCCGCCGGGTGACCCAGGCGGCGCCGATGTCGTAGCCCCAGTGCATGCGCAACAGCGCCCGGTCGGCCGGGTGGGGGCCGAATAGCCGCGGCACCCGGTTCGACGCGTGTTCGCAGGTGTACACGATGCAGCCGCGGGTGGGTCGGCCGATGGTTTCGACGGCGTCGTTGCGCACACGCGAAGCTATCCCACCCGATTCCGGCCCGCGTCCTTGGCCTTGTACAACGCCGCGTCGGCCCGCCCGATGGTGCCCTCGACATGCTCCCCGTCGACCAGCTCGGCCGCGCCAATCGAGACCGTCACCCGGAGGCCCGCCACCCACTCGCCGGCCTCGACCGCCGCGCGCACCCGCTCGGCGATGGCCCGCGCGCCGCTGAGGTCGGTGTCGGGAAGGGCCACCAGAAACTCCTCGCCGCCCCAGCGCGCGGCGACGTCGCTCTCGCGGAGTGCGCCTCGCATCGCTTGCGCGACACCCACGATCACCTCGTCGCCGACGGCGTGTCCACGGGTGTCATTCACCCGTTTGAAGTGATCGATGTCGACGAGCAGGAAGGCGAGCGGACCGCGGTACCGAAGGGCGCGCGCGACCTCACGGCGGGTCGCGAGTTGGGCGCCGCGGCGGTTGGCGAGCCCGGTGAGGCTGTCGGTCAGGGCCGCCCGCGCCAGCTCACGCTCCGCGGAGATGTCCAACCACACGTCGAGCTGACCGGTGCCGTCGGGGAGCGCGAGGGGCTTGGTGCTCCAGCGGAAGGTGCGTGGCGCGGTTCCGGCCAGCAGCACCTCTTCGTGCGCCAGCACCGCGGTGGCCGGTTGACAGCGGAAGCTCTCGACGAATTCCCGATCGTCGGTGAGCTGATCGAGCAGGTCGGCGAACTCCCCCCGATCCAGGCGCACCAGCGTCCCGGCGTCCACGCCGAGGAGCCGCGCCAAGCTGGGATTCGCCAGCATGAGGCGGCCCGCCGGCCCCCAGAGGCAGACCGGCTGGTCCAGGTGTTCCAGCACCGCGGTGAAGTGGGCGATCGCGAAGCGCGCGTGGCTGACGCCGTCGTGAGCGTGGGGGCTCCGCATCAACTCCAGCTCCCCCGACACCCGCCGAGCGAGGCCATGAAGGGCGAAGACCTGGTCCTGCTCGAGGTCCAGGGGCCGTCCGTGGAGCAGGCACAAGGCGCCAAGCACCGTGCCGTCGCCGGCGCAGAGCGGCACCCCGGCGAAGCCGCGCACGACCCCCTCGCGGACCAGCGCTGTCTCCGCGAAGATCGGGTGGAATTGCACATCCCTCACCACCAGGGCCTCGCCGCCCAGGGCGTCCACCACGTGGCGACCGATGCCGGCTTCGCGCGCGGTGCCACGCTCGACCACGGTGCGCCCTTGCAGCCCGTGATGGGCGACCAGCAGCTCCCGTTCTTCGCCCAGCACGGTGCACATCGCGGCGTCCACCCCGAAGGCCGCGGCGATCTCGGCCACCAGGGCGTCGAGCGCCGCCGATCGATCGGGCGCGGCGGCCAGGCCGCTGGCGTGGAGGCGGGCGAGGCGGAGCTGCTCTTCCCGGGGGTCACGATTGGGCTCGGGCGGCCGGGGTGCGCCTTCGGTGCGGCCAAGGGCGGCGCGCAGCGCGTGCCGAACTGGCGCGGGATCGAGATCGGTGCTGAGCACCAGCGCGATCGACAAGGCGGCGCGCTGCTTCCAGGCCGACGCCCGCAGCTCGGCGAAGGCGCTCACGACGATGGCGGGCACCCGCGGGCGCAGCTCGCGCATCTCCGCCAACAGACTCAAACCATCGACGTTCGCCATGGTCAACTCGACGATGCACAAGGCCGGCGCGCCACGGGCGCTCACGATGGCGCGCGCCTCGTCGTCGCTCCGCGCCACGGCCGGGTCCAGACCCTCGGCCCTGGCGGCGGCGACAAACAGCGCGGCGCGGCGGGGTTGGGGCTCGACGATCAGCGCGTACACCGAGCGGACCTATCCGCCGAAGGCCACCAGCGTGAGTGCCAGCGGCGCGGGGACCGGACAACTGCCGCACAAGAGCGCCACCAACCACAGGCCGGTGTCGTCAAAGCCGGGGAAGGGGGTCTGGTCGTCATCGGCCAGAAGCGCGGCGAGGTCCGCCCGGACGCCGGCCAGGTGAGGCGCCGACCACGTGCGCGTGGCCAGGGTCTCCAGGTCGAGGAAGTTCGCTTCCAGCGCGACGAGGTCGGTGTCCTGAAAGTACGCGACCATCACCCTGTCCACCTTGGTCGTGTCCAGGGGCGAGCCCTGTCCGGTCACGGTGAGCTGGCTCCACTCCAGGGTCAAGGGGGTGTCGGCGGTGACGGCGAGGGGGGTCAGCGTCGTGAGTGAAACACTGTAGTCCAACACCGCGCAGCCGTCATCGACCGCCACGGCGTGGTCGGTCTCGCCGTCCTGGGGCTGGACGAACGCCAGCATCCGGCTGCCCAGCGCCACGCCGGTTCCGGTGGTCAGCACCACCAACCAGCTGCCGCTGTCGTCGGTGAAGAGCGGCTCGATGTTGGGATCCGTGCCGCCGAAGCTCACCTGCGAGAGCCAGAACTCCGTAGCATCGCCCGGCTCGTAGGACAGGTACACGCCCATGTCCACCTGCCGCAAGGAATCGCGCGCCAGCCCGTCCTCGACCTCCCGTTCGGTGAGGTAGGGAAAGGCCATCAGGCCCACATTGTCGATGTCGGCCACCGGATCGAGGTCGTGACACTGTAGGTCCTTGTCGAGGTCGGCCCAACTCAACGAAAAGTCTTGGGTCGCGCCGACCGGGAAGCTAGGGATGTCCAGAAGCCCATCGAAGGTGAAGTTATTGGTGTTTAGAAATGATATTCCAGCGGGCTCGTCGGCATCTGCCGTATCGGTGGGTTCGTGGATGAAGCAGGCCGCGAGCAAGCTAAGGAGCATCGTAGAAGCTGTCCAGGGGGTGCACGAAGGTGTAGCCCTGGCCGAGCTCGGCGTTGAGCTGCCAGGTGGGCAGTCCCTCGGGGGTGACGAGCTGGATCTCCCCGCTCGGGGACCAGGTGACCAGCGTGTTCCCGTTGCCGAAGCGCTGCACGTCGCCCTTGGCGAAGACCACCAGCGGCGGAGTGCGGATGTACTCCCACACCTGGGTCGCCGTGCGCGCCTCGATGTCCAGGTCCAACTCTACCGCGCGAGAATACCCACGCTGGACCGTTCCATTGTCGAACAAGAGCAGGTTTCCGTCCGGCATCATCTCGAACTGGTGTTGAACCTCCACCACCTCGTCGTCGCCGAAGTCGAACTCGTTGAGTTCGCCGTCGATCATCCATTCGATCGCGCCCGTGGAGCGGTTCACCTTGCACAGACTCCCGATCTCCTTGAGCGAGATGAGGTAGGCGTCCTCTTCTGCCCAGTAGTCCAGGCCGTTGGCATGGGTCCAGTTGGACGCCATCTGGTCAACGTAGGGGGTGGAGTCCAGGCTCTCCCATGCGTTCCAGATCACGGTCTCGGTGCCGTCGGGCGCCAACTCGACGATGCGGTCGGCCTCCCACGGGGACCCATTGGGGCGAGTGCGCTTCTCGACCGAGATCATCGCGACGGTGCCGTCGGGCAGTTCGTCGAGATCGTGGTCGAAGTAGGGCATCGGGAGGTCGGTCACGGTGCCGCCGTCGATGGAGATGTATTGGAGTACGCTGTCTTCGAGCTTGCCCTGGATGCCGGCCAGGCCGAGGAGCACCGCTTTGCGGTCGTTGGTCAAGAGCGCCCGCATCAGGTTTCCGCCCTCCACCACGGGCCGGTAGTACCAGACGACCTCCCCCAACTGATTGACGATGGTCACCGCGGGCACCGCGCCCTGGGTGGGCAGGACCAGGAATTGCCATTCGTCGGCCATCGCTCCGGAGACGACGGGGTGCGGAGTCCCGGTGGGTAGCGGGCCGGTGGTGATGGTGTAGTCCGAGGTGGGCTTGGGCCCGCCCCCGGTGTCGACGATCACGCGGAAGTGGACCAGCGTGTCCGCGGCCGTCCCGACGAGGAACACCTCGTGCGCCGTTCCGGAGGCGGTGGCGCTGGTGGACATGCCGTAGGCTTCATCAGGACCGAACTCCACAAAGCCGGTGGAGGCCTCGGCGGTGTTCCAGCGCACGATGACCACCGTCACGATGGTGGCGAGCTCGGCGGTGACATCGGACACCGCGGTGTCGCCAACGGTGGACTCATCGCCGGAATCGGTGCCGACATCGTCCTTGCCGTCGTTGGAAGGAGCGCAGGCGGCTAGGAGGAAAAGGACGGCGAGCGCGGGGCGCATGGGGGGTCCGGGATGGGCCACTCTACGGGTAGGAACGGGATTCGTCCAGCCGGACTGCACCGCCCCGGGCAAATGATACCTTGTCGCCATGCTCCGCACGGTTCTCGGGACGCTCGCCCGTGCAGGCGCGGCGCTGTTGGGGGCCTACGCGCTGGCCGTCCTGGGCCTCTTCGTATTCCAGCGCGCCATCCTCTTCCCTCTGTCCCCATCCGACCCCTTTCTGGTCCTTGCCGGCGCCAACCGGGTGCAGGTGGCCGTGCCTGGCGGCACCGTGCCGATGGACCTCTCGGGCCCAGCGGGCGCGACGCGGGTGGCTTTCTTCCACGGCAACGCCGGCCAGATCGGCCAGATCCGCCGTGACGCGGCGTTTGCCGAGGCCGAGGGCCTAGCGTTCGCTGCCATCGAGTACCCCGGCTACGGCGATGCCCAGGCGGGAGTGCCCAACGAAAAGGTCATTCTCCTCGCCGCGCGGTTCTTGGCACTGGAACACGGCCACAACGACATCCTGGCGGGGGACGCCTGGGCCATGATCGCCCGGTTCGTCGCGGAGCCCTGAGGGGCGGTGGGCGTCCCCGACCCGAGACGGGGGCTCGCGCGCTTGCCGAGCCCGCCCGTGGGGGGCTACAGTTGCGGGGTGTGGCTCCCCGCCGAGCCGTTCATGCTGCCTATCCCCTGCCTCTGGGTGTTCGTGGACGACAATGGCGCCGGCACCCTCGCTGAGTGCGACGAGGAGAACAACTCCGCGATCGAGAAGCCGCCCTTCTGCGAGTGAAGGGCAACCCTACGGCCCGTTCCCCGAGATCGTGACCACACCGGACACTACGTTCGGAATCTCCGCCCAGAGGTCATTCGCGTAGTCATTGGCCAACGCCGGGTTATCGGTGATGACGAGGCTGTCCACCGACTCCACGTCCCACAACGCAGTCACATCCATCAACGTTTCGTTGCCGTCGAGGGTCAGGGCCCCGCCCACCGTTCGCACGGACTCCAGGCCCGCCAACGTCGTGAGCGAGTCATTGTCGACCACGTCGAGGTCGCCGCCGATGTCCGCGATAGCGAAGTCAGGAAGCCGGAGCAGCGCGGGGTTGTAGGAGATCTCCACGTCGCCGGTCACGGCGGTCAGCGACCCAAATCCGCTGACCTCGGTGAGCACGGTGTTTCCGCGAATACCCAGACCGCCCACCCGAGTCAGCGCGTTGAAGCCGGTTAGTTCTTCTTGGAAGTCTGACTGCAGGCTCATCCTTCCGCCCACGGCGGTCAGCGCGATGAGCGACTCCCCATCCAGCACGGGTCCACCCGCGAACACCAACTCGGTGCCGACCTCGGTCAGCGACTCCAGACCTGCGAAGGAGAGCAGCCCTTGGTTGCCATCGAAGGCCAACAGACCGTTCACGCGTTGAAGTGATGCCAAACCCTGCAAATCCGGCAACGACGCATTCCCGACGACCCACAATTCGTCCAACTCTGTCAACCACGCAAATGCATCCAGATCCAACAGCGCCGGGTTGTTGGCGACGATCACGGCCCCGCCGATGGCGACGAGCGAAGACATCCCGCCCATGCTCGTAAGCTTAGGATTGTCCGCAACGCTGAGGTAGACCCCCACGGAGGTCAACGCCGAAAGCGGGCGAAGGTCCGTGATGGAGGTGTAGCCGATGAACAGGCTGCCCGGCACGTTCCGGATACCCTCCAGCCCAGCCAGCGACGTGATGCTCTCTCCATAGATCGACAACGAGCCAACCTCGGACAAGCCCCCCAGAGCGCTGAGGTCGCTGATCCCGCGATCGCTGGCGATCGAGAGCTCGCCGCCGACTCGCGCAAGGGACTCCAGGCCCGCCAACGACACCAAGTTGGGGCCTTCCAACCCCACGTCGCCGCTCACGGAGTCGAGGCAGGACAGCGCGGAAAAATCCACCCGTTCCACCTCGTAGGCCCACAGGTGACCGTCGAGCGACCGGGTGCAATAGTTCACGCAGAAGGCATCCAAGTCGGCGTCTTCAAGGTTGCCGACAAAGGTGTCGGCCGGAAGATGGACGGACGCATCCGCGTCATCGCAATCCTGTTCCTGGAGCACCCCATCGCCATCGAGGTCGTCGTC
>SHYX01000023.1 GCA_009692585.1 Myxococcales bacterium
CGCGCGCGCACTGGATCACCACGACGGCCGACCGAATGCAGAGTTGTTGGTCGCCCCTGGTGTCCTGGGGCGCCACGCGCACGCTGCCCGCCCTGCTCGGCGCGTTCGAGGTCCACGTCGTCGACGCGCCGACCCGCGCCGGCGCCCTCCCCTGACCCTCAGCCCCGGTTCGGGACCAGGCCGACGGTGGCGGTGATCAGCCGCTCCAAACGTTCCCAGGCGTTGATCGAGTCCAGAAGGGGGTTCATCCATCCGGTGGTGATGCAGTACGCCCGATCGTGAGGCGAGGAGTGGTGCGCCGCGAGGTGTTCCGGCGACAGGAGCACGCCGCGTCGTTGAAGCCAGCGCACCGGCGACGGCGGCTGCCCGTGCGCCCAGGAGTGGATCACGTTGGTGAAGAAGACGAAGATCGCCAGCCAGAAACAGGTCGCCGTCACCACTGCGGGGCCCCAGAGCCCGACGATGAGGATGGGGATGGCGCCGAGCGCCGGGCCGCCGTTGGCTTCGACGAACGAGTGTCGGGTGATGCCGAGCGGGTCGGTGTGGTGTTCGCGGAAGGTCCGGATGAGGTTGGGGCCGAAAATCGGGGTGTTCGTCGTTCCCCACCGGTCGAAGGCCCAATGGACCCCGCCGGACACCAGGTCGGCTGCCACCAGCATGGTGAACGCGAGCGCGAGATTCAGCATCCCGACCGTGGTCACCGCGGGCAGCGACGCGACGGCCAGCCCGACGGCGAGTCCGATGGCGCCGAGCTCGATGCGCTTGAAGGCGGCGGTGAACGGCGTGGGCGGCATCGTCACGCAGCGTTCGCCTATCTGCGTCCCCGATACGCTTCGACCCGGGGTGCGGATCGACCGTCAACCGCCCCCGTAGAGCTCCGTCTGCACCCGATCGAGATCCAGCCGGGCCTCACGGGCGATTTTGGCGATCACCGGGTCGTCGGGGACGGCCGCGTCCAGGTCGATGTGGCGATCGACGCCGCCAAGCACGCGCCCGCCGTCCAGGCGCAGCCTCAGTTCGCCGGCGCGGACCATCTGATACTCGCTGAAGGTCCAGGCGGCCCCCTGCTGGAACACCGGCGGGAGCGCGTCGGCGTACAGGCCCGAATCGAGGATGACGTCGATGCCGGGCACCGCCTTCTGCAAGAACCGCAGCGCCCCGTTCGCCTGCCAGCCCATCAGTACCACCACGTCCACGCGACCGACCAACTCGGCGAGCACGCCGGTGGCGCTCTCCGCGGGGGCGATCGGGTAGGCGGAGGTGTCTGCCATCGACGCCGCTGGTCCGGTGATGCCAGTGATGCCGATGGTCCGGCCGCCCCGCTCGACGATGACGTAACGGACGATGCCCGGCCCGGTCACGTTGGCGCTCACCAGGGTCAGGGACGGGTCGGGCGGCACACGCACCAGCCCGGCCACGTCGTGGGCGGTGACGTTGAGCGCGTCGAAGCCCGCGGCCGCCATGCCGCGCATCGCCCAGACGTCCATCACCTCGGCGTCGCGCCGCACGTGCCCGGCGTAGTCGACCGCGTCGGTGAGCCAGTAGCCGGTGTTGACCCGGACGGTGGGCGAGGGCGCGGCGCGGTGGGCGGCTGTCGCGTATCCGACGAAGCGGGCGAGCGAACCGCGGGGGCGATTGGGGCACCCGCACGTCTCCAGCGAGCCGTGGTTTTCGCCGCCGTAGTGGATCACCAGGTCGGCGCTTGCGCGCGGCAGGCGCTGCGCAAAGGGCTCGACGGTGCGCACCTCGTAGGTGAGCGCGGGCCCGCTCGCCGACGGTACGCCGGCGTGGGGGGCACAGGCGGACAGGGCGAGGGCCAGACCGAGCATCGGGACGAAGATAGCTCGCGGTACGGCCATCGCCGAAAGCCTCCCCCCGAGTCACATTGCCCGCGGTGCGTCACCTCCTCCCCATCGTGCTTGTCGTCTTCGGACTGGTCGGTCACGTGATGGTGCAGGCGGCGCCGGCCTGGAAGAAGGTCCACACCTCCACCGGCGGTCGCGACTTTGCCAGCTACTACTATGCGGCGGAGGTGGCGCTCGACGGGGGCGATCCCTACGACACGGCGCGCATGTCAGCCCGGGCCCGGGAAGAGGGCGTTCGTAAGTCTGTCCATCCGTTCTTCTACCCGCCTCCTTTTCTGCTCTCGGTCGCCTGGGCGGGCCCCGTCTCGTTGCAGGCGGCCTATGAGGTGTGGTTCTTCCTCAACGAAGCCCTGCTCCTGCTGTGCCTCGGCCTCGGCGTCCGCGCGTTCGGCGTGCCGATCTGGGCGGCGGCGATGCTGTTGTGGACCTGGTCCCCGATCCCGGACAACGCGTGGATGGGGCAGGCGAATCTCCTTGCCCTGGCCCCGGCGCTGCTCGGACTTGCGGTGGCCCCGAAGCGCCCGTGGCTCGGGGGAGCCCTGGTCGGCGTCGCGGCGATGCTCAAGATGTCGCCGGCGCTCTTCTTGGGGTGGTGGTTGCTCCAACGCAATTGGCGGGCGGTCGGCGCTGCGGTCGTGACCGCGATCGGGAGTTCGCTCCTGGCGCTGCCGCTGGTCGGTTTCGAAGCGCAGACGCGTTTCTACCTGGAGATACTCCCGGGCTTTTCCACGGGGGACTACCACGGCCTGACCGTCCCGATCTCGTTGGAGGCGAACCACTCCGTGGGCGACCTCGCCGACCGACTCTTCCCGGGGCCGGGGCCGCTGCTCTCGGAGGGCGCCCAGGGCATGATGTCGGGCGTGCTCCTCGCGCTGCTGCTCCTCGTCGCGTGGCACGCGCGCGGCACGAAGAACCCCGCCGCCATCCTGGGAGCGCTCACCGTGCTCATGGTGGTGACGCCGGTCTACGCCTACGAACACCACCTGGTCTTTCTCGTGGTGGCGATGGGGACCGCGGCGGGCGGCGCGTCGCAACGGATGCGCGAGCTCGCCGCCTCCGGAAGGTGGGCTTCAGCGCTGTGTTGGGGACTCGCCCTCGCGCTGACCTGGTTTTTCCTCGCCTGGCCGTTGCCTTGGCTCCGGGCGGCGCAAGCCGCGCTTCCCTCCTCCTTCGGCTGGGTGACGAGGGAGAGCAAGACCATGGCGGAAGCGGCCCTCTTCGCGCTTTGTCTGGCGCTGGCGCGGGACCGGGTGAACCGTTGACGGACCGTCGTGAGCCGTCGCTGCCCCCGAGGTCGGAGGCCGACACGGCCTGGGTGGTGTTTGCCTGGTCCTGGGCGTTGTCGGTGGAGCTCGGCATGGTCAGCCGTGCCATGGCCACGACCGCGATGCGCGCGGTGGTCATCGTCGCCGCGCTCCTGGTCCTGCTCTTTCCGCGCCAACCGCTGCTCCTCGCCGGGTTGTCCGCGGCCTGGTGCGTCCACATCACCGTCGACAACTACAACCATGTCTTCGTGCACCATTGGCTGGTGACCATGGGGTCGTGGGTGATCCTGCTCGCGGTGGCGGCGGGCGTGAGCAGGGACGCCGCGGTCTGGCGGGAGCGTGCGTTGCGCGGCCTGCGCGTGGCGGCGCCGGCGGTCGCGACGATTGGCTTGTTCTGTGCTGGCTTCTCCAAGCTGAACACGGGGTTTCTGGACCCGGAGACCAGTTGTGCGGGCACGTTGTACCAAGGGTAGCGAGAGTACTTTCCGTGGTCGTTGCGGCATAGGGCCTGCGGGCGCCGCAGGCCGGAAAGCGGAGCTTGGAGGCGGGAGGGGATGGCGCGGTAGGGGGAGAGGGCGGCGAGCCCCCCCCCGCTGCATGATAGCCATCGCGGCCGGAGGCCTCGCTGGCGATCTCGAAGGTGGCCTCGGAGACCCTGAAGATCTATCTGGCCCTCGGGGGCGGTGGCCTGGCCCTGGCCTGGCGGTTCCTCCCTGCGCCGTGGGCCCGCCGCATCCTCGCCACGCTGGTGCTCGTCGCGAGCGTCGGCTACATCCGCGCCAGCACCCACACGCTGACGACGCGGCTGGTCAGCTACGATGTCATTCACTACTATCTCAACGTAAAATAGTTCTCAGAGCTTGGGTATTACGATCTGTACCCTGCCGTCCTGACCGCCGACAAGGAATTGGGCCCGCGGTGGGATCCCGGCCCCCAGTACATGGCCGCCGGCGACGAAGGCGACCACATTGCCCCCATCGGCGAGGCCTTCCGGCGCGGGAGGGTGGTCAAATCTACGTTCAGCGCCGAGCGGTGGGACCAGTTCAAGCACGACGTCCGGGTGATCCGGGACTGGAAGAAGGGGATGGACGCCGAGTTGTGGCGGCAGATGGTGCAGGATCATGGGTACAACGGGACGCCCGCGTGGACCCTGCAGGCCACGCCCCTGGTGAGGCTGGTGCCGGTGGAGTTTCTCAAGGTGCTCGCCTACGCGGACGTGGCCTTGCTGTCGGCGGCGCTCGGCGCTCTTTGGCGGCTGGGCGGGTGCGTTGAGACTGTTTCCGGTCGCGTGGATGTTCGGTCCGGCGTCCAAAGGGCTCCGGGGCTGACCCGTCGCGAGCTGTCCCGTCCGCTCTTGCGGCTTGCGGGTGGCTTCCTGGTCGCCGCGGCGCTGCTCTAGGGCGGGAGTGCGCTGGTGCTGGGGACCGAGGCCTTGGCCACCGACAGTCGCGACATCAAACAACATACCTCAGCCGAGGAGCTGTCGTCTCGTCGAGCCGGCCTGGCGCTGGCTCTCCCCTTCCGCGGCGACCTCGAGCCCAAGAACATCTCGCGACGCATCAAGCAGGATGTCGAGGATCAGACTCGGCTCCGGTACGCCGTCGGTGGCGCCTTTTTGCTGGTCCTGGCCTGGGGGCTCGGGCGCTGCGATGACGACGAGGCCTACGCCTTCGGCTTCGCCCCGTTCTTCGTGCTCGCGACGGCGAGCTATTGCTACTACGTCAACGCGCGCGGCGCTCATCCTCGCCCATGCCTCCCGCCGCGATTCCTGGCGACACGCCACCGGGCTGGCGATGCTCTTTGCAATGGACGCGTTTTCGAACTGGAGCGAGGTGAATCGCCCGGGGCACCGGGTGTGCCTGATCGGCTGGCTGGGCTGGATGCTGGTCGCCTACCTGGTGGTGATGACGGGTTGGCTCCTGTGGGAAGGCCGGCGCCGGCAACCGGAGACGATTACGAGCCCCTGATGGCGGCTCCCTCGCTCGCTCAACTCCTGGACATGCTGGTCGAGGCACGTTTGCTGCACTCTGGGCAACGGCAGGACGTGCTCAACCGCGGGCGTGATCAGGCGCGCCACCTTCTGCTTGACCGGCGGGCCGAGCTCCGGCGGATGCTGGGTCGCCAGCGCGTCAGTTACTCGGTGAGCGACCTCGAGCTGATCGCCTCGTTCCGCTTCCGACGCCTCGATGCGCCAGAGCTGGTGTTGGACGAGGAGACGATCACCGAGACCGTGGCCAAACACCTGGGCTTCGCGTTTATGCGGCTCGACCCGCTGAAGCTCGACTACCGGCTGGTGGTCGAGGCCTTCGGCGGTCCCTTCGCCGAGAAGAACCTGGTCATCGCCGTCGAGAGCAAGCCGGCGATGTTGACCGTGGCCGTCACGGAGCCCTGGAACACCGCCCTGCTGCAGCAACTCGCCGAATTCAAGAAGGTGCCGATCCGTCCGGTGATGGCGCCCAAGTCCGAGGTGCTCCGGGTCATCACCGAGTTCCACGGTTTCCGGCGGTCGATGCGGGCGGCCGAGGCCGAGCTCAGCAGCACGCTACCGGATATCGCCAATCTCGAAGCGCTGTACCGCGTCGCTGGTGCCGGTGACCTGGAGGCCAACGACCAGCCGGTGGTGCAGGCGGTCTGGTACCTGCTCAACTACGCGGTCGATCAGCGGGCCAGCGACATCCACATCGAACCCAAGCGGGAGGACGCGCTGGTGCGCATGCGGATCGACGGGATCCTCCACACCGTTCACCGGATGCCGCGCACCGTGCATCCGGCGGTGGTCTCGCGCGTCAAACTGCTCGCCAGGCTCGACATCGCGGAGAAGCGGCGCCCACAGGACGGGCGATTCAAGACAGAGATTGGTCGCGACGAGGTCGAGCTGCGGGTCAGCACCATCCCGACGGCGTTCGGCGAAAAGGTCGTCGTGCGCGTCTTCGACCCGTCGGTGCTCAAACAGTCCCTCCTCGACCTGGGCTTCTTTCCGCGTGAGCTGGCGTTGTACGAGTCGATGATCCGTCAGGCCAACGGCATGGTGCTGTTGACCGGTCCTACCGGCAGCGGCAAGACCACCACCCTGTACTCGACGATGCACCACCTGGCCTCGCCGCGACTGAACATCTGCACCTTGGAAGATCCGATCGAGATGGTGCACGAGGCCTTCAACCAGATGGCCGTCCAGCCCAAGATCGGCTTCACCTTCGGCACGGCGCTGAAAAACATCCTCCGGCAGGATCCCGACATCATCATGGTGGGTGAGATCCGCGACGCCGACACCGCCGAAAACGCTGTTCAGGCGGCGCTGACCGGGCACCTGGTCCTCAGCACGGTCCATACCAACGACGCGGCCAGCGCGGTGGGTCGCCTGCTGGACCTCGACGTCTACCCCTTCCTCATCGCGGGGGTGCTGACCGGGGTGGTGGCGCAGCGACTGGTCCGAAAGGTCTGCGTGCACTGTGCCGCCGAGGAGGTGCTCACCAACGAGCAGATCGACGCCCTGCGCATCCGCGGGGTCGAAGGCCGGCAGCTCAAGGTCAAGCGCGGCAAGGGCTGCATCAAGTGTCGGGGCACGGGCTACCGGGGGCGCACCGGGATCTTCGAGGTCCTCCCGGTCACCCCGCGCATCCGCGGGCTCATCCAGGCCAAGGCGCCGGCCCAGGAGATCAAGCGTGAGGCGCTCAACGACGGAATGTTGACGCTGCGCGAGTACGCGATCAAGAAAATGGCCCGCGGCGAAACCACGTTCGAGGAGATCGTCGCCGTCACCGAGGAGCACGTGCTGTACTGACGGGTCCCCAGGCCACACGGTCGACGACGCGCCCTGGCCATCCGGCGGCTATACTCACTGGCACGATGCTCGCACTCGTGTCACTTCTCGCCGGCTGCACCGAGGCAGCCGTGGACGACCCGGTCGTTGCCATCGGCGCGGCGACGTCGCCCCGGCACCCGGGTGCGGTGTGGACGGGCGAGGAGGCAGCGGTGGCGATGAAAGAGGCCGTGCGGTTCGGCATGCCGACCACCTCGGCGTTGGTGAGCACCTTCCGGGACATGCTCTCGCACGGCTCGGACGAGTGCCCGGGGCCGGGGTGGCAGGAGGGAGGCCTGAGCTACTTTCCGCTGGATGGATGCACCTCGGCGGACGGGTACTGGTACCAGGGTGTGGGCGGGACCACCCTGGGCTGGTATGACGACGACATGGACGGGGTCTTCGACGGTTTTCTGCAGGCAATGAAGACCGACGGTACGATGGCGGATCCGAAGGGTGTCTTGTTCACCTTTGGCGGTCAGGCCTCCTTCCGGTACCTGGGCACCCCCGAGGGGGGCGGGACCTACGAGGCCGAGTTCCTCGGCTCCTACCGATACGAGGGCTCCGATGAGCTTTGGCTCTCCGCGGGCACCAGCACCGGCATGTACGTGGACGGCACGTTCTCGCCGACCGAACTGCCCACGATGGTTGCCGAGGGGGGGTTCACCGTGGGCGGCGTGTCCATCTCGGCCCAGGGCTTCACCCTCGGGGGCGCGTGTGGGGAACGCCCATCGGGGAGCCTCGGCGTGCGCGACGACCAGGGATACTGGTACGACCTCCGCTACGACGAGAGCACCTGCGACGGGTGTGGGACCGTATGGTTCGACGGTCGCGAGGACCTCGGGCCGGCCTGCGTGGACGTGGGCCCAGCGTTCCTGATGGGCCTGGAGCAGATTCGGGCCGACATGGCCGGCGCCCTGGTCGCGCGGTGATCGCGATTCTCCTGGCGACGCTCTCCGGTTGTGACACCGAGACTCCCGAGACGGCCGTGGTCGACGCGCCAGTCGAGCTGGTGTCCCTGGAGGCGCCGCGACTGTTGCGGCGGATCTCGCTCGATCTGCGCGGTACGCTGCCGCCGATCGATGAGTTGGACCGCGTGGAAGCCGACCCGACGCAGGTGCCGGTGCTGGCGGCCACCTACCTTGCGGATCCGAACTTCGAGGATCGGTTGGTGTCGCTCCTGGCCGAGCGTTGGCACACCGTTCTGGACGTCTACGAGGTCAACTCCGGCGATTATCGACTGGACGCCGCGTTTGCCGACGGCTTCGCGCATGCCGTCGGGGAAGAGCCCCTTCGAATCATCGCGCACGTGGTCGCCAACGACCTGCCCTATGCCGAGATCGTGACCGCCGACTACACCATGGCCGACCCCATCCTCGGCTCGGTGTGGCCTCTGGAGCGGGCCTCGGAGGAGCTGGGGTGGACCCAGGCCTGGTACACCGACCTCCGACCCGCGGCGGGGGTGCTCGCGACCAATGGCTTCTATTGGCGTTATGTCACCAACGTATCCAACAAGAGCCGAGGGCGGGTCGCGGCGATCTCGCGACTGTTGTTGTGCACCGACATGTTGGGTCGGCCGGTGAACTTCGAACGCAGCCAGAGCCTGGACCCCGAGGAGGCCATCCGTACCGAGCCGGGGTGTGTCACCTGTCACGCCACGGTCGATCCGATGGCGGCGAGCATGTTCGGGTTCTGGTGGACGATCCAATACAACCCCTACGAGATGCAGACCTACCACCCCGAGCGCGAACGCCTGGGTCCCGAGCTGCTGCTCACTCAACCCGGCTACTACGGCACGCCCATGGCCGGCCTGGTCGATCTCGGGTGGTACCTCTCCGAGGATCCGCGGTTCAACCGCTGCGCCGCCGAGAGCTACGCCGAACAGCTCTGGCGTCGGCCCGCCGACATCACCGACTACGAGACCATCGAGACCCTCCGCGCCGACTTCGAAGCGCAGGGCACCCACCCCCAGGCCTTGATTCTCGATGTCCTGGCCACGCCGCAGTACGCTGCGGGCGGCTTCACGGCCGACGCGAGCGAGGATGCCCGCACGCGCGAGGTGGTGGAGCGATTGTTGTCACCCAATCAGCAGCGCCTGCTCTTCGAAGAGTTGGCCGGCCTTGAGTTCACCCAGTTCGATCACGTGGGGCTCGAGAACGACGTCGCGGGCTACCGTGTCCTGGCCGGCGGGGTCGATGGCTACAGTGTCACCAGCCCGCAGGCCATCCCCGGGCTCACCTGGGAGCTGGTGAACAAGCGGATCGCCCAGGCGTCCGCCGAACTCATCGTCGAGCGCGATCTGACGCACGCGGATGCCAAGGTGTTGTCGATCGGCGCCGAGGTGCGCCCCGGCGAGGCGGCGTTCGACGATCAGTTGGCGGCCCTCCACTGGCGCCTCTTCGCGATTCGGGCAGATGAGGTCTGGGCGGCAGAGATGGCTGCCCTCTGGACGGAGGTGGAGGCCATCGAAGGCTCGACCTCCGCGTGGGAGGCGGTCTTGGAGGCCTGTTTCCGCGACCCGCTGTTCGTGGCCTACTGATGCGCGGACTCAGCCGGCGTGGGGTGTTGGGACTCGGGGCCGCGGGGCTGCTGCTGCCTCGTTTCGGCTTTGCCGACCCCGTGGCGGGGAACAAACGACGATTCTTGTTCATCCACTGTTCCGGCGGGTGGGACACCACCTACTGTTTTCAACCGAACTTCGGGTCCAGCATCGTGGACATGGAATCCCAGTCGACCGAGGCCGAGGTCGGCGGCATCCGCTTCGTCGACAACGCGGCGCGACCCAATGTGCGCAGCTTCTTCGAGACGTATGCCGCGCGCACCTGTGTCGTCAACGGCATCGAGGTCCGCAGCATCACCCACGAACGCTGCCGCCGCATCATGATGACCGGACTCGCCGAGGGGCAGACCGACGACTGGGGCGCCATCCTGGCGGGAAACGCGGTGGATCGACAGCTCCTCCCCTACTTCGTGCTCAGTGGGACGGCGTTCTCGGCCAAATACTCCAGTCGCATCGTCCGCGTCGGCGCCGCGGGACAGCTCTCGAACCTCGCCACCGGCAACGCGCTCCGCCGTACCGACCACGTTTTTGCCGTCCCCTCGGATGAACGCGATCGAATCGTGGATTCCTACGTGCGGGCTCGCATGGGCGCGGCAGCGCCCAAGAGCGCCATCGCGACCGCGGCCGCCGGCGCGCTCGACGACGTCGAGGGCCTGAAGAGCTATATGGACAGGCTCGACATCGGAACCTACAACAATGGTTGTTACTCGCTCGACAGTCACATCTCGACGGTGTGGGACGTGTTCGAGCTCGGGCTCGCCCGGACCGCCCTCATCGAGTACCGCGGGTGGTGCGCCGAGGGCTGGGACACCCACTCCAGCAACGAGCGCCAGGGTCTGCACTTCGACGAGCTGTTCGAGTACCTGGCGCTGGGCATCGCCGACCTCGACTCCCGCCAGGCGGCGGCGGGCGGTCCGCTCGCCGATGAGACCGTGATCGTCGTGTTCTCGGAGATGGGACGCACGCCCCAGCTCAACGGGGGGAGCGGCCGCGACCACTGGACGTTCACCAGCGCCATGGTGGTCGGGTCAGGCGTCAAGGGCGGGCAGGTGGTCGGCGGCTACGACGACAGCGGGTACGGCTCGGCGGTGGACTTTGCCACCGGGGAGCCGCTCGCCAAAGGCACCGGCGTATCCGCGGCGAATTTCGGGGCCACGCTCCTGGCGCTGGGAGACGTCGACCCCGGCGAGACCGCCCCGATAACCGCGGTGTTGGCTTGATCGTGCTCGCCTTATGGGCCGGCTGTGCCACCGACAGCGAGGACACCGCAGAGGCGTGGTGTACCGAGCAGCCCGAGGTCACCTGGGACTCCTTCAGCCACGGCTTCATGCTCGACTATTGCACGTCCTGTCACTCGGTCAACAACACCAGCAGCCGCTACGGCGCACCCGACGGTGTCAACTTCGATGCGGAGTCCGATGTCGCCGCCCTCGTCGAGCGCGTCTGGGTGCGAGTGATCGCGGACGAGGACATGCCGGCGGCCGGCGGTGTGTACCCCGGCGACCTGTACCTTCTGGACGTCTACCTGACCTGCACGCTCGACCGTACGCCTTGAGCGGAGACCGCGCACGCACGGGCGGCAGCGGCGTCGCAGCGCACCACGAGATCCTTGCGGTCGGCCACCATGAGCGCCCCGGCGGGTGAGCTGTACACCTGGCCGTCGGGGAACTCCACGCGGAAGGCGTAGCTTCCACGCGCAATCCATCCCGGCGGCATCACCTTCTGTCCGATGAGGACGCCGAGGGTGCCGGGGCCTTCGAGCGACACCTGGGAGCCCGGCGGGTACAGCGCCTGGTCGCGCTGGTCGACCTCGGGCGAATCGTCGGTGAGCGCCTGGACTCCGCCGACGACCAGGACCACCACGATCGCGACGGCGGCGACGAACCAGACGGGGATGGTATTGGGGGCACCGAGCATCGTTCCGGCGCGTAACCGTGCTTCGGGTGGCGCGTGAGGCGCTGAGTTTGTAAGTGTCCGGGCCCCAGGACGCCGATGTACCTCTTGTTCGCCCTCGCCTGTTCCACCCCCGATGCCGTCGTGTCCCCGCCTTCCTCTCCGGTGGCGACCGCACCGTCGCCAGACGGCGGCTTCGCCAACATCGGCCCCGCCCGGGTGGTCGAGGCGGTGCACGGTGACGGCCGCAGCTACCTGCACATCGAAGAGGCCGGCTACGACTTCTGGGTGTCGGTGCCGAAGCTGCAGGTCAAGGTCGAGGATCGGGTGCTCCTCGGGCAAGGACCGCTCCAGGCGACGTTGACCAGCGCCGAGCTGGCTCGCGAGTTCAAGCCGATCACCGTCATCGAAGCCGTGCGGGTCGCCGCGCCGGACGAGGCCGCGGGGGCCCTGGCGCCGCTGGAGGGTGGCGTGTCGGTCGGCGACGTGTACGCCCGCAAGGCGGAGCTTGCCGGGAAGGTGGTCAAGGTTAGGGGGCGTGTGGTCAAGGCGAACAAGGGCATCTTCGGAAAGAACTGGTACCACCTTCGTGATGGCACCGGAGCCGAGGAGACCAACGACCTGACCGTCACCGGCCTCGCCGACGCAGAGGTGGGGGACACCATCGTTGCCCAGGCCCCCCTCACGCTCGATCGCGACCTCGGCTTCGGCTACTTCTTCTCCGTGATCCTGGAGGATGCGGAGATCACCGTGGACGGCGCCTCCGCGCCGGCCCCCGCGGACCACGCTCCCGCCCCCCCCACGCCTCCCGCCGGCCCGGCGCCGGCCGGCGTGGCGCCTCCCGAAGGCGGGGCGCCTGCCGCGGGGGTGTCCGGCCCGGTTCCGACCGTGGCTGCCCCGGTCGCGGCGCCTGCCGTCGTCACCCGGCTCACCGGCCCGGTCGACTCGACCCTGCCCAGGGCGCCCTCCCGCAGCTTCCTGGGACTCGAGATCGGCGCGGCGAGCGGCCCGGCGCTCGACGCCTGGCTCGCCGACAAGAAGCTGGTCTGCGAAACCGACCCGGCGTCACGCCGCGCCACGGTGCGCACGCAGTGCGAGAAGGACGTTCCCGTCGGCATTCTGGAGGGACGCACGGTGTCAGGGAAGGTGACCCAGATGCTGTTCTCCCGCGGCGACGACGGCCCCATCCACTACGCGGCGACCTCCCGTCGTTACTCGTTGCCCAAGGACGCGGTGCTCGATTTCGAGAGCACGATGACGACCCTGTCCACGCTCTTCGGGGCTCCGCCGCGGGTCAAGCCGGTGGACGTCGCCCGGCTCGATGGCAAGGTCGTCCGCTTCTCGGCGGACTGGACCTTCGCGGACCTCGACGTGAGCTTGTCCCTGTTTCGCGCCGGGACCGCCTACTGGTCGGTCAATGAGAGCTGGTCGGTTCCTGGCGTTGAGGCTGGAATGAAGCCCCGACCAGGCAGCCGCGGCCACGGAGACGTCGCGTCGCGACCTGAAGGATGGAACCCCCACGTCGTCACCGGGCCTTGACACAACGCCGACAATGGATAAACAGCGGGGCCCGGTAGCGATCCGCGAAGCCACGCGGCGCGTGCTTGTCCAGGAGACCAGATGACTCGTTTCGCCTTCGCCGCGGTCCTCCCCCTTGCCTTCTTCGCCTGCGATACCGCCAAGGACACGGCCGACACCGCGGATACCGCCGCGGATACCGCCGCGGATACCGCCGCGGACACCGACACCGGCGACTCCGGCATCCACACGGGGGACACCGACACCGACACCGGCGACACCGCCGAGGTCACCCTGTACGAGACCATCGGCGGGGAGGACGCGGTCCGCGCGGTCGTGCAGGAATTCGTCAAGCAGGTCGGCTCTGACATTCGCATCAACTGGTTCTTCGCCAACACCGACCTGCCGGCGCTCGAACGGAAGCTTGAGGAACAGATCTGCGAGGCCACGGGTGGCCCCTGCACCTACACCGGCGGCCAGATGATGATCGTCCACCAGGGCATGGCCATCACCGATGGGCAGTTCGGCGCCCTGGTCGAGGACCTGCTCAAGGCGCTTGACGTGCTGGGAGTCCCGTACAGCGCCACGCTCGACGGCTCGCAGCCGATCGACGCGCTGCTGCTGGCGCTCGTCGGCATGCAGGCCGAGATCGTGACGGACCCCGCGGGCGACACCGTCTACTTCAACCAGCTGGGCGGGCACGCGGCCGTCGAGGCGGTCATCGACGGGATGCTCGGCAACGTCGCGGCGGATGTCCGGATCAACTCGTTCTTTGCGGCGACGGACATCCCGACTCTGCGCGGCAACCTGGTCGATCAGGTGTGCCAGGCGACGGGGGGGTACTGTACCTACGAGGGCAGGACGATGTTGGAGACCCACGCCGGAATGTGCGTCGCCGACGCCGATTTCGACGCCCTGGTCGAGGATCTGTTCAAGTCCCTGGACGACCTCAGCGTCACCCACAGCGAGGCCCTTGACGGCAGCGGCGCCGCCGACAACCTGATCCTGGCGCTGGCCGGGATGCGCGCCGACATCGTCGAGAACTGCGCCGTCGTCGAATGACGCTCAACGCAGGCTGTCGTGGCCTGACAGAAGCGGCGTCACCCGGTCTCGCAAGGACTCCGGGAGGCGCCGTTTCAGCGTCTGGGTCACCTGGGCGGGACTGTAGCGGGCGCTGAAGTGGGTCAGCAGGATGTGCTCGTTTTGGAGAAGGTCCGCGCGCTCCACCAGCTCGTCCAGGTGAACGTGCCCGCTGCCCCGCGCCTTCTCCACCGGGACGCGGTCGTCCAGGAAGGTGCACTCCATCACCAACAGCCTGGCGGTGCGCACCAGCTCTTCGCGCTCGATCACCTCGGGGAGGGTGTCACCGGTGAAGGCGATCTCCACCCGCTCCACGGTCTCGGTCACCACCTCGCCTGCGAGTCGCCGCGCGCGCACTTCTGCCTCCGAAAGCCCGATGAGCGCGGGGTGAAGGTGGGTGAGCCGGCGGCAGAGCGCGTATCCCTGACAGGCAACACGATGCGGGCTGCGGAAGGGGCGCGCGATCCAGCCGCCACCGAGCTCCACGACGTCCCCCGGCCCACAGGCGACCAGGGTGGCCGGGAGTTCGGACTTGTCGAGTCGGCGCCAGACGTCGAGCAGCGCCTCGAGGTCGGCGGCGTTTTCCCTCGGCACGTACCAGGTAGGCACGGGAGCCTTGACGAGGTCGCGCGTGGCCGCGTGGTAGGCGATGCCCCCCGCGTGGTCCATGTGGGTGTGGGTGAGCAGGATTCGCTTACGCTTGACCGCAGAATGCGGGCATCGCCCGATGTCGAAGGCGAGGTCCAACTCCGGGAACTGGATGCACGTCTCGATGCCGCCCACGCTGATGGCGTCGATGAGGTAGCCGCACAACCGCATGGCCGCTCCTATGGCGCCCGGCGACACCTCGCGACAGGCGGTGACTCCCCGATCCGGCTTGAGGTGCATAACTGTGGGTCATGCGCGTACTCCTCGCCCTGACGCTCCTCGGGTGTGCCGCCACCGCGTCGGATGCCCCCGCCGTCGCTCCGCCGCCTGCCTTCTCACCCTCGGCGACGCTGGCGCCGCTCGTTGATGTGGTCAAGCCGGCGGTCGTCAATGTCTACACCACCCAGCGCCAACAGGTGCCGCACTTCTACCAGTACGCCTACGGGCTGCCGGCGGAACAGCTGCAGCAAGGCCAGGGCTCGGGCTTCGTCATCAGCGCCGACGGCTACATCCTCACCAACAATCACGTCGTAGCCGGCGCGACGGAGGTCAAGGTGAAGTTCGACTCCGGGGAGGAGTTCCCTGCCAATGTGGTTGGCGCCGACCGCGGGAGCGACGTGGCGCTGTTGAAGATCGAAGCCAAGCGGACTCTGCCGTGGTTGAAGCTTGGCTCAAGCGAGGCCGCACGGGTGGGCGACTGGGTGGTCGCGGTCGGCAATCCCCTCGGACTTGGGCACACCGTCACCGCCGGCATCGTCTCCGCGAAGGGGCGCGAGGTTCCGGAGCTCGAAGCACTCGAGGCCTTCATCCAGACCGACGCCAGCATCAATCCCGGAAACTCGGGCGGACCGCTCATCGGCCTGGACGGGAGCGTCATCGGGATGAATACCGCCATCGTGAGCGGGGCCAACAGCGTGGGCTTTGCGATTCCGTCGGATCACCTGGCTTGGGTCGTGCCGCAGCTGCGGGAGAAGGGCAGCGTCGCGCGCGGGTGGCTCGGCGTGGGTACGCTGGCGCTCAACGCCCGTGGCCTCCGGGAGTACAAGGTCGAGGCGGGGTTGCTCGTGACCCAGGTGAGCGACGGGAGCCCCGCCGATGGCTTCGGCTTCGTCCCTGGCGACGTGATCGTGAGCCTGGGCGGCAAGTCCACCAAGACTCCCGAGGACCTCTACCGCGCGGTTGCGTCGCGACTTCCAGGTGACGAGATCGCCGTCAAGTACGTCCATGCCGGGAGGATCGTGGAGTCGAAGGTGAAGCTGGGGGCCCGACCAGCGCAGTAGGGGGGCGAGCGGCCGGGCTGCCGGTTCCCCCTCTCGTTGGCCGTGGGCCGTTGCGAGCCAGCGCTACCGTCGGCGCCCGGGGCCGGGCTGGAGGTACGACCGGCAAAGTAGGATGGTAGCTCGGCTATGATACGAGGATTGGCTCTGGCTCCACCATGCTTCTCGTCTTCCCCGTAGCCCTCGCCGCCGCGCCGCCGCCGCTCATCAATGGCGACGCGGCGGATGAGGCGCGCTACCCGATGACCGGGGGGCTGTTGATCGACGCTGATTGGGCGCTCGGGAGCACGACCTACGAACTCGAAGGACTGATGTGTTCGGGAACGCTCATTGCGCCGGATGTGGTGCTGGTCGCGGCACACTGCATCGACCCTGAGGTGATCACGCTCGGCCAGGGCGAGCTGACATCAGTGGAGTTTCTGTGGTCCCGTCAGGCCGATCTCACCGCGTGGGACTGGAACGCGCCGGTGGTGGGGTGGCCCGCGGACGCGGTGGTGGCCTGGGACACGGTGATGCACGAGGCGTACGATGGCGCGACGCTCACGTTCGGCATCGGGGTCCAGTTCGACGTGGGACTGGTATTCCTCCGCGAGCCGATCCTCGACGTGACGCCCGCGGTGCTGGTGACCGAAGCCGAGTCGGAGCAGATTGTGCCGGGCGCGGCGGTCGAGGTCGTCGGGTGGGGGCAGCAGGTGTCGATGCCCCAGGGCGTGAGTCCACCGGCGGGGACCATCGGTGTCAAGATGTGGGGGCAATCCACGATTGGCGAGGTAGGTGCGGCCGAGTTCGTGGTGGGCGCCTCTCCCGAGGCGGTCCGTAAATGCTACGGCGACTCCGGCGGCCCCACGTTCATGAAGCTCGACACGACGTCGCCCTCGATCCCGCGCCAGATCGGCGTCACTTCGCACCTCTACGACGACACCTACTGCGACTCCCACGGCGCCGTCGACACGCGGCTGGACGTGTACCTGGACTGGATCGACGTCGAGATGCGGTCGCGCTGCGATTCGGGCGGGCGCCGATGGTGTGATGAGCCGGGCATCCTTCCGGTTCCGAGCGAGGTGGCTGCGGAGACGGCCGACGGAGCGGCCGACGACAACATGGATGCCGCGGTCGCGACATGCGCCGCCGCGGGGCCGCCGGTGGCTACATCCGCGGCGCCGATCATGCTCCTGGACCTGCTTCGCCGCCGCCGCCCGGCGCGACAGCCCCCGCCGAGGCTACGGGAGTAGCCGGCGCCCGCGGTGAGCGGCCGTAGAGCTGCGTTCCCGAATTCTCAGCGCCACGACGAAGCGGGTTTCACCGGGTGTGCTGTGCGCCTGGACGCTGCCGCCGTGGGCCTCGGCCACGGCCTTGACCAGCGCCAACCCCAGGCCGGTGCCGCCGCGGTCGCGGTCGGTGGTGAAGAAGCGATCGAAGAGCTGGCTCAGGTGCCGCGGGTCGATGCCGGGGCCATCGTCGACGACGTCGAAGCCCGCGAGCTCGCCGCGACGCCAACGCTCGACACGCACGTGGGGCCCGCCGTGGCGCTTGGCGTTCTCCAAGAGGTTGGTCACCACCGCGGTCAGCTGCTCGCGCACCCCCGCCACCGAACCGGCCGACCCGCTGGCGACCACCCCTCCCAAACGCGCCGCCACCTCGTCTGCGAGCGCGTCCACGTCGACATCCTCGTGGGGCCCACCCTCCTCGGCGCGGGCGAGGCGGAGCAGGCCGCCGACGAGGTTGGAGAGCCGGTCGAGGTCGGCGAGGGCGTTGTCCAGGAAGCGGGCGCGCTGCTCGGGCGGCATGGCGTCGTCGGCCGGATCGTCACGCAGCAGCTCGATCGTGCCGCGACGCGACGACACCGGCGTCTTGAACTCGTGCGAGACGTTGCCGGCGAACTCGGAGATGTAGGCCATCCGGGCCCGCAGGCGCGCCGCCATCGCGGCCATGGTCTCGGCAAGCCGAGCGGTCTCGAGGATGCGCGACCCCTTGGCGTCTTCGAGCGCGGCCTCATCGGTCTGACCGGCCGTGATGCGCTCGCTGGCACGGGCGAGCAGGCCCAGCGAACGCGCCGCGCGCCAGCCGACGAGGAGGGACAGCGTCGCTGCGGTCAACAGAGCCAGGACCGCGCCCCGGGCGACCGATGAGCACGCGCAACAGCGCAAACTCGGTGACGGTGAGCACGATCTCATGGGCGCCGCCGTCGTTGTCGACCCAGGTGCGATGCTCGACCGTGTCCATCCGCAAGCCGCCGTTGCGCAGCACGGGCGCCTCGTCGTCGTCGCGTACTTGCGGCCGCGCGCGTCGCAAGACCACCTTGACCCTGGCGCCCAGCTCTCGCGTCGAAAAGGGCTTGGTGAGGTAGTCGTCACCGCCCATCTCAAGTCCAAGCACGCGATCCAATTCTTCGTCGCGACTGCTCAGAAACACGACCGGGATGGTGCTCTTCTTGCGCAGCTCGCGGCAGGCTTCGAGGCCGTCCATGCCCGGCATCACGATGTCGAGCACCAGGAGGTCCGGCGCCTCGGCGGCGGCAGCACGCAGGGCCTCGGCGCCGTCTTTGGCCTCGCGAACGTCGTGTCCGTCGCGGGTGAGCGCGTAGCGGAGCACCTCGCGGAGGTGGGGGTCGTCGTCGTCGACGACGATGCGAGCCATGGCTGAGTCTATCTCCCCCTTTGGCGCTGAGCGTGTGCGCGTCGGGGGGGTGGATCGTGCAGGCGGCGTGCAGGCGGCGCCACCGGTGGGGTCACCACCCTAACTCCGCAACCACTCCGCTCCCAGAAAGCGCTCGGCGTCCGCGGGCGAAAGATTCGCCGCCAACGCGCGCGCCAGAGCGTCCCCAATGCGCGAATGGCGCGCCACCGCCGCCTCGTCCGTGGACAGGGTCGCCGCGAGGATGTGCCCCTTGAGCACATAGAGGCGGTAGCCGCAGGCGTCGGCGCGACGGATGGCCGAGTCCGCGTGACGTGCTGCTTCCGCACGGTCTTCCAACAGCCCATGGACGCGCGCCAGCGCAAGGTCCAGCCGAACCTCCTGATACGGCCAGCGGGGCCCAGGCGTGTCCCGTGCCGCGGCAACCTGGACATGAGCGGCGGCGGCATCGCCTGCGAGCGCGTGCACGCGCGCTTTCCAGGCGTGGACGATGCCGGTCCAGCCCTCGTGATCGACCTCACGGGCCAGCGCGAGCGCTTCGTCGACAAGCGCGGCGGTGGCGGGGTCCCCGCCCTTGGCCCAGGACGCTCGGGTCAGGGGAATGAGCACCGACAGCACGAGGCTCGGATCGGCAAGCTCCCGCGCCGTCGTCAGCGCGCCCATCGCCTCGGCGAGCGCCTCGCCGGTGCGGCCGAGGTGCGTGAGGACGTCGGCCAATGCCGCGCGCGCCAGCACGATGCCGGCGGGTTGGTTCACCTCGCGGGCGTGGGCGACCGTCTTTTCCGCCAGCTCGATGCCGCGCCGCAGATTTCCGGTGCACACATGTACCTCGATGAGGTTGCCGCGCGCGAACACCAGTGGGGCCGCCAGGCCCAACCGCTCGAAGACGGCGGCCGCCTGCTCGAAGTTGCGACGGGCCTCGGCGGCCTGTCCCCGACAGGCCGCGACCATGCCCAGCCCGTTGTACCCGTACCCGATCGAACGCTCGTCGTGCGCACCCTCCGCCACCGCCAGGCCCTCGACCCAGTGGCGTCGGGCCGCCTCCAGGTCGCCACACGACCAGAGGACCGTCCCCAGTTGGTTGAGCACGAATCCGCGGGTCGTCTGATCGTTGGCGCGCTCGGCCAGGGCCAGCGCGGCGTGGAAGTGTTCGCGTGCCAGGGCCAGATCGCCGACCTTTAGGGCGCGGCGGCCCAGCGCGGCCTTCGCGCGGGCGCCAAGCTTCTCGTCGCCCAGCTCGTCCGCGATGCCGATGGCACGGGCCAGGTCAACATCGAGCCTTCCCCACTCGGCCAGGGCCTCCAGGGCTTCGATGCGCTTGAGGAGCAGCTCGCAGAGCAGGCGGTCGGCGTCGTCCAGGGGCATGAGCTCGCGGGCTTCCGGTTCCAGCGCCACCGCCCGGTCGAAGACGGAAAGCGCCTCCTTCGTGAACGAACGGCCGAGCAGGCGGGCGCCGGCGCGCAGCAGGTAGCTGTAGGCTTTCCCCGGCATCTCGCCGGCCTCGAAGTGGATCGCCAGCGCGTCGACGACGAGGTGCAGGCGGCCCCGCCCCAGACGTTCCAGGGTGTCGCCGATGCGGCGATGCAGGTCGATGCGCTCGGCGTTGCCGATCTCCCGACCCAGGACATCGCGGAAGCGCGCCTGGGCCACGTCGAGGTGCGTGGTCGTCTCCACGCGCCGCTCCCGGACGAGGCCCGCGGCGCTGAGCGCCTCGACCGCGCTGAGGAGTTCCGTGTGCGCCCCCCCGACCACGAGCGAGACTGCTTCCAGTGGAAGTTCGTGCCGCGCCAGCGAGAGCACCCGCAACACCGTTACGGCAAACGGACTTTGTCGCGATACGTCGGCCAGCAGGGCGTCGCGGGCGCTGCGCGGAATGGGCAACGGCACCCGATTCACGGCGGGTTCGTCCAAAAGAAGTCGCCATCCTTCGTCGGCCCAGGTCAGCACGCGCTCCTCGGCCAGCCCGCGCACCATCTCGACGATGAACGCCGGATTCCCCTCGCTGTCGCGGTGCAGGCGCCGCGCCAGGGCGCGCACCGCAGGCCCGGTGCCGAGCAGGTCACCCAGTAGCTCCTCCACGGCCTGCAACGCCAGGGGCCCCAGGTTGAGCAGGTGCGGGCGTACCCCGGTGGCGGTCCCGGTCACGAGCCCGCCCGCGGTCGGGGCATCAGCCACTCGCGTCATCAGGAACAGGATGGACTCGTCCGACAGCGACCGTGTGGCCCGAATCAGGTACTCCAGGAACTCCAGGCTGGCGGGATCCAAGCGGTGCACGTCGTCCACGACGATCAGGCGGGGCGGGCTGTCCGACAGCAGCGTGCGGACGGCGGAGAAGACGGCGAAGCGCTCGACGACCGCGCCATCCCCGAACGCGCCGAGCAACGCACGCAGCACTTCGGGGGGGTGGGGCACGCCGGCGGCGAGCGCCTCGATCAGCGGGCGGAAGGCGTCCATCGCGTTGCCGGGGCCGCCGCCGGCGATGACGTGGACCGGAAGCCCAGCCGAGCGGGCTTCGTCGCAGGCGAAGCGGGCGAGCGAGCTCCGTCCCAGACCGGGCGCCCCCTCAATCATCAACGCGTTGCCATGTCCGTCGAGGCAGGAGGCCACGGAGCCCAAGAGGGTGCCGCGCTCCGTCAGCCGGCCGACCAGTGCCCCCGGCCACCGAGCGAGGTTCGCCGTGGCTCGCGGCGCGTCGTCCAAGGCGACCAGGACGTGTCGGGCGCTCGCGTACCGAAGCTCGGGCTCCTTCTGGAGCAGCCGAACGCACAGCTCGTCGAGGTCGGCGGGAATCGCCGGGTTGAGCTCGCGGGGGGGGCGAACTGGCCGGTGCAGGTGTTTGTCCAGGTAGCCGGCGATGGTCCGGGCGTGGAACGGCCGACGCCCGGTCAGGAGCAGAAAGACCAGCGCGCCGAGGGAGTACAGGTCGGTGCGCGCATCGATGGCCGCCCCGCTGATCTGCTCCGGCGACATCCACGCGACCGTGCCCAGGAGTTCGCCGTGCGAGGTCAGCTCGTCGTCGTCGTTGTCGTGCGCGCGTGCACTCTCCTTGGCCACGCCGAAGTCCATGAGCACCGCGCTGCCGTCGTCACGGAGCATCACGTTTCCTGGGGTGAGGTCTCGGTGGACCAGGCCCGCGCCGTGCACGGATTCGAGAGCGCGCGCGAGGTCCGCGGTGATCTGGCGGACGGCGGCCCACCGGTCGGCGGGCGGCTCGGTCTCCCATCGGTCCACCTCGGTGCGCAGGTCGTGTCCCGTCACCAGCTCCATCACCAGCCAGTCGGTTTCTTCCCAGCGGCCGGTGTCGAGCACGCCGACGATGTTGGGGTGGTTGAGGCGGGCCAGGGACCGCTGCTCGCGTCGGAACCGTTCCTCGACCTCGGTTCGGCTGCCTCCGCGCGGCTGGACCAGCTTGAGCGCCCCGGCGCGACCGGTCTCGTCCCGCACCTCGTACACCACGGCCATGCCGCCCCGGCCGACAAGGCGCACCACCTCCCATGGGCCGAGTCGGGCCCCGATCTCCGGAAGCGTTCGGACTGTCGTGTTGCTCACGGCGCTCTGTATCTATACTCTTTCCAGAGCACGAGGCGGCAGGTGAAGCTGGAGGCGTATGCGTGGACCGATCCCGGACCTGTGCGTGACAACAACGAAGATGCGTTCCATCTCGACGAAGACGCCGGCCTGTTCATCGTCGCGGACGGCATGGGCGGGCACGCCGCGGGGGAGGTCGCGTCCCGGCTGGCGGTCGAGACCCTTCGCGAGATGCTCTCGGGCGACGAGCTGGATCCTGATGAAACGCGGCTGGACCGCCAGGTAGGCGATCCGGGCGACCTGTTGCGCGAGCGACTTCGTTACGCGATGAACCAGGCCAGCGCCCGGATTCGACGTGAAGCGCTCGCCAATCCGACTTGGGGGGGCATGGGCACCACCGCGGCGGTGCTCCTGGTCGAGGGCGGGCAGGCGCATGTGGCGCACGTCGGCGACTCGCGCGTGTATCTGCTTCGCGATGGACGATTGTCGAGGTTGACGCGGGACCACACCGTTGTCCAGCAGGAAATCGACGCCGGGCGGCTCACCGCGGAGATGGCGCGCCGCGTGACGCACCGCAACTACCTCACCCAGTCTGTCGGATACCACGGCCCGGTCGAGCCCGACACCACCACGCGCACCCTCGAAGTGGGCGACGTCTACATCCTGTGCAGCGACGGCGTCACCGACCCCTTGGACGATCCCCGGATCGCCGAGATCGGCAACGAAGCGGACGCGCCCGATCTGGCCGAGCGCCTGGTTCGCGCCGCGATCGCTGCCGGGGGTGAGGACAACATCACCGCCCTGATCGTCCGCGTCGTTGCCGACAGGTAGGGCATGTCCGGCGCCTTGCAGGTACTGACCGACTGCCCCCACTGTCACGTCGAGAGCGCGCTCGTCGAGCTTGTCGACAGCGTCGCCCGCCTTCATCTCGCCCGCTGTCGACTGTGTGGGCTGGAGCTGAGCGAGGGGGAGGAGTTGCGGGCCGGCGCGCGCTTCGCGAGTCAGGACGACGTCCGATCGGCGCTCCGGGCGTGGGCCGACGATGAGGGGGAGGACCTCGCGGTCTTCGTGAGCGCGAACTTCGCCGCGGGGACCGTCGATGCCGTTTGTTCGGAGGTCCTGGGCGGGCAGGTGGTTCGCACCAGCTTCGACGTGATCGCGTGGTTGTTCAAGAACCGGATGGCGGGGGCGGTGGCCCTGGGAGCGCCGATGCGCGAGTCGACGCCTGGGCTCCGGCCATCTGGGGACGGGGGGGAACCTCCGGTAACGCCCCCCCTTCGGCCCGACGTCCGCGGCGCTGCGGCGCCGTCGTCGTCGGCGCCCGTGCGGGACCCGCGGGCGACCACCCTCGCGCTGGTGGCCACCGCGCTCGCCGACGGCCGGGTTGCGCCCGAAGAGCGTGCGCTTGTCGAGCGCCTGTGCGCAAGCCTGGGGGCGCCCCTCCCCCGTGCCGATGACTGGCGTGCGTGGCGGCCCAACGAGGTCGGGGTCCCGCCCGATCCGGTCGCGACGGTCGAAGGCATGCGCCGGGTGGCGCTCGCCGACCGGATCGCCGACCTCGGCGAAGAGCGGGTGATCCGGGAGTTCGCGCGGACCTGGCGGGTGCCGCTGCCTGACCCGGTGCTGCCCCCGGTGACGGCGCCGCAGAAGTTGGCCGCGGCCTGGTTGGGCCTGTTCTCGCGCTAAGCGGCGAACATCTGGATCGACGCCGCTGCCTCACGAGCCAACTCCAGGCAGGTGGCATCGTCCGGGTGTCGTACCACCAGGTTGCCATCGGCCAGGAAGGTCTGGGTCCAGTCGCGGCGTTCCGCACCGACGGGGAGGAGGTCCACCCGCGCAATCCACTTCCGATGTCGGGTCACGAAGGCCTCCAGTCCGTCGATCTGCGTGACGCGTCCGGTTCCCTGCGCTCGTTTGAAGACGATGGCGCTGGAATAGCCGCGTGGTCGCCGCTCGGGCAGCGTGCCGTGAACCACCGCCCGGGCCCAGTCGAGGTACAGATCGCCGTCGTCTGCGAAGTTCATCAGGTCGACCATGTTGGCGCCCGGCGGCCGGCAGGCGATCTCGCCGAAGATCGCGGTACCGTCGGCCTTGCGGAACCACTCCATGTGGGTGATCCCCGTCCCCATCCCCAGCGCTCGCACCGCAGCACGCCCGAGGCGGACCCCGGCGGCTTCGTTCGGGCCGTCGTGAGATCGAAGCGCCTGGATGATCGGGCTGATCCACTCGTTGCGGCGCGCGACCAACACCACCGGCTCGTACCGACACACACTCTGATACAGGATGCGGCCGTCCACGCACAAGGTCTCGTAGGTCAGCTCTTCGCCGTCGACGAACTCCTCCACCGTCGCCTCGGCGACATGGCGCATCGTCGCGACTGCGGCTTCGAACTCGGCGAGGTCGTCGACGCGGTGGGTGTCGGCGCACCCGGCGCCGTCCACGGGCTTCAGGATCGCGGGGAAGCCCACTATCGCCAGGGCGGCGAGGGCCTCGGCGACGGATCGCACCCGGATGGTTTTGGGGATGCGTAGCCCGGTTCGTTCGACCCGGGCGCGCATCAGCGGCTTGTCGCGGAAGCCGTGGACGGCGTCCGGCGACATGCCGGGCAGGCCGAACTCCTGACGCAGTTCGGCCGCGAGCATCGTCATCGGTTCCCACAGCGTCTCCAGCCGATCGGGCCGCCTCCCTCCCAACCAGCTCGAGATGCGGCGGCGCACGTCCTCGGTGTCGCCCATGGCCGGGGCATGGAGGTAGCTCGCCAGGCTGCGTCGAAGCTCAGGACTGAGCTGGTGAACGGGAGTGTCGCCGACGCCGTGGACCCGCGCGCCCGCCTCGCGCAGCCCTCGTGAGAACTGCTGCATCTCGGGTGGGTAGTTCGGCGAGAGGAACAGCACGTCCATGGGGCCGGAGTGTAGCTCGCCGTGCCAGTGACCTGCGTCGCCTCAGGCGGGCGGGTCGTCCGGGACGCCGAACTCCAGGTCACCGAGGTCGATGCCGGCCGGCAGTCCCTCCAGGAATCCCGACTGGCGCAGCAGGTCTTGCAGGGCGGCATCCTCGGAGGAGGCCGAGTCCGAAGCGCCGTCGATCGGCGGGGGCGCGACCGGAGCGGCTTCTTCGGGCCCGGCAATCGCCCGCACCAACGTCGCTGTCGCCAGCCTGAGCTGCGCCTGGAGCATGCTGAGGATGGACTCCTGCCACCAGATCGCGGCCGGTCCCTTCAGCCCTTCGCTCGCCGTCGCATCGAGCCGGTACGCCCATCCCGCGCTTGCGGCCACACAGGAGGCGGTGCGCGAGCCGCCGGCCACCAGGGCATTGATGCCGAACAAGTCGCCGGGTTTGAGTTGGGTGAGTCGCTCCGCGCGCGCGCCTCGCACCTGGCGCAGCACGTCCACGATGCCATCCGCGAGTAGCCACGCCGAGTCGGCCCGGTCCTGCTCCAGAAAAAGGATTTCTCCCTGGGCGAAGGACACGGGCTGAAACGCCACGCTCAAGTGCATCACCGTCCCCGGATCGGTGGAACGGAGCCGGGGCAGCGCCCGCAGGAGCGGGTGAATCGGCGGGCAGGGATGAGCCGGCCCGCCAGGCTTGAGCGCGCGCCACAGCCGCGCCAGCGCCGACGGATCCTTCCGGACCGGCCGCGCGTGGCTACCCTCGACCAGGCGACTCAGGCGGTCGTTCGCGCGCAGCACCCGGCGGCCGAGCTCCTGGCACGCCCGTTTCAACAACGCGGCGTAGACTGGGCTCTCTCCGGCACGCAGGCGCGAGAGGCGGTGATTGCTCAGGGTGTAGAAGCTGGAGGGCACTTCGGCGATGAGCGTCGCCGAACGAAGATCACCCACGAAGAACGCTGATACTTCCCCCAACATCTCGCCCGGCAGGATCCGGTTGACGACCACGCCGCTGACCGTCACTGAGCACTCACCCGTCGCCAGGAGCGCAAGGGAGTCGCCCGGGTCGCCTTGCTGACAGAATGTTCCGCCAGCGTCGAGGTGTGTGATGGCCCATAGGGGTTCCGTCGCGTCGAGCGCGGCACGCGGCACGCCAGCAAAGACGGGGGACCGGAAAAACTCGGCGGGGAGCTTGCCCATGCTCTTCTGTTAGCCGATTCCGCGTTGTCGTCGCGGCTGTGGTAGCGTCGCCCGATGGAAAGTTGTCCGCTCGAAGGTGCCGTGCTGCGCCGTGTGCTGCCCGAACTGGCCCGGTCCCCGCTGTTCGAAAGCCTGACCTCCGAACAGCTCAGTCAGCTCGCGGCGCACGGCACGTTGTGCACCTTCGAACCGGGAGAGCTGCTGATGGAGCAGGGGGCGCGCTCAGACTCGTTCTTCGTACTGCTGCGCGGGAGCGTCTCCATCCGCATCACCAACGCGGGGGGCGAACCCGTGGAGATCGCGGCCCACGGCCCGGTCACCACCCTCGGCGAGATCGGCCTGCTCCTGGAGCAGCCCCGCTCGGCCTCGGTAGTGGTGATCGAGCCCGCCGAGGCCATGCGATTCGAGGCGAAGATATTCTCGGCGATAGTACAGAAAATTCCCGCGTTCGGCTTGGCGTTGTGTCGCGTACTCGCGTCTCGCGCCACGGGGAGGCAGGCACCGGGACCGGACAGCAACGTGCCGGACCCTGCCGCCGCCACGCTCCTGCCGATCGAGCTGATGCAACGCCATCAGATGTTGCCGCTGAAACTGGTGGGCAACGTGCTCACCGTGGGCTTCGTCCACGAGCCGACCCCAGCCGCACTCAGCGCGGTGCGGATTCACACCCCGGGCATGGAGCTGCGCACCTGCGGCGCGAGCGCCCGGCTGCTCGAAGTTGCGCTCGCGTCGCGTGCGGCGACCCCGGGCTGGAGTGCAGTCGCGACCGGCGCCGCCACGGCCACCGGCGCGGCGCCTGCCCAATCCGCGGCGCCTCGCTCGCCTCGCTTGGATGCCCTCCTGCGTCGCATGGTGGCGGAGGGCGCGTCCGATCTGCACCTGTCCGGAGGGCAGCGCCCGCATTGGCGCGTCGACGGCGAAATCCATGAACTGGCCGACGTGGCGCCGCTCGCGGCGAACGAGGTGCTCGAGCTGCTCACGCCGGTGATGCAGGCTCGGGCGGTCGAAGAGTTCGCGCGGGACCATGACGCCGACTTCGCCTACGCGCTGCCGGGCACCGCACGCTTCCGGACCAACCTGTTCCGTGATCACCGCGGCGTCAGCGCCGTCCTGCGCCAGATTCCTGACAAAATACTCAGCTTCGAACAGCTCGGCCTGCCACCGGCCGCCAGGGCCCTCTGCGAGTTCCCGAAGGGCCTAGTCCTGGTCACCGGGCCGTCGGGCAGCGGCAAGTCGACGACGCTCGCGGCGATGGTCGACTTCATCAACCGGACCCGTCGCGCCCACATCATCACCCTCGAGGACCCCATCGAGTTCGTCCACCCCAGCCGGATGTCGCTGGTCAACCAGCGGGAGGTGGGCGCCCACACCACCAGCTTCGCCCGCGCGCTCAAGGCCGCGCTCCGGGAGGACCCCGACATCGTGCTGGTCGGGGAGATGCGAGACCTGGAGACGGTGTCGCTCGCGCTCGAGACGGCCAACACCGGCCACCTGGTCTTCGGAACCCTTCACACGTCGACGGCGGTCAGCACGGTCGACCGGATCGTGAACGTCTTCCGAGCCGAGCAGCAGGCACAGATCCGGGCAACGCTGGCCGACGTGCTCCGCGGGGTGATCGCCCAGACCTTGTGCCGGAAGACGGGCGGCGGGCGCATCGCCGCACTCGAGATCCTGATGTCGAGCTCCGCCGTCGCCAACCTCATCCGCGAGGGCAAGACCCAGCAGATCCCGACCGCGATGACGACGGGAAAGGCAGCCGGAAACCAGATGCTCAACGAAGAGCTCGCGCGCCTCGTACTGGCCAAGAAGGTGGAGCCCAACGAAGCGCTGCACAAGGCCGTCGACAAGGCGGACCTGGTGCGCCGCCTGGGCGTGGCCGCGAGCTGAACGCGCCGACGGCCTTGGCACCGAGGGGTCTCGACGCCAGGGCCGCCATCCGTCTCTCGCTACTTCGGCGCTACCGGAGTGGGCTCCGGCGCCTTGGCGTCCGGCGCCTTGGCGTCCGGCGCCTTGGCGTCGTCTTTCGCGCCGTCGATCTTCTGCTGGGCCGCCTTCGCCTCGGCTTTGTAGTCCTCGACCAACGCGACCTCTTCGGCCTCGTTGGCCTGGGCTACGACGCCGAGCCACGCGACGAGCAGCTCCCGTTCGCGGGGATCACCGCCCTTGCGGGCCATGATCTTGAGCTGGGCGTCGATCTTCTTGAGCTGAACCAGCGCCGCGCCGATGTGCTGCCGCGGGGTGACGCCCTCTTCGTCCGGCAACTCCATCGCGTCGTTCAGGATGCCGTCGATCCGCGCCACCGCGGCGTCGGCGCCAGCTTGAATGGCGTCGGACGAGGAGTACCTGGCGGATGGATCGCCAGCGTGGGTGGACAGCTCCTTGACCGCCGTCGTGGCCAGTACCATCGCCACCTCGTCGAACACCGGGTCGATCTCCTCCTGCAACATCAGCCGGTAGCCGGGAACCATGGCGATGATCTGGTCCGAGCCGGCGCGCACCAGGTCGGGCGCACCGTCCACAACCAGCACACGCACGTGCTGCGCGGCCTCGGGCACCGCGCCGATGGCGAACCCGCTGGCCGCATGTGCGAGGCCCGTCGGGTCGAGGAGTTCCGAGATCGCCCAGCTGACCCACGTCAAGTAGATCGCCACGAAGCCACCGAAGCCCACGCCGAGCTTCATCGTGCGCCGGTTGGCGGCCCCCTCTTTGTCCAACTCGACCTGCAGCAGGCCCTCAATCTCCGTGACCGCGGCTTCGCTCATTTGCCACCCCCTTCGAGCCGGGCGTTCATGATTTCGAGGAATAGCTCCATCACCTGCGCGGCCTCCGGATCGCCGTTCTTCTCACGATCTTCGGCGGAGACCTTGCCCAGCGCCGTCACCTGCTCGTTGATCGACTGCAGCACGTCCATGTGTTCCTTGAAGGTGGTGTCGAGTTGCCCCTGCGCCCAGAGCTGTGCGGCGACGTTCAGGCGAGCCACCAGCTCGTCGTAGCGGGTCTGATCGTCCGCGAACTGCGGGAACCGCGCCTTGAGCTTGTCCATGTCCTGTTTCGCCGCCGCGACGAAGGCGGTGTCGAGCGACAGCTTCATCCGCGCGTGCAGATGTTCGGAGAACGCAATGGCCTCCACGGCGATCTTGTCGGAGAGCTTCGGCGCGAGCGCCGACGCCTCGGCGGCCAGCGCGGCGCTGAGGGCGGGCGCGGCGTCCCGCGCGATCCCGTCCATCTCCCGCTGAACCAGCGGCCAGACGGTGGCACTCGTCTGACGGTCCAGCTCGGCCACGAAGGTCTCGACGTCGAAGTTCTTTACCTTGAAGTAGGCATTACCTACGGCGAGGGCGAACATGCCCAGCACGGCGTAGGTGACGCCGCGGCGGATGTTCGTGCCCTTCTGTCGTTCTGCCGCCAACTGCTCGAGCAGTTGGCGGGCTCGGCTCGCATCACTCATCAACGCTCCTGCGGGTTTTTGCCCTGCGGGGACTGCCGGGCGTCGGGGACTCTACAACGAGTTCGCCGGAAATTGATAGGTCGGGAGCGAACCAGCGCAACGCCGTATTGTTGGTGCGGTGAAAACGGCGCGCCGGACTATTCTGGCGCCGTTCGGGTGGTCGGGGGGGGGCGCCGGAGGCCGGAAAGCGAAGCTTGGAGGCCGGAGGAGATGGCGCGGTAGGGGGAGAGGGCGGCGAGCCCTCTCCCCCCGGTACCGTGTTAGCCGCCCGGCGTGCCGAAACTCGCCGATCACCTCCCCGCCGATTCCCGTCGCTTCGCCGCCGCGGCGCTCACCCGCGTGTCGCGGGAAATGCAAGGCTCGCTGATCCTCGGAATCGCCGCCGAAGTCCGCGCGCTGGCGGCCTCCGGGGCGGTCGTTTGCAATCTGACGGTCGGCGATTTCGACCCCAAGCAGTTCCCGGTCCCGCGCGTGCTCGCCCAGGGCGTCAAGGATGCGCTGGACGCCGCCCAGACCAACTACCCTCCGGCGGAGGGCATCCCCGAGCTGCGAAAGGCGGTGTGCGCATGGTACGGGCGTGCGTTCGGGATCGAGGTGTCGCCCGACTGGGTGGTCATCGCCAGCGGCGCGCGGCCGGTCATGTACGCCACCTACCGGCTTTTCCTGGAGCCTGGGGACACCCTGGTGTACTGCGTACCCAGTTGGAACAATGGGTACTACGGCCAGCTCACCGATGCGGTGCAGGAAGCTGTCGCGACGCATGCAGAAAACGACTTCTTCCCCACCGCGGAGGATCTCGCCGAGCCACTGACCCGTGCGCGCCTGTTCACGCTGAACTCTCCCCAGAACCCGACGGGCACGGTCATCCGTCCCGACCGGCTGGCCGAGATCGCGCGGCTGGTCGTGCGCGAGAATGTTCGCCGTGCGGAAACCGGGGCGCGGCCGCTGTTGTGGATGTGGGACCAGGTGTACTGGACGCTCACCTACGGCGACGCGGTGCACGCCCACCCCTGTGCGTTGGTGCCCGAGTGTGCGCCGTACGTCGTGACCGTCGATGCGATCAGCAAGAGCTTCGCCGCGACGGGGTTGCGCGTGGGCTGGGCGGTGCTGCCCCCGGTGTTCGCGGAGCGCATGAAGGCCCTGATCGGGCACATCGGTGCGTGGGCGCCGAAGCCAGAGCAGGTGGCGACCGCAGCCTTACTTGGAAACGACGCGGTCATCAGCGCCTTCACGTCGGAGTTTCGCGCGGCGCTCCGCGAGCGACTCGCGGTGCTCGACGAGGGCCTGTCCCGGCTTGGGGTGCATCACCTTGTTCCACAGGGCGCGATGTACCTGTCGGTGCGCTTCGACCTGTTCGGGCGACCCGGCAGGGACGGCGCGCCCATGTCGACCAACGAAGAGGTGCGGCGGTGGCTGCTTCACCGGGCTGGCGTCGCGGTGGTGCCCTTCCAGGCCTTCGATCTGCTGAGCGACACGGGGTGGTTCAGGATGTCGGTGGGGGCAGTCAGCGTTTCGGCGCTGCGGGCGGCCCTCGATCGGCTCGGGACGGCGCTGGCCGAAGGCTGATTCCGTGCCGGCCACCTACTCTGAAATCGGCGTCATCCACAGATACTCCGCAGGCACGCCAAGGCGGGCGAGCGCGCTGTCGTAGCGGTCGCCGATCGCCGTGTCGAACACGACGTCGGACGCGGCGTCCACGTAGACCCAACTGCCCTCGGCCAACTCCTTGTCGAGCTGGCCGGGACCCCAGCCGGCGTACCCCAGGCAGAGGTGGAATTCGGCGCCGGCGCCGATGAGCGCGGCCAGCCGTTCCTTGCTGGGCGAGACCGCCACGTTGCCGGCGCTCCACCCTTCGGGCGCGACGCCCCGATAGAGCACGAAGCCCGAACCCCGCTCCACCGGCCCCCCCCACAACGCCGGCCGGTTGAGCCGGGGGTTGGAGGGGAGGTCCAGGTGCCCCACCACTTCCCCCACGCGCACGCTGGCTTCGCGGGTGATGACCAGGCCGAGCGCCCCTTGGGTCGTGTGCTGAACCAGCAGCACCACCGCGCGCTCAAAGTTGGGATCGCGCATCTGAGGACTCGCGACGAGAAGGCCGGGCTCCACTACGCTCCCGGCGCCCCGGCAACCGGGGTGCGCTCGATCCGAGGCTGTCCGCCGGAGGTGACGACCTCCTCGGTGATTTCCACTTCCTTGATGTCGTCCTGGCTCGGCAGCTCGAACATGATGTCGAGCATGACCGATTCGATGATGGTGCGCAGGCCACGGGCGCCCGCCTTGCGGGTGGTGCCCCTCTCGGCGATCGCCCGCAGGGCCTCGGGCGTGAAGCTGAGCTTGACCTTCTCGAACTTGAAGAGCTTCTGGTACTGCTTCACCAGGCTGTTGCGGGGTTCGGTGAGCACGTGGACCATGTCGTCGACGGTCAGCGCGTTCATGCACGCGATGACGGGGACACGGCCGATGAATTCGGGGATCAGGCCGAATCGCTCGAGGTCTTCCGGCTGGACGTGCTTCATCAGCGCTTCCGGCTTCTCCCCCTCTTCGCCACGGTTGTGGGTGAAGCCGACCGTCTTGCGCCCCAATCGGTCCTGGATCAGTTTTTCGATGCCCTCGAACGCGCCGCCGCAGATGAAGAGGATGTTGGTGGTGTCGACCTGGAGGAATTCCTGGTTGGGCAGCCGCTTGTTGCCCTTGATCTGGATGTTGCAGCTCGTGCCTTCGAGAATCTTCAGCAGGGCCTGCTGAACGCCCTCGCCGCTGACGTCGCGGCTCACGGCGCTGGAAAAGCTCTTCCGGGCGAGCTTGTCGATCTCGTCGATGTAGACGATGCCGCGTTGCGTCTTTTCCACGCTGTTCCCCGAGGCGTGGAAAAGGTTCAGGACGATGTTTTCGACGTCCTCGCCGACGTAGCCGGCTTCCGTCAGGGTGGTGGCATCCGCGATCACGAAGGGGACGTCCAACATGCGGGCCATCGTCTGTGCCAGGAGCGTCTTGCCGGTCCCCGTCGGGCCCAGCAGCATCACGTTGGACTTCTGGACCTCGACCTCGTCGCCCGGCTTGGTGCCCTTGCTGGCGTTGGCTTCCAACCGCTTGTAGTGGTTGTAGACCGCCACCGCGAGGCGGCGTTTCGCCGCGTCCTGGCCGATGACGTACTGGTCGAGGAAGGACTTGATCCGCGACGGCTGCGGAATCTTGCCCGTACCGAAGTTCACCCCGGTGGTGCCCTTGTTTTCACGGATGATGTCAAGGCACAGGCGGATGCACTCGTTGCAGATATAGACGTTCGGTCCGGCAACGATCTTCTCCACGTCCCGCTGGGGCTTGTGGCAGAAGCTGCAGGAGAGGCCCGTGGGACTTGTATACTTCGGCATGAACTCCTCAACGAGCACGCGTCAGCCGGCACCATAAGCGTAGCGGGAAGGCCCCGTCAATCCGGTTCGGCCCTGAATCGTCAGCCTTGAGGGGGCTATGATGCGTTCGGGAGACCCCGAATGGCGTATCTGGGCGACTACTACGCCGTGCTCGGTGTCGCGCGGGATGCGACCGACGCCGAGGTCAAGGCGGCCTTTCGCAAACTGGCCCACGAATTCCACCCCGACCGCGTCGGTGACGACGCCTCGAAGATCGAGCGGTTCAAGGCGGTGAGGGAGGCGTACGAGACGCTGGCCGACGCGAAGAAGCGGGCGTCCTACGACCGCCGGCACGACCGCCGGACTGCCCAGAGCCCTTTTTACGGAAGCCACTGGCGACATGCCGGCCAGCCGGCTGCGGGCGACGGGGTGGGCACGAAGAAGACGGCGGCGGCGGGGAACAACATCAACCTCGAGGACATCTTCAACGACTTCGGTGGCGTGGATCTCGGCGCCGGACGTCGCGGACGCACGGAGGGGCCGCCGAAGGCGCGGTCCAGGGGCGCGGGGTTCGACCCCATGCGCGACGGGCCGCGTGGTTTTCGCGAGGCGGCCGACCGCGACAGCTGGCCGGGCGCCGGCGAAGGCGGCGGAGCGCCTGCGTCCGCGTCCAATCCGCGCGCGCAGGGCTTCGGGTTCTCCGATGGCGGCTGGTCAAGCGGCGCGGACGCCAAGAAGGCTACTCGACCGGCTGACGCCGCGCGGCGGGACCCCGAAGGGGGTGACGACATCCGCGTGGACGTCAGCATCGCCAGTACGCTGCTCGGGATCGGCGGGCTGGTCACGGTAGAGTACCAGCGGCACGTTCGCTCTGACGACGGCGTGTCGCTCCTGTCCATCCGCGAGTTGCACGAGCTGCGTGTGCCGCCGGACGTGCGCGAGGGCGAGGAGCTGCGCGTGCCCAAACAAGGCCACGCCGGGGGCGGGGGGGGCCCCTACGGGGACCTCGTCGCGACCATGCACATCGTGGCCGTGGGTCCGCGCATGAAGATGCCCAGGACCGAGGCGCGGGACGCGCCGTCGGGAGAGGTCCTGGTGGTGGACGTGCCCTTCACCGACGCGATCCTCGGCGGCCGCGTCGAGGTGGAGACCCCACAGGGTCGGGTCCGGCTGTCGATCCCCGCTGGCAGCTCGTCGGGGACGCGCTTTCGGCTACGCGGCAAAGGAAAGTCGGACGCGACGGGCCAGCCTGGGGACGCCTTTGCCGAGGTGCGCGTGACGGTGCCCAAGGGGCTCGATGAAGAGTCGCGGCTGCTGATCGAGCAGTTCGCGCAGCGGAACCCGACGACCGAGTGATCAGCCGCCAGCGGTGTCCTCGTCGGTGTCGCCGGCGTTGAGCATGGTGAACTCGGGCGTGGCCGGGCATTCGGCCGGCTCGGTCTCACACTCGCCGGTCGCGCTTTCGTGCCCGCACTTGCTGCTCGCGATGCAGGTCGCGACCGGGACCGCCGGCATCACCAGCAGATTGCCGAACCACGCCGCCTCTGTCGCGCAGCTCTCTTCGGCGCACGGGAGAATATCGGCGAAGGTCACGGTGCCATCGGCGCGTACGCCCTGCACGTGGAGACCCGTCTCGCAGGTGGGCGCCGTGTACTCCCAGGCGATGATCACCTGCTCGTCGTCGAAGTCGAGGGTCTCGTGGGCACCAAGCGTGACGCCGATGACCGCCAGACGGGACTGAAGCGTCGTCCAGTCGTGGAAGACCTCCACCACCGCGTCGGTGACCTCGTCCGCCGACGGTGAAGGGGTCGCGCTCACCGACGGACCGGCGTCGGACACCAGGAAACGAAGCGCCAGCGTGGCGTCGTCGTCCGGGCACGACGACCACTCGGCGAACCAGCACCGCTCCGGCTGGCATTCTGCCACCGGCTCGTCGACGATGCAGCCCGCCAGCACGGCGAACATCGCGCGGGTGACGACCTCAGCGCGGACGGGGCGGGCCATCGACGCACGATATCACTCGCGGTAGCCGAGCTGCTCCAATCGCTCGATCGCCAGCTCCCGCTGCCGGCGTTCCTCGGCGGGAAGGTCGTCGCCGGCCCGCGTCGCGCGTGCGTGTGCCAGCGCCTCCAGCGCCCCGCGGGCGCGAGATCGTGTACGCGGGTTGGCACTTTCGCCGGGCTCCACCGCGAAGGCGTACAGGCGTGACGAGCCGCCGTCGTCCTCGGTGACAGCGGCCATTGGCGGGCCACGCCGAAACGGTGTCCGCGACCGCGGCGGCCCCGCCGCTCGCACCGCCCCCACCGCCCACGTCGTTCTTGGACGCGGCGAGTTGCCGCTTGAGGTCGGCGATCCGCCGCGTCGCGGACGCGAGGTCAGTGGCTGGCCTCGTCGGTCCGGCGTGGCCTCGACCCGCGGGCACAGGGCTGTTCACGCAGGAGCGGGGGGGCACGACGCGCGCCGATTCCGGCGCCGAGCGCGTCAGCCAACGAACCGCTGCCCGCTGCCATCCAGCTCGGCGGTCAGCGCTTCGAGGCGGGCCACCCGCTGCTCCGTGCTGGGATGGGTGCGGAACAAGCTCAGGAAGCCGCGACCCGTGAGCGGGCTGACGATGAACATGTGCGCGGTGGCGGGCTCGACGTGGTTCGGCACGGCGTGGACACCGACCTCAAGCCGTTGGAGCGCGCGCGCGAGGGGGCGGCCGTCGCCGATGAGGCGGGCGGCGTACTCGTCGGCCGCGTACTCGCGGGAGCGGCTGATGGCGAGCTGGATCAGGGTGGCGACGAAGGGCGCCAGCAGGATGGTCGCGAGGCTGCCCATGGCGCTGCCGCGCTCGTCCTCGCTCCCGCGCCCGCCGCCGAAGATGAGCGCCCACTGCGCCCAGTTGGCGAGCATCGCGATCGCGCCCGCGGCGACGGCGGCCACCGCGCTGATCAGGGTGTCGCGGTTCTTCACGTGGGCCAGCTCGTGGGCCAGCACCCCCCGCAGCTCGTCGATGGGCATGATCTGGAGGATGCCTTCGGTCACGGCGACCGCAGCGTGGTCCGGGTCGCGGCCGGTGGCAAACGCATTTGGCATCGCGCCGGGCACCACATAGATCTTGGGCATGGGCAGCCGGGCGCGCTCGGCCAGCTCGGCGACGACGGCGTGGAGTTTCGGGGCTTGCCCTGCGGTCACCTCCTTGGCGCCGTACATGGACAGGACGATGCGGTCGCTGAACCACCAGCTGCCCAGGTTCATGACGATCGCCAAGCCAAAGGCGAGGATCATTCCAACGTTGCCGCCCAGGCTGCGTCCGACGACGACCAGCAGCGCGGTCAGGAGGGCCAGGAGGACGGTGGTCTTGATGGAATTCTTCATGCATCGAGTCTAGGGACGGCAGCCTCGATCGAAAAGGGGATCGTTGGGACGGGATGGGCGACTAAACTATTCGTGACCGTGACCGATGGGGGGCTCGATGGCGACTGTCGGCTCCCCTCCACGAAACCGCCCCGTCTCGAACGCCGCCTCGATGATGGGCAGCCTGCGTCGCAACTCCGACGCGGTGTTGGCGTTCGGTGTCTTCGGCGTGGTCGCGATCATGATGGTACCGCTGCCGCCGGTCATCCTCGACCTGCTGCTCGCGAGCAGCATCACCGTCTCGTTGCTGATCTTCCTCGTGGCGCTCTACGCCAAGAAGCCCGTCGATTTCTCCGTGTTCCCCACGGTGCTCCTCATCACCACGCTTTTCCGGCTGAGCCTCGGCGTGGCGAGCACGCGGCTGATTCTCACCCACGGCGCCGAGGGTCCGGGCGCGGCCGGGCACGTCATCGAGGCAGTCGGGAACTTCCTGGTCGGGGGCAACTACGTCGTCGGCCTGATCATCTTCTCGATCCTCGTCGTCATCAACTTCATGGTGGTGACCAAGGGTGCGGGCCGGGTCGCGGAGGTGGCGGCGCGCTTCACCCTCGATGCGATGCCCGGCAAGCAGATGGCCATCGACGCCGAGCTCAACGCCGGCCTCATCGACGAGAAGGTGGCCAAGCGCCGCCGCGCCGAGGTCGGACGGGAGGCGGACTTCTACGGCGCGATGGACGGTGCCAGCAAGTTCATCAAGGGGGACGCCATCGCGGCGATCCTCATCATCCTCATCAACATCCTCGGCGGCATCATCATCGGCGTGGGGATGAACGGCCTCGACATCAAGACCGCGGTCTCCAACTACACCATCCTGACCATCGGCGACGGCCTCGCCAACCAGTTTCCGGCGCTGATCACCAGCGCCGCGGCCGGCATGTTGGTGACGCGCGTCAACGACGTCGAAGAGAGCTCGCTGGACAGCCAGCTGAGCCGCCAGGTGCTCGGAAATCCCCGCGTCCTGGCCATCCTCGCGGTGCTCGCGGGCATGTTCGTCCTGGTGCCCGGCCTGCGGCTGGTGTTCTTCGTCATCTCGGTTGGCCTCGGCCTGGCGGCGTGGTTCTTCAAGGACGGGGTCCCGCTCGCGGCGCCGGTCGAGGACGATGCGCCCGCGCTCGCGACGGAGGCGCCGATCGAGGACCTGCTCAAGATCGACCCGGTGGCCGTCGAGCTCGGCCTCGACCTCATCTACCTGGGCGACGAGGCTCGAGGTGGCCAGCTGGTCGAGCGCGTGCAGCGCATCCGTCGGCAGCTCGCCCAAGACCTCGGCCTCATCCTGCCGACGGTGCGCCTGCGCGACAACGTGAGGCTCGGCGCTGGCCAGTACCGCGTGCTCCTGCGTGGTGAGGTTGTCGCGACGGGAAATGTCGTCGCTCGCCAGAACCTCGCGCTCGACCCAGGGGGGGTCACCGGCCCGCTGCGCGGTGTCGACGGTCAGGATCCGGTGTTCGGGATGAAGGGCATCTGGGTGCCCGACAGCGCCCGCGCCAAGGCCCAGCAGCTCGGCTACACCGTGGTGGACGTGCCGACGGTGCTCACCACGCACCTTGACGATCTCCTCAAGCGCTTCGCCCACGAGCTCTTCGGACGCCAGAACCTCGCGGAAGCCTTGGAGCGCGTGTCACAGGCCAACCCCAAGCTGGTCGAGGAGCTGACACCGGACCCGCTGCCCCGCGCGGTGGTGCTGCGCGTCTTCCGCAACCTCATTGCGGAGGGCATCGGCGTGCGCGACACCCAGGGGATTCTCGAAGCGCTGGCGGAGTTCGCCCCGCGCACTCGCGACGCCGATGTGCTCACGGAGTTCGTCCGCCAGCGGCTCAGCCGAGCCGTGACCGCTCGCTTTGTCGGTGACGACGGCACCCTTCGCTACATGGGCCTCGCCGCCGATGCGGAAGACGCCGTCAGCCGTGGGTTGCAGGGCGGTGACGGCGGCGCGATGACCCTGGTCCTCGACCCCGACGCCACCCGCAAGCTCATCCAGGCCGTACGCGCCGCGGGCGAGCGGTTCGCCGGCCCCGGAGAGGCCGTGCTGTTGGTGCCGCCGCTGGCCCGTGTTCCGATGCGACGGCTCCTGGAAAAGGTGCTTCCTCGGGTACCCGTGCTCTCCCCTGGCGAGATCGTCCCGGGCACCGGCATCGAGCGCGTGGCCGAAATCAGCCTCGGTGGCCGTGCGCCGAAGGACGGAGGGGCGGCTCATGCGTCCGCCGCGTCATGAAGATGACGTTGGCCGCAGATGATTGGCGTCGGCGGCCCCCTGCCGCACGGCCTCCGCGATGATGAGAAAAACGGAGCACCGGGGGGCCCCCGATTTGATCGATCGTTCGCCCTCAACTTCCCGCAGCATCGACCGATGGGGGGGGATGGGCGGAGGGGCAATGGTCACCAACATGATTCCCCGGGCATATTCCGCGCCACGCGAGCGGCTCGTCGACGGGATGACCCGTGACGACGCGTGCCGTCGATTCCAGAAGAAGATCCTCGCGGTGGCCCGCAAGGTGTGGACCCACGTACGTGACGATGCCAGCATCGACCTCGAAGACCTGACCAGCTTCGGCGTGGTCGGCCTGCTCGAAGCCTTCGAGCGATACCAGGACGGCCACGGCATGGAGTTCGCGGCCTTTGCCGAGTACCGGATCCGCGGTGCGATGCTCGACGCGCTGCGCACGATGGACACCTTCACGCGCCGTCGGCGCGACACGGCCCGAAAGCTGAAGGCCGCCGAGATCAAGGCCCGCGCCGACAACAACCGCGAGCCCTCGCCCACCGAGGTCGCGGCCGCGATGGGCGCCAGCATCGAAGAGTATTGGCTGGCGCTCGAAATCGCGACGCCGGTCTCGCTGGTGCCCATCGACGACGCCATCGACGTCAACGGGTTCATCCGGATGGCGGTTTCGTCGGACGGCGAGAATGAAGCCCCGGCGCGCATCGCGGAAGAAGAAGTGCGGATCGCGCTGCGGCGCGCCGTCCAGGGCCTTCCGGAGCGAGAGCGACAGGTGACCCTGCTCTACTACGGTCGCGACATGAATCTTGCCGAGATCGGCGAGGTGTTTGCGGTCTCGCCGTCCCGCATCTGCCAGGTGCTCGGCATCGCCCGCGGCAAGCTCCGCGCGGCGCTGCTGCTCGCGCTGGATGCCGACGCGCAGCGGGTGGCGGGATGAGGGACCTCTACGTCGCGCTGAGCGGCGCGAGCGCGGCCTGGGACGGCATGTCGGGGATCGCGCAGAACCTCGCCAACAGCAAGACCCAGGGCTACCGCGAGCAGCGCACCAGCTTCGAGCTGGTCGGCCCCCCCGGCGGTGAGCTGTACGCCGGGGTCGGCCAGGTCATCTACTCCACGGCCGACGGCCCGCTTGAGCTCGACCAGGTGCCCACGCACCTTGCCCTGCGGGGCGACGGCTTCTTCGCGCTCGAAGACGGCACCTACACCCGCGACGGCAGCTTCCGGATCGACGGCGAGCGTCGGCTGGTGACCGGCGACGGGGTTCCGGTGCTCGGCGATCGCGGCGCCATCCAGCTTGAGCCCGGCGAGACGTTCACGGTCGGGCCGGACGGGACGCTCACCGCGTCGCTCACCGCGAGCACGTCGCGGGTCCTGGGCGCGGTGAAGATCGTGTCGCTCCGCCAGGCCGAGGCGCTCGGCGGCAACCGCTGGGGTGGCATCGAGGGCGAGCCGCTCCCCGAGACCACGATCGTGCAGGGCGCGGTCGAGGGCTCCAACGCCGACATCATGCGCGGCATGATCGAGATGATGGAAGCCAGCCATTTCTTCGAAGCCCAACAGAAGGCAATCCAGGCGAGCGACGAGACCCGCGCCCGCCTCAACCGAATCGGAGGAAGCTGATGCGTGCTCTCTACACGGCGGCAAGCGGCATGACCGCGTACCAGACCAAGATCGATAACATCGCGAACAACCTTGCGAATGCCAACACAACCGGCTTCAAGAAGGTGCGGGAGCACTTCGAAGACCTGGTGTACCAGAGCATGGGCGCGCGCGGTGGAGCCAACGGCGCCTCGGCGACCAACCCGCTGCAGATGGGCAGCGGCGTGCGCCTCGCCTCGCTGATTCGCGACACCCGCACCGGCGACGCCACCGTGACGGGCAACCAGTTCGACATGATGGTCAGCGGTGAGGGGTTCTTCGTCGTCGAGACGCCCTCCGGCGAAGAGCTTTACACCCGCGACGGCGCCTTCACCGCCGACAACGAAGGCAACCTCATCACGGCCGCCGGCTACCGCGTCTCGCCGGGCATCCAGGTTCCCGAGGGGACGACCGAGCTGTTGATCGGGGAGGATGGCAATGTCACCGCGCGGGTGCAGGGGACCTCGGGCATCGAGGACACCGCGCTCGGTCAGTTCGAGCTGGCCCGCTTCCCCAATGCGGGCGGGCTCAGTGCCAGCGGTGGCAACTACTTCCGCGCCACCGTCGCCAGCGGCGAAGGCCAGCGGGGCACGCCCGGCAGTGAGGGCATGGGCATCATCCGCCAGGGTGCGCTCGAGGCCAGCAACGTCGACGTGGCCGAAGAGTTGGTGGGTATGATCACCGCGCAGCGCAGCTTCGAGCTGTCGTCCAAGGTCATCCAGGCCGCCGACGAGATGATGTCGACCGCCGTCAACCTGAGGCGCTGATGCACCGGAAGTGGCTCGAACTGTGGCCGCTCCTGTTCCTCGCCGGAGCGCTCGCGCCCGCGGCCGCTTCGGCGGCGACCCCGGAAGCCGCGATCCGAACCGCGGTGGCCGCTCGGCTCGGTCTGCCCGAGGCGGACGTGTCGCTCACCGACCTCGACTCCCCAGAAGGGCTGCCGGCCGACGCCGACTTCACCGTGGAGTTGCCCGGGTACGCGCTGCGCGAGGGCCACCTCTCGGTGGAGCTCAAGTCGCGGCGTGGCAGTTGGCGCCTGCGTCCTGACGTCGCCCTGTGGGTCACGGTCCCGGTCGCGTCCAAGGCGATCGCGCGTGGGGAGCCGGTAGAGTCGAGCCCGATGCGGGTGCGGATGCGCGAACTGCGCGGAAGCACGCCGGTGGACGCCGACCTTTCCTGGGAGGCGACCACCAGCATCGCCGCCGGCCAGCCCGTCACCGTCGGGCGCGTACGGCGTCTGCCCGACCTCCGCGATGGCGCCCGCGTCAGCGTCGTGGTCAGCCGCGGCGGCATCTCGGTCCGCGCCCCCGGAGAGCTGCTCGCCGACGCCGTGATCGGGCAGACGGTCGCGGTGCTCAATCTCGCCACCCGCAGCCAGCAGCTCGGTACGCTCCAAGCCGATGGCACCGTCACCCTCGGAGGTTCCTGATGCTCGTGGTCCTCGCCTTGGGCTGTGCGGTCGGACCCATGGGGCTCCTGGCGGCCCCGCCCCCCCCTCTCCCCGAGCCCGACGAGTACGTCGACGAGCCCGAGCCCGGCGCGTCGCTCTGGGCCAGCGCCGGCAGTCGCGCCGCCCTCGGCAACAACAACGCCCGCGCCGTCGGCGACGTGGTGACGATCAAGATCGACGAGTCGGTGGCGACCCAGTTGGGAGCGGACACCAACACCGCTCGCGACACCAAGTCGAACTTCGCCATCGAGGCGCTGCTCGGCCTCGACACCTCGCTCCTACGTGACAACCCCAACATGGGCGGCAGCATCGGCCTGGGTGGCAGCAGCGGCACGTCGCTGGCGGGAAGCGGGCGGACATCGCGAGACGGATCGATGCAGACGACGCTATCCTGCACCGTCAAGGCGGTGTATCCGAACGGGACCATCTTGCTGGAGGGCCGCAAGCGGGTCGGCGTCAACAACGAGACCCAGTTCGTCACCTTCCGCGGCGTGGCCCGGCCACGCGACATCAGCCTGGCCAACACCATCGACTCCTACCGCCTTGCCGATGTGCAGGTCGAGGTGACCGGCGGCGGCGTGCTGGCCAACCAGCAGGGGCAGGGGTGGGCGACGTCCATCGCGAATGTGTTGTGGCCGTTCTGAGCGTGGACGGGTGAACGGTTCCGGTGGGCGCGGGCGGGTGAGTCGCGGGGGCCCCACCGCGAGGCTGCGCTCGGCATGACCTTCGGCGCTCAGTCGTCATCCACCCAGGGGGGCAACTCGACTCGGGATGGCCCCACGAACAGCTCGTCGGATTGCACCTGGTGAAAGTTCCGGACGATCTGCGGCAGGTCGTCGGCCCTCGAATCATGCCACCACCGCTGAGTAGCGGACCGAAAGCGTTCGGCGAACCGTTGCGGTTCGATCAGTTCAAGCGCGGCCATCGCCGCGATGTCGTCGCGATCCGTTTTATGGAAGCGGGCCAACTTCGCAATCTGGATGTTCGTGTCCTTTCCCGCGACCGCCAGGAGCGCGCCGGCCCGCCGTCCGGTGACCGCGGGCCCGCCCACGGCCCCGGTCTCCGCTCCGATCGCCGAAGAGGCAAGCACCCTCGATCCAACCGGCGTCGCCTTTGCGGTGGCAGCCGTCGTCCTCGCCGCGGGCGTGGTCGACCGGGTGGTGATGCGAGCGGGGTGATACCGGAGGGGCGATGCTCCTGGCCGACCGCTGGTACCGCGAGTTCGTTCGCCGCCCAGACCTCCCCTGGGGGCTCCGAGCCGCGCTGGTCTACCTCGCCGTGCTGATCCGCAAGATGACTCGCGACGCGGTCTTCGTGCGCGCCGGGACGCTCTCCTACTGGTCGCTGGTGGCCCTCGTTCCGGCGCTGGTGCTCACCGCCCTGGTGCTGCGCGCGCTTGGCCTGGAGGCGTGGTTGGACTTCCAGACCTTCGCGGGGCGGGCGCTGGCGACCCTGCTTCCGGATTGGAACGCGGTCGGTCTTCCCGCCGAGCTCGACGCGCGCAGCATCGGTGTCGCCGGCTTCATGGTGGCCTTCGGCGCCAGCACCCGCATCTTCCTTGCCGCGGAAGAGGCGTACACCCGCATCTGGAACTCCCGGGTGCGTAGCGCGCTGACGACGCGCCTCGCGTTGTACTACGCCACCCTGACTGCCGGTCCGGCCGTCATCGCGCTGGGGCTCTCACTCACGGCCGAGGCGGAGGCGGTCACGACACCCGCCCTGCACGTGGTCGCACCCATCGTGGTGTCGATGGCTGCGTTTTCGTTTGCCATCCGCGCGCTCCCGGACGCCGATGTCCGTTTTCGCAGCGCGGTGCTGGGCGGGGCGGTCTCGGCGATTGCGTTCGAGGTGGCCAAGGCGGGCTTCACCACCTACATCGACATTTTTCGGGGTGAGGGAGCGGCCACCCTCATCTACGGTTCGCTGGCCTTCGTCCCGGTGTTGCTCTTCTTCGTCTTCGTCCTGTGGGTGATCGTGCTGGCGGGGGTCGAGGTGGCCAGCGTCGACCAGCGGTGGCCCGAACTCCTGAGGGCCGAGGAGCGCATCGTCGAGGGCGCCGAGCATCGGAAGTCGGACGGGTTCTTCGCGCTGCAGGTGATGCTGGTGATTGTCCGGCGCTTTCTGGCGGGCGCGGGGCCGACGTCGTTGCCCCAGGCCACCGAGGCGCTGGTCTCCGATGCCGATCACGTCGCGTCGGCGCTCCGCACGCTGGAGGTCTCCGGGCTCATCGACGCGACGGCGCGCGGGTTTCTGCCGGCCGGTCCCCCGCAGGAGCTCAGCGCCGCCGAGGTGGTTCGGCAGTACCGCGAGCACACGCGGCCGTTCACGGAGCCCGGCGCCGCCGGCGGCGCGCTCTTCGCGGCCGCCTTGGACGCGCCGGAGCTGGCGCACTCCCTCGCCGTCCTCGCCACGAGGTAGCGGTGCGGCGCTCCACGATTGCCGCGGTCGCGGTTCTGGCGGTGCTGGTTCCGATCGCAGCGATGCTGCCAGGGCTGGTGCCCACCGCCGCGCGCGCGCACGGCTTGGCCGTGAGGGAGGCGGGTTGGTGCCGCCGGGGACTGTGCGTCGACGGCGCCAGCGCCGGCCGGATCACCGCCCGAGCCGCCTACCTGGGTTGGGACGGCGTGCTGCACCTGGTCGACGTGAACATCGCCGACGAGCACGCGGCCGGGGGCGTCCTCGCGCGTGCCCAGCCCTCCGCCGACCTGAGCGCCGCCCGACTCCCGGACCTTCCCTTCGTGCGCCGGGTCGATGTCGAAAACCTCGTGGTCGAGGGCACGCCGCTGCCGCCGCTGTCGGGCCAGGTGCTCCCCGAGCGGCACCTCGTCGGCCAGGATGCCCGCGTCGACGGCGACCAGGCCGAGCTGATGCTCCACACCGAATTCGGCGACGTCCAGCTGACCGTGAGCCCGGGAGTTGCCGGGAGCCGCGCCGTCGCCGCGCGTTGTCGATGCACGCTGGAGCATCCTTCGCTCGGCGGCGCCCTGGTCGACCGCGACCTCCGCATCGCCGGCAACCTCGATGGCAGCACCTTCACCGGGGAGGTGATGGTGGAAGGCGTGCGGGTGGCGGTCGAGGCCCACCTCGGTGGGCCGGCACGCCTGACGGGGCGGTTTGCCCTGCGGCCGACGCCCATCGCGCAGGTGTACGCCATCTTCGCGCCGGTCGTGCCGGAGTTGGACCGCGCCGAGCTGCGGGGCACGATCTCCGGTACGGGTCGGCTGACGATCGAGCCGCTGTCCGTCCACTTCGAACCGAAGATCGAGGCGTTCGCCGTGGATGGGCTCGTCGGTCCGGAGTACCGCTACGGCTCGTTCACCTGGTTGGGCCACGATGCGACCGGGGGGCCGACGCCGATCACCGGCGGGGACGAGGTCCCGGGCTGGATCTCGTTGCAGAACGTGGGCGAGCTGTTGCCCATGGCGATCATCTCGGCGGAAGACGCTTCTTTTCTTCAGCATCCCGGCTTCGACGTCCAGGGAATGCTCGCGGCGGCGGACGCCAACGCGGAGGCACACGAGGTGGTGCGCGGGGGCAGCACGCTGACGCAGCAGCTCGCCAAGAACCTCTTCCTGACCGGCGATCGCTCCTACGCGAGGAAGCTGCGCGAGCTGCTCTATGCGGTGGAAATGGAACGTGAACTTGGGAAATCCAGGATACTGGAGCTGTACCTGAACGTCGTGGAGTGGGGCCCCGCCATCCACGGTGCCCGCGCGGCGTCCGAGGCGTACTTCCTCAAGGAACCGCGCGGATTGCTGACGGAGGAGGCTGCGTTTCTGGCCAGCATCCTCCGAAACCCCCGTGGCGGCTGGGCGCGACAGTACGTCGGCGGTCGGCTCAACGCCACACGCCTTGGGTGGATCATCGACAACATGGTGGGCCTGCACCCGGTCTTGCGCCGCGAGGCGCTGGCGCGCGAGGTGCGCTTCGTGCCGCCGGAGTAGCGATAGACGCCGGCACCGGCGAGTTACCCGGCCGCGCCCATGGTCCATCACACCCTCCTCGCCGCGCTCCTCCTCGGCGGCTGTGCCGCGCAGGCCGCTCCCGTGCTCGGGGTGCCCACGCCGGTCGTCGACCCGGGCCACAAAGGCCTCGCCCACTGGCTCGGCGCCCTCAAAGAGGCCGAAGCCAAGGCCGGCGTCGCGCGCGCCATCCAGTACGGCGACTCGACCATCGCGGCCGACGGATTCACCAAGACCATCCGCGCCCGATTGAGCGCGCGATTCGGCGATGCCGGCCCCGGCTTCGTGACCGCGTCGCTCAACCCGGCGTGGCACCAGCGCAGCGACATCAGCTCGACTCGGAGCGGCGGCTGGGAGTGGAGGACCATCCTCTTGGGCGGAGGAGGAGGTCGCTACGGTCTCGGTGGCATCGTCGCGATCGTACGTCCGGGCGGATACGCAACCGTACGCGCGTTGGACGCTGCGAAGGCCCCGACGCCGATGAAACACGTGGAGCTGTGGTACCAGGGCGGCCAGGGCTACGGCAGCTATTGGGTCACCGCAGACGATCGGGAGCTCGGCCGGGGCTCGGCCGCCGCTGCCGCCACCGACGACCGCCGCTTCACTTTCGACGTGCCCGAGGGGTTCACCAAGCTCGCGTTCGGCGCCAGCGGCGGGACCGTACCCATCTACGGCGTGGTGTTGGAAACCGGGACGCCCGGCATCACCTGGGAGTCGCTGGGCGTCATCGGCGTCGGGAGCAAGTCCTTCACCACCTACGCCAAGGACTCGCTCTGGCCACAGGTCGCCCAACGCGGCGCGGACCTGGTGGTGGTGATGCTCGGCGGCAACGAGGCGGGGTACCCCGCGCTCCTTGGCAAGGGCGGCGACGCCTACGCCCCCATCTACGCGGGCGCGCTCGACACCATCCTGGCCGGAAAGGGCGATGCGTCCTGCCTCGTGGTCACGCCGCTGGACCAGGGATTCGCCGACGAGATGGACAACGGCACCGTGAAGGCGCGTCCGGGGATGAAGAACCTCGTTGCCGTGCAGGAACGCATCGCGATGGAGAAAGGGTGCGCCTTCTGGAGCACCTACGCCGCGATGGGCGGCGCGGGCAGCGCGCTCACCTGGGCACGCGCCCGGGGCGTCGGCACCGGCGACTACGTCCACGTTACCGCCAAGGGCCTCGAGATCCTCGGAAACCTCGCTGCAGACGCGCTCCTGGCCGAGTACGACGCGTGGGGGGCGGGGCGGTAGGGTTCGGTCAGGGCACCGCCACCCGGTTCGGTCAGGACCGGTCGCTGGGGGGCAGAGCTTCGTCCTGGGTCGACGACGACGGGCCTCGTCAAGGCCGGACTCCAGGTGCTCATCGAGCGCGAGGCCGCGGAACGTCTCGCCGCGATGGAAGGGTCGGCGCCCGTTTACGTGCGTCCCCCGCGGTCGGGTTGATCCTGGTCGACCCGACGCCTCGCTAACGCTGGCGTTCCTCGATCGGCATGCCGATACGGTCAGCGCCGCGGGCATCGGCTGGGCCGACCTCCAGGTGATCGTGGCCGCCGTGCGCGCCGGCGCGGTCCTGTACTCGGAAGATCGCGCGATGCGGGCAGTGTGGCTCGGCCTGGGGTGCCGCCTGGCCGACGGTGGGCCGCGGGCGTGACGCCTTCCGCCAGGAGTCCGCTGACGAGTTGGACGGCGCCCCCCCGCCGGCCGCGACATCCAGATCAGCCTGTCGATCGCGCCCACTCCAGGCTACCCTGAGCACGTCGGAGCGTTCATGTTGCTTTTGAGCCTGCTCGTCGCCTGCCCGGTCGAAAACGTCATCAACGTCTCGAACAAGGACAAGGGCGACACCGAGCTCGAACCCGACATCGAGCTGGAGCCCGATTCCCTGACCTTCGACATGGCCGATCCGGGGTCGGTGGGCACAAAGAACATCGTCATCGAAAACCGTGGCGACCTCGACCTGCACATCACCAACCTCGTGCTCCAGGGGACCACCGCGTTCACGGTGGGCACCGAAGAGACCGCCGCCACCATCGCCCCGGGCTCCAGCATCACCGTGCCGATCAACTTCACACCGGTCAACCCTGAGGACTTCGCCAGCCTCGTCGTGACCAGTGACGACCCGGACAGCGCCCTCCTCGAAGTGCCGCTCATGGGCGCCGGCAAGATCCCGCAGCTGTACGTTTCGCCGAATCCGTACACCTTTGGCTCCGTACTCCTGGAGTGCCAGCGCGAACAGCCGCTCACCCTGACCAACATCGGCAATGGCACGCTCATCGTCGATCAGGCGGTCACCGTCGCCGCCGGCTTCACCCTCGGGTCCGGCACGCTCCCGGCGTACCTGGGTCCGGACGAGTCCGCGCAGGTGATGCTGACCTTCCGCCCCACCGAAGTGGCCGATTACGGTGGCGAGGTCTGGGTCAGCAGCAACTCCCTGGTCCCCAACACCATCGCGCCGGTCAGCGGGCACGGCACCACGGACAAGGGCGTCGTCGACGAGTTCTGGCAGGGCGACGGGCCGTGGGATCGCACCGACATCTTCTTCTACGTGGACCAGTCGGGGAGCATGGCCGACGATCAGGACAACATGATCGCCAACTTCTCCCACTTCGTCGACGCGCTGACCCTGCTCGACCTCGACTGGCAGATCATCATCTCCACGCGGGACACCGGGTGCAGCAACACCGGGATTCTGACCCCCGAAACGCCCAATCTCGAAACGGCCTTCCTCGAGGGCGTCCGCGGCGCGGGAGGCCGGTTCACCGAGGCTGGGTTGGTCGTGGCGTCCGAAGCGATGGAGCGTTCGGTCCCGGGCGAGTGCAACGACGGCTTCCTGCGGGAGGACAGCAAGACGTCGATCGTGATCGTCTCGGACGAGCCTGATCAGTCACCGGGAAGCTTCGCGACCTATGTCGCGACCATCCAGTCGTACGCCCCCACCGCGGCGATCACCGCCATCGTGGGCGACATTCCCAGCGGCTGCCTCTCCGACGTCGGCAGCGCCGACCCTGGTCACGGGTACTACGAGGCGGCGCTGGCCACCCATGGCGCCTTCCTGAGCATCTGCGAGCAGGACTGGACGACCTACTTCGACGCCATCGCGACCCTGTCGGCCACGGGCAAGACCGACCGATTCGCGCTGAGCACCCCCGCCGACCCGGCCACCATCGTGGTCTTGATCGACAACGAGGTTCAGACGCGGGGCTGGACCTATGACGCCGACGGTCAGGCCATCGTCTTCGATGCCGACCACATCCCCGCCTCGGGCGCCTACATCCAGGTCCAGTACGAGCTGCTCGGCGACTGCGAGGGCTGATACCCGCCGAGCGCGGCTTGGGCGCGCCCCTACCGCCGCTTCCGGAGCCGGCCGGCGCCCACCAGCAGCGCTGACAACAGCAGCGCCGCTGACCCCTCGCGGCAGCCGCCGCCACGCAGGCTGAAGCTGTCACAGGCGTCGCCCAGCCCGTCGCCGTCGGTGCCGTCGTCCTGATCGGCGTTCGGTACGCCGGGGCAGTTGTCACACGCGTCGCCCACGCCGTCCTGGTCGACATCGAGCTGGTCGGGGTCGACGATGGTGGGGCACGCGTCACACTCGTCGCCCAGCCCGTCCTCGTCGGAGTCCACCTGGGCGAAGTTGGAGACGACGATACAGTTGTCGCACACATCGCCCAGCAGGTCGTTGTCGCTGTCGTACTGGTCCGCGTCCCAGGTAAACACACAATCGTCACAGGGGTCGCCGACCCCGTCGCCATCTACGTCGGCCTGGTCGAGGTTGATGACGTCGGGGCAGTTGTCGCACTTGTCGCCGAGGCCGTCCTGGTCGCGATCCTGGGTGGTGACGGTGTCGTCTTCCGGGCAGCGGTCGCATTCGTCGCCGAAGCCATCGCCGTCGGTGTCGAGCTGATCGCCGTTGGGTGTCACGATGCAGTTGTCACACGCATCGCCGATCAGGTCGCCGTCGCTGTCGTCCTGCTGCGGGTTGGCAAGATTGGGGCAGTTGTCGCACGCGTCGCCCGCGTTGTCCTTGTCGTGATCTTCCTGGCCGATGTCGGGCCAGAACGGACAGATGTCACACGCATCGCCGATACTGTCAAAATCGGTGTCCAACTGGTCGCCGTTGGGCTCGATGAGGCAATTGTCACAGACGTCGCCGACGTTGTCACAATCCACGTCCGACTGGTCGCGGTTGTAGTCCAGCGGGCAATTGTCACACGCGAAGAAGGCCATCTTGTCGGGAAAGCCGTGCTCTCCGAGGATTGGCTGCGCGCCGTAGCTCATCCCGTCGCCGTCTGCGTCGAACGCCGACACCGGATACTGACACCCGAACGAGAAGTAATCGTAGTAATAGTCGGCGTTCTCGTACGGTTCGCCGGTGGCCGGGTCGATATTCGCAAGGCAATCCGGGTCGGTCAGGTCGACCAGGGTCTCGTCGTACACCTCGATCGTATTGCAGTTGAGGTCCTGGACCAGGTCGTTGGAGCACTCTTCGGCCGACCAGGCCGACAGGCACAGCGCGAGGATCATGGGGCCTCCTCCTCGTCGAAGGTGTGCTCGTCAGGGAGGGCGCCCGGCGGGGTGGCCGGGATCGGCTTGCCGTCGGGACCGAGGGGTACCGGCGGCGCCGGCGGGGGCGGCGGCGCCGGCAGCGTCGTCGGCTCGCCGGTCCACGGTTTCTTGATCTCGAGCTTGTAGGGCGGCGGCAGTTCGCCCGGCGCCAAGCGCTTCACGATGTGGAAGATGACTCGCCGGTTTTCGGCGAGCGACGCTTCGTCCGTCGCCTCGTTGCGCGGCTCGACCTCGCCCAAGGAACGGGTCGAGATGCGCGTCGGCGAGACACCCGCTTCGATGAGCGCCCTCCAGATCGCGTCGGCGCGCTTTTTGGCCAGGTCATAGTTGTAGTAGAAGCTTCCTTCTTCGCTGGCATGGCCCTCGATGACCAGGTGGACGATCTCCGGATGGTTCTGGAGCAGCCGGCCCATGAACGACAACGTCGGCGCCGAGATCGGAAGGATCACGTCCTTGGCGAACTCGAACTGGATCGGATCCCGGATGACGATCTGGTCCTGCTCCACGCGCGCCAACTCGGTGGCTCGCCACTCGACCTTCTTCGGCTTGCCGATCTGCTCGATGATCAGCTCGTCGGGCACCGAGTCGGGGGGCAGTTCGTATCTGGCCACCACCGGTGCGGGCTTCGGCGGCCGGGGCGCGCGCGACCACGTGACCCCCGCGAACACCCGATAGCGCGTGGTGCCATAGCCCTCGGTCAGCCCGCGCCCGACGCCCAGATCGACGGTCCAGTCCCGCGCCGGCTGAACCTGCGCCCCGACCAGCAGCTCCGCCACGTTTTCGGCCCCGCCGGCGGTGAGGGTGGCGAGTCCCACCCGGGAGGTGACGCTGGTGTGGATGGCGAGGTGGTCGCTCCAGACGTCGGCGACCAGCGCCGCGTTCTGAACGAGTTCGGAACCGAGGGTGAAATCGGCGCCGGTCTCGACCGGTGGCCGCAACATGAACGCGGTGTCGGAGCGCAACGACAGCGGCCCCAGGTGCGCAGCGACCAGCAGGCCGGGCAACCCCCGCACCATCCCCTCGCCCTTCCACGCTGCCGTCGTGCCGACCGGAACGAGCAGATCGGCGTGCGCCCCGAGATCGAGCGGACCCCACCGCCAGATGTGGGCGCGCAGGCCGATGCCCATGTCTCCGGCGCCAAACGCCGTGCCCTCGTAGTCCGGTTGGTTGCCGGGCACGTCGTAGGCGAGCGGGATGGTGAGCCGTGCGCCGAACCGCCTGCTGAAGTCGAGGCTGGCGCCGAGCGTCAGGGCCGCGCGGCCCTCGATCACCGTGCCGTCCTCATCCCCGTAGCGGTACAACACCAGCGGCGACTGCTCATACTGGAAGAGCGAGCCCACGGTGATCGTTCCCGGCATCCCGGGGTGCGGCGCCTCGACGCCCGGCGTGTCACCCGGCGTGAACGCAGGACGCACCAGCTCGATGTCAGCGGAGAACCCGGGCACTAGAAGCGCCCCGTGACACCGACCCAGGCGGGACCGAGCAGCGGACGCAGGTGTAGACCCGATGGCACGCGGAGGTCATCGAAGGTGCGTTCGTCAGGCACGCCTTCGTTGCGGTCGGGCACGCGCGACTCCGGCGGTGGCGTCGCGCGCGCTGATCCGGGCGGGGGCTGAGGTACGGGCGGCTGCCCATCGTCGTCTGGGATGGGCGCCGGCGCTGCGAGCGGCGCGGCGGCCGGGGGCAGGTGCGCGGTATTATAGGCGGCCACCAGTTCGGCGGCGCGCGCGTGGCTGTAGACGAGGTGGGGCCGATCCTCCCGCGCGTCACTGTCGCGACCGACAAATGGCGCCGAGGCCAAGGCCACCCCCCCGCTGCCGACCAGAAACAGGGTGGTTCCCAGCCGCTGAGATTGCCAGCTGGCGAGCGCCTTGTCGTACTGACCCCGCTCGAAGTCGGCCGCGGCCATGTACGAGGCCTCGGAGGTGTAGTTGGTGGGGTCGACCGAGTAGTCGTCGACGTTCGGGACTCCCACGTCGCCAAGGACCACGACCAGGCCCGCCAGCAGGAGCGCCCCGCCGCCGACTCCGACGGCGATCTGCCCGATCTTGCCGAACTCGCGTTCATTGTCGAGCCGACGCAACATCTCCTTGTCACCGACGATCCGCGCGAACTGGACGCTGGTGTAACGATGGTCGGCGGCGTCGTACAGCCGCCAGCGCCCCGCCGGATCTCCTTCGACCCGAAGTCCTACCCCCGCCACGGGGGGGGGCGGGGGGGGGCGCGGCGGCGCGGGGATCGAGAGCGATGGGACCGCCGCGGGCGCCTCCCGTGGCGGGGGCGGTACGACGGCCGGCGTCGGCGTCCGCGGCGGCGTGATGTCGCCGCCCGTCGCCGGCGGTGCGCCCCGGGGAGGCGTCGTCGTCGGGGCCGTGGACGTGCCAGCGGGTGCTGGGGCGGCGGGCCGGACCACGGTCACGTCGAAAACCGGGGCCGCCGAGGGCGTTGCGGCGACCGGCGGAGCGGCCGAGGGCGTCGTCGCGCCGGGCGCTGCGGCCGGGGTGATGGTTCCTCCCGGAGCGCCCTTCTTCACGACAATGACGTCGAACACAGGAGCAGCCGGCGGTGGCGCCGGTGCCGGGTCCTGCGCCCCCGTCGCGTCGCCGGTGTCTACGTCGTCCGGTTCTTCGGCGAACGCCAGGCGGGCGACAAGGACGAGGACCATCGCGCTCATGCTATCGCTGAACACGGCCTGCCGTCGTTGGGAATCAGAACATCACCCCGCGCCCGAGAATCCCCGCCGGATCGACCCGCGCCTTGAGCGCCCTCCACCCGTCGATGACCGCGGGGGGCACCATCAACGCCAGGTGGGCGCGCTTCAACCGACCGATGCCGTGTTCGCCGCTGACGCTGCCGCCCATGGCCACCGCGGCTTTCGCCAGGTCCAAGTACAGGTCGCGCGCGTGCGCCAGCTCCGCGTCATTGCGGGGCAGCAGGTTCAGGTGGAGGTGGCTGTCTCCGATGTGACCGAAGCAGACCGAGGCCATCGGGACGGCGTCGTAGAGCGCCAGCAGGTCGCCGAGGCGGTCGGCCGGAACCGAGAAGTCGGTGCCGACCTTCTGGACATGATGGCTCGCGATCAGCTCGTTGACGGTCGCCGGAAGGGCGTGCCGAATGGCGTGCAAGCGTGCGAGCTGAGTCTCGTCGGTCGCGACGATCGAGTGGTCGAGCAGCGCGTCGACGTCCCCGAGCAGCTCGAACCATGGGTCCAGGGGCGGTTCACCCTCGTGCTCGACCTCGATGAGGATGGCGGAGTCGGCCTCGGGCACCTCGGGAAGCCGGCCGCGGATGAGGTCGAGCGCCTTCCGGTCGAAGCTCTCGATCGCGCGCGGACCCAGCGCGCGGGCTCGAGGGAGGAACGCCAGGAGGCTCTCGCGCGTGGGCAGAAAGACCAGCATGGCGAGTACCGCGATGGGCTTCGCGATCAGGCGCAACCGCGCCCGCGTGACGACGCCCAGGATGCCCTCGGAGCCGATCAGCAGATCGAGCAGGTTGTCCGCGGGGTACAGGCCGGCGGCGGTCTTGACCTTGGGCTCCACCCACTGCGGAACCGGCCAGGGGGGGGGACTCGACCGGTCAGCACGGACGCGGGTGCCGTCGGCGAGCACGGCCTCGACCGACTCCACCCACGGGCGCATGGGACCGTACTTGAACGTCCGCGAGCCGCTCGCGTTGCAGGCGATCGCGCCTCCGACCGAACACTCGTGTCGCGAGGTGGGATCGGGCGGGAAGAACTGGCCGGCGGCCTCCACCGCCGCCTGGAACTCCCCCAGCAGCACGCCACCCTCGACATCGTGGAGGCCGTGTATGCGGTTGAGATGCTCGGTCGACAGGATCGCGCCCCCCATGGGCACCGGCGCGCCGGTGGTGGAGGTGCGGCGGGCGACGACGGTAACCGGCATCGCGCGCGCCTGGCACCACGACAGGACCTCGGCGACCTCGTCGGCGTCGCGCGGACGGAAGAGCAGCTCCGCGTGTCCGTGCAGGTTGCTGGCATCGCGGAGGTAGGCCTCGAGGATGGCCGGGTCGCGGACAGGTTCGGTCACGGCTTCGGGTATCATGTCCCCCGCGGGAGGTGGCCCGCACGGCATGGCCCGGCTACCCGCCTGACATGACGCTTCTCTCTTTGCTCGCGTGCACCTCCGGTGCCCCCGTCGCCGACGGCGACACCCAGCCGATCGCCGACTCCGGAAACTCCGACGATTCCGGCGACGGCACGCCCGTCGACACCGACCTCGAGCTCAACGGCACCTGGGCGACGAATCGGGCTCCTGCCCCCGATTTCGTGGCGACCAACCGTGATAAGAGCGGACGGAGCCGCGTCGACCTGATCGGCCATCCCACCGTCGTCTGGTTCTACCCGGCCGCCGGGACCTCTGGGTGAACCACCGAGGGTTGCGGGTACCGCGACCAACAGGAGGAATTCGACGCGTTGGGTGTGCACATCGTGGGAGTGAGCTTCGACCGCCCTTCCGCCAACCAGGCATGGGCCGAGGACCAATCCTACCTGTTCGAGCTCTGGACTGACGACGACAAGACCCTCGCCATCACCTACGGCGCCGCAGCCGACGTGTCGGCGATCTGGGCCGACAGGCTGACGATGCTCCTGGACGCCGAGGGCGTGCTGTTGGTGGAGTACCAACAGGTGTCCGTGGGCACGCATCCGGCCCAGGTGCTCGAGGACTGCCAGGCGATCTTCGGCGATTAGCGCCGATACACCGCGCGCAGCTTGACCTGCCACCCGGTGAGGGTCGCCGGGCCGGAAACGCGGGTGGTCCCGTCAAGCTGGTAAGCCTCCTTGAAGCCATGCCCCAGCGCGTCCGACGGGAGCACGGCTACATCGAAATCGGCGGCGATGGCCGCGTCGATCCGCTTGACGTCAGGGCGAAAAAAGCCGCCCGTGTAATCGATGTCCCACAGGCAGATGAGCGCGAACGACGGCTCCTTTCCGGCCATCACCGCGTACCAGGGCGCATGCGGGATGAGCACGCGTCCCTCGAGCGCCCGGATCGACTCGACCACGGATTTCGCCTGCTCGACGCTGAGCTCGGTCGGTGTGTAGCGACTGAGGCTGCGCTGGGCGTCGGTCCAGGCGGCGAGGGGGGATTGCGATGCCCGCAGCCGTTTGACGAACCTGGCGGCGTCCAACTGCCAACCCAGAAGTTGAAGGGCCACCAGACAGCCGGCTACAACCCGCGCAATCGGCGTACCCACCGCTCCCGATGCGATGGCGGGCAGCAGACTGAGCACCCAGAACATCGGAATGAGCACGTTGAGGTACCCACCGGTGTGTCCCCGCATGACCGTGACGGTGACGAAGGTCATCGCGACGATCCCCGCCCAATACCGCCGCCGCCAGAACCAGAGCGGTAGGATCAGGGCCGCAGTCGTCGTCAGCGGCAGCGAACGCCACATCTCGAGCTGCGCGCCGGGGAAGAACCGGTCGGCGTCCATGCCGTGCTTCGCCGGCACCAGCACCAACCAGGCGAAGAAACGTCCCCCGGTCAGCGCGGTCATGGCGACCAGGAAGGTCAGGGCGGGCAGCACGCTGGCCATCGCGAATCGTTTGGCCTCGCCGCGTCCGCGGGACCACCAGACCCAGGCGACCATCGGGATGCCAAGGAGCGCGACGTGCTGCTTGGCCGCGAAGGCGACGGCGAGCAGGATGCCGCTCGCGAGCGTCGCCCGGCGGTCGGGTACGGGCAAGAGGACCACCGACCAGCTGACGATCGCCAGCGAAAGGGAGTCGGTCCGGACGAGGTCGTAGAAGGTGCCCCCATCGTCCCAGCAGGAGGCGAAGAGTCCCACCAGTGCCAGCGCGAACGGCCAGCTCGCGCCCTCGCGCCGCGCGCCGAAGACCAGCGCTCCGGACGCCACCAGCGTGGCGATGATGCTGACCGCGCGGCCCAGGGCGTACCCGAGCGGGAACAGGTGCGCGAGCCCGCCCAGGAGCCACGCCAAGAGCGGCGGGTAGATGAACGGGATGTACTCGGGTGCGGGCGCATCGTAGAGCGAGAGGCCGTCGCGCGCGCGCATGGCCGAGACGAGCGTGGCCCCCTCCATCCACTCGATGTCGCCTGGAAAGAAGAGGCGCGCGGCCATCGCCGTGCCCACCGCCCACACCACCGGAACGGCGCACGCCAGCGCCAGCCAGGCGGCGGCGTGCTCGAAGTAGCGGACGACGGCGGCGCGGGGCGGCAAGCGCCGGCCTTAGCGGTTTTGGAGCGCGAGCGCGAGGGGTGTAAGCCGCGGTGGTCTGCCGGCGTTGTGGCCGCGCCCCACGGAGAAAACATGACTCTCTCACTGCTCCTCGCCCTCGCCACCCCCCACGCCGAAGCCGGTTGGCAGGAGCGCTTTGCGTCGACCATCCAGACCGTCGAGCAGATGGTGTGGAATCCCCAGGCCCAGGCGCTCGCGGGCAAGTACGGCCTCAACGTGATGAACGTGACGTGGGAGGACACCGGTCGCTACAAAGGCAGCTCTGTCGGTCCCAACATCTCCGACATGACCATTGGCGTGCGGGACCAGAACGGCAACCTGCACCCCATGCCCGTGATCCGGTTCGACAACTTCTCGGACAAGACCGCGGACGTGCGCTCGGAGGAATTCTACCTGCGGACCGGCAACGAAGACGGGCGTTCGCTGCGGACCACTTCGCTGGCCAATCTGCTCCAGAACCCCCGCCGTTACCTGCACGATCCGGACAGCTGGTCGGGCTCCCGGGACTCGCTCTGGGCCTCCCGCGACGAACACGTGCTGGTCAGCGCCCAGGCGTGCTTCCTGCCCATCCCCGAAAAGGGCGAGGCGACGTTCACCCCCGTCTTGTACAACTACCAGTCCTCGCCGGGAAATCCCGCCGTGCTCGCCATCCTGGCCACCCGCGAAGGCACCAGCATGCAGGTGGTCGAGAACGACGGCGGCTACCTGTCCGAGGCGCTCTACTTCAACGCCGACGGCGAGCGGGCCCCGTTTCAGGCCGAGCGCGTGAGCCAGTGGGCCGCCGACCGCGGCATCGATGTAGACGCGATTTCGGAGGAGGCGGGACTTGACGTGGTGTTGCTCATCCAGGTCCCGCTGAAGCAGCGCGAGGTGCGCCGCCAGTGGTACGACTACGATGGCGACGGATGGGGATACGGCGCCAGCGGCGACGCGCCGTCCGCCAGCGCACCAGCGATGGAGAGCTCGGCCAGCAAGGTCAGCGACGTCGAGATGGCCGTCGTCGGGCACGGCGACCCGGAGGGCCCGTTCACCGAGTTCCACGACCTCGCGATCGAGCGCGACACCCGTTTCCCAGTCCGGGTCACCGTGCAATTCTACAAGGCGACCAGCAATGGCGTGGTGAGCAGCGCGGACATCGCCCACGTGCGCAAACAGATCGACCGCGTCTACGCGAAGGGCTCGTACGTGGGCAGCCTCGTCACCGGCGGCAACACCGGCCGCCCCACCGAATGGGCGCCCCAGCCCAAACCCCCGAAGACCTACACCGGCGACGGCGGCGCCAGCTGGGCCGACCCCTTCTGGAGCTGGCACAAGGCGTGGTAGGCCCGTGGTAGGCGCCGGCGCCGGCCCAAAGCGATAGACCGTGGCCTGGATGCAGAGAGTCCAGGCCACGTCACTCGGCTGGTGGACACGGGCGATCGACGCCGCGGTGGTCGCGATCACCTTCGTGGCCGTCGCGTTCGTGCGCGAGCATGCGCGTGAATTCTGGTCGTTCGACGTGGTGCCCGGCGAGCCGGTGCTCGCGGCGGTCACGCTGCGGAGCCAGTTCCACCTGGTGTTTGCGGTGGTACCGCTGTGGCTCTTCAGCCTCTCCCAGCATCGGCTGTACGACGACTTCCGCCGCCTGCGCGCTGACATCCTCCTGTTGCGCATCGCCAGTGCGGTCGCGGTGGGGTTCGGCCTCCTGGTCGCGGTGTTGTTCGTCTTCCCGCCAGCGGTGCCGACCTCGCGCTCCTTCCTGCTCGGCTTTGCGATCGTCAGCGTGGTCAGCCTCTTTTTGGCCCGGCGTGGCGAGGTGCGTCGCGCCCGGCGGCGTCAGCCGACGTGGAACATCCTGGTCGTCGGCGGCGCGCTGGAGGCCTCCCCCTTCGTCGACACCGTGCTCCGCCACCCGCAATGGGGGCTTCGGGTGGCGGGCGTCATCGTACCGCAGGACGAAGACGTCACCAGTGTTCACGGCGTGAAGGTGCTCGGCCGACTCCCCCAGTTGACCCAGATCATCGAGGACGAGCGGATCGCCCAGGTCTTCATGACCGGCCGTGCGTGGGATACCGGCACGCTTCGTTTCGTCGCCGACCGCTGTGAGGAGGTAGGCGTCACCTTCTCGATGGACGCGAACTTCCTCGGCCTGTCGATCGCGCGTGCCGACGTCAACGATCTCGGCGGCTGGAGTGTGCTGTCGTTTTCGTCGGTGCCGTCGGACGGCACGGCGCTCCTGGTGAAGCGAGCGGCGGACGTCCTGTTGGCGGTCTTGGGGCTCCTGGTTCTCTGGCCGGCCATGCTGCTGGCGGCGGTCGCCATCAAGCTCGAAGATCGCGGACCGGTTCTCTTCGTGCAGGAGCGGAGTGGGCTTTTCGGGCGTACCTTCCCCATGCTGAAGTTCCGGTCGATGGTGGTGGACGCCGAGGCCCAGAAAGCCTCGCTCTTGGCTGAAAACGAGATGAGCGGCCCGGTGTTCAAGATGCGCAGCGACCCCCGGGTCACCAGGGTCGGCGCCATCCTCCGCAAGACCAGCATCGACGAATTGCCCCAATTGTGGAACGTGCTCCGCGGGGAGATGAGCGTGGTCGGGCCCCGGCCGCCCCTGCCCGCCGAAGTGGCGCGCTACGAGCGTTGGCAGATGCGACGGTTGTCCATGCGCCCGGGACTCACCTGCATCTGGCAGGTCAGCGGCCGCAACAAGGTCGACTTCGACGGCTGGATGCGCTTGGACCTCGAGTACATCGACACCTGGTCGTTGTTTCTCGATGCCCGACTCATCGTGCTCACCGTGCCGGCCGTGCTCACCGGCCGCGGTGCGTCCTGACGCCGGCGTCTGCTATGCTCGTCCCGATGTTGCCCGGCTCCGCAGAAGAGATCACCGCGTTCGCCTCGCTCCAGGCGCAGCTGCCCATCCTGTTCGGGAAGGTGACCTCTCGCCGCACCCAGGAGCAGACCGTCGTGGTCGTCCCCAGCCTCTCGTTGGACCCCGAAGAGCTGGCCAAGGTCACCGGCGTGCACCACTACGAAGAGCGCATGCTCTACATGTTGATGCTCCTGCGTCGGCCACGCACGCGGGTGATCTTCGTCACGTCCCAACAACTCGACCCCATCGTCGTCGACTACTTCCTGCACCTGCTGACCGGGGTGCCCTCTTCGCATGCGCGCGAGCGCCTGCTGCTCCTCCATTGCTCGGATGCCAGCAAGACGCCGCTGACCGCCAAGGTGCTGGCCCGCCCGCGGCTGATCGAGCGGATCCGCGCGGCGATCCCCGACGTCTCGCTGGCCCACCTGGTGTGCTTCAACAGCTCGGGGTTGGAGCGATCGTTGGCGGTCCGGCTCGGTATTCCGCTGTACGCCAACGACCCAGCGCTGTACCACCTGGGCACCAAGTCCGGGTGCCGCAAGGTCTTCCGCGACTCAGGGGTCCTCTTCCCCGACGGCTTCGAAGATCTACGCGATGGGAACGACGTGACCGAGGCGTTGGCGGTGCTCCGTGAGCGCACGCCGACGATGCGACGAGCGGTGGTCAAGCTCAACGACGGATTCTCCGGCGAGGGCAACGCGCTCTTCTACTACGACGGTGCCGACGGGCTCAAAGGCGCCGACCTGCGCGGTTGGATCCACGATCGCCTGCCGACGTTGCGCTTCGAGGCTCCGGGCGAACACTGGGAACGCTACCACGCCAAGTTCCGGGAGATGCAGGGGGTCGTGGAGAGCTTCGTCGAGGGCGCGGAGAAGCGGTCGCCCTCGTCCCAGAACCGGGTCAACGCGCGCGGCGAGGCCATGTCCATCTCCACCCACGATCAGCTCCTCGGGGGCCCCAGCGGGCAGGTCTTCCTGGGGTGCACCTTCCCGGCGGACGACGAATACCGGCTCCAGATCCAGGAGTCAGGGCTCCGCGTGGCCGAAGCCCTGGCCGCGCGCGGCGTCATCGGCCGCTTCGCCACCGATTTCGTGTCGGTCAAAGAGAACGGGGTGTGGCAGCACCATGCCATCGAGGTGAACCTCCGCAAGGGCGGAACGACGCACCCCTTCCTCACCCTGCGCTTTTTGACCGATGGCAACTACAGCACCGACGACGGCCTGTTCTACAGTCAGACCGGGCGCCCCAAGTACTACTATGCCTCGGACAGCCTCCAGAGCGACGCGTACAAGGGGCTTGGCCCCGCCGATCTCGTCGACCTCGCGGTGCTCAACGAGCTTCACTTCCACTCCAGCTCGGAGCGAGGGGTGGTCTTCCACCTCATCGGCGCGTTGTCAGAGTTCGGAAAGCTGGGGCTGGTCTGCATCGGTGACAACTGGCAGCAGGCACGCTTTCTCTATCGAAAGACGAAGGACACGCTGGATCAGGCCACGCGCCGCGCTTGAGGCCGAGCGCGGTTGGGCGTACAATGCGTCCCCAATGCGCCCGATGCTCCTGCTTGCGACCGCGGTCTTTTTTGCTTGCGACGGTGAGGACCATCTGACCGCCGCCGACCGGGTGCTCGACGGCTTCTCCTACGTCGATGCCGGCGCGGTTGCGGTCAACGATCGGCAGGTGTTCACCGTGCCGCTGTTCTCCAAGGGCTCACAGGTCCGCATCTTCGAGATCGAGGCCGAAGACGTGACCGTGCCCGAAGGTGCGGTCTCCCCGGCGTTCCTGGTCGACGATTCGACGTGGGCCGACGCCTGCGACGCCGACGCCGACGGCATTTTCGACTGCCGCGATCTCGCGAAGTACACCGACGACAGCGACGACGACACCCTCCCGCTGCAAGTGGTCTTCGCCCCCACGGTCAAGGGCTACTACGAAGCGCTCTTGACCATCTGGTCCAACGACAACACCTCGTCGGAGGTGGCGGCGCTTCCGGGAGACGAGACCCGTGAGTGGGCCATCTGGCGCGTGCAGCTCCGCGGCCTGTCGGATTACGCCTGTGGCAGGATATACCCTGATTATATAGATTTCGGGCCCCGCAACGTCGGCGGGGACTTCAGCACGGCGGTCATCCTGACCAACTGCGGGATCGTCCCCGTGACCGTGGCGGACATCCAGATCGTCGGCGACGGCATGGAGTCGCGGACGCTCCCGCCCTTGACCGTGCTGGCGGGGCGCGCCGCCGAGGTGTCGATCGGCTGGCGGGTGCCCTCCTCGGCGGCCGTGGACGGGGTCCTCAGCTTCGTCAGCAATTCGGAGGCGCTCGGCACCGCCGCCATCCGTGTCGTGGGCAACAGTTGCGAGAACTCGCTGGGTCCGGCCTCGTGGGACGACGACTTCGACGGGTGGCCGGCGTGCGGCGGGGACTGTGACGACGGCGACCTCGACACCAACCCCTCCCGCAACGAGTTCGTCGGCGACGGGCTCGACAACGACTGTGACGGGGAGATCGACGAACTGGGGGACGACAGCGTCAACGACGACGACGACGAGGACGGCTGCAGCGAAGCGGGCGCCGAGTGCGGCGGGATCGGCGACTGCGACGACAACGACCCCCTCGTCGGCCCCGACGCCGAGGAGGTGCACAACCTCCGCGACGACGACTGCGACGCGCTCATCGACGAGGGCACCGAGGCCTACGATGACGACGGCGACGGGTGGAACGAGCTCGAAGGCGACTGCGATGACACCGACCCGCTGGTGAGCCTCACCGGGGTCGAGATCGTCGACGGTCGTGACAACGACTGCAACGGCACGGTGGACGAAGGGGGCCCCGCGGTCGACGACGATCGCGACAGCTTCAAGGACGTGGAGCCGGACCTGTCGCAGAACGACTGCGATGACGAGGATCCCTGGGTGTTCACCGGCGCGCGGGAGTACTGCGACGGCTACGACAACGACTGCGATGGCCTGGTGGACGACGGGGAGGCCGACGAGGTCGACGGCGCCTGCCACTTCCAGCCCTCGCGGTCCACCGAGGGAACCGGGCAGGATACCGGCGAGGCGAAGGCCGGCGGGTGCGCGACGGCTGGTCTCGGGCTGTCGTTGTTCGGCGCCGTGGCGGGTCTTGTGCTTGTCCGGCCCCGTCGCCGTGCGTATCGCTAAGCCGTGCGTATCAACCTCGCGAATGGCCTCGTCATCGGCCTCCTCCTCGCCCTCGCTTTCGCTTTTTTATGGGCGAAGATGAACTCCGGCGAGGAAAAGACACAGACGGAGCTCATCCAGCTGATCGAGAGCGGTCAGGTCCAGAAGGCCACCTTCGACGGCAGCACCCGCGTGGAGGTCACCCTCCCCCCTGAGCGGCCGGGTCAGGCGGCCCGGCGCATCAGCGCCGTGGTGGTGGCGAACGACGACGCGGTGGTCCAGGCGTTGCGTACCGCCAAGGTCCCCTATGGCGCCACCCAGGCGGGCAACTGCGGGGAGGCGATGCCGCTGACCCTGCTCTTGCTGCTCGCAATGGGGTTCATGATGTTCAACACGCTCCGGCCCCAGACCGACGCGCCGAACGCAGCGCGGATCGCGCGGTCACAGGCGAAGCTGGCGCCGGAGGAAGGGACAGGCGTGACCTTCAAGGACGTCGCCGGCATCGACGAGGCCGAGGAGGAACTCAACGAGCTCGTGCAGTTCCTCAAGACGCCCGAACGTTTCACTCGCCTGGGCGGCAAGATCCCCAAAGGTGTGCTCCTGGTCGGGCCGCCGGGCACCGGCAAGACCCTGCTGGCGCGCGCCGTCGCTGGCGAGGCCGGCGTGCCCTTCTTCTCGCTGTCCGGCTCGGACTTCATGGAGTTGTACGTCGGCGTCGGCGCGGCGCGCGTACGCGATCTCTTCAAGCAGGCGGCCGAGCGCGCGCCCACCATCGTGTTCATCGACGAGATCGACGCCATCGGCAAGGCGCGGATGGCCGGCGTTCCCGGCGGGGGCGAGGGCGAGCGCGACCAGACGCTCAACCAGCTGCTGGTCGAGATGGACGGCTTCGACGGGCGCAAGGGCATCATCCTGATGGCGGCCACCAACCGGCCCGACACCCTCGATGCGGCGCTCCTTCGCCCGGGGCGCTTCGATCGCCAGGTGCTCGTCGATCGCCCCGACGTGCGCGGTCGCGAGGCGATCCTGCGCGTCCACGCGGCCAAGCTGGCGCTGGCTCCGGAAGTGGACCTCAAGCGGATCGCGCAGGTCACGCCCGGGTTCGTCGGCGCTGACCTGGGCACCGCGCTCAACGAGGCGGCCCTCCTTGCCGCCCGCCGCAACAAGGATCAGGTCGGTCAGATCGAGATCGAAGACGCAGTAGAGCGGATCTCGATGGGGCTCGAGCGCCGCAGCCGGAGGCTCTCGGAGGAAGAACGTCACTCCACGGCCATCCACGAAGCCGGGCACGCCATCGTCGCGGCGGGCACGCCCGGCGCGCCTCAGGTGCAGAAGGTGACCATCATCCCTCGCGGCATCGGCGCGCTCGGGTACACCAGCTTCCGCGACCCGGAAGAACGCTACACCCACTCGCGCGCCCAGCTGCTCGCGATGATGACGATGTCGTTCGGCGGGCGCTGCGCCGAGGAACTGATTTTTGGCGAGCACAACAACGGGGCCGCCAACGACATCCAACAGGCCACCGACCTCGCGCGGCGCATGGTCACCGAGTACGGGATGTCCGCGGTGCTCGGTCCCATCAACTACTCCAGCGAGCGCCGCAGCCCCTTCGGAATGAGCTCCCGGCACATCGACAACGAGCGGAGCGAGGACACCTCGCGGCTCATCGACACCGAGATCCGCTCGCTCATCGAGGGAGCCCAGGCGCGCGCGCGCACGCTGCTCGCGTTGAACCGAGAGGTGCTGGAGGCCATGGCCGCCGCCCTGCTCAAGGAGGAGTCGTTGTCCGGTGAACGGCTCGGCGAGCTGCTGGGCATGGTCAACCGCGTTGAGCCGGTACCGGTCGTGGCCTAATCTTCCCAGCGCTCAGATGCCCACCCGGCAACCTCGGTGGGTGGGCGGGTCAGGCGCAAGAAGCCCTCGGTGTAGCCGAAGTCCCGGAGCATCACGCCCAGTGGGCGGGTGATGAGCACCCCCACGCAGCACAGGCAGTAGCCCGGCAGCGTCGCCAGGAGGCCCAGGAAACTGAGCAGCGCCATGTACAGGAGCAGCCAGGCGCGCCCGCCCCGCGTCAGCGCCACCGACCGATCGATGGCCGCCATGATCCCCTGGCCTTCGAGCGCGATGATGTGCGGCACGAAGGCGAGGCACAAGCGCATCCAGATCGACGCCACCACCACTCCGACCGCCCAGAGCCCGCACGCGGCGCCCACCAGGAGCATCATCGAGGGCTCGTCGACGAAGAACAACGCGCCCAGCGGGAGGGCGGCGATGACGATGGTTGCGAGACCCAGGAGTCCGGACAGCAGCCCCCACCCCAGCGAACGCAAGAAGACGTCCCCCGCCCCGAAGAGCGTACCGAATCGCCCCGTGCCGTCGCGCAGGATCTCCTGATGGAGCCGGATCCAGCCCGGCGTGATCCACGCGTTGAGCGCGAGAATGAGCAACACCAGGACGACCACCAGCGCCACCACCGCCACCATCAATCCCATTCCAAGCCCGCCGAAGAGAATGGCGGGATCGAAAGGGAGTTCGTCCGCGATCCACGGGCCCACGGGCGGTCCCATGTTCGACCCGAGCGAGATCCTGCTCGGGTCGAACGAACCGTCGGCCAGCTTCTTGAGGGTCTCGATGTCGTCGGGCGAAACGCTGTTCCCGCCGCTGCCACCGCCCTCGCTGCACGACTTCAGCAGGCCGCCGCCCAGGACCACCCAGAAATTGCGTCGTATGGCGTGAACGCCGTTGCGGATGCCCCGCTCGATGTCGAAAGCGACACTGACGGCCATCTGCGCCCCGCCTCCGGGAGGCTCGGCCGCGCCGGCGGGGAGTTCATCGTATGTAGAGTCCATGGCCTACGAGCCGCCGGCGTACCCGCTGGAGGTCGCGCCTGGAGTCGAGGTGATCGCCGAACCCGACGCCGAACCCACGGCCTCCTCCTCACCGTGGAACATCCTCGCCATCCCTGCGCGCGAGATCGCCACGATCCAACGATCCTCAGTCCCACCGGCGGCGGCCTTGGTGTTGACGAAGGTCACGCAGATGAACCCGGTCGCGCCGCTCCCGTTGGTGTCGCAGCCGAAGTCCGTGGCCGGATTGTCGAGCTGGCCGCGGGGGTTGAAGACGATGCTGTCGGCGTAGCCGTCGGCCCCGGCCAGCGCCGCGGCGGGCGTCTCGAGGCTGACCCAGGGCAGGCTGTCTTCCTGGCCTGTCCCAATGTTGACGTACCCCTCGCCGTTCAGGGTGTCGACGCCGCTCATGTCGACCGGGAGGACGTCCCACGCGGTGGAGGCGGCGGCGAGGTCGCCCTTTTCGACCGAGTACTCCCCCTCGTTGTCTCCCGAGGCGGCGTCACTGTCGGTGGTGATGATGTGGATCCGGTACTGCACGGAATCGGCGATGGCCATCGCGCGCGACTGGTTCACCGCAGCCGCGAAGTCGAGCGCGGCGCGGCGGGTACGCCACTTGGGCATGGTCTCGGTGAGCATGCCGGCGCCGATGGCGGCGAGGATGCCGATGATGGCGATGACGATGGCGATCTCGACGAGGGTTACACCACGACGCCTGTGCATGCTCCGCTCCGCGGGGCTGCCAGTGTACACGAACCCGGCACGGGGAGGGAAGGGTTCGCGCCCCGGACCGTCCCGGCGGCCTCTCCCCCCTTCGCAGCTCCCCATGCCACCTGGACGTGTCAAGGACGCTCCAGGAGGATGTCCCGGAGCCGGGCACCGGCCATGCCGCGCCACTCTTCCGCCCGGCGCGTGGACAGCCTGGCCAACACCTTCTCCACGTCGGCGCCCTCCTGCTTCAGCGCGCGGTAGGTCTTCTCGGGCAATCCCAGCTCTTCGAACCTGCCCTTCACCGCCTCCCAGGCCCTCTTTTCCCGCCGGCGGACGAACTCGTCCCGGGCCTGAATGAGCGCGCGGGCGTCATGCTTGCGGCCGCCGGCCTCCAGCGCCCGCACCGCTCCGGCCGTGCGTTGGACCCACGACGCGACCGGCGCCCCGCGGTCGATTCGTACGCCCGCCGCCGAGAGAAGCCGTTCCCACTCGCCGTCCTCTGGTCGCGGGAGGGCGCTGACGCCGAGAGGGGCGCCCGATTCTCGCGCCACCAGCGTCGTCTCCGAGGCGGCGGGCGCCAGCGCGCCCTTCAGTGCATCCTTCAGGGAGTTCATCCTCCCGACGTAGCCGGCTCATGCGGGGATGGGAAGAAGGCCCCCTGACGCCCGGTGCGCTCGCTACATGCAGGCTGCGGATGGCTCGCTGAGCACGTCTTCCGGGCTCTTGCCTACGTGCTCGTCGAAGAAGGCCGCCAGGCTCGGTTGGTCGAAGCATGCCAATTCGAGTTTGTGTTCCCACGCAACCGCAGTGAACTGGGCGACAGACGGCGCGTACGCGGTCAGCACCGCCCGGCCCAACGTCAGGCCGGAGACGTAGGTTGTCAGCTCGGCCAGGTCGTCGTCGCAACCACCGGGGCAGTCGTAGAGGAACACGATGCCACCATGCTCAAGGTTGTGCACCCAATTCTCGGCCGGGACGGCCTCGGTGTGGACGCCCCAGCTCGCCCAGCACGGATGGTGATCGCCCGACGTCGGCGGTTCGTCAACGTAGGTGAGGTCGCCGGTGTCGTGCTGTGCCGAGGTCGCCGACGTGAACGTCGTGAGACAGTCGCCCTCGCATGCCTCGCACCCCTCGGTGGCCGGGGTGGCCTCGACGGGGTCGGTCGCACCGGGGCACCCGAACAGGGCGACCACGATCATGGCGCACGCCAGGTGCCCGATCGGCCGCCCGACTTCTGTAGCAGACGTACCCCTTCGATGACCATGCCCCGGTCGAGCGCCTTGAGCATGTCGATCACCGTCAGCGCCGCCACGGCCACCGCGGTCAACGCTTCCATCTCGACCCCAGTGCGCCCCGTGCACCGCACCGAAGCCTCGATCCGCACGCTGCCGTCGTCCACCTCGAGCCGCACGTCGACGCCGTCGAGCGGGAGCGGGTGGCAGAGCGGGATCAACTCTCCGGTGCGCTTGGCGCCCCCAATGCCCGCGAGTTGGGCGATCGACAGCACGTCGCCCTTGCGCGCGGTGCGCTCGACGACGGCGGCGAGGGCGGCGGCGGACATGCGCACCCGACCCTCCGCGACCGCCTCCCGCTGGGTGACGGGCTTGTCGCCGACTTCGACCATGCGGGCATCCCCGCTCGCGCTCACGTGCGTCAGCTCAGCCATTGCCGGTCTCGTAATGCGGGTGGAGCTTCTCCTCGACCAGCGCGCTTCCGTAGCGAATGTTCACCGCACGCTTGATCGCCGCCCGGCGGTCGTTGAGGCGGTAGACCGCGCGCGCCTCCTCCACGAAGCCCGGCCCGAACTGGCCGGCGGCCTCGGCCGCGCGAAGCCGGTCTTCCGTGGCCCACAGCTGACGATTCACCTGGTCGAGCGCGCCGAACTCGGGCACTGACTCTGGCGTGGGCAGGCCGGCGTCCGTCCACGCGGCGAGGAGCGCGGCCAACTCGCGGCTGACGTTGTCGGCAGGCGCCCCGACCGCGCGCGCGCGCTTGTGCGCGAGGATGGTGAGGCGGTCGAGCCCATCCCCGACCGAGGCCGGCGCGAAAATCGTCACGGGCTAGAGGCGAATCTTATAAGCATTTGCGGTGGACTTTTCCTTTTTTACCTCTTCCTTTCCGGCCTTCGCCTTGGCCAGATGCTCCTTGAAGACCTCGTTGTCGGGTTCGAAGGACAGCGCGAATTGGATGTTCATGCTGGCGCCGTTGTAGTCCTTCTCGGCCAGCCCCTGGAGGGCCAGCTTCCAGAATTTGCCGCCCTTTTCGGTGCGAGCCGCCTTGTTCGGGTCGTTGCGGGCGGCGGCCTCGGCCTCCGCCACTTTGCGTGCCTCGGTGTCCATCCGCAGCCTGCCGGTTCGGAGTTCGTGGTCGTAGTGGGCGCGGGCATCGGGATCGCGGAGCACACGGTAGGCGTCGTTGACCGCTTTGAACACGGTGTTGGCGGTGCCACGGAACTCTGGCGGCGCACCCGCGAGTGTCCGGTCCGGGTGCAGGCGCCGTCCCTCGGTGCGGAACGCCGAATCGACCTCGCCTTGGGGACAGCCGAACTTCACGCCGAGAAGCTGGTAGTAGTCCAGCTGCGGTAGCAGCTCGTGCATGGTCTCGATCTCGAAGCGGAGGCGAAGGCGCGGGTCCATTCCGACATCCTACCCTAGAACTCGATGTCGTCGAAGCGAGCGGAGCGAAGCTCGTCCGGGGTCGCCCCGGAGCGGGCTTCGATCCGGATGGCCTGCTCGGCGCCGTTGGCGTTGTCGAGCGCGCGCACGTGCACGATGCCGTCGTTGTCGATCTCGAAGGTGACACGCACCTTGATCTGGCCCCGTGGCTTGGGAGGCAGGCCTTTGAGGACAAATTCCCCGAGAAGTTCGTTGTCATCCGAAAGTCGGCTTTCTCCCTGGTAAGCGGAGATGCGGACCTCGGTCTGGGCGTCGAACGCGGTGTGGAAGACCTTGGCGGATTCGGTGGGAATGGCGGTGTTGCGCGGGATCAGCGTCTCGCAGAAGCCCCCCACGGTGCGGATGCCCAACGACTGCGGCGTGACGTCCAGCAGCACGGAGCTGCCGGCCTCGGCATCATTCGTAAGGTTATAGGCCTGAATAGCTGCGCCAATGGCCACGACCTCGTCGGGGTTCAGGCTCGCGTTGGCCGGCTTCCCGAAGAATTCCCCCACCGAGTCGCGCACCAGCGGGAACCGCGTCATGCCGCCGACGAGGAGCGCGTGGTCGATCTGGCGCGGTGACATATTCGCCGCCTTCAACGCGTCTTCGCAAACGTCGAGCGTGCGCTGCACCAGCGGCAGCACCCACTGCGCGTACGTGAAGCGGTCGAGCGTGGTCGAGAAGTCGTACTCCTTGCCGTCGGGGGACCGGTACAACGCGGGAACCGTGACCTCGACCTCGTCGCCCGAGCACAGCGCCACCTTGGCGCTCTCCGCCGCTTCGCGCAGCTTCATCCGGACGGTGCGGTTGGCCGCGAGGTCCAGCGCGTGCTGGGTGCAGAACAGGCGCATGAACTCGTCCGCGGCGCGGTAGTCGAAGTCGTCGCCGCCCAGGAACGTGTCGCCCGCTGTCGCGACGACCTCGAAGAAGTCACCGTCGATGCGGAGAATCGAGATGTCGAAGGTGCCCCCGCCGAGGTCGTACACCGCGACATGCTGGCGTTTTCCCTGCTTGAAGCCGTAGGCAAGGGCTGCGGCCGTCGGCTCGTTGAGAATGCGCAGGCAGTCCAGGCCCGCCATCGTGGCGGCGTCACGCGTGGCCTGGCGTTGGCTGTCGTTGAAGTACGCGGGCACGGTGATCACCGCCTTTTCAACGGTTTCGCCGAGGGCCTGCTCGGCGATCCGCTTCATGTGCACCAGGACGTGCGCGCTGATCTCTGTTGGGGAAAAGAGCTTTCCCTGGACGCGGATGCGAACGTCCCCGTTCTCGCCTTCGGTGATGCCGAAGGCACTCTGCGCCTTCATCTTTTGCACCTCCTCCGAACCGGCGCGCCTCCCGATGAGGCGCTTGGCGCTGACCACGGTGCTCTCCGGCGCGTACATCAGCTGACGACGGGCCTTCCAGCCGACAACCGCGCTCTTTCCGTAGCCGAAGGCGACCACCGAGGGCTGCGTCCGACGCCCCTCGGGGTCCGCGAACACGACCACCTCACCGTCACGAATCGCCGCGACGCAGGAGTTGCTCGTCCCCAGATCGATGCCGACAACCACCGCCATGGCGTTCGGCTAACATGTACTGGGCGGAAAGGCGTTGCCGGCCTCTCCCCCTACCGCGGGCGGCATGGGTGGCTATCACGCGCTCCGGTCCCCGGACGCGAGGTCGGCGAACAGGGCGACCACCGCGTCGTGGAGCCAGGGGTTGGTCGCCAGCACGCTCGGCGCCCCTGGCCGGTGTGGGGTACCCGACAGCCGCGACACGATGCCACCCGCCTCGACGACGAGGAGCTGGCCGGCGGCAGTGTCCCACGCCTTGAGTCCGAACTCCCAGAAGATGTCCACCTGCCCGGCGGCCAGGGTGACCATGTCCATCGCCGCGCTGCCGCTGCGGCGCATCCCCTGGGTGTGGCGCAGCACCCGGTCGACGTACGCAAGGTAGACGTGGGCGTGGTCGCGGCGATCGTAGGGAAAGCCGGTGACGCAGAGCGCTTCGTCCAGGGTGCGGGTGTCGGAGACGGCCAACACCTCGCCATTCCGACGCGCTCCACAGCCCGCCGCCCCTTCGTACAGCTGGTCGCGCACCGGGTCATAGATGACGCCCACGACCGGGCCGCCACCGTGGACGAGCGCGATACTGACGCAATAGTGGGGATACCCGTGCACGAAGTTGGTTGTGCCGTCCAAGGGGTCCACGACCCAGCGGTCGCCGGAGTCGTCACCCCCGCCCTCCTCGCCCTGGACGGGAATGCCCAGTGGCGCGAGCATCTCCCGAATGCAACGTTCACTGGCGAGGTCGATCTCGGTGACCAGGTCGATGGCACCTTTGTGGCGAACCTCGGTCGGACGCTGGCGAAGCAGCTCCCCGGCGCGACGGGCCGCCACCGCCGCATGGTCCATGTAGGCGAGCAGCTCCTGGTTCATCCGCGCTCCGCCTGCATGGCCACCCTCTACCCCGCCGGATTAGCAGCGTGGCATGTCCATCGAGCGCTACTTCAAAGGCAAGCACGTCGTCGTCACCGGCGGCTCCAGCGGTATCGGCCTTGCAACGGCCGAGCGGCTCTGCGGGGTAGGCGCCACCGTCACGATCGTGGCACGGCGCGCGGATGTGCTCGAGGCGGCGCGCGCCCGGTTGGGCCCCAACGCCCAAGCGCTCGCCCTCGACATCGCGAACGAAGCGGCCGTCCACGAGACGCTCGGCGCGCATGCGGCCGCTCACCCGGTCGACATGCTCATCAACAACGCGGGCGTGGTGATGCCGGGCCGGTTTCTCGACCTGCCAACCGAGCAGTTCCGCTGGATGATGGATATCAACTACTTCGGCACCGTGTACTGTTGCAAGGCGTTGATTCCGTCGATGCAGGCGCGCGGCGGTGGCCACATCCTGAACGTCTCCTCGATGGCCGGCTGCATCGGTATCTACGGATACACGGCCTACTCGGCCACGAAGTTCGCGCTGTGTGGCTTTTCGCAGTGCCTGCGTGCCGAGATGTGGCCGCACCACATCCAGGTGAGCGTGTGCCTCCCGCCCGACACCGACACCCCGCAACTCGCGTTCGAGAACCAGTATAAACCCGCCGAGACCAAGGCGATCGCGGGAAACGTCAAGACGCTTCCGGCCGCCGCCGTGGCGGAGGCGATGCTCGTCGGGATGGCGAAGGGCAGCTTCGAGATCATCCCCGGCTTCGACGGGTGGAGCTCGGCGCTTGCCCAGCGCCTCGTTCCCGGTGTGGTCCGGATGGTCTGTGACTCCGCCCAGAAAAAGGCGGCTACACTCAGGCCGTGAGCGTCCTCCTGCTGCTGCTGGTCGGGTGCCCGGTCCCAACCGACAAGCTCGCCGACACCGCGCCCGTGGGGTGTCTCGACGTCGATGCCACGGTGATGGCGGGAAGCAGCGACTTCGACGATCTCGACCGGCCCATCTGGGTCGAGATGCCCGAAGGCAGCGAGCAGATCATGGTCCACGGCCCGCAGGGGGGCTGGCACATCCTCGGCGCCGCCGACGTCCGCCACGCGGGCCAGATCGTCGGGCTGCAATACGCGATCACCTGGCCGGCGCGCGACGTGCGCCTCAGCTACGGCAACTTCAAGGTCATGCTGGTCCCCCATGACGACGGGTGTGGCGGCACCTACGCCGGAATGCTCGGCGTGCTCGACGTCGCCGACGTGAAGTCTGGGGACGCCGACACCCCGCCGGAGCTGCTGGCCGGCGAGACCCTGCTGGTGACCATGGACGCCGAGGACCTGTCCGGTCGCACGGCTCACCATGAGCTGAGCGTGATCGCGGCGCTTGACCCGGCGGACAAGGACACCGCGGAGGCGCGGTAGCCAAAAACGACGGCGCCCAGCCGAAGCCGGGCGTCGGAGCGCAGGAGTCGCTCAGATCTGCTGCGAGTAGAACTCGACGATCTTCTGCGGATCACACTCGAGGGGCATGTCCTCGCGCTGGGGCTCGGTCACGATCTTCCCGATGGCGGTGGCCGGGTTGAAGTCGAGGTAGCCGGGGCGGATGCGGGTCGCACCCACTTCGAGGGCGGCCTGGATGAAGGGCTTGGCACGCGACTTTTCGTGTACCGAGACCGACTGGTTGGGCTTGACGTGGAAGCTGGGGCGATCGACCCGCGCGCCGTCGACGGTGATGTGACCATGCACCACGAGCTGACGCGCCGCCGGAATTGTCGCGGCGAGGCCGAGGCGCCAGATGACGTTGTCGAGCCGGGACTCAAGCAGCGTGACCAGGATGCGGCCGGTTGGGCCTTTGCGACGGGAGGCCTCCACCACGTACTTCCGGAACTGCTTTTCCAGAATGCCGTAGTGCCAGCGCATCTTCTGCTTTTCGATCAGGCGGTCTTTGTAGTCGGATGACTTGCCCTTGCGGCGAGCGCCGTGCTGTCCTGGAGGGGTTGCACGGTCCAGCGTTGCCGCCGTGGTCAAACCAGGAAGCACCACACCCACACGGCGGCAACGAGCCATCCGCGGTCCACGATAACGTGCCATTTTATTGGCTCCTTGAGGTGCGAAGTACGGCGCCCGGGGGGTTCGAGAGGAGTCTCGTGGGCCGGTCACCGACCGCTCAGGATCGAGCGGACCCGCGGGCTAACACTTGGGGTGGCGATCGTCCACCGGTGGGGGACGGCGGGACCGCGGGACGCGGGTGCTCCTCTCGCGTGCCGCGCACGGTGAATCACGCGTCATCCGAACGCGGCTCCGGTGGAAACGAAGATTTGATTTTCGATCCATGCCGAGAGTAGGATCCCGAATGGCCCTCCCGCGGCCGAACCCACGATGCCGTAGGATCGCGCAGTGGTATCCGGTGGTGCGTCACTGGTCCCCGGCAGAGCGGCAAGTCCACCCTCTGCCGCCTCGTCCGGCCCGACCTCCCGTACGTCAACCGAGTGCCCTGCAGGTGGCGGTCGACAGCAACGCGGCGCCGGGGCGATGGCTGCTGACGGGATCGGAGAACCTCGTCATCCGGTCGCGCGTCGGGCAGTCGCTCGCGGGACGTAGCGGCCACCTAGGTGACGAGGGGCGTCCGAGACATTCTCAACGTCAGACCCGCGGCGAAGCGGCCGTCCGGCGTGGTCCCCCGTCGCGTGAGCGCGACGCGTTCGGCGTCGATCCAGGTGCCCTCTGTCGCGTCGGCGGCATGGAACAGGACGTAGACCACGCCGTCGCCATCGAGGTCGCCAGCGGCAAGGCGCTGCCCGAACCCGGCGCCGCCGTCCAACCCGGCCACGCCGCCGTTGTCGGTCTCCGAAAGGTCGCGAAACGTGCCGTCGTCGCCGTCGTCGCCATCGGTGCCGTCCAGGACGCGCCAGGGCCGGCCTACATGTCGATGGTGACCGCGCCCATTCCCGTCTGCACTCCCGACGTGGACGAGGTGGAGGAGCCAGAACTGTCGACATAGGACCCACCGCCACCGGCCACACGACCGCCGTCGCCGCCCGAGTAGCCGCCACCACCACCGCCGCCGGCGCAGCCGTTCCCGCTGCCGCCGCCGCCGAAGCCACCGTCCCCGCGGTAGCACGCCGAGTGGCCCAGCCCGCCGTTCATGCCCGCCGAGTACCGGTAGCCGCCGTAGCCGCCCCACGATGGGTAGGTGCTGATCTCGCCGGTACCGTTCCCGTTGAACCCGGCGCCGCCCGAGCCCCAGGAGGCGCTGGACACGATGCCGCCGGTGCCGAGGCCGGAGGTCTTGGCGGCGCAGGAGTGGGTGGTGGCCGCCCCGGACGCGGTGCCGGCGTAGGTGGTCGAGCGCCCGTCACAGCCGTTCTGTGACACCTCCCGCCGGGTACCGCCGCCGCCGCCTGCGGCCACCAACGGGCTCCCAGAGCTGTTCACGACGAAGCTGCCGCCGCCGCCGCCCCCGTTGTAGTAGCTCGTCGTCGGCGCGCGCTGGCCGACGATGATGTAGAGCGTGTCTCCCGCGGTGAGCGTGAAGGTGCCGGTGGCGTAGGCGCCCAGTCCCCCGGTGCGAGACGGCTCGGCGGCGAAGGCCTGGGCGCCCCAGGCCTCGATGATGTAGTCGCCGTCGGTGGGCACCTCCCAGGCCTGGATGCCCGCAGACACGGTGACTTCGCCGTCGAGCGTGGTGCTGGCGTAGGAGGTGTCGCATTGCGCCTGCGTCGGTCCCGTCGCGCCGGACCCGCTGCAGTTGTCGAACTCGCGGGGGCCCGAGAAGCAGAGGCTGGTGCCGCCCGAGGTGTCGATGGTGCCGTCGCAGTCGTTGTCGACCGAGTCGCACACCTCGGTCTCGTCGGGGCTGATGGTGTCGTCGGCGTCGTCGCAGTCGCCGCTGACGGGGGC
>SHYX01000063.1 GCA_009692585.1 Myxococcales bacterium
TGAAGATCGCGGCGAAGATCCAGTCTCCTCCCGGGTGGGGAACCCAGATGCCGCCCTTCCCGGGCGGCGAGATCGCCGGGACCTGCGAACCCGACCCGCCCTACGCCAACGACCTCCGCATCAGCGACGAGCAGATCGCGACGATCCTCGCCTGGATGGCCGATGGCGCCCCAGAGGGATCCGCTCGCGCCGACGAACCCATGGTCGCCGCTCCACCCCACGAGCTCGCCACCGCGACGGAACACCCCTTCGACGAGGGGTACGTCATGACCATCGACCAGTACGACGACGACGGCCACCGGGACGACTGGGTCTGCGTGATCGTCGATCCCGGCAACAGCATCGACAGCCGGTTCTTCAGCGGAATCCAGATCAACCCCGACGCCGAGCAGGTCTTCCGAGGCGCGGTACTCCGGCTCGACAAGGGCCGCGAGAGCTTGGCATTCGTGGGCGCTGCGTCCTCCCGGGACCACGGCGAGAACTGGTACGACTGCGACGAGGGCTTCGGCTTCGACGGGGAGATCCTCGGGGGCTTCCTTCCAGAGGGTGAGCCCTTTGAGACCCCGGCGGGCTCGGCGGTCGAGATCCCCGGCGACGCGGTGCTGGTCTACAAGCTCCACTACCATGCCCACTACGACCACGTGAACCCCACCGACACCGGCGAGTTGGCCGAGACGCTGGAATGGACGGACCACACCTCCATCTCGATCCGGTGGGAGGACGAGACGGTCGTCGAGCGCCCGGCCTGGCTCGTGACCTTCGGCGACTACGACCAGGAGACCATCGACGGAACGGGCAACCTGAACCCGCCCTTCTTGATCCCGGCAGCCAGCTCGAGCCACGTCGAGTCCATGGTGACGAAAGTTCCCGGGACCTCCTCGGACGCCTATGTCGTCTGGGCGATCCAGCCTGAGATGGGGGACGCCGGCCGGACCGTCGGCGTCTCGGTGGGCTACGCGAGCAACTCGACTACCGCCTGTGTCGGCGCCGTTCCCCGGTGGGACACGAGCTGGCAGCTCCCGCTGACCATCGACATGGCGGACGCGACCACGGTGAACGGGGGGGACCGACTGCGCGTCGACTGCGAGTACGAGGGCCGGCCGGGCAGCGACGCGACGCTGGATGACGAGTCCTGTCGGGCGATGATCGGCCTCGTCCAGGCTGAATAGACACGACTCGGCAGGATGCGCAGCCCGGGGATGCGGTCAAAGCCTCCCGCGCCGCCGTCGTGGGGCTCGGACCAGTCCGAAGGCCGCGCATGCGACGGCGACGACGCCGGCCGTCCCCTGCGGACCGGCGGCACATCCGGGCGAGCAGCCTAGCGCATCCAGGCGTACCAGCCGTCCGGGGAGGCCCAGGGGCTCGTCGATGCCGGTGTCCTCGGGAGTCGCGGCAGTGTCTCCGTCGGGCGACACACACCCGCCGTCCGTACAGCTCTCCCCCTCGAGGCACGCGGACTCGCCATAGACCCCGTCAGCGCACGTCGCCAACGTGGTGTCCGAGAGGCAGAAGCTGGTGTGCGGGCCGGCGGCGCACCGGGCGTCCATGCAGGCGGCGCCCGCCGCGTCGCTCCCGCACACCAGACCGAAGCCGGCGCAGTCTCCCACGCCGTACTGGCCGTCGTTGCAGCTCGCGATCTGCGTCGCGTCCACGCAGCCGTACACGCGGAGCCCGTCCCCCTCGGGGCAACGCGGGTCGACGCAGAAGGCGAAGTCGCCGTCCTCCTGGCAACCGAGGCCGTAGGCTGCGCAGTCGCCACCACCCTGGTAGCGCCCACCTTCGCACGTGTGAAACGACGTCCCCTCGCACCAACGGCCGTTGGCGAGCACGCAGCGGGCGTCGGCGGCGTCCTCCCAGGTGACGGCGAGGTGGTTCGCCACCGTGCGCGGCGAGCCGTCGGAGGGGTTGTTCTTGACACAAAGGTCGTCGGCACCACGCGGGTTGCAGGTCGCGCTGGCGCTGGTGTCCTCCACCACGAGCGTGGAGCTGCCTCCACCGTCGAGCATCACCGCGTCCCAGCAGCGGAACGGGTCGCCGAGCAGGAGCTCGCGCACCTCGTCGCAGCTCATGCCAGTGCCCCCGCCCGCCCCGCGTCCGTCGACCACCGCCAACCAGAGGTGCGTGCCGTCGGCCTCCACGCAGGCCGCGCTCCGCGGGTTGGTGGTGCTCGTGTCGTAGCAGCCGCGCTGGGCCACGCCGTCGTCGATGAGGACGATGCCGTTGGCGCCGATCGCGTTGACGTACCGCAAAGGGTAGACCGAAGGCGTCTGGAGCGGGCTGAAGACCATGCTTGCGTCGCCCAGCGGCGCGGCGCGTGCCAGATCGCACCGCTTGTCGACGGTGCAGGCGAGGTAGCCCCAGTGGTTTCCGATCGCGTCCGTCTGGATGTGGTCGTTCCAGACCATCCCGCCCGAGATCGACAGGCCCAGCGGGGCCAGGTAGTCGTCGCCCGAGCAGGTCGTGCACGACCAGTCGCCGTTGATCGCGGCGATCGCGCCGACCTCCTCCGCAAAGCTCAGGGTGTCGGTGTACCACTCGTCGCCGCGCCGGTCAGCCGACGCGTGCAGGCCCACGTTCGGGACCGCCAGGTCGACCCGGACCGCATAGATGTTCTGCGGTCGATCCCCGTCCGTGAAGCGCTTGAACGAGGTGATGCCGTCGCGGACCTCGCGCTCGTAGTCGGCGCCGAGGGAGGTCGCGATGGCGGCAAGCAGGAGCATGGCAGGTAACGTCGCACCAGATGCGCCACGCCGCAAGCCCCGCGGCGGCGTTCCCCTACCGGGGCTGGCGCGCCCGGCACCGCTCGGCGTAGTCGGTGGGGCAGGCCTCGGTCAGGAGCCACTCGTCCACGAGGGTCAGGAGCGCGTCCCGATCCGCTGGATCGGTGCGCGCCTCGATGGCATCGATCATGGTGTTCATGCGGGACGTCTGGTTGACGTGGTCAACGTAGAACGAGCCGATCACCTCGTCGAGCACATCGGCGCCGATGAGATCGCCGACGTCCTCGTAGAAGCACGCCCCCTTCATGTAGGTGGCAAGCGACCAGAGGTCGTCGTTGACGAAGTCGATCTCGTTGCAGGTGGCCGGCAGCACAATGGTGTTGACGTCGCGACCGCGGCAGATAGGCTCGAGGAAGTCATCCACGTAATAGGCCCACAGGTCGTCGCCCCCCACCTGCTCCATCGCGCGTGCCGAGATGTAGGTGGTCGTCCCCTCCGAGAGGACGAAGTCCTCCCAGCAGGCGATCCGCACGCCGTCGCCGAACCAGCCGTGCCCCGCCTCGTGCGCGTGCACCTCCTCGTCGTTCATGTCGAAGGTGCCGATGTGGGAGTACGGGTGGTGCTCCATCCCGCCCCAGGAGTCGGCGCCCCAGTTCACCTCGACGCTGCCGTACTCGGGGCCGAAGGCGTAGGGGCCATAGGCCGTCTCGAAGTAGGCAAAGACGTCGACGAGGTGGGCCGTGCCGAGCCGGGCGGGCTGGGGGCCGCCGGCGCTCGGCAGGTACCAGGCCTTGATCGCGGTACCGGCGGGCGTTGTTCCGACCGCGAGCTCCGTGTAGTCGCCCACCGCCACCGCCGGCATGTACGCCGGGCCGTCCGACACGGTCGTCGTGGGGAAGATCGCCGTCAGACCCGCGTCGACCCCGGTGACGGCCATCGAGAACACGACGCCGTCCTCCATCGAAGGGTCGCACGGGAAGAGGTTCTGGCAGTAGTACGGCCACACGAAGCTGACCCCGAGTTCCGGCATCCACCCGTCGAAAGTCCGCGGGGTACGAACGGGGAAGGCGTAGTCGATCACGACGTCGAGCACGTCCCCCTCGCCGGTGACCGTGAGGACCCCGCCCTCCACCGAAGGCTCGACGTCCTCCCCATCGACGCGGACGCCGCTGATGGTGAGGCCCCCCACGTCGAGGCGCAGCGACCCAGGCCCCGCGGCCGGCGCCGCGGTGATCGTGGCCCGGCCGGTGAGCGCGGCGAGGTCAAGCGCGAGGTCGGTCGTGAGGATGTCCTGGCCGAGTTGGCCGGTGTCGACATCCGGTTCCGGCCGCCGGACATCGGCGTCCGGCGCGGTGCATCCGCAAAGCCACGCAATCCAGCTGAGTGCGAACACCACTTGGAATCCCCAGCAGGCCACTATGCTCCGGCCCGACCACGGGCAACGAGGGTTCACTGCCGCGACGCCGCACACGCCGACGGCTCGACCCTCTCGGCGTGGCTCGCGGGGGAAAACGGACCGACCAGCAGTGTCGCGACCACCAGCATACATGCATAACGTGCACGTCCAAGCGTGATATTCAGCCGGGCGCTCACCTACGCCTGCGCCCCGCCACACCACGAGCGCACCGCCTGGAGCAGCGGCTCACCGTACTTCCGGAAACGCTCCGGCCCCATGCCGTGGATGGCCAACATCGAGCCGCGGGTCACCGGTCGCGACGCTGCGATCGACTCCAACGTACGGTCGCTCGCGACGACATAAGCCGGCACATCCGACGCGCGCGCCACCCGCGTGCGCAGGTCCCGGAGGTGGGCGAGCAGGTCGGCAGCGCCAGGCGGGGGCGACGTGGCCAGGGGGGCGACCACCTCGGCCTCGGCGAGAGGAAAACACATCTTGAACTCAAGCGCCGTCTGGGTCATCACTGCCTTGCCGGTGGTGCTCACCTCGAGCACCGAGTAGCGGGCGTCGCGACCATTGATGCTTCGTGTCACCTCCTTTCGCGACAGGGCTCCGCTCCGCAGAAGCTCGGCGATGACCGCCTCGGTCTCTCGTTGCCCCAACGAAGCCAAGATGCCGAAGGTGGACAGCCGGTCGAGTCCAAGGCCCGACAAGACGCTGTCACGTTGCCCGGTCAGAACCTTGGCCACCATGGAGCCGGTGTAGCCGTCCTTCATCCGCGCGACGCAGGCGAGCACCTTGCGCACGATGATCTCTTCGTCGGGGCGCAGCGCCCGGGGGGCGTTTCCCGAGCGCTTACCGCTGCGGCAGGCGTCGCAATTCCCACAGCGCTCCGGCAGGACGGTCTCTCCGAAATACTCAAGGATATACCTGCGCCGACAGTCCGCCCGAGACAAATCCACCATCGCCTGAAGCTTCTTGAGTTCCCGGTCCCGTCGCGCGCGGACGGTCGCTTCCGTCAAAACCAGCGCTTCGCCGGGCCTCAGGAGTTCGAGGCCATCGGCACGGCTGGGCTCCTCCCAGCCGATGATCCCCCGTGCACGCAACGTGGCGAAGCCAGCGATGAGCTCCGAGAGGTCCAGCCCCAACTCGTCGGCGAGCCGATCGAGGACGACCGGCACCCCCGCCTGGGCGCCGTCCTGCGCGCTCAACCATCGAAGGACCGCACCCCGAATGCCCCCTTCGCTGGTGGTCTTCAGCAGCCTCGCCACGCCGGGCCGGTCGGTGCTCCCCAACCGCCGGATCATCCCTTCGCGTTGCAGCACGTACAGGCAGCTCTGTGCGGCACGCTCGTCGGCCTCGTCGGGCAGGTGCGACTGCAATTGCGCGAGCGGCACGTGCACCGGACCCCGGCTGGGGCCTTTGCCGATGTCCGAGCGAGCGTTGAGTTGTTGCCATACGACGTGGACCCAGGCCGCGGGGGGGTGGCTGCCGTGAATGAAAAACTCGTGGATGCGGCGATCCTGCTCGCGGAAGATCAGCGTGACCCGGGCCGGCTTGCCGTCGCGCCCGGCCCGTCCGATCTCCTGGTACCAGGCCTCGATCGAACCGGGCATGTCATAGTGGACGACGGTGCGGACATCGGCTTTGTCGATCCCCATGCCGAACGCATTGGTCGCCACCACGATGGGCGTCTTCCCACGAATGAACCGGTCCTGCACCGCTTGTCGTTCGGCGACCTCCAACCCCGCGTGGTACATCTGCGCCCCCGGAATGGATGCGCAGGCCCGCTCGACGTTCTTGCGTGTGGCACAATACACCAGCGAGGGCCCCGGGCTGGCCAGGGCCGCGACAAGGGTGTCTTTTTCCTTGGGCGATCGCGCGTTGAGCAGGTCGATGCGCAGATTGGGGCGGTCGAAGCCGCGCACGAAGCGCCGGGCGTCGCCGAGGTCCAACACCTTGAGGATGTCGTCCTGCACCTCGCGTGTGGCCGTAGCGGTCAGCGCGACGGTGCGCGGGCAGCCCATCGCCTTGCGTACCTCGCCCAACCGCAGGTAGTCCGGGCGGAAGTCGTGACCCCACTGGCTGAGGCAGTGCGCCTCGTCGATGGCGAAGAGTTGGACGTTGCAGCCGGCGAGTTCGTCGATGAAGCGCGGAGTGAAGCGTTCCGGCGCCACGTAGACCAGCTCGATCTCCCCGCTCCGCACCGCCATCATGCGCGCCCGGCGCTCGGAGACGTCGATCGTCGAATTGATGAGCGTCGCGCGCACGCCCCGCGCCAGCAGGCCATCCACCTGGTCCTTCATCAAGGCGATGAGCGGAGACACGACGAGGCACACGCCGCCCCGCGCCAACGCCGGCACCTGGTAGCACAACGACTTCCCCGCGCCGGTGGGCATCACCACCAGCGCGTCGCCACCGGTCGCGATCCACTCCACGATCTCGCGCTGCCCCGGACGGAACCCGGTGTGGCCGAAACGGGCGCGCAGCAGCGTGTCGATGTCGGGAGAGGCGGTCACCACGTACAGCTAATCACCGGCACCGGAACCGCTCAGGCGGGCGCGATGAACGCCCAGGCACGCCCGATCGCGCCGCGGGACAGATCGATTCCGTCCGGATGGGCGCCGGTGGCCAGGCGCCCGGCCCAGAACGCCACAAGCAGGACGGCGGCCACGATCACGAGCCAGGGAGGGTAGCGCCAGCGGGGCAGACGCGGCACCACCATCCACGCAAGCTCGACGATGCCCACCGGCACCACTGCGAAGGCGAACGGATTGAGGGCCCACGCGACGCGCACGTGCCCAGCCGCCAGCGCCAGACAGGCGCGCACGACCCCGCAGCCGGGACACGGCACACCCGTGGCCCACCACCACGGGCAAAGCCGGACCTCGAACGACGCGAGCCCGACAAGTACGAGACCAGCCGCGCCGGCCGCCGCCAGCCGGCCGATCAGGACTGCCAGACCCTGTTCAGCTCTTCCTGGTACTTGTACCGGTTGAACCCGCACAGGAACGCGAAAAGCAGGAACATCGCGCCCTGGTTCTGCGCGTCCGTCATTCCCGCCTTCACCTGCGCCCGCTGGATGAGCGCGCCCATCTTGAAGGGCTCGTAGAAGCCGTACAGGCCGCACGTGAGGAACGGCCAGACGAAGGCCGAGAGCGCCGGGCTCAGGTCGTCGTCGCCGAGATAGGCCTTGAGCTCCGCGTAGTTCATATACTTGTAGTAGAAAGCCCAGATGATGTTGAAGAGGGGGATGAAGTGGAACAGCCAAGCGGCCACGGGCGTACGAACGGTACCTTTGGAATCCAAGAGCGCCTCACGGGGGCCACAGAGTAGTCCGCAGCAGACAGACTTGCAACACCACCGCGCCACCGCGCGGCAGGCCGTGCCCCCCCCCCCTCACCCCCGCCGCAGCACCCGCGACATCCAGGTGGCCAACGCTGGTTCGTTCCGACGCAGCACCTCCGAAACCCGCACGGCATCGAGCTCGTCACGATTCTGGGACAGCTTCAACTTCGCCTCGATCCGGTCTGGCACCAGCCGAAACCCGACGATGGCGCCGACCAGCCGATCGCGCACGGCGTCGCCCACCGTCCAGCTGGCCTCGAAGCGCTCCACGAGGAGGTTCAACGCCAGAGCCGATTCCGGGTCGGAGAGCGCCTCGACCCGCCCCCAGACGTGCACCGCAACGTAGTTCCAGGTGGGGACGTGCTCCGCGGGCCTGCCGTACCAGGTCGGTGAGACGTAAGCGTCGGGCCCGTTGAAGATCACCAACGCGCGCCCGCCGCCCAGCATCGCCTGGGGGTTGGCACGGGCGACGTGGAAGAGCAGGTGATCTTCCTGGCGAAGCACCGGAATGTGGCTGGCCACGGGGTCCCCGCCCCGACCTACCGACGTGAGCGTCGCGAAGGGGTGAGCGTCGATGATCTCGTACGCCACCACTGGATCGTCGGCGCGGGGGGCGGGCGGGCGGTACATCGCGAGCCGGGTAGCCGATCTGGTAGACTGTCGCACCGTGATGCTGATTCTCGCCCTGTGCGCCGCCGCCCCAGCGCGCGACCTCTACACCTACACCGCGCCGGATGGAACGGTGGTGCTCACCGACACCCCCGATCACGCCGGGTTCGAAAAGTGGTGGAGCGAGGGGGTGCCGGGGAGCTACCTGCCCAATGGCGTGGCCATGCCGAGGCTGGACCGCATCGGCAATCTCGACGCCTTTGACGCCTGGTTCTTGGAGTCGGCCGTAGCCGAGGGACTTCCGGCCGAGCTGCTTAAGGCGGTGGCCGTGGCGGAGAGCCGGATGAACCCCAGCGCGGTCTCGCGCGCCGGCGCCAAGGGCCTGATGCAGATCATGCCCGCAACGGCGAAGAGCCTTGGGGTCAAAGACCCGTTCGATCCTCGTGAATCAATCTCCGGCGGCGCCGCCTACCTCGCCCGGCAGGTGGCCCGGTTCGGCAGCTACGAACGGGCGCTGGCGGCGTACAACGCCGGACCGAAAAACGTGGAGAAGTTCGGTGGTATCCCCCCTTTCGACGAGACGCGCACCTACGTGGCGCGGGTCATCGGGCTGTACGAGCACTTCCGGGACAACCGCAAGGTGACGCGGTAGGCTCGCGCCCTGTGACCGTCCCCTGGTACCGACGCCCCGGCTACACCAACCTGCCCATGCTGGTGACGCTGGGTCGTGTCGCCGCCGTGCCGCTGATGGTGTGGTTGCTGTGGGAGACCCCGTCGCCCCGTCTGGCCGCCATCTCCATGCTCATCTTCGTCACCACCATGATCGGCGACGTCGTCGACGGGTGGCTGGCCAGAAAGTGGGACATCCAAAGCGTAGCCGGCGCGTTTTTGGACCCGATCGCCGACAAGCTGATGATGCTGGCCACCCTGGTGATGATGATCCCCCTGGGCTGGGTACCGGCGTGGATCGTGATCGTGCTGGAGGCCCGGGAGTTGATCATCGGCGCGCTCCGGCAGATTGCGTTGTCCGAAGGGTTGGTCATCTCGGCCGGCAGTCTTGGCAAATTCAAGACCGCCTTCCAATCCACCGCGTTGGGTTTTTTGCTGTTCCATTACAGCAGCCGCGACGTCGTCCCATTCATCGACATCACCATCGATGCCCACACGGTCGGCATCGTTCTGTTGTGGCAATCGACGGTGCTCAGCGTGCTCAGCGCCGCACAGTACGGCTGGGGCTTCTACGCTCACCTGCGAGATCGCGCCGTCAGCTCTTGATCTTGAGCTTCCAGGTGGTCGAGCAGGAGTTGGCGGGCCAGGTGGACGCGTAGATGTGGACCATGAAGTCGTCGTCGCCGGTCTCGAACTGATCGCTGGTGAACGTCGTGGTGATCGCGCCGTCGCCGCTGTCGCTGGCCAACAGGGTCCCGCCGCCGTCGTACAGCTCGATCACGTAGTCACCGGCAACGTTGAGGCCAGAGGCCACCACCTGCACGTCCACGTTGTCCCACAGTTCGTCGTCGGCCTCCCAATAGAACCAGTCGTCGTCGCCGGCGTAGGAGAATGTCATCCCCGACAACTCGACGGAATCACCCGACCAGAGCCCACCGCCATCGACACTGCCGAGGTTGTAGCGGGTGGCCATGGTGTCGTTCGGCTCGTAGCTGTCCCAGTAGGGATCGTTGATGTAGCCGTCACAATCCTGGTCGATGCCGTCACAGATGTCGACTTCGCCGGGGGACAGCGTGTCGTCGGCATCGTCACAGTCGCCGGCGTACTCGGTGTAGCCGTCGCCGTCGTCGTCGCGGGCCAGCGGATCGTCGATGTTGACGACCATCGTGTCACGGCCGATGTTCCCGTCCAGGTCGGTCGCCGTGAGCGTGATGACGTGGCTGCCGCCCAGCAGCGCGCCGGCAAAGGTGGTGTCGCCGTTGCTGTCTGGCGCCGCGCCGCTCAGCACCCCCTGCGGATCACTGGTCCATTGGACGACGATCTGCTCGTTGGCGGTGGTGTCATCGCTTACGTTGCCCCGGAAGGTGATCGTATCCACCGTGTCGAACCAATCGCCGTCGCCCGGTGATTTGATGTTCACCAATGGAACGTGGTCCTGGATGGCCTCGTAGATGACACTCGCCACTCCCTTCTTGCCTTCGCTGTCCAGCGCGCTGACGTACAGGGTGTGGAGCCCCAACGTATGGGCGGCGAACGGCACCTCCAACGTACCGGCCGCGGCTGGGTACCCCGTGTAGAGCACACCATCCGGATCATCGAGCACCTCGACGATCAGGGACTCCGGCGGATCGATGTCGTCGGTGACCGTCGCGAGCATCGAGATGAGCGTCGAGGCGCCGATCTGCTCGCCAGGATCGGGACTGACGATAACGATGCTGGGCGCGCCGGTCTCGTTCTGCGAATCGCCGACCTGGAGGCTGATGCTGACAGTACCCGCATCCCCACGGCTGTCCACGGCGCTCAGCGTGATGACGTGGGCGCCCGCGCTGAGGTCGTTCTTGGCGACGATGAGGTCGCCATTTCGGTCGGGGAGTGCGGTGTCGAAGACCCCGTCGATGCTGCTGGTCCACGTGATCTGCAGCTTCTCGGAGGCGTCCTGCCCGTCGCGGGCCACCCCATAGAATTCGATGAGCGTGTCCGGGTCGACGACATCGCCGTCGACCGGCGCGACGATCGAGACCGTCGGCGCCGTATTGTAGGACTGCACGCCCGCTTCGGTGCACGCGTGGAGGAGAACGGCGAACATCGTCGGAGTCTACCGCAGATCGGGTCCAGGTGCCCGATCTGGGCTAGGGCGACGCCACGTATCGCCCAACCCCATCGCGAAACTCCATCTTCGCCAACCACCCCGGTCACTCATTGGCCACCCGAAGGCTGGCGTGGCTCGGCGAGGCCCGCAGCGTAGCAGAACAGCTCGGCGGCGCGCTTGCTCGCCGCGTAGGGCGAAGCCGGGCGATTCGCGGCCTCGCTCTCGCGAAAGGGGCCACCGCCCCGGGCGGCCAGGCGGACGACACCGTCAATGGCGGGGAGCGCGCGGCGCATCGACTTCGGGTCGCAACTGTCCGCACGTGACGTGCATGCTACCAGAGCGTCCGGAAACGTTCGAACAACGTGCTCTGCCGGCTACGCAAGCTCACCTCGCGACCCGCGATCCATGCGCGGCGCATACGCGTGCGCGGCTGCAACGGATCACCGTCGGCGATCACGAGGGTCGCCGGTCGTCCAAGACTCAAGGCTCCGATCGGCAACTGCCAGGTGAGCGATGCATGATTCCCGCACGCCGCCGCGATGGCGGCGCCGAACGGCAGCCCATGGGCGACGGCGATACACGCCTCGGTCGGGAGCTCGCGAAGGTTGTGCGGCCCACCGGCCCGAAAGACGAAACGTACGCCTGCCGCGTGGAGGCGCGCCGGGTTCTCGTAGGCGGCGTTGAGCGTCTCCCAGTCCGACGGTTGCGTGCTCGTCGCGGCGAGCAGCACCGTGAACCCGCTGGCGGCGATGTCGTTGGCGACGAGGTGGCCCTCGGCGCAGCCGGCCAGCACCGCGTCCAGGGAGAACTCCGTGGCGAAGGCGATGGCGCTGAGGATGTCGTCGGCCCGGTCTGCCTCCAGAATCACCTTGAGCTGGCGCGCGCGCACCGCGTGCCACGCTTTCTGGCTGCGGGTGATCTCATCCGGTTTGTCCTCGTCGCCCTTCTTCTTCTTCTTCGCCTTGGGATCCGGTGGATCGGGGGCCTTGTTCGCCTCGATCAGCTCACGGAGCTTCAACGCGACGCCCATGCGCGACTTCGGCTGGTTCGGCAAGGCGCCCGTGCCGCCGTTGCCGAAATGGATGACGAGGCCCGCACCCCCGAGCATCGTGGCCTCCGAGACCCGCTCGCCCGCGAAGCGCATCCAGGCGCCCTGACCGCTCACGAGCCCCCCCGTCGGCAGGACGAGTCCGCCGAGGACGCCCTGGCGTCTGGCGACCGGCAGCAAGGCGCTTTCGGGGTTGTAGGCATCCTCGATGCGCGCGGCGGTGACGACGGCGTCCACCGATTCGCTCTCGTCGTGGGTTGCGGGTTCGAGGTCGATCTCCATCAGACCGATGGTGCTCCCCCCGTCGAAGAAGCCCGGAAACACCACCGCGCCGGACAGATCCTCGCCGCTGGTCACGCCCGGGCCGACCTCGACGATCTCGCCGCGTTCGACCCGGATGCCGCCGGCCACCTCCGTCCCGTCACCGATGAGGATGCGCGCGTTGCGGAGGGTGAATGAGGGCTCACCACCCTCGATGTACCCGCCGCGGCTGGTGGGGCGATGGTCCGCATTTGAGGCCCCCAATGGGGAGGTCAGCGTACCACCCGAGGTCCGCACCTCCGTGGGGAAGGCGGCGTGGGCTGGCCGCAGGGCCGCCGTGGCGGCAAGGGCGCCGAGCCCGGCGAGGAGCCGGCGGCGGCTAGCGACGGCCATCGGGGGTGCCCTCCACTGCACGATCGTAGATCAGTGCCCCGTCAACCCAGGTCTTTTGACATCGAGAGGTGCCGTCGAGGGGGTGTTTGTCCCACAGGGCCAGGTCGGCCTGTTTGCCCGCATCCACGCTGCCCACGTAGGCGTCGACACCAAGGAGGCGCGCCGGATCGAGCGTGATGCTCTCCAGCGCGTCGGCCTCCGTCATGCCGTACCGCACCATCTTTCCAGCCTCGATGTTGAAGCGCTGGATGTGGCTGGCCGAGTCGCTATGGGTCGCGACCGGCACGCCGACGTTCGAGACGAGGGCCCCGCCCTCCGGAATCCCGTCGAAGGCCTCCTGCTTGAAGCCCCACCAGTCCGGCCAGGTGGCGATGCCCGTGCCGTGGGCGGCGAGGAGATCGCGCACCTTGTAGGCCTCCAGCGCGTGGTGGATGGTCACGATGCGGAACCCGAACTCGTCGGCCACCCGGAACCAATCGGCGATGTCGTGGCTGCGGTAACAGTGCAGGTTCACGCGCACCTTGCCGGCCAGCACCTCGGCGATGACGTCGAGGTCGAGGTCCTGGGGCGGCGGCGACTTGGACGCGCGCGCCGCCGCGTACTCCCGCGCACGGATGAACTCCTGGCGTAGGATGGCGATCTCACCCATCCGCGTCTGGACCTGGTCATCGTCAGTGACGTTGCCGTAGACGCGCTTGGGATTTTCGCCGCAGGCCATCTTGATGGCGCGGGGCGCCTCGGCAAATACCATCGGATCGACGGTGCGGGCGAGCCGCAGCTTCAATACGGCCGCCTGGCCGCCCATCATGTTGGCGGACCCGGGCAGCACCTGAATCGTGGTGATGCCGCCGGCACGAGCACGCGGAATCGCCGGGTCCTCCGGGTCGAAGCTGTCGAGCGCACGAACTCGGGGGGTGAAGGGCTCGACCGCCTCGTTCCCGTCGTTGGAGCCGTTCCCGCCCGGCCACGCGTACACGCCCATGTGGCTGTGCATGTCGATGAAGCCCGGCGTCAGGAATTGGCCGGTCGCGTCCAGCGTCTTGATGCCGGACGGGAGGGCGCCGCCGACCTGTACGATCCGTCCGGCGTCCACGACGACCGACGTGTCCGACAACGGCGGGCCGCTGATGGTGAGCACGGTGGCGTGCACGATCGCAAAGGCGTTGGAGGTCAGCGGCATGGCGCGGCAGGGTAGCACGGGTGCCAGGCCCCGGCGCTATGATGGGCGGTGCTCCGCCTCTGGCTCGCCCTCGCTTGTGCCGACGATTCGGCGGCCCCGCCGGACGCCCGCGAGGATGCCGCCGACCCGGACAGCGCCGCCGGTGGCGACACCGGCACCCCCGACGAGTCGACCTGGACCGTCCTGCTGTTCCTCAACGGCGACAACGACCTGGAGCGCTGGGCGCTGGGCGACGTCAACGAGATGGAGGCCGTGGGCTCCAGCGACCGCGTCAACGTCGTCGTTCAGCTGGATCGGAGCGCCGCGCAGGCTGGCGGCGACGGCGACTGGTCGGGCGCGCGCCGCTACCTGGTCACCGCTGACGACGACCCCCGCCGGATCGGCTCGCCGGTGCTGGCTGAGCTCGGCGAGGTCGACTCGGGGAGCGTCGACGGCGTGCTCGACTTCGTGGAATGGGGCCTCGCCACCTTTCCGGCCGACCGGGTGGCGCTGGTGCTGTGGGATCACGGCGATGGCTGGTCCTTCGCCCCGAAAGAGCCCGACGAGGGGTGGCAGAAGGGCATCTCGGACGACTATTCCTCCGGGTCGATGCTCTCGGTCGCGGCCGGTGACCTGACCGAGGTGGCCGCCGGCGCCGCCGCCGCGCTGGGCAGGCCACTCGACCTCTTCGGCTTCGACGCCTGCACGATGCAGCAGTGGGAGGTCGCGACAAGCGTGGCGCCCCACGCCGCGTTCATGGTGGCGAGCCAGGACTACGAGGGCACCGACGGATGGCCGTACGACACCGTCCTGACCGAGCTTGCGGAGGATCCGGACGTGGATGGTGCCGGGCTGGGAGAGCTCATCGCCCGGCGTTTCTACGACAGCGGCGACACCACCCAGTCGGTGCTGGCGCTCACGGAGCTGCCGGCGCTTTCGGCGGCCCTGGACGACGTCGCCGACGCGGTCATGGCGTCCGGCGTGGCGGCGGAGCTGGTCAGCGCCGCGGCCGCTGACGCGCAGGGCTACGACGGCGATCACAGCCGTGAGCACGACCTGGTGAATCTCCTTGAGCGCATGGGGGGATTGACCGAGGACGAGGAGGTAGATGCGGCTCTCGCGGGCGCGATCACGGCCGCCGAGCGGGTGATCGTCGCGAACTACAATCAGGCCGGGCGGGTGAAGAACAGCCATGGCCTCTCGATCTTTTCGCCTTGGCCGGCGGGGATGCCCCCGCTCTATGCGCAGGCCTCCTGGGCCAGCGCGCATCGATGGGACGACCTGATCGCGGCGGCAGCGGCGCCGTAGCGGTTGGTCACCCGTGATAGCTGCGCCGGGATGTCCCGCGCCGACCTGTTCCGGACCCTGGGCGACCCCACCCGCCTGCGCATCTTCGCGTTGTGCACGCGCGAAGAGTTGGCGGTCGGCGAGCTGCAGGAGATCGTCGGTGTCGGCCAGAGCACCGTCAGCGGCCACCTGGCGCAGCTCCGGGCGGTCAACCTGGTCACGGCGCGCCGGGACGGACAGCACACCCGGTACGCCGCCGCCCGTCCCGACGGGCAGGAGCGCCTCTTCGAGCTGCTGCTGGCCGACGCACTCCCAGAGGGGGACGCGTTGGCGCTGGCGCGGGTGCGGGCCGAACGTTCGGCGCCCACCCCGGAAGGGCTGGGAAACGACTACCTGCCGGGTCGCTCCTGGGAAGCCCTCGCGCGGCTGCTCCTGGCGCTGTTGCCGCCCCTCCGGATCGCCGACCTCGGGGTGGGGACCGGGCACCTGACCGGGCTGCTGGCGCTGCGCGCGCGGCACGTCATCGCCATCGATCGCGACGAGGCCGCGCTGGCCCGGCTCGCGCCGGGGATCGAGCGTCGCCCGGGCACGCTCGAAGCGCTCCCGTTGGGCGAGCGGGAGGTCGACCTCGTGCTCATCTCGCAGGCGCTGCACTGCGTGGACGACCCGATCCCGACGCTTGTCCGGTGCCGCGATGCACTCGTCGGCGGCGGCCAGATCGCCGTCCTCGATCTCGCGCCGCACGCCCACGAGTGGGTCCGCCATCGCCTCGGCCACAAGCACCTCGGCTTCGCCGACCTCGGTGCCGTACTCCGGGAGGCGGGCTTCCACGACGTCACCTGCGAAGTCGTCCACTCGGACCAACGGGCGCCGGCCTTCAGTACGGTGCTGGCGACGGGGAGGAAGTAGCCGCTAGTTCGGCCGATTCCCCTTCCCCTTCCAGGTCTGAAAGGTCAGCGCGTCCTCCACGTGGGCCGCCACGATGGGATCCGGGTCGCCGCGCATCCCGGTGAGGACCGCCTCCGCCTCGGGCGACGGGAGGCTCCGGAAGCATCGCAACGCGGTGTACCGGACCCGGGGCCGGGGGTCGTCGAGCCACGCGACGAACGCGCTCGCGCCGCTCTTCTCGCGAAACCAAAGGCCCTCCAGGAGCGCGATCGTCAGGTCCTCGTCGGGGGTCTCCCCCAAAAGCCGTCGGCTGCCCGCAAACCCCGGAACGCTGGGCAGCGCGCGCTCGGCCGTGAGGGGGAACGGAAGGTCGTAACGGCCCACCCGGCGGTCGGGAGCAAGCACCGGCCCGGCCGGCGCGGTGCTGCCCCAGCCGGTGTGGGCGCAGGAGATGTCCCCGTCGCAGAGTCGGATGGCCTCGATCGCCCAGGCGCCGCGCGCGGCGGCGGCACTTTCCGGGGGGGCCGCCATCGCCGCGGCGGAGTCGGCAAGCCCCGTGCCGACGTAGCGGTTGAACCACCACCGGGCGCGCAGACTCGCGATGCCGTCCTCGGCCTCGAAGGGCGCCGCGAGCGCCTCCCAGGTGGCCAGCGGTGCCTCGTCAGGGGGGGCGTTCCAGACCGCGTGGGTGAAGCAGAAGCCCAGAAAACGTCCGGCCTTCGCACAGAGTTCCAATCCCTCCTTCATCCTCCCGGCGCGCGCGAGCTCCTCGCCGCTTCGAAAGTGGCACTCGTCCTTCCACACCCCGTCGCTCACCCCGGAACACGCGGTCCGCGCGTCTTCGACATCCCCCGCGCGCGCCCGGTCGGCGGCGACCTGGACCAGACACAGGGTGCGCAGCTCGGCCGCGGGTTCCGCGTCGCAGTCGGCGGGGTGGGTGGGCATCAGGAGGGTCCCCTGCTCCGCCGCGCAGGACGCGAACACTGCCAGAAGCCCGAAGCCCGTCACCGGGGCTCGCCGCCCAGGTGCGGGCGCCCCACCACCTGCTCACAGCGGGCGCGGCCGTAGTCCGTGCTCACGTCGCGACACAAGAAGCCGCCGCGGGTAGGATCCAGGGTCGCCAGGCGCAGCCGGAGCATGTCCCGTTCGACCGGATCGTCAACCCGGGCAATCTCCGCGAGCGTGGCCGCGTCGTCCTTGCCGAAGGTCCCGCGGGCGCGCTCGAAGTGACAATCCGCATCGCAGGGGTCACACCCGAAGAGCAGCGCCAGAATCACGGGGACCAGCGGGAATAGGGCCCCCACACCGCCGGCTCTCCCGCGAGGATCGAGGCGAAGTTCCTGCGCCCGATCGCCGCCTCTCCCACGTCCACGCAGTGCTCGTAGGCCGCCGCCTCGAGGGTGCGGCGAATTTCGGCGGGTTGCCCGATGCCGGCCAGCACGGCGGCCTTGTAGGCGGCGGCGGCGGTGGGCGACCGGGTGCGCATGCGCGCGACAAAGGCGTCGGCCCGCGCCAGGGCCAGCGGAAGGTCCGCGGCGAGCTCATCCGCGAGGCCGATGCGGACGGCCTCATCGGCTCCGATCGCCTCCCCGGTCATGCCCAGGCGCAGGGCCTGGCTGGGGCCGACCAACGACGCCAGCTCCGCCGCCCCGCCCGCGCCAGGAAGGATGCCCAGCCCGGTCTCCGGCAGGGCGAAGCGCGCGCCCGGAGTGACGATGCGCCAGTCGGCGGCGATCATGAACTCGGTCCCCCAACCCAGGGCGGCGCCATGCACGACCGCGACGTGGAATACCGGAGCGTGCCGCAGGCGGACGAGACAGGAGCGCTGCCGGCGCACATGCGCCTTGACCTCGGTTGCCGACCAGTCCGCCCGCTCGGGGACGTCGGCTCCGGCGATGAAGATGGGGGCGCCCTTCGACGAGACCCGATCGCTCCAGGTGACCAGCGAGTGTACTGCTCCGGATTCAAGGAATGAGCACAGCTTTTCCCATTCGGCGATCTGCGCCACCCCCATTTCGTTTGCTTTGCCGTGGTCCAGGCGCAGGCGGGCGGACGTGCCATCGATGCTGAGATGCATAGTATCGAGCTTCATCATTCTGGATTGGCTCCCACCAGATCAAAGGTGACCGTCACCGTGGGGGCCACCCGGGCCATGACCACGGAGGGGTCCGCGATGACAAAGTCGGCGAGCGCCAGGGGCACCTCGCCCACGAGCCGCAGCTGGCCGCCGTCCCGCGACAGCGTCGCCGGCACGACGAGCGGACGCGCGACACCGTGGAGCGTCAGCACCCCCACGAGCCTGATGGAACCAGTGTCATCGGCACCGGAGGCCCGTTGGATGCGCTGCACGTCGAAGCGGAGTTCGGGAAACGTGACGACATCCAGACTCGCGACGAGCATCCGCTGATCGCGGGGACCGAATCCGGTGGTGAGCGACGCGGGATCCGCCACCAGCGTGCCCGTCCCCGCGGCGAGGTCGAGGGAGGCGGTGAAGATGTCGAGGCGACCGGTGACCGCACCCGCGGAGCTGTCCGCGACGAATCCCACCCCTCCGGAGAAGACGGTCGGCGCGGCGGACGCAATACAGACCAGGACTGCCCACATCGAGTCGCCGTTATCGCGCCGACCCGGTGCGTGGGGAAAGTCGCAGTGCGTAGGCCAGTTCGCACCCGAACTGCGTAATCGACTACGCGGTCGAAATCGGGGCTGAGGAAGAAGCTTCATTTTTCTGATGGGTGACCGATGGCACGCCCCTTGCTAGGTTCCTGACGTCCTCCCGGAACCCCGCATGATGACCCAGACGCAGCAAAGTGACGCCCTCTTTCGCAACCGGAACCGGTCGGTTGCCCGGGCGTTCTACCGTCAGCTCCGCGGCGAGGGGTTCACGCACCAGCAGATCATCGAGCTGTCCACGACCTTGCTGGATTTTGTGACCGAAGACCTCAAAGAGCGCGTCGAACCGTCGAAGTAGACCGGGCCGAACGGACGCGAAACTGACCGACCAGTCGAAATATTGACCCGTCAGTCTGTTTAGGGAGGATGCGGCGGCGGTCCAGGCGGTCGCGCTCCCGGCGGACCGGGCACCGGGCGGGGGTTCGCCTCCGCCGTGCCGACATGGACGAGAAACGCGGCGATCGCAGCGTCCGCCCGGTCGAGCGCGTCGCTCGCCCCGGGATCGTCGGCGCGGAACAACAGACGGGACGCCATCAGCGCGAGAATTCCTGACCGATCGGGGCAGGCCCAATCCTGGGCGTGCAGCGGACCATGCCCGACCACGACCGCCAGCGCTTCGGCGTAGTGCCCCGCCCCCGCCAGGTGCCGGGTGGCGGTGTTTCGGAGCTGCTTGACCGCGTAGTATCGAATTCCTCCGGGGAACTCGGCGAGCCGGGCCGCGCGTCGCTCGACGATCGCCGGAACGTCCACCGGGTCAGCGGCGTCGAGCTCCGCGGCCGTTTCGCGCAACCATGGCAGGTGCTCCTCGTCGTCGGCCCCCAAGCGCGCCAGGCTGCCGATGGCCCGGGGACCGGCGAACCCGAGAGTGTCCACCGTCGAGTCACCGGTGACCAATGAGCCGAGTTCGGCCACCGAGTACGGCAGGCGCGCGGCCGGTGGAACCGCGTCCGCCGCACCCAGACCGGGCGCGCCGCCGGTCGCGACCGCCGCCGCCGCCGCCGCGATCCCCGCGGCCTGCCGGGGAATCTCCGCGGCGGTCCAGTAGGAAAACGGCTCGGTCGGCGAGAACGGGGACACGGCGTCGGCCCAGGCCTCCACCAGCCGCACGCGCAGGGCGTGCCGCGCTTCGAAATCACCGAAGGCGTCCAGGTCGAGCCCCACCGGCGCCCTCACCGCGCGCGCGTCAGCAGCGAGGAGGGCGGCTTCCTGGCCGACTCCCTCCCCGGCCTCGCCGCGCACCACGAGGCTCACCCAGCGCGCACGGAGGGGGGCGATGAGCCCCGACCCGACCGTCGGGGCCGCCTTCGTCGCCACCGCCGCGCATAAGGCGCCATCCCGCTCTGCCGCGCCGACCAGCGCGGCGCGGATCGGCGGACCGATCTTGCCGCTGAGCTTGAGCGTCCCGAGCGCCAGGGCGTTGTCGCGGTAGGCGATGGCGCACGCCGCCCAGTCCCCGTGCTGCGCGGCCAGCCGGGCCCGGTCGCGGCCGGCCAGGGCAAGATGCCCTGCGACCCGCATGCGCACGTCATCCCAGGAGGATTCGCCGTAGGCCCGGGGGTTGTCGAGCAGGCCGCTCAGACCGCGCCATGCCGGGTCGTCGACGGGGATGACCAGCTCGCCCGAGCCGACCGGCGGCCCCCCGAGCGGCGGAGGGCGGTCCGGATCGGGGGCCTGCGGCGGCGTGGCGCAGGCGAGCAGCAGCAGCAGCATCGCGACGCCTACCCCTGCTGCATCGCAGCGCGGACGAGCAGGAACATCGCCACCGTCCACCCCACGGACAGCGTGGCCAGCGCCCGCCTGTGGATCCTGAGCGCCCGGTCCACCACGCCCGCCTCCGCCATCCCCGTGGTGTGCACGACCACGCCGAGCCCCGCGATCACGAAGCCGTAGGCAAGCAGGTAGACCTTGTCCATGAGCATCAGATAGCCGACGTCGGGCAGGTCACTGCTGTACGTCATCTGCAGCGCCACGATCGTCAAGAGCGAGGTGATCCCGACGTCGACGCGACTGTCGACAAAGTTCGGCGACAACAAGAACATCAGCGTGGCGCAGAGGATGACGCACAACACCGGGAGAAAGAGCTTGGTGGCGTAGGCGACGGGCGGCCGCGAGATCGGCACCTCGAGGGTTGCCCGTGAGTAGGTCGTATCGGCGGCGGTGCGCGGGTCTCCGAACCCGGTGTTGTAGTGGAACCCGTCCACGGCAAAACGCGGCGACGACACCCGGTATCCGGGCAGCTGCAGGCTGGGGTTCATCGACGGATCGGTCGAGTCTGGCACGTAGACGACACGGGTGCTGTCGTGCAGCGCGTCCTCGAAGATGACGGCCAAGGTCTGCCGATCGAAGGGGTAGTTGTAGAGCGGGAGCTTCTTGGAGAAGGTGCCTTGGATGCGCAGGACCTGGTACAGGCTGCCATCGTCCAGCTTCTCCGCCTCTTCGTAGAGCGGCGTGACCATCAGCCCCCACTGCTCGATGGGGTTGGCGATCTCCATGGAGCTGGGCGGATCGAGGTCGGGATTCTGCCAGCGGAACCAGACGTAGAAGTCCATGGCGTAGGAGTGCGTCTTCAGATCGATGGATTGGATGTCGTTGAGGTGCACGCCGATGGCGACCCTCTCGGGAGTC
>SHYX01000064.1 GCA_009692585.1 Myxococcales bacterium
ACCCACGCCACCACCATCCCCGCCTCCACCGCGGCGCCGTCGCCGACCACCCAGCGTTCCAACACGCCGGTGAGGCCGGCGGCAACCGGCGCGAAGGTCTTCATCACCTCGATGAGGCCGATGGTGCGGGCGGGATGGAGGGTCTCCCCGGGTTCGGCGTAGGCCCGGTCGCGGGGCGTGGGCCGGCGCCAGAAGGTGCCGGCGGTCGTCACGCGGATCGCGACCAGACCCTCGACGGGCGCGTCGACGGCGGTGGCGGCGACAGCCGCTGAAGCCGGCGCAATCGGAGTCCCACGACTCAACAGCAATAGGTCGTGCATCGACCAGATGCGGGGATTCCGGGCGCGGCGGGGCGATTGCCACGCCATCTCGATGACCGCTTCGAGGTAGCGGCGAAGCCGGCCCAGCGGCACGACCTCGTCGGTGTCCATGCGGGCGGCGGCACCGATGGGCTCCATGTCCGCTTCGATGCGGGCGGCGGTCTGCTCCATCTCGGCGGCGATCCGCTCGCGTTCGGCAGGGTCCTCCGACGCGATCTCGAAGTTGTCGTCGAGCTTGCTGTTGAACGCGGCGATCGCGAGCGTACGCCCCTCCATGACCGCCAGCCGGGTAAGCGGCGTGCTGAGCTGCAGCACGGGCTCATAGGGCATGCCCGCCATCGCGTAGTAGCCCGCACCGCTGGCTTTACGAAGCAGAACCGTGATCATCGGCACGGTGTTGGTGCTGTTGGTGTAGATGAGCGAGCTGCCGTAGCCCAGGAGCCCGCGCGCTTCGGCTTCGACGCCGATGTCGAAGCCGGCGATGTCCTGCAGCCAGACAATCGGCGTCCCGTCCTCGTTGCACGCGCGCGAGAACGCCGAGATCTTGGCGATTCCGTCGCGATAGAGGATGCCGCCACCGCGCATCTCACCCGGACGGTCCGGGTGCGGGGTGGGCGCGACGTTGTTGGCGATGAAGCCCGTCCAGAGCCCGCTCACCCGCCCCAGTCCACAGACCATCTCGGCGCCGCGGTCGGCCATCACCTCGGCGAAGAGCGAGTCGTCGACGAGCCGCGCGATCACCTCGCGCACGTCGTAGATGTGCCGATGGTCGCCGGGGAGGATCGCGCCCAACTCGGCGGGGTCGTACCGCGGCGGCGCTGGCTGCGCCCCGTGGCGGTAGAAGTCCATGGCCGGGGAGGGGAGGCGGGCGACGTCGCGGCGGAGCATCGCTATCGCGGTGGGGTCGTCGGGAACGCGCTCGTCGGCACACGCGCTCTGGTGGACGTGCACCTCGGGGCCGCCGATGTCCAGCGAGGTGAGGTGCTGCGACTTGGCGCCCTTGATGAGCGCGGCGCCGGCGATGACCATGTAGGCCGACTCGGTCATATAGACGCGGTCGGAGATGATCGGCATGTAGCCCCCGCCCGCGATGCAATCGCCGAACACTCCCGCCACCTGCGGCACCCCGTTGGCGGCCAACAGGCTGTTCATGCGAAAGATGTGACCCGCACCGGTACGTCCCGGAAAGGACAGGCTTTGTTCGGGCAGGAACAGCCCGCTGCAATCGACGAGGTAGACCACGGGCACCCGCAAGCGCAGCGCCATGGTCTGGGCGCGCTGGATCTTCTCGGCGCTGAGCGGCCACCACGACCCGCTCGCGACGGTGTTGTCGTTGGCGATGATCACCACCCACCGGCCCTCGACGCGCGCGTAGGCGGTCACGACGCCCGCCCCCGGAGCCAGGCGCTTGCTGCCTTTGAAGGTCCGCCCCCAGTTGACGTAGCTGCCGACGGGCAGCACCTCGGTCCCCGGGTCGACGAGCGCGTCGAGGCGCTCCCAGGTGGTCAGCTTTCCCTTTTCGTGCACGCGTGCGGCCGCGTCGGCGCCCCACCCCGCTCGCACGGCCCGCTGCTTTTCTGCGAGCGCGTCGTCCCGTCGGGAATTGTCGGCGCCGCGGGCGGCCAGCGTCGCGCTGTCGAGCGTGTCGACGACGGGGCCGCCGAGGGGGTGGAGGGGCAGAAACGCCACGGTGTCTCCGAGGGCGGCAGGCTTATCCGGGTGGGCGGAATAAGGACGGGCGATGTGGCAGCGCCTCGGCTGGGACCGGCTCCTGGTGCTCCTGGTGAGCCTCGGCGGGCTGTGGCCGTTTGGGTCCGGCTTGCGGCGCGGGGAGGTACCCGGTCAGCAGGAGCTGCCGATCGACGGCGGCCACGGCCTGTACATCTACGCGCTCGTCGGCGACGCGCTCCGGGGGGTGGGGTCGCTCCTGCACACCGACGCGATGTGGTTCCCCACTGGTCGCCCGCTCCTGTTGACGGTGCAGAACGTCATCGACGCCGTCGCTGCCCAGCCCTTCCTGAGCCTCCTCGGTCCGCAGGTGGGGCTGGCCACTTTCGCCGCCCTGATCCTGGTGAGCAACGGGCTGGCCGGCGGCTGGTTGGGGGAGCGTGTCGGCGGGCGCGGGTGGGCCGGTCCCGCCGCCGCGGTGGTGTTGGCGATGTCGCCCTACGTCTGGGGAGAGGCGCAGACGGGGCGTGTCACCCAGACGCTCCTGGCGCCGATGGCGGTGGCGCTCGGCCATGCGTGGACCGCGGTGGACGCCCGGGGGGGCGTGCGGGCGGGGGTCTGGCTGGGTGTGGCCGGGCTCGGCTACTGGTTCTACGGATTCTTCGGCGCGGTCGTCGTCGCGGCGGTGGTGTTCGGCGGCCTCTTCGAGGGCGGTGCGCCTCGTTCGCAGCGTCTCGCCGCGCTCGGAGCCGCCGCGCTGTCCAGCCTGGTGATCGCCGCCCCGTTCGCGCTCTTGTCGGCGGCCTCGTGGGGCGAGATGGCGGGGGTCGGCACCGACGCCGCGCCGATCCCCAACGCCACCCGCCTCGGCGGCGGCTTCTTCTGGATTCGGCACCCGCGGATCGTCGCCTACATCCCGCAGTGCCTGTACCTGGTGGGGCTACTTGCCTGTGCGGGGCGGCCTCGCGGACGCGCCGTTGGGCTTGCGGTCGCGACGTTGCTGCTGTGCCTGACCGCCGCGGGAGAGACCATCCGGGTCGCCGACATGCCGATCCCCACCCCGCTGGCGCTGATGAAGGCGCTCCCCGGCTTCGACCGGTTCTGGTGGCCCCATCGAGCGCTCGCGGGCGCCACGGTGGCGCTGGCGGCGCTGGCGGCGGTGGCGGCGGGCCGTGGGGGGTGGGTGCGGCGCGCGGCGGGCGTGGGGCTGGCGTTGACGGTGGCGCAGGGGGTCGGCGTGCCGGGGGCGCTGAGCACCTGGCGGGTGCCGCCTCGGCCGGAGTGGGCGGACTCCCTGGCGCCTGGGGCGGTCCTGCTCTTGCCGATGCTCGACCCCGAGGTCGGCAAGGTGCGCTTTGCCGAGTGGATCCACCATCGGCGGCCGCTCGTCAACGGCATGTCGATGTGGGACGAGTACCTCTGGCCGGCGGCGTGGCGTACCTGGGCGGACAGCCAGCCGCTGGTCAAGGCGCTGCTGGATGCCGAGCGTGCGCGACCGCACGGCCGCAAGAAACCGAACCCCCACGATCCGCCTCCCGTCGAGCTTGCGGAGCTGCCGGTGTCGCTGCCGGTGTCGCTGCCGGCTGACGCCGTGGCAAGGCTGGCGCAGGCCGGAGTCGGCACCATCGTGGCCGAGGTGCCCCGTACGCCGATCCTTTCGGTGGCGCTGCTGCGCGAGCGTCTCGGTGAGCCGACGTGCGACGGGCGGGGACGCACGTGCTGGTGGGTGCTCACCCCCGGACCGCCTCCACCTTGAACCGGGTGCCCTTGATGCGGCCGTCGCGAAGCGCCAACAGCGCCCGCTCGGCGATCGTTTCACTCACCGCCACGTACGCGAAGCGGTCGTGGATCTCGATCTTGCCGATCTCCGCGCCCGGTAGCCCCCCGCCGCCCTTTTCGGGAGGGCCGGTGAGGGCGCCGAGGATGTCGCCCGGCCGAAGTTTGTTCTTCCGACCTCCACCGATGAACAGCGTCGTCATGCGCGCGACCGGCGGGGCCGTGGTGACCCCTTCGGGGAGCGGTTCCAACGGAATGTCGAGCCCCAGCTCCGCGGCGATCCGGCCGAGGCGCTCGCGCTCCCGCGACGAGACCAAGGTGATCGCCAGACCCGGCTGCCCAGCCCGCCCGGTTCGGCCGGTTCGGTGGACGTAGGCGTCCGCTTTGGCGGGCAGCTCGTAGTTGACGACCAGATCGAGACCCGCGACGTCGATCCCCCGGGCGGCCACATCGGTCGCGACCAGAATACGCACACTCCCGTTGCGCAGCCGCGCCATGACCCGGTCGCGATCGACCTGATCGAGGTCGCCGTGCAGCTCACCGACGCTGAATCCAGCCTCGGCCAAGGTGCCGGCGACACGCTTCACCGACTCCTTGAAGTTGCCGAACACGATCGCCGAGCCGGGCTGGCGCGCGGAGAGTACGGCGAGCAGCGCGTCGCCGCGTCCCTCGGCCTCCGCGACGTGCGCGAGGTGGCGGATTTCCAGGGGCTCACCCGTCACCGTCACCCGCACCGGATCCCGCTGCCAGCGAGCGCTCATCGCGGCGATCGAGACCGGGAAGGTCGCCGAGAAGAACACCGTCTGGCGGTCGTCGGGCAGCCCCTCCAGGATGCGCTCGACCTGGTCCTGGAAGCCGAGATCCAACATGCGGTCGGCCTCGTCGAGGACCACCATCCTGATTCGAGCGGAGCTCATCACCCCGCGTTGCAGCAGGTCGAGGCAGCGCCCCGGCGTTCCGACCACGATGTGCACGCCCTGCTCGAGCGACTGTCGCTGCGACCACCCCTGCTGCCCGCCGCAGACCTCGAGGATGCGCACCCCAGCCAGTCCCTTGGCGGCCTTGCGCAGCTCGGCGGTGACCTGGGTGGCCAGCTCGCGGGTGGGGCACAAGACCAGGGCCTGCAGACCGCGGTCGCGATGGTCCGGCTCGAGGCCGTGGAGGAGCGGGAGGCCGTACGCGAAGGTCTTCCCGCTCCCGGTTTGCGACTGACCCAGCAGATCGTGCCCTTGCACGAGGATCGGGACGCACCGGGCCTGGATCGGCGTCGGCACCGTGAGGCCCATGGCCGCCACGGCGGCCTTGAGCGCGTGGTTGAGCGGCAGCTCGGCGAAGGTGAGGGCGCTGTCGGACATGGCGAGCGGATAACCGAGCCGGGTGGAACAACCCCCGACACCGACTCGAACACCACCGAAGGACCCTCTGCACGGCATCACCCTGGCCGTCATCCTGGACGAGTTGGTCGCGGCCCATGGCTGGGCGGAGCTGCACCAGCAGCTCCGGTTCGCATGTTTTTTCAACGAACCCAGCGTGGCGTCCAGCCTCACGTTCTTGCGACGCACGCCGTGGGCGCGAGAGAAGGTGGAGAGCTTCTACCGGTTCCACCTTCGGGAATTGAAGCGGCGGGGACGGTTGGGGGAGTCCGCGGGCTAATCGTGCCCGTCTTCGATTGCGAGTCCGGCAACCGGCTCGAAGACCGCGACGTTGTGCGTGATGATCGTCAGACCGAACCGCGCGGCCACGGCGGCGATCATTCCGTCCGCGAACGGGAGTGTGGGTCGCGAGTGCGATACCGTCGGGGTCGATGCGCCACCGCCGTGCCACTTTGGGGTGGATCTGCGGCCTGGGACACGACGGGCGAACGATTTGTGGTCGTGGGCCGCGTGCTGGACGGTACGCGCAGTCAGCGGGCATCGAGTTCGATCCGCGCGTTCGATCCGAGGTCACCTGGCAGCGGGCTGATGTCCCTCGACAGCCTCGCCAGCCAGACGGGGACGATTCTCCAACTGGGGGATGCGGTCTGTGAGGGCGGCGTGTTCTGGCATATGTCGGTCAATCCGGAGACCTGCGACGACGACGTGGCCGAAGATGCCGAGGCCTGCGTTGTGCCGTGGACGGCCGATGGCCTGGAGCACGACTTCGGCTGCACCGCCGACCCGGCATGCGAATTTGGCGAGAGGCAACACTACGTCAGCGATAGCATCAGCCCGATATGGGAGGCTGCATCCTGGTTCGATCCCAGCGCGGGCACACTCTGGCTCGCCGGCGGCACGACCGGTTGCGGTGATGGCACGGGCGACGACATGAGCGGGGCGGACTTGTACGTTGTCGATCCGACCGCTCCGCACACGCTCAACGCGGTCAACCTGCCCGGTCTGACTGCCACGTCGGTGGACGTCAGCCACAACCAGATCCATACGGTTTCGGGCACGAACTCCGACGCGGGGATGGGCCCTCCCGACGGTCGAGCGAAGGTGATCGAGTAGGTCCGATCAAGCCTCCGCCGTCGACCGGTCCGCGCCGTGGGCCCGCGCGTCGGCAGCGCGCTCGTCGTCCACGTCGACCTCCACACAGAGCGCGTCGAACTCTTCGTCCAGCATGACGATCGCCGCATCATCGAGCACCGGAAAGCCGCCCGAGAGGAATTCCCAGAGCTCGTCGCGACGCGCCGCGTCGAGGTCCAGAAACTCCACCCCCATCCCGATGCCCAGCGCCCGTTCCCGCACGACGCGGCGCACGACGCAGCGCAGCTCGAACTGGCCGCCGCCGGTCGGATGGACGATGGCCAGACCGAGCGTCTCCCCCACCGCACGCAGCACATCCGCCACCAGGAACATGCCCCCCTTGGAGACGTCGCGGCTCGCGAAGGGGAGCAGGTCCGCCGCCGCCGGGGTGTGCACCTCGAACACCGCCTGCACGCGCTCGAAGCCGCGACGGGCGGGAACCGTCGGGACGGCCCTTGCCGTCGCGACGACCGGACCCCGTGCCCCCTCTTCCCCTCCGGGAACGGTCCGCACGAAGCGCTCCCAGCGTGCCATCAGCTCCGGCGCGTTGCCGTGGAACTGCACGCTCACCCCCGGCGGTGTCTCCCCTCCCGGTCGCACCGCCCGCAGCGTGACGCCCGAAAACGACGTTGGCGCGGTGTCCCCCGGGAGAATCGTCCGAAACTGGACGAGGCAGCGCTCGGGGGGCGGCGAGTCGGTGAGCACCCGGAGCCCGCCGCGGCTGATGTCCTCGGTCACCACCGCGAGCTCCCGGCGTCCGACCACCAACGTCGCCTGGAGCCGCACCCGAACGCGGCTGTGCCTCCGGCCCTGTTCGATCGACATGTGGAACTCCTGGGCACCCATCGGCCGCAGGCGACCGGGGTGAAGGGCAAGCAGCAGATGCCCGCCAACGGCCGGCGGTTCCGCCGTCGAGAAGATACGCGCTCCCGCAACCCCGGAATTACGTGCGCATCCTCCCGTTCTGCCTCATCGTGCTCCTGGCGGCCTGCTCCGACTACAACCTCAACGGCAAGGCCGAGGGCAACGGCGACGGGGAGCACGACTCGGCGTGGGACGGCGAGGACGACGGGGACGACGGCGGCTACCCCGAAGATACCGACCCCGACGTGTGCGAGGGGCGCTCGTTCCCCGGCAAGTCGGTCCGACAGAACGACGAGTGTGACGTCGAGGCCGCCCCCGTCGGCAGCTTCACGCCGGTGGTGGAGTGGAAGAAGGACACCTTCGCCAACGCGCCGGGCTCCAACCAGATCATGATGATGCCGGCCGTGGGCTCGCTCAGCGACGACGACGGGGACGGGGATGCCGACGAAAACGACGTCCCCGACGTGGTGGTCGTCACCTACGGCTCGACCGACGTGGTGCGCGTCGTCAGTGGCGATGGTTCGGGCACCGAGCTGCTCACCATCCAGGGCAGCGGCGTCCAGGGGCAGGGTGGCGTGGCGCTCGGCGACCTCGACAACGACGGCTGGACCGACATCGTCTTTGCCACCAACAGCCAGACCCTCGTGGCCTACGACCACAACGGCGCGCGCATGTGGACCAGCGCCAGCTTGTCCGGCTCGATGTACGGCATCAGCGACAACCCCGCGATCGCCGATCTCAACGGCGACGGCGAGCCAGAGGTCATCTGCGGCTCGGCCATCGTCAGCAACACCGGCGCCACGTTGGGGCAGGGGCGCGCCGGGATGGGCGGCGTCAACGGCAACAACGTGGGCACCACCTCGTTCGCCTACGACATCGACAACGACGGCGATCAGGAGGTGGTCGTCGGCAACGCGCTCTACAAGCGCAATGGCAGCGCCATCTGGACCAACGGCCAGGAGGACGGCTACCCGGCGGTCGGCAACTTCGACGGCGACGACAAGGGTGAGATCGTCGTGAGCACCGGCGGTCGCATCCGGTTGCAGGATGACGATGGCACCGTGCTCTGCACCGCGCGGATCCCGGGTGCGGATTCCGCCTACTACGGGGGTCCGCCCACCGTCGCGGACTTCGACGGCGACGGGGAGGCCGAGTTTGCGGCGGCCGCGGGCAGCCGGTACTCGGTCTTCGAGAAGGACTGCTCGGTCAAGTGGCAGGCGGTGACCCAGGATGCGTCGAGCGGCAACACCGGCAGCGCGGTCTTCGACTTCGAGGGCGACGGCATCGCGGAGGCGGTCTACGCCGACGAGACGCGGCTGTGGGTCTTTGCTGGTCCCGATGGCAGCGTGAAGTTGGAGAGCACCGAGCACAGCAACGCCACCTGGCTGGAGTATCCGGCCATCGCCGACGTCGACGCCGACGGGCAGGCCGAGATCATCGTGGCGAACACCAGCGGGCATAGCGGCTTCTACGTCTTTGGCGATGCCGACGGCTCGTGGCGCTCGGCGCGTCCGGTGTGGAATCAGCACGCCTATTCCATCACCAACGTCAACGATGACGGCAGCATCCCCGCCAGCCCGGCGCGAAACCTGGAGACCTACAACAACTTCCGCTCGGGCGACATCTACGCGGGCTCCGACGGCTACACCCTCCCCGATCTCACCGCCACCGTCGAGGGTGTGTGCCTCGACGAGTGCGATGACGGCGCGCTCATCGCCTGGGTCTCCGTCGCCAATCGTGGCTACGAGGACATCACCCAGGACTTCGTGGTCAGCCTCATCGCGGTGGACGACGATGGCAACGTCTCGACCGTCGGGTCGACCGAGGTCACCGACACCGTCCCGGCCGGCGAGTCCCTCGATTCCTTCGAGTACCGCGTGGAGTCAGGCGCCCGGATGATCGCCACCCTCACGGCCGAGGTCGACGGCGGTGACGGCGGTACCGACCAGGTGGTGAGTGAGTGTCTCGAAGACAACAACGAGGATGAGTGGAAGGAGAACCTCTGCACGGACTGAACGCACCGCCGGGCCTCGTCGATGGACACGCAGCTGCGCCCCTCTACCCCCCCTTCCGCTTGCGCCACCACGCACGCACGTCGGCGACGATGCCCTTGTAACAGAAGTAGAAGATGATGGCGTTCGCCAGGGCGAAGAAGAACCACTCCGTGGCGTGCCACGGCGCCATCGCCTGGGGATGCATCATCGGCCCGCCAGCGTGCCGAGCACCAGGACCGCGGTGAACAGGGTGGCGTTGAACGCAAGCTGCCGGCTGACCCGCCCCGCCGTCGCCTCGTACGCGGCCGGGTCGACCACATGGCCCTCCTTGTCGAGCGTACGCGCCGGATCCAGCGTCCAGATCTCGAGGTGGACGTAGCTGACCCAGCCGATGAAAATCAGCGCCAGCCGCGCCGAGAGCATGCTGTGTTCGGTGGTGTCCCAGTGCGCTGCGAGGCTGGCCGGCAGCGAAACGCCCGGATTCTGACCAAGGGCGTGCAGGTACAGCTCGCTGGGGATGAAGGCGCCGAGCGACAGGCCGAACCCCGCGCCGAACGAGCGGTAGACGCGCAGGAGGTCTTCGGTCCGCACGTGTGGGGTGGACCAGCGAAAGAGCAGCAGGATGGCGAAGAGCAACAACCCTCCGCCGTAGACCGCGGCCGCCACCCCGTTGACGACGTGCATCACCTCGATCACGACAGGAGCTCCGCGATCCAGTCGCGGGCGAGGCGATCACCGGGGGACGACATGAGGCGGTCCGCGCGGGCGTCGTCGGCGAAGCGCGCGCGCGCCGCCGGCTCAAGACCGGCGCCGTGGCCGGTGGGCGCTTGCCGCCGTTCGGGCCACCACCCCCCCCGCGTGGTGTACAGCTTCAGTTCGGTCGGCCACGACAGCGCGTCGTCCACGGTGCAGGTCGCCAGCCCCCCCCGGCGGCGAAGCCCGGCCAGCGCCGCCCACGGCCGCTCGCGCAACAGCGGCAGCAGCTCGCCCGGGCGCTCCGCACCGCGCAGCCGCTCGGCAGCCGCCTTGCCGATGACCCGCAGCCCCGTCTCCCCGAGCACCGGACCCAGCGCCTCGGCAAGGAGGCGGAGCTTTCGCGCTGACAGCCGGCTGTCGGTCACCACTTCCACCCGCGCCGCCACCGCCGCGACGTCGTCCGTCTTGTCGCCGGAGGCGCGCTCGGTCAGCCACTCCGGGCCCAGCTCGTGGTGGGTGATCATCAGCGCCGCCGCCTCGGCCAGTGAGGTGGCACCGAGCGCAGGGCGAGGGAGGGCCGCCGCGGCGGCCTCGGCCGACCCCCAGGCCGTGCGAAAGACCACGCGTTCGATCTGATCGGCGCGCAGGCGCTTTTCTCCGGCCTTGAGGTGGCGGCACAGCACGACGTCGAGCGCGTCGAGCGCGGTGTTCATCCACGGGGAGCCCGGGTAGCGCGGGACGATCAACGTGCGTGTGAGCCACGCGGCGCCGGCCGCGCCCAGAGCGCCTGATGCGACCGTAACGGCGCCGGCGCCGCTGCCGGAGCGATGCACGGCCTCGGCGTGGCGCCGGGCCCCGGTGCGCGTGGCCACCTCGGCGAGCGCCGGGCGGGAGCCCTCGGCGAGGGCACCTTCCACTTCCTGGAGCATCCCGCCGGCGCCCGTCCGCGCCGCCCGCGCCCGCACCACCGCTGCGGCCACCCGCATGGCGCGGAGGTCCACCTCGTCGGCCCGACAGGTGACGGAGCCGGCCAGGCCCACGCGCGCTGCGACCTCCTGCGCCGCGACGCTGCTGGTGACGAGTTCGTCCAGGGTGCCGCCCTCCGCCAGCCACGCCGCGGGCCCGAGCCCCGCGCCCACCCGACCTCCCACGGTCAGGTCGTCGAAGGGCACCTGCAGGAAGCGCGCCGTGTGAGCGGCGGCACCCCCGCCGAACTCGTCGCCCCCGGGCAGCGCCGCAAGTCGGCGCGCGGCCCCGGCAAGCGCCAGGTGTTGCAATCGCGAGATGGTCGCGACATCAGGCGGGATGTCGGCGGCGCTGAGCGTCGCCGCCCACGCACACAGGTCAGAGAGAGAGCCGCTCATCAGTACTCGAGACCCCACTGCACCCCAGCCGCCAGCAAGTGCCCGCCGATGGGGATCGGCGAGGCGTCCACGGAATAACCCGCCGTCGGCGTGTCCGGGGTGCCCCGGTCGAGCTCTCCCGGGGCGACGACGTGGACCTGCACGAACCCGTCCAGGCGCACCCGGCGCTGGTGTCCCGGTTTGCGGAACGGGTCGTCGTGTTCGACGCCCAGGCCGAGCGCGAAGATCGTCCGGTCACCGTCCAGGAGCGCGGTCTCGGCGGACTGGCCCTTGAGCGGGGTGGGCTCGAAGCCGGCGCCGCCTCGGAGGGTGACGACCCAATCCCCCGATCGCTCCCACAGTCGGAATTTCGGGAGCTTCGCCTCGGCCCCGATCCGCGGGGACCACGTCGCCACCAGGGTGACGGAGTTGGGATTGCCGTCGGTCGCCGACCCGTCCGACACGTCGAGGCCCGCCCCGTCCACCGTGAAATGGGTCACCTTCGCGATGCTCGGCAGGGCTTCGTCCCAGGCGGTGCGCCTGACGTCGACGGTGAGCGTGCAGGCGCGCGCAAGCTCATAGGCCGCGCCAATGTTGACCTGACTCGGCGTGTAGTGGTCGAAGACGCCCAGGGCGATGCCCAGCGTGAACGGGAGCACCAGCGGGTCGAGGTCGCCGATCTGCTCGGTACGAGCGTTGACCTGAAGCTCGATGTCGACGTCCACCGGCAGGCCGGCATCACCCCGCCAGGAGGCGCCCAGTTCGAGCCCGTCGAGCGCCGGGAGCGCCTGCCCGGCATCCCAGTGGAGCGACACGATGGGCGCATAGCCCGGGACCAGATCCAGCTCCATGTCGTGCACGTCCAGCCCCACGGCCACGACGTCCCCCGCGGTGCTGTCCCCGGTGTCCGCGCCGCTGACGGTCACGTCCAGCGTCGCCGAGATGCGGTACTCTGCCCTGGGGATCATCTGAACCCCCGCGCCAAGCGCGAGCCCCCATCGCGGCCGAATCCCGGCCCCGATCGCCAACTCGTAGCGTTGAGCCCGATTCGCGTAGAGGAAGTAGGTGGGGAGCTGCGGGTCAAAGGTCTGTAAGCGAATGAGGCGATCCATCGGGAGAAAGAGCCCGGCTCCGAAGGAGAACATCGTCCCGATCGGGCGCGTCACCCCGACCATGAAGCCCTGCACCGGGTCGTACGCGGGCCCCACCTCCAGAGGCTCGTCCAGTTCGTCGATGAGGCCGTCGCGATTCTGGTCCCACCAGACCGGGGAGATCGGTGAAAAGGAGGAGTCGACCCCCACGAAGCCGAACGAGGCCTGGGGGTAGCGCTGTCCTGCGAGGGCAGCGGGATTCTGGAGGATCGACTCCGCACCCTCCTCCATGGCGACACCGCCGCCGCCGCGCCCCATCTTACGGGCGCCGAAGCCGTAGAATTCCATCGGGCTGCCCAGTGCGGCCGCCGACAGCAGCAGGATCACGCGTACCCGATCTCTGGCACCGCGGTCAGCGCGATCTGGCGCAGGTGTTCGATGACGTTCACCGGGGTCTCATCGCCGAGCGCCTCGCGGAGGCAGGCGATCCGCCCGCTCAAATTGGCGGTGGCCAGCCCCGAACCCTTGTAGATCCCCCGGGCCTGTCCGGCGTTGACGGCCGTGTAGCCGTGACCGAGGAACTTCCCGGCGAGGGCGCCCCACTGGCGTACAGGGAAGCGGTGCGGCGCGAAGTAGTAGAACTTTTCCGGCGGGCAGTCGGGGTGGCTGGCGACGCCCACCGCCTCGGGTAGGTCGGCGGGGTAGGCGCGCTCGCCCTTGGGGTGCGCGGCCGCGATCACCACGGCGCCCTTTTCGACGGCGTTGGCGCAGCAGTCGCGTAGCAGGAGCGCCTTTCCCATGTTGGGCGTGCCCAACGACAGGTTCACGACGCTGGCGCCGTTCTTCGCGGCGAGTTCGATCGCGGCGGCCATCAGGTCGGCGCTGGTGCGCAGCTTGGCGTCCATGATCTTGATGCACATCAGCTGTGCGTGCGGCGCCACCGCGTGGATCGCGGCGGCGATCTCGGTGCCGTGCCCGTTCTCGTCGGCGAAGTCCGAGGCGAGCAGCGCGTGGGCCGTGGCGTTGAGGGAGATGTTCCAGCCGGTGAGCTCGGCGCCGGCGAGCCTGGGGTCGCGGACATCCACGCCGCTGTCGACGATGGCGATGACCTGACCCTTGCCGGTGTACTCCGTTCCGCGAAACCGCATTCTGCATCCTGTTCAGCGCGCCCATCCTACGGGGTTGAGCGCCCTTCGGCAAGCAGCGGGCAGCGCGGTATGCTGCCGAAAGCCGCTCCAGACCTTGTCGAAGCCCCCTGCACCCCCGGTTCCTCTCTTGGCAGGCGCACGCGCACGCGTCGGCATGGTTGCGCTCTCGGAGCGCGTCGGTGCGTCGGGCGCCTGCACACGCGTGTTCGGACACCCGGCGCGGATGCCGGCGAATCGGGACGCGCTCGCGGCGGCGGCCCTCGGGACGGCGATGGCGTGCCTGTCGTGGCCCCTTCCCGGGTTGACGCTCTGGTTCGGCGCGATCGGGCTCACCGGCGTGCTGCTCGCGGCGCTGGGGGTGTCCCTGTGGCCCAGACAGCCCGCCTGGACGCTGATCGTGGGCGTGCCGGGGTCGACCATCCGCCACATCGATCTCCTGGCGCTGGATGTGCGCCGACCGCGGCGTTGGCTCGCGGCGGTGGCGGCCCTGCCCGCCGCAGTGTGCCTGCTGACCCCGGGAACCCCCTGGGCGCTGGGGGCGGGACTGGTGGCGGTCGCTGTGTGTACGATGGAGGTCACGAGGGCGCGCGAATTGTCCATCGACGCCGTCGTTGACTGGGTCCTGGCTCGTGCCGGTCGCGACGGTGTCCTGGTGCTGGTGTCGACGGCCGGCTCGGCGTACGGGGAGGGTGTCGCCGCCGTGGTGGACTGGTTCGGCCTGCGGGGCGGTGAGTTGTCCATCACGATCGACGAAGAAGGCGACAGCGGTGTCCGGCGGCGGCTTGCCGACCTGGGCATCGGGGGAGGGGCCGATGTGGTGGCTGGCGAGCACGCTCGCGGCTGAGCGGTCGGGTACCCTGACCGGCACCGCGGGCGAGCCGGTGGTCGGCGCCTCGGTGTACAACGGGCTGGACGCGGGGCGCGACGACGGCGCCGAGGATGCCGATGGGGACGGCTTCACCAACGCGGAGGAGCGAGGTCTCGACACCGACCCGATCGACCCGAGGGCCGCCGGCGACTGTATGCCTGCGGGGTGCGCGACCGGCGTGGGGCTCCTGCCGCTCGGCGTCGTCGTGGCCCGGGTGCGCCGGCGTCGGCACCGCGCGTGAGCCGAGCCTGGCTCCTGGCCCTGGTCGCATGCGATTTCGCCGTGGCCGGCGCCTCCGACACAACGCCGGTGCGCGAGCCGACGGACTACGACGCCGCCGGGGGGCTCTCGTCCACGGCCCGGCAGGCACGTGCCGCGGGGCGACGCCCCATCGTGGAGGGGCTCTTCAAGGCCGCCGACATCGCGTTCCCGCCGCGCTCGCTGGTCTTCCGGGTGTTCAAGGACGTGGGTCGGTTGGAGGTGTGGGCGGCGGACAGCGGACGACTGGTGCCGGTCGCGACCTATGGGGTCTGCTACGCGTCGGGTGGGTTGGGACCCAAACGAAGGGAAGGGGACGGCCAGGTCCCCGAGGGCTTCTACACCCTCGACCTCTACAACCCGCTCAGCAGCTACCACCTGTCGATGCGGGTGAGTTATCCGAACCGCTCCGACCGCATCCTGGGGCATCCGAAAACTCCCGGCGGCGCGATCATGATCCACGGCTCGTGTGTCTCGATCGGCTGCCTGGCAATGTCGGACGAACGCATCGAAGAGCTATGGACGATGGCGGTGGCGATGCGCGCCGCCAAGCGAACGGTCGCGGTGCACATCCTGCCCACTCGTGACATCGCGGCTCTGCTGGCCACCGGCGTGCAGCCCGAGCATCACGCGTTCTGGCGCAACCTCGACCAGGGCGATCGTGTCGTTCGCGAGGAGGGCCGGCTTCCGTCGGTGGGCGTCGCGAAGGACGGCAGCTACACCTTTCGCTGAGGGCCGATCATCCGCCCGGCTCCACCCGCCATCCCACTCCCCAAGCCATCGTCGCCTTGTAGATCGGCGCCCCCGGATGGTTCGCCTCCACGTCCGCCAGCGACGCTTCGATCGGCGGCGCGTCGTTCCCCGGGTGCACCAGCGCCGCCGAGCCGGGCGCTCTCAGGAACACCAGCCCACCACCCCCGGGCACGTTCTGGCCGAGGCCGGCGCCCGCCGGGTACCACGCCTCACAATCGAAGCGATTGTATTTGGTGAGCGGCCAGCGGCGGGTGGCCTTGCCCTCGGCGTCCAACAGGACCACGCCCTCGGTCACGCCGGCGCTGGCCAGGGCGTCGTCGAGCCCGGCGGGCACGCACCAATAGTCGTCCGCAAGCTCGTTCCAGACCTTGGGAAAGGTAAATGCCACACCGGTGAGCAACACCACCGCCCCCAATCGCGGCCGCCACCCCAAGATGACACCCAGGGCGGGGAGGGCGGCGAGGTAGAGCCCGTGCCAGAAGCGCGCTCCGTAGGCGACCCCGTGGTACCAATACAAGCCATAGGCGAGCGGGCCGGCGATGGCCGCGACGAGCACGGCCACGGGCAGCGCGCGCCGTCGGAGCGCCAGCACCGCGCCCACCGCCGCCACCGCGGCTCCCCCGGGGACACCGATCAACAGGCGATCGAAGAAGCGAGCGTTCGCGCCCAGGTGTTCGAGGCCCATCGCGACGGTGTACCCGGCCCTGGCGTAGCGACCCATGCAGCCACGGTCGGCGCCGAAACCCAGGCGGTTGCACCCATCGCGCCAGGTCACGCCCCAGTCGGTGCCCTGGGCGAAGTACTGGTCGACCGCGAACACAAACGGTGAGCCGGTGTAGAGTTGGTTGGTCGCCAGCAGTACCATCGTCGCGACGGCGGGACCGGCGAGCATCCGTGCCCGGCGAAGCGAGACCGTGCCCCACACCAAGAGCGGTCCACCCAGGACCAACCCATCCAGCGGCCGCGCCAGGATCACCATGCCCACGGCGGCCCCCGCGAGCCCCGCCCGCCCCGCCGCGATCGCGGCCACCGCCGCGAGTCCGCACGCCAGCACCAACGTGTGACTCATCATCGAGGCGCCCAGCGCCAGGATCCCCGGCGAACTCGCCGCCACGGCGCAGGCCAGGAGCGCCTCCTCGCGGCGCAACGCGCGCGCGAACGCCGCCCACGTCAACCACGGCAGGGTCGCGGCGAGCAGCGGGTTGACCAGCCAGGGAGCACCGACACCCGCGCCGACCGCCAGGATCATCGGCCAGCCGGGGGGAAACACCCCGAACCAGCGCGGCGAGAGCTGCTGGAACTCCGCGGCGAGCAGCGCGCCGTCGGCGGGGCTGGGCGCCGAGGTCATGAGCTGGGCGTACAGCCGCGCCTGGAACAGGTAGGCCTGTTCGTCCTGGACGTGGGCGATGCCGCCCAGCGCGGTCCAGGCCGTCGTGGCGCACGCGGCGAAGCTCAAGAGCGAAAGCGCTGCGAGCCACCCGCGAGGAGCCGAGGGGGGCGGGGCCACTCGGCTCCCATGGGACATTGGCCGGCCTTACCGCTGTGGTAGGCTCGTCGCCACCATCGAGGCACCATGCTGCTGTTCGCCACGATCACGCTCGCCGCCGACGTCATGCTCCGCAACGACACCAACCTGACCGACGAGTACGACGGCAGCGATCAGGTCGCGTGGCTGGAGTTCCCGGAGTGCGCCATCTCGGTGCTCACCGCAGAGGCCGCCGACCTGCCCATCGACATCGGCACCGTCTTCGTCTACCTCGGCACCAACACGGGGAACGACAATGGGGTGTCGACCCTCGGCGAGGTCGGGCTCCAACTCGTCGACGAGGGGAGCGCGCCCACGATCGGCGCCATGGACTGGGGTCCGGAGGCGTTCAGCATGGGGGTCTCCTCCACGACCATCAACGCGCTGGACCTGGTGGACCCGACCAGCGGCTGGGTGCCGCTCAGCTACACCACCGGCAGCGTCGCGGTGTGGGTGTGCGCGCCGGACCCCACCACGGGGGAGAGCTGGCCGCGCACCAGCGAAGCCGACAGCTCCGGCATCGTCATCGACACCGAGAGTCCGAGCGCGGGCAACTATCTTTACGACGGGACCAAGATCGTGCCGCTCTCCCGCTACGTGGAGGGGAGCTGGATCATCCGAGCCAGCGTCGAGGATGCCGGCCTCGGCGACGCGGACACCGACACCGACACCGACACCGATACGGACGCCGATTCCGACACCGACACCGACACCGATACGGACGCCGATTCCGACACCGACACCGACACCGACACCGACACCGACACCGACACCGATCTGAGCGTCAGCAGCGTGACGCCCGCGCAGACCGTGGTCGGCGAGGCGGTCAGCATCGCGATCCTCGGCACCGGCTTCGAGCAGGGGCTTCAAGTCTATGTGGGCGGGCTCGCCGCGTCGGGCGTGAGCCTGTCGGGCGACACCGCGATCGCCGCCACATCCCCGATCGCGTTGATCGCTGGCGTACACGACGTGATGGTGACCAACGCCGACGGTGGGACCTCCACGCTCGCGGGCGCGTTCACCGTCACCGAGGCGGGGTGCGGCTGTGCCGCGGGAACGGCGTCAGCGAACGCGTGGGGCCTCTTGGCGGCGGCGGCGGCGCTGGTGGCGCGCCGGCGCGGCTGACCGCCGGACCCGGTCAACGCTGCCGCGGCTGCATCACGGCTCGGTAAGCCGGTCCCCGTCCACGTAGAGCCACTGTCCATCGCGGCGAACGAAGCGGCTGCGCTCGCCGAAGCTGACATCGGCCCCGGTGTGCGTGAGCCTCGCGAAGAACGTGACCTGACCGCTGTCGCCGGAGGCCGACGCGGCGCGGACGTCGAGACCGTCGAAGCTGACACTCGCGCTGAACTGGCGCACCTCCGCCGCCCAGGCCTGGGTGTCGGCGCGGCCGCATGGCCCCGTAGGGTCGGTGGTGCGCATCACGTAGGCGATGTCGCCGACGGCGTACGCGGTGTAGCGCGAGCGCATCAACGCTTCTGGAGTCGCGGCGGGAGTGCCGGCGAGCACGGGGAGGCAGCAGCCCTTTGCCTTGCGACCGGAGTCGCAACGGCACGGCGCGTTGGCGGAGAGCCGGCGGGCCCCGATCAGGCGGCCTCGGGGGCGGCCGCGCCTTTGACCCAGTGTTCCCTCAACCAGGTGAGCGGGGTGGGCGTGGCGCGCAGGGAGCGGTCCGCCGCGTCGGCAGGATCGTCCACGACCACCGGCCCGGCGTGCGCGCGGGCGTAGAGCACCCAGCTCGACAGCTCAAAATGATGCAGGAACGAGGAGTAGGGATGGGCGGCGAAGCGGTCGAAGCATCGAACGGCATCATCCGCATCGCGACATGAGGACAGCGCCGTCGCCGCGTCGAAGAGCAGCTCTCGCAGCGCTTCGAAGGCCACCTCCGGCGCGTCGCTCACCCGCTGCAAAAGCGCCGCCAGCGCCGCCTCCGAGAGTCCGGACGCCAGCGCCGCCGCCGAGAAGCGCGGCACTTGACTGTCCAGGTACGCGGTCCGCTTCCCCGTCCCCAGCATTTGCCCGACCACGTAGAGATCAAACGCACTCGCGATCGACTCACCCAGAAACATCGCCGCGGCCGTGGGTGCGGTTGCCGTCGCGAGTGCCTTCCCCGTGGCGTGGTGCCACGCTGCGTGGGCCAGTACGTCGGCGTCGATGCTGTCGTCGACCAGCACGTCGTTGCCGTCGGCGGCGTGCCAATAGGTGAGGTTCAGGAACAGCACCCGGTCGTAGTGCGCATGCGACGAGCCCTCGGCGGGGGCCCGAAAGAGGAACTTGTCGGTCACCAGCAGCTGCTTCAACGCCGCGTAGCCCTCGATCGAACGAAACGCGCGTTCGCCTCGGATCGTGAGCTGGGCGACGGTGAGGAGGCGAAGGGACATCGTCGCAGGGATAACGCCGCCTTACCGGTCGCGCCCCCAGCGCCACGCCAGGACGACAGCAGGGAGGGCGAGTAAGTCCCAGGGGTCCATCTGGAGCGCCACGCGCGCCCCAGCCGAGGCGCCAAACCACGCCCGCACCGGGTATTGCAGCCACCCAAGCCCGACCTCGTACAGGTCATGGCACAGTGGAAGCGTCTTCACGGAAGAAAACACCAAGACAGTGGCAACGCAACATACCCGAAGCACCCGCCTGGACACTCCGCCGCCGCACCACTCCCAGAGCGCCTGAAGGAACAGCGGAAAGTAGGCCAGCCCCGCGACGTCTGACAACTTCCCGGTGACGAACCCCGGCGCCGCCGCCTTGAGGTAGTGGTCGTTGAAGAGGAGCACGGCGATCGCGGCGACAACGCCGGGGTGGAGGAGCCCGGCGCCTCGGCCGCCATTCATTCGCCGGTGTCGGCGCTGTCGCCGGTGTCGGCGCTCTCGCCGGTGTCGCCGGTGTCGCCGGTGTCGCCGGTGTCGCCGGTGTCCTCACCGGGACCCTCGAGGCGCCCCGAGATCGCACTTTGGACCTCGATCTCCTCGGTCTCTTCCCCGGTCCGAAGCGCGGCGAGCGACGCGATGACCTCCAGCTTCAACTCCACCTGGTGCTCCAAGACCTCGATTTCAATCACGTAGCTCCGCTCCTCCACGCCGCCCGCTTCGACACGTTCGGGGGCGAGCGGAATCCGAACCGTCTGGGTGCCATCACTCATGGTGGTGGCGACCAATAGCGCTCCGGCCTCATCGCGGACGGTCACGAGGAGGGTGGGGTCGTCGCCGCTCAGGATGGTCGGGACCACGGTCACGTCCAGGCTCCCTCGGCTGTCAGGGGTGACCCAGGCGAAGGTGGCGGTGGCCACGTACACGTCCGGATGGTTGAGGAGTCCCGTCTCGACCTCCGCCGAACCGGTGCCGATCCACGCTGGATCGTCTTGGCTCTCGACCTTGGATCCGGGTGGCGGTGAGGTGGCGATGCTGGCGGACGCGGACACGGCGAGCAGGAGAAGGGACAGGAGACGTTTCATCGGAGCTCGGGGCTTGCCACCGTAAGCACGGGCCGTGCCAGCCCGCGGCGGTGGCTCCAGAAGCGCGGCGCCATCGATGTCTTCGGGCGTCCAGCCCCGTTGGCAGTGCTCCGATCGCGACAAGGCGATCCTACTCCCGCGCGCAGATGCTCACATGGTTCCGGCGTAGCGGCCCCGCGTCGCTGGTGTAGATGGGGAGCACGTTGTAGGTACCGCCGCCGCCGTTGTTGCAGCCCACGCCCCAACCGCCGCCCTCGATCGACGGCGATGGCGCAGCCGACGTCGCCGTCGGCTACCGCAATGGCGTCGCCCTTGACCATCATGCCGTGAGCCTGGGAGTCACCACCGGCAGCTCAAGCGGATGTCGCAAGATCGGGAGCCGGACCCGAGGGTGGGGCGGCGAGGCCATGCCCCCTGATTTGCGACAAGATTTGAGCCATGGGGGTCACATGCGACAGCGACGGCGTCAGCGTCGGCGCGCGTCACGGACCAACGCCGACTATTCTGGCATGACCGCCACGGACCGTGCCTTCGGCGGCGAGCATGTCGCAAATTGGGGGGCATGGCCCGCACCGGCGCAAGCCCGATGCGGTCGGGGTGCTCCCGGGCGCGGGTCGCCAGCGGCCGAGCATCGGACCCACACCGATGAACTGGCGGCTCGCCCATCAACGGCGAAAGCTGGCGTTGGGCCGTTGGGGAGATGCGGTTGGCGGGGTGGATACATCGCCACCCGCGGGTCCTACTCCCGCGCCCAGATGCTGACGTTGCTGCGACAGGCGCCGGCGCCGTACACATCGGGGCGATCCTGGCAGATCATGCTCGTCGCGGCCGCGGCGTCTTTGTAGTAGATGGGGAGCACCTT
>SHYX01000004.1 GCA_009692585.1 Myxococcales bacterium
CGCGATCGGCCTCCCTGATGCAGGTCGGGCTGGCCACCCCGCCCACCAAAAAGCTATGGGGCTGGCGTGTACGCCGTTCCCCTCCCCTGTGAAATCCGCCTCGAGCCCTTCGGCGACCCCCCCGCGGCGCTCCCCGTGCTGGGGGGAACGCTCGCGGACTCGCAAGCGGCCGCCCTCGCCGCCGCAGGCGTGACCCCCGGCGAAGCCGACCCCGCATCCTCGCGACTGGTCTACGGCGCGCACACCTGGTTCACCGCCACCTGCGTCCGAAGGCTGCTCGCCGCGGGTCGCCGGGGCTAGGCAGCATGAACGGCTCGGCGGGGAGGCACACCCCGTCACTGTAGTCCCCCAAGCGCGGGCTCGGCAGGCGCGTCCGCCTCGAAAAAGCTGGCCTTCGGCGGGTGAGACGGCGCGTCCCGAAGGGCGCCATGGGAAACCATTCAGTTACAAAGGTTCCCCCCGATATACACATAGGCCGCCGCGATCGTGGCCCATGACATCCCCGGCACGCACCAGGCGCTGTTGCCCGAGTAGTAGATGTAGCCGCCAACCGTCGTGAGCGAACCGATGTCGACCGTGCTCATGGCCGTGTTCCCATCGAGGTAGACGTAGCCGCCGACCGTCGTGAGGCTGCCCAGATCGAGGTCGGTCAAGGCCGGGTTGTGGTACAGGTAGACGTACTCGGTGACCTCGGTCAGCGCGGGCAGCGACAGGGTGGTGACGCCGCTGTTGGCGTGCAGATAGAGGTAGCCCTCGATGTGCTCCAGCAGCGGGAGCTCGACGGTGGTGACCGCCGGCGAGATGTGCACGTAGAGGTCGGTGAGCGAGGTGCAGTCGGCGAGCGCGGCGGCATCGGCGTCGGTGGAGATCGAGCCGGACAGCCCGTCCACGGTTCCGTCGCAGTCGTTGTCGAGCCCGTCGCACACCTCGGCCGCGCCGGGGTACACCGCGGCCTCGGTGTCGTCGCAGTCCGAGGCGTCGGCGCCGTAGCCGCTCGGTGCGTCGCAAGCGGTGGTCGAGGTGAGCGCGTCGCCGTAGCCATCGCCATCCGCGTCCGCGTACCAGGTGGTAGGGTCCGCCGCGCCCACGTCCACCGTTCCGTCGCAGTCGTTGTCCGCCGCGTCACAGACCTCGGTGGCGTCGGGATTGATCGCCGAGTCGGCATCGTCGCAGTCGGTCCCGTCGGCGAGGTGGTCGACCGGCGCATCGCAAGCGAAAACAGCGCTGGCGGGGTCGCCGAAGCCGTCGCCGTCAGCATCGGCGTACCAGGTGGTGCCGCCGGTGGCGCCGTCATCGATTGTGCCGTCGCAGTCGTTGTCGATCCCGTCGCAGACCTCAGCGGCGAGCGGGTTGATGGCCGAGTCGGTGTCGTTGCAATCGTCGTCGTCCGCGGCGTAGCCGCTTGGTACATCGCAAGCGGTCGTGGAGTTCGTAGCGTCTCCAAAGCCGTCGCCATCGGTGTCAGCGAACCAGAGCGAGGGGTCGGCCGCCGCGAGGTCGATGCCGCCGTCGCAGTCATTGTCGACCCCGTCGCAGACCTCGGTGGCGAGCGGATTGATCGTGGCGTCGGCATCGTCGCAATCGGTTGAGTCCGGGCCGTATCCGGCTGGAGAGTCGCAAGCGGTGGTAGTGTTGAGTACGTCTCCGAAGCCGTCCTCGTCGGTGTCCGCGTACCAGGTGAGCGGGTCGAGCGCGTCTTCGTCGCTGGTGCCGTCGCAGTCGTCGTCCTCTCCGTTGCACCACTCGTCCCCCCCGGGGTGCACATCGGCGTTGGCGTCGTCGCAGTCGGTGTCGTCCGCCACCGTTCCCGGGGGGGCGTCACAGGCGAGGGTGTCCTGCGTTCGGTCACCGTAGCCATCGGCGTCGGCGTCCTCGTACCAGGTGGCGGGATCGACGGGGTCCTCGTCGATCTCGTCGTCGCAGTCGTTGTCGCCTCCGTCGCAGCGTTCGTCGGCCCCGGGGAACGAGGTGGCGTCACCATCGTTGCAATCGGTGGCTGCGTTGACATAGCCCTCGGGTGCCGCGCAGGCGCTCAGCGGATCCACGGGCGAGCCGAACCCGTCGGTGTCGTTGTCGGCGTACCATTCTCGTTCGAGGCCCTCGTCGATCGCGCCGTCGCAATTGTCGTCGATGCCATTGCAGACCTCCGGGGCGCCGGGGTGCACGGAGCTGTCGTTGTCGTCGCAGTCGTCGTCCGTGTACCCGTCGCCGTCTTCGCCAGGGTCGAGACCGACGGGGCTCGTTTTGGTGTCCGCGATGTCGGGCGTACAGGCGAACAGGAAGAAGGGGACGAGGAGGAGCAGCCGCATCCGGTCGTCGTAACGCTGCCTCAGCCGACGACCAACGTCAGATCAATGTCCACCGAAGCCGCGGCCGAGGATGACCACGTGGGCAGGAGGCATCTGGCCTCCCGAGCCAGGCCGAGCTAGGCCAGGAGGTCCTTGACCGTTTCCCGCTCGCTCTCCAACTCCTTGGTTGTCACCGCGATCTTCGCCTTGGCGAAGTCATCGAGTGCGAGACCCTGGACCACGGTCCAGTTGCCGGCCTTGGCGGTGACTGGGAAGCTGAAGATCAGGCCCTCGGGGATGCCGTAGTCGCCGTTGGACGCCACCGCCATCGACGTGAACTGCCCCGGGGGGGTGCCGTGCCAGAGGCTCGACATGTGGTCGACCGCCGCCGCGGCCGCGCTGGCCGCGGACGAGGCGCCACGGGCCTCGATGATCGCCTTGCCTCGGGTCGCGACCGTTTTGAGGAACTCGCCTTCCAGCCAGGCGCGATCGCATCGTTCGGGAGCGGCAGACCCGCTGATCCTGGCGTTGTTGAAGTCCGGAAACATGGTGTCGCTGTGGTTGCCCCAGATGGCCATGTTGGTGACGTCGCCGGGTAGGGCGCCCGCCTTTTTGGCCAGTTGGGCCTTGGCACGGTTCTCGTCGAGGCGGGTCATCGCGTGCCAGCGGTCCTTGGGCAGGTCGCGGCCGGCGTGCATCGCGATGAGCGCATTGGTGTTGCACGGATTCCCCACGACCAGCACGCGGAGGTCGCTGGCGCCGTGGGTGGCGAGGGCGCGGCCCTGGCCGACGAAGATGGGGCCGTTCGCGGTGATGAGGTCGGCGCGATTCATGTCCTTGGTACGGGGGCGACTGCCGACGAGGAAGGCCTGGTTGGCGCCCTTGAAGGCGACGTTGGTGTCATCGCTGAGCTCGATGCCGTGCAGCAGCGGGAAGGCGCTGTCTTGCAGCTCCATCGCCACCCCCTCCAGGGCCCTCATTGCTTGGGGAAGCTCCAGACACTGCAGGATGATCGGCTGGTTGCCGCCGTAGCAGTCCCCCGAGGCGAGGCGAAAGAGGAGCGCGTAGCCGATGTTGCCGGCCGCGCCGGTGACAGCGACACGAAGGGGAGCGTTCATTTGGACCTCGGGGCGCGCGCGATCTAACCGGCGGTTCGGGTCGAGGCCCGGGATATCGGGCCCGTCGATGAACTGGAGCGCGCTCGGAGAGTGGGGTCTGGCGGCGCTGGGCATCGCGGTGCTCGGCCTCCCGGTCCAGACGGCGCTCGGCTTCGCGCTCGGCGTGGGACGGCGCGTGCCCGTGGCGGCGGCGATCGTGATGCCGGTGGCGGTGCTGGGGTTCGGACTCTTCGGCGTGGGAAGCCGGTACGGCGAGCTGCAGCGCTCGTTGTGGGAGCTGTCCGATCCGGCGTGGGCGCCGTGGTTCCTCCTGTACGACCGTGCCGAGGCGGCCGCACCGCTGCCGCTGGTGGGTGCGCTCGCGGTCCTGCTCGCCATGCCGGCTCTGGTCGGGGCCGCGGTGGCGGCGATGCGGCACGAGCGACGCGGCAACGTCGGACCCATCTGCGCCGCCGGCGGCGGGCTGGTGGCGGGGCTCGGCATGCTGGTGGGCGGGGTCGTCGTCGGACGGCCGGCGCTGGCCCTCCCCGGGCTGCTGGTGGCGCTGCTCGCGCTGCTCGCGGCCGGCTCGCTCGCCGCGGTCCGGCCGCGGTACCTCTCGGTCGCCGGGGTGGGCGTGGGCGCGTTTGTGGTCGCGGTCCTGGGCCTGGTCGTCACCACGCTCGGCGGCCTGGAGATCGAGGTCACCGAGCTGCTCTCGGACCTCAACCTGGGCTGGACCCAGGTGGACCAGCTGGCCCGGCACGACGCGATGGCCCGTCGGGTGGTGCTGGTGCTTTTTTTGCTCCCGGTGTTGGCGTTCGGCAGCGTGCTCCCCGGGCTTGGTGCCATTCGAGCGCGCGATGCGGGGCCACGCCGTGGGCTCGACGTGGCGGCCAGCGGGGCGATGTTGGGCGGCCTCGTCCTCGCCATCGTGTGGGTGCTGCTCCGGCGTAGCCTGCTCGGTCGGCTGGGCGGCGCCCACGCGGCCTGGGTGCTCGCTGCCGGTCCCGGGTACGACATCCCCCGGGAGGACGTGCTGCCGCCGCGTGTGCTGGTGCTGGGAGAGTCCGTTTCGCAGTGGGTCGAGCTGACCGAGGGCGGCGGCGTCAAGCGCACGGGGACGGCGGGCACCTGGAACGAGGTCGGGCATGGGCTCGCCGGGGGGGATGGTGTCATCTTTCCGTCCACGGCGGGCGCCGAGGACCTCTACCTGTTGCTCGTCGATGCGCCGGCCAGCAACGTCTCGTTGGTGGGGTGTGCGCCTCTCGCGGCGGCGGTGGGCGAGCAGGTTCTCGTCGAGCCGCTCCTCGCGGTGGGCCGCTGCGGTGCCTACCCGTTGAAGCTTCGGGTGGCGATGGCCATGCCGGATCCGCGCGAGCTGATCCTCGTCCCCGGGCCGCACGTGCAGGATGGGTTGGATGTCATCGACCTGAACGAGTTGGTCGACATCGCCGGCCGTGACGTCGTGTTGCGTCTTCAGGTGGACTGCTCCTGGAAGGACGTTCTGGCGGGCCTCGAAGCGGTATCCAGCGCCTCGGCGGTCTACCTTGGCTGGGGGGTCACGGTGGACGGTGACGACCTCGCCATCGGCGTGGAGCCGGGCCTGCGCGTGGTCGAGCGGATGCCGGTGCCGGCAGCGCCGCCGGCCCTGGACGACCCGGCGGCCGGGGCGTCCGGGGCGCCCGCAGCGGTCGTCCCGGAGCCGGCCGCGGCGCCAGGGCCACCGTCGCCAGAGTCGGTGCTCGCAGGGGGGTGATCGGCGGCGGCCAGGACCAGGGCGCCACCTCGCTGCTACTCGCGCGCAAACGTCGCGGTGAGCGAGGTCGCACCCTCCATCGCGAGTTCGATCTGCGCGTCCGCGGCGCCGTCCGACCACTCCACGAACCGGTAGCCTTCGGCCGGGATCGCGGTCACGGCGATGGGAACGCCCTGGTAGTAGTCGCCCTCGAACCGGGAGGCGACGGTGACCACGGCCAGCTCAAAGCGCCCGCCCGCCTCGGGCTCGGCGAAGAGTGCCAGCGGCACGGTCCCGTCCACCGGCAGGTGCGCCCGGAGTTGCCGTCGCATCGCGGCCGGCCTGGCCTCGGCGTAGGCGGCCGCGTAGTCGACGACCGCCTCCCAGCTGGCCAGGGGCGTGCCGCTGCACCATCGGTCCAGTTGGCGCTGCATGACCGGGCGGATGCCGTCGGCGAGCGCCCGCACCCGCCGAGAGGCCTCCTCCGGCCGCAACGAGGTGTTGAGGAAGTCGGCGTGAATCGTGGCAAAGCGGCCGGCGTACCCTTCGTTCAGCAACATCTCCCCGACCGGCATCCCCGGAAAAGACTGGGACACGGTCGTCGCGAGGTGGTCGTAGTTCGGGTCGCCCCAGCCGTGCCCGAAGTCGTAGACCATCCAGCGAAAGCGGCCGTCCTCGTCCCGGGGCCGCCAGATGCGCAGGTTGTTCCACCACCAGTCGCCGTTGCCGATCCAGCCCTGGGCGACGGCCGCCGCCGCCAGGTTGTCGCCGTCCACCTGGGTCAGGAACGCGGCCAGGGCGTCGTCGTCGCCGAGGTCCTCGCTGGCGACGAAGGACTCCATCTCGTCGAAGGCGTCCCAGGAGCCCGCCTCCAGGCTCCAGTTCGCGTCATGGGTCCAACCGAGCTTGACGAGGTCGAGTTGGTCGGGATCGGCGCCACGGTGGGCGGCCGGCCACGACTCGTCGAGCCGCTCCTTCAGCTCGTAGAGGCCCCAGAACTCGCCGTTGATCGTCACCATCGCCGGCGCGTAGGCCTGGGCGTCGACCGCCTGGTTCCGGGTGCCATCGTCGTCGCGAAACAGCGATTGCACGCTGGCGTCGACGATCTGGCTGGAGCACCAGTCTCCGCCGTTCCTTAGGTACAGCCGGCTCCATTCTGAAATCTCCTCCTCGACGAACAGCCTCCCTTCGAACGCCGCCGGGCCGTACCCCGTCCGTGCGATCAGCTCGAAGTTCCGCTGGGGGAACGCGCGGCTGTAGCCGCCGGCGATCTGGATGCCGCCGTCGGCATCGATGAGCGGCGCCCCGCCGGGCTCGAACACCTCGACGTGAACGTCCCGCTCCCACACCTCCCAGAAGTTGGCGCCGAAGTAGGGATACCAGGTTTCATAGTCCGGCGGCCCGTACTCGTAGATGCCGGTGAGCGGATCGAACAGGTCGCGGGGCTCGGCGGTCAGGGCGATCACGGTGACGCCCGCGTCGCGAAGCTCCGCGTCGACGATCCATGTTCTCGTCGCGACACGGCTTGGCCAGAGCCCGTCGACGAAGGCCCGCAGCCGGACCACCATGGGCTCGCCGGAGTCGATCGTGAGGGAGCCGCGCCAGGGCTCGGAGTCCGCGTCCGGCACGCTGCCATCGAGCGTGTAGCGGAGAGTGCCGGTCCCCGACGCGTCGACATCGGTGCCGGCCACGACGAACCCACCGGGGATGGAGAAGCCCGGCAGGTCCGCGAAGGCCGGCCGGGCTTCGGTGGTGTTGGACGCGCCCGGGGTGGCGTCCATGAACCATGCCCAGCCTCCGTCCACGGTGCGGCCGTAGGCGGTGTCGGCGTACATCCGGGGGGTCACGAGGTGATCGGCGATGCAGCCGGAGGGCGCGTGGAGGAACAGTTCGTCGCCGAGGGCGTCCAACGAGAAGTCGGCGTGTAGCTCGCCCTCCTGTCGGTTTTTTCCGGAGGCCCGGACCAGGAGCGGCGCGGCGGCCAGTTCTTGTTGCGGCAGCATCCAGGGGGCCGTGCCGTCGTCCGACAGCCCCCACCCGTCCAGGGCGGTGGCGCCGGTGCCGTCGGTGAGGGAGAGCTCCACGAAATCGGAGCTGTCGCCGTCGGCGTCGACGGCCCCGTGGTGGTTGGCGGCGAGAACCTCGTTGAGGCGGACCGGCTGCGGGCCCTCGCACGCGGTCCAGGTCGGCCCGGTGTCGGTGGGAAGCTCCTCGGCGGTGTCTTGCGAGCGGACGCGGTCCTCGGGCGTGGGCGCGGGAGGGCAGCCGAGGAGGAAGAGCACCATCATCCCAGCGTACCCCACGCGAGGGCGCCGATCTCGATGCCCATCCCGATGGTCCCGATCACCGTGCACGCCGCGCGGCTCTGGGCCAGCGCCAGCCGCAGGGTTCCGAAGCGCCCGAAGCCGCGCTCGGCCAGCATCACCGACATCGACTCGGCGCGCCCCCAGTCCCAACCGGACTCGCGGATCTTAGCGATGCCAGCGTGCACGTAGCAGCTTCCAAACACTCCCGCCGCCGCGTCCCACCCGCGCGCCAACGAGACGAACCGTTCCTGCAGGCGGAAGGGTTCCACGCGGATGATGCGGAAGCCGACCTCGACCTCGACGGAGTCCGCGCGCGACCGTGGCGCCCGTCGCCGGGACGCCGTTCGTGGGCGTGACGCCGGGACCGGTGGCAGCGTGTTCGCGGCTGCGTCCCTCCGCCTACTCCTCGCCGCCCACGCGCCGGGCGCGCTCCCAGGTCTTGAGCAGTTGTTCGGCCGAGACATCCAGCGGCGCGCGGTCGGACCCGGCCGCGGCCAGCGCCGCGAACATCGGCTCGACGAGGTCGGCCCGCGCCAGGCCGAGGGCGTCGAACTCGGTGGCGTCGGCGGCGGCAGGCTCGCAGCCGCGCGGCCCGTACTTCGGGCGGAGGTGATCGACGCCGCCCTGGAAGTCCGAGCCCCACGCGAGCGGGGCGCCGCCGAGGACGCCGACGACGTGGTCCCAGTGGGCGCGGAAGTCATCGAGCGAGCCGGCGCAGGCCACGCGACCAGCCGGAGCCGGACGGGGGGGCATGTGCCCGAGGGCGGCGGTCAGCCCGGCGAGCCCGCCAGCGGCGGTGAACCGGCGCAGTTCCTCGTCGGTGAGGGCGTTGGGCTCGGCGCGGACGGCGGCCGCGGTGACGTGGGTGTACACCGGCGCGACGCCCGCGGCTTCGAGCCGCCCGAGTGCATCGGCGAATGCAGCGTGGGAGAGGTGGGCGAGGTCCACCACGATGCCGGCCCGCACGAGCCAGTCCACGGCGTCCGCCCCCGCTCGGGTCAGGCCGCGAAGCCGGGGGGCGAACAGGTCGTCGAGGCAGCCGGGAACGTTGAGCAGGGCGAGCGGGCCCGACTGGCACCAGGCTCCGCCGAAACGGTTGTCGGCGAGATGGACGGGCGTGATCACCGCCACGCCGCGCGCCGCCCACCGTTCGGCGTCCGCCTGGCTGTCCAGCAGCTTGGTGGCGCCCTCGATGCCGTGCAGGATGGCCTTGCGGCCGCTCCGAACGATCTCGCGCGCCTCCTCGGGGGTGCGGGCGACGGCGAAGTGCTCGGCGTGGGCCAGGGCCCAGGCGTCCACGAACGTGAGCTGCCGCTCGATGCGCGCCGCCATCGAACGTCGCGACTCGAAGTCCGCAGAGAACGGGTTGGCGTACGCCAGGCTGACCAACACCGTCGGCCCCGGCGCCGCCAGCTCGTCGGTGGTGAGCTGGCGCACGAGCGCGTGGGCATGGGTGCGCCCGCGTGTCGGGGGCGCGTCGGGACCGGTTCCGTACACCGGCACCGCAAGATGCGCGCCGATGTGGATGTGCAGATCGGCGTAGCCCGCGATCGCCTGGGCGCCGGCACGGTCGGCGAAGGCCAGCACCGCTACGAGAATCAGGCGGCGCGCAGCGTAGATCACCCGATCACCCCGGTCTGCTAACCGTTGAGACGACCGATGAGCTGTCGCTCATGCCGACACGACTCCGCCACCGTGAAACTCATCCGGGAACGAGCACACTTCTCGGGTACAGTGCGGTCCTCCCCGCGGTGGACCTGAATGATCCTCCTCCTCACGCTCTGCTCGTGCATGTCCGATGCCCTCCTGGCGTCCACCGCACCCCGACCCGGTCCGATCTCTGGCCGTGTCGTGTTCGACGACGGAACGCCGGCGGCCGGCGCCGAGGTGGCCACCACGGGAAGCTCCGCGATCACCGACGAGGACGGCGCCTTCGAACTACCAGACCTCCCTCCTGACGCCCACACCCCGATCCGCGTTCACCCTTCGGGCGGCACGGCCGGCTCGAAGTTCGTCGCGGTGGACGAGGGGGAAACGACGCACACCACCCTGCGCGTGATGGCGCTGCAGCGCGCCCAGCTCGGCGATGCCGCCGGGGGTGGCACCGTCGCGACCGAGGGCGGGTTGGAGCTGACGTTCGCCGCGGGCAGCCTGGTCACGGAGGCCGGCACGCCGGTGACCGGCACCGTGGACATCGATTACGCCCTGCTGAACACCTTCGAATCCATGACGCACGCACCTGGGAATCAGTTGGCCCTCGACGACGCCGGAGGCACGTCGCTGCTGGTGAGCAATGGCATGGCCGAGGTGAGCTTGTCTCAAGGCGGAAGGCCGGTACAGCTCGCGAAGAACGCGCTCATCTCGTTTCCGACGATGGGTGTCGCCGAGATGTGCGACGAGCCGTTCGGCCCGTATGGGTTCGACCCGGAGCTGAGCGTGTGGGTCGCAGCCGGCGAAGGGTCCAGCGAAGACGAACGATTCGTCGCATCCGTTCCGCATTTATCCTCCTGGAACTGCGACGCGACGGTGAGCTATCTCGGCTGCGCCGACGCAGTGCGCACCCTCGACGGTCACCCGCTGGTGAACCAGGAGGTCGGCGTGTGGTTGCGCGACTATTCGCGGCAGATCGTCACGAGCGACGCCGCCGGTGCGATCCGCATCCAGGTCCCGCAGGGGCGCACGGTGTCGGTGCTGGCGGTGTACGACGCCGCCCGCACCGACGCCGAGCCGTGCGGCACCCCCCTCGACGGGAGCTCGGGCGGCACCGACGTGGGCGAGACGGGCGAGACCGGCGGGGGATGCTGAGCGTACGCTCTGCCGCCCCATGCTCACCCCGCTGCTCGAGGCCGATCCGCTCCACATCGGGGGCAAAGCTGGCGCCCTGCGCCGCCTCGCGTTGGCTGGCTTTCGCATCCCGCCGAGCTGGGTGCTGCCCTACGATGCACTCCGCAGCGCGCTCTCCGCGGCGGGCCTCCGCGGCGACGAGCCGGATCTCGACGCGCGCCTCCGCACCCTGCCGCTGCCTTTTGCGCTGCGCTGCCCATCACGACAGACCCTCGCCGTCCGCAGCAGCGCCGCCGGCGAAGACGGCGCCCGTCGCTCCCACGCCGGCCAACTGCACTCGGTGATCGGCGTGCGCGGGGACGAGGCACTGGAGGCGGCGGTGCGCCAAGTCTGGGCGAGCGCGGCCGGAGCCACCCTCCGCGCCTACCGTGGCGGCCAGGCGCTCCCGCAGGTCGCGGTGCTCGTCCAGGATCTCGTCGACGCGCGCGTCAGCGGCGTGTGCTTCACGATCAACCCGGGCTCGGGAAGCTGGCGCGAGATGTGCGTCGAGGCGGTGTGGGGCCTTGGCGAGGGGCTCGTCGGCGGGACCGTCGTGCCCGATCGGTACGTCCTGCGCCGGCCGCGGCGTACCCCTGGGCCGGTGCAGCGGCTGCTCTCGCGGATTCGCCTCGACCTTGCCTCCGAGACGGTGGCGACCCAGCTGGACGAACGCGGCATCGCCGCGGACGGCGACGTCGTCACCCGCCGGACCGAAGCGCCGCACGCCCGCAAGCTCATGCGCGAGGAGGTGGTGCGGGTCGGCCGCCTGGCGCTCCAGCTCGAGAGCGCGCTCGGGGGGCCGCAGGACGTGGAGTGGGCGATCGATCGCGGCGGAACGCCGATCGTCCTCCAGTCGCGACCCATCACGACCCTTGCACGGCTTCCCCGGGGCGGGGCGACCCTCTGGACACGACGCTTCATCGGCGAGCGCTTCCCCAACGGAGCCAGCCCGCTGGGCTGGAGCCTGCTCGAGCCGCTGTTGAACTGGTTCATCGACTACCCCGAGGCGCGGGCGCGGTACCTCGGCGGCGAGCCGCCGCTGCGCCGGATTGGCGGTCACCCCTACCTCAATGCGACGGTGTTCCGTCACCTGGCGTTCAAGGCGCCGGGCTTCCCGCCGCCGCGGTTCATGTTGGAGTTCTTCCCCCCCGACGAGATGGAAGCGTGGACGCACCGCGCCGCGGCCCCGCCTGATCTCCGCGTGTACGGCAGCATCCTGTGGACCACGTTCCAGGAGAAGCGGTGGGAACGCTTCCGTTGGAACCCCTTCGCCAACCACCTTGCGTGGAAGGAGTTCGTCGTCGGCCTCGATGCGCGGCTCGCCTCGCTGGCTGCCGTGCCTGCGCCTGCCGCGGTCGCCACCGCCGAGCCGATCCTCAGGGACTACATCCGCGTGCACATCACCTCGCTGCTCTTCGCCAACCTGTGGTGGCAATGGACGGAGGGCTTTCTCTCCGAGTCCAACCGCGACCTGCTGCTGGCCGCACCCGAGGGCAGCCTGACGACCCGCATCAACCGGGAGCTCCGCGGGCTCGATGGCAGCGGCCTCGCCGCGTTCCTGGTCCGCCACGGGCATCGGTCCGACGCCAGCTGGGAGCTCTTCTCGGCCCGCTGGGCGCAACATCCGGAGCGGGTGCTGAAGTTGGCCGCGATCGCCCGCGCCGCGCCACCGCCGCCGCCGGTGGGCGATGTCGCCGCCCAATTGGGGGCGCTGCAACCCGCGCTGCGACAGGCGGTGCGCCTGGCCCGCGCCTATCTCGTGCTCCGCGAAGAGCAGCGGTACCATCTGGAGCGCATCCTATACGCGCTGCAACGTCGGCTTCTGGAGCTGGGTGTCGGGCTGACCGAGCCCGCCGACATCCGCTTCCTGCACGTGGCCGAGCTGGCCGAGCCCCCCGCGAGCTGGGCCGCGGTCATCGAGCGGCGACGCTGCGAGATCGTGGAGCCCCATCCCCCTGACTTCCTCCGCGCCGACGAGGCGATCGCCGAGTCCGCAGTGAGCCACCGCCTCACCGGGCTCGGCATCTCGCCGGGCGTCGCGACCGGACGCGCGCGTGTGCTGGCTCACCCTGACGAAGGCGACGCCCTGCTACCGGGGGAGATCCTGGTCACCACCTCGACCGATCCCGCGTGGACGCCGCTCTATTCGCGCGCCGGCGGCCTCGTCGTCGAGCTGGGCAGCCTGTTGAGCCACGGCGCCGTGGTCGCGAGAGAGTATCGTTTGCCCGCGGTCGCCAACATCCGGGCGGCGACCTCGCTTCTGGCGACCGGCACCGAACTGACCCTCGACGGGCGGTCCGGCACCGTGTGGGTGCACGATCATGGGTGACAAAGCCGCGACTACGGCGCGTTCCCCGAAATCGTGACCGTCCCGGACACGATCGTGGTGATCTCGTCCTCCAGCGCCTCGGCGTCGCGCGTCGCGAGCGAGGGGTTGTCGGTGATCGCCAGGGAGTCGACGGATTCGAGGTCGTGGAGCTGACTCACCTCGACGAGGGCGCCGTTTCCAGCGACCGTCAGCGCCCCCGCCACGGTGCGAAGGCTCTCCAGCCCCTCCAGGGTGGTGATCGTGTCGTTGTCCTCCACGCGGATCGGGCCGCCGGCATCGGAGAGGGCGCCGAGCGTTGGCAGACCCTGAAGCAGGCGGTTGGCCTTGATCTCGAGCTCCCCGGTCACCGTGGCGAGCGCGCCGAACGCGAGAATCTTCTGCAGGGCGTCATTGTTCCGCACGCTCACGCCGCCGGTGTTGGTGAGTCCGGCGAAGCCCTCGATGCGCTCGTCGGAAACCGCCACCACGTAGATCACACCGTCCACGGACCTGAGGGCATCGAGCGCGCTCCGGTCCGCCGGGGCGCCGCCCATGATGATCAGGTCGCCCTCGATCTGTGCGAGGGCATCCAGCCCGGCGTACGAGGTCAGCGCGGCGTTCTCGACGATGTTGACCGTGCCCCCCACACGTTGCAGGGAGTCGAGCCCGCCGAGGTCGGTCAACCCGTCGTTTCCGCTGATGTCCAAGTCGGCAATGACCAGGATCCAGTTGAGCGCGGCGAGGTCCTCCAGAACCGTGTTGGCGGAGATCACCACGCTGCCGTAGAGCGCGACCAGCGTCGACATCCCCGCGAGGCTGGTCAGCAGGCGATTGCCGGCGAACTCCAGTCCGCCGCCGATCGAGGACATGCCCGCGAGGGGCACCACGTCCGCGATGGCGGTGCTGTAGATGCGCACGCTGCCGGAAACGTTGCTGAGCCCCTCGAGGCCGGCCAACGAGGTGATGGCGTGCCCTTCCACCAGGATCGAGCCCACCGTGGAGAGGCCTGACAGCTCTGCGAGGCTGGCGAGCGCGGCGTTTCCGGTGATCTGTAGCTCGCCCTCTACCGTCGTCAGCGCTTCGAGGCCGGCAAGCGACACGATGCCCGTGTTCCCGGAGATGTCCAGGTTACCGCTGACCACGTCGAGGCAGGACAGGGCGCCGAAGTCGGTGCGCTCGGGGTCGGAGAGGGTGACGTCACCCTGCACTGCACGCGTGCAGTAGCCGGTGCAGAACGCCGCCACGTCGGCCTCGGTCAGGTCCCCGACGAAGGTGTCGTCGCCCCGAAAGACGGTGGCGTCCGCATCGTCGCAGTCGTCGACCGACAGCACGCCGTCCCCGTCCAGGTCGTCGTCGGACGTCGCGGCGTCGCAGTCGTTGTCCAGGCCGTCGTAGGGGACCTCGGTGTCGCCCAGCGCGGGGTCCGCGTCGTTGCAGTCGTCGGCGTGGAGCACGCCGTCCTGGTCGAGGTCGTCGTCGAGGGTGGCCGGGTCGCAATCGTTGTCCACGCCGTCGTAGGGCTGCTCGGGGCCACCGAGCTGGGCGTCCGCCTCGTCGCAATCCTGATCTTGCGTGTACCCGTCGGCGTCGAGGTCGTCGTCGAGGGTGGCGGGATCGCAGTCGTCGTCCTTGCCGTTGTAGGTGGTCTCGGCATCGGCAGGGATCGCGGCGTCGGTGGGGGCGCAGTCGTCGCCGTCGGCCACGCCGTCGCCGTCGCCGTCGACCGGGGCGTCGTCACCGGAGTCTTTCGGTTCGCCCGTACATGCCGCCAGCGCGAGTAGAAGCCACATGGTCACCTCCCGATCAGCCTAACCAGAAACGGGGGAAGACGCTCGCCGGATACTCCCCGTCCCGTCGCCTACCCTCCGGCCTCCAAGCTTCACTTTCCGGCCTGCTGCGCCCGGAAGTCGGGGCACCCGGCGCGTTGAGTAATGCGTCGGGACGACGTGGCGCTCCCCCCCGCTCCGCAGTCCTACCGCTCGGCGCTTCATGGCTCTGCGAGCCGACGCGCGGGAGGCATGGGGAGCTGACCGCCCTTCAGTCCCAACGCGGCGATTCCGATCGACAGGATGGAGGCGTCGATGCGCGGGCTGTTGGGAATGGTGACCGTGGTGACGCTCTTGGCCTGGGTTTCGCTGCAAAGCGCCGCGATCCTGGACGGTATGCAGGATCGGGCCGACACGCTGACCGCGGCGGCGGACGCCCGCGAGCGTTATCTGGGCATGACGCCGGCGCCGATCGTAGAAAAAGGCCGACGCAACACCGACTGGAAGGCCCTGCTCGGCGACGACGGGATGCAGGCGAGCGGTCAGCGCCAACGGGCCGTCTGGAAGGAGCAGACCCGTCGGCTCCTGGCGGGCGAGCCGGTCACCGAGGCGGAGCGCGCCCTCGCGCTCAACGCAGCCAGTCCCAGGCGAGCTTCGCGATCAGCGCGGTGATCACGCCCTGAAAGACCCCGCGCACCAGGGCCGAGCCGTGGCTGATGGCCAGCCGCGCACCCAGGTAGCCGCCGCACAGGTTGGCGAGCCCCATCGGCACCGACCACTCCCACAGGATGTTCCCGCCCCACCCAAACACCAGGATCGCGGCGAGGTTCGTGGCCAGGTTGACCGCCTTGGCCGAGGCCGAGGCGGCCAGGAAGTCCAGGTTGAGCGCTCCCACGAACACGAAGATCAGGAACGTGCCGGTGCCGGGCCCCAAAAAACCATCGTACAACCCGCACAGAGCCCCGAGCAGGACCCCAAGTCCCGGGCGCTCTCCACCGCCAGCCACCCGGCCGAAGTCGGGTTGGAAGAAGGTGAAGATGGCCACCGCGGCCAGCGCCACCAGGATCAGCGGCTGAAACACCGCGGTGTCGACCTGCCGCGCCAGGAGCGCCCCCAGGCCGCTGGCCGCGAAGGCGGCGGCGGCGGCACCGCTGAGCGTTCGCCACGGCAGCGGAACCGTCCGGGAGTAGCGCAACAGCGCGATCGTGGTGCCCCAGATCGAGGCGCCCTTGTTCGTCCCGAGCACGGTGACGATCGGCACCCCGGGCAAGAGCGCCAACAGCGCCGGCAACTGGATGAGCCCGCCGCCGCCCGCGATGGCGTCGACCAACCCCGCCAGGAAGGCGGCGCCGCAGGCGAGGGCGAGGTCCATGGGGGCGCCTATCACCCCACCCCGCTGGCGCGTTATCGGCCGCGTCATGCTGTTCCTGCTCTTCGCCCTGGGCTGCGCGAAGCTTCCGCCCACCAGCCACGGTCCGGCGTTCACCGAGTTCAGGGACGCGCTCGCCGCCGAGGGCGTGGAGTTGTTGCCGACGGTGCTGGTCGAAGATCAGCCGGCGCCGCCGTTGCCACCGCTCAAGCCCCCCACCGAGATCGAAGCGCGCCTGCGCCTGGGCGAAGAGTACCTCGGCACCCCCACGGTGCTCGACCCGTCCGTGCCGCAAGCGGCGGCTTTTCTACGTAACGACTACATCGGCGCCGTCCGCTTCGGGGGCGGGCTCATCCGCACCGGCGAGACGGCGCTCGAGGTTCGCGCCCGGCTCATCGAGTTCAGCGCGCAGGTGGAGCTCCGTCAACAAGGCGCCGCCTGGTTGGATGAGACCGTCCGCGCGGTGCTCGCGGCGGGGCAGGTGCCCGTCCTGGCGCCCGCGGGAGGGTTCCTGCCGCCGCCGGTCAGCCGGCGCCCGGTCCGCGGCTTCAACCAAGAGGACGGGCACGACAACCTCAACCTGCCGCGCGTCGCGATCGAGCCCGCGGTCGCCGAGCCCGCCGCGGTCGGACCGCGCTGGGTCGTCGTGCCGTATCTGCGCGGCTACGTCATGCACAACGGCGGCTGGTTCCTGGGCCAGGAATGGGGCTGCCCTGGCGGCGCGCGCGTGGAGGCCCTCCTCGTCGTCTACGACCGTCGCAGCGGCCAGCCCGCGTGGTGGCAGGCTGCCACGGGCCGCCACATCCAGGAGATGAAGTCCCAACCCAGTCGCTCCCAGATGGACCAATTCATGCTGTGGGCCGAGGATCAGGTAGAGTTCGCGTTTGGAAAGGGATTTCTGAGGTAGTCTTGGATTCCTCGGTACGGGGTCTCGGTGATCGTCGCGTGAGTTCCTTTCCCTTCGCCATTCCGCTGCTGCGCACCCCGAGGCTCGTCCTCCGTGAGCCCCGGCCGGCCGACTTTGAGGGTTTCGCCGCCGACGCGGCCGACCCCCTCTCCCGGGCGCATCTGGGCGGCGCGATCACCCGGCGCGAGGCCTGGAATCGACACCACGGCGCCGCGGGCGGGTGGGTGATCGATGGGATGGGATGGTGGACGGTCGAGCTCGCGGGGGAGGGCTCGGTCGGCTCGGTCGGCGTCTTCCGTCGGGAAAACACCGCGGACGTGGAGATCGGCTGGATGATCCAGCGCGCGTTCTGGGGTCGGGGTGTCGGGACAGAGGCGGCGGGCGCCGCGCTTGGTCACGCCATCGACGTCCGGGGGCTCCGCCGGGTGGTCGCCTACATCCCGAAGGGGAACGACGCGTCGGTGCGCGTCGCGACCAAGATTGGGATGGAGCCGCGCGGTGAGGCCGAATTCTACGGGACGATGGAGCTGTTCTTCGTTTACGAACGGTGACGTACTGCGCCGATCCCGTCCGCGAACCTACTTCTTCGCCGCCTTGGGAGCATCCGCGTTGAGCTCGATCCGGTCGCCGTAGAGCGAACCGTAGACCTGGGGGCCTTCTTTGGTCACCCACCCGATGGTGACGATCACATCTTCGGGCTCGCGCGACTTGATGAACTCGGCGGCCATCTTTTCTCCGGCGTTGGGCGGGGCCTCGAAGGCGCCGAAAACCCCGGCGCCCGAGCCTGCGGGCGCTTCATCCTCGTCGCTGTCCGCCCGTTTCCCGGTGAGGGCCGCGAACACGTTTGCGTGAAGTGTCCCCAGCGACGAGCGCCGCGTGAACTCCGAGCCGTTCTGCAACTCGTAGATGCCCGTGCTGGAGCACAGGACCTCGATGTGGGTCAGGCCCTCGCGGTCCAGCAGCGTGACCACCACCGTTTGCGCGTCGCACGTCGCGGGGATGGCCGACGACACCTTGTCGTCGAGCCGGCCGCCCCGCGAGTTGACGACGTCGGCGTTGGTGAAGGTCGCGGGCTTCCCCAACCAGTCGGCCGCCGGTGGTTTTGCGAACACCGCGGAAGCGGGGAGCACCAGGGCGAAGAGTAGGATGGGATTGCGCATGCCGGCGATGCTAACGCGGCTCTCCAGGGGCGTGTTCGCCTACTTTGACAAATGATCTGCACCCTGGAGGGCGAGAACGCTTGAAAAAAGTGTCCAACCGCGCAAGGGTGTGTGCATGCACAACTTCCGGTTCGGCACCACGGTGCTCTTGGCCATCTTCGCTGCCGGCTGCGATGACGGCGCCAAACCCACCGACAGCGGCGACGACTCTGACAACGACACCGGCGACACCTCGACCCCCGACTGCCCCGACAGCAGCCCGGCCCTGACGTGGTACGCCGACGCCGACGCCGACGGTCACGGCGACTCAGCCGCGCCCACCGAGGCCTGCGAGCGCCCCACCGCCCACGTCGACAACAGCGACGACTGCGACGACGGCAACGCCGCCATCAACCCCGGTGCGGCCGAGCTGTGCAACGGCATCGACGACAACTGCGACCTCGTCATCGACGACGGCCTGGGCGTGACGCTCTACGCGGATGCCGACGGCGATACTTTCGGCGATCCCGACGCGCCCACCGTCGCCTGCGACGGCGCCGGCGCCTTCGTGGCCGACAACACCGACTGCGATGACGGGGACGCCGCCATCAACGGTGCCGCGGTCGACCTGTGCTCCGGCGTGGACGAAGACTGTGACACCGTCCTCGACGATGCGCTCACCGCCACGCTGGTTGCCGCCGACGGGGCGGTCACCGACATCAGCGAGGTGCTCCGGGCCGGGACGGGCGCGAGTCCCAGCTACATCGGCGATCAGGAGGCGTACCAGGTCGTCGTCGCCGAGGGTACCGTCAACCTGTGTGAGGGCACCTGGTACGCCAAGGTGGTGCTGGCCCAGATCGGCTCCGATCTGACCGTCCGAGGCCTCTACGGGCCCGACGTCACCACGCTGACGACCGATGGTACGAGCGGAACGGGTGACGATGGATCGGTCGTCGCCGTCACCGGTGCGACGCTGACACTCGAGGGGGTCACCGTCAGCGGGGGGCTCGGTTCCGAGGACAACACCAAGGGCGGGGGTGTGGCCATCACCCAGAACGGCGGGGTCGCCGGCACGCCCAACGTGACCTTCAACGACGTGATCATCACCGGGAACAGCACCGCGTACGGGGGCGGCATCGCGCTGTTCGACTACGCCAGCGCCGTGCTCAACGACACGCTGGTCATCGGCAACACCGCCAGCGCGGTCGGCGGTGGCTTGTGGATCCAGGAGCACGGCGAAGTCGAGTGCACCGTCTCGGCCCTTGGCACCGGTGGGTTCGTGGCCAACAGCGCGCCGATCGCCGGGGGGCTGTACTTCTCGGGCAAGGTCAACGGCACCTTGAACAGCGTGGGTTGCGACTGGGGAGATGCCGGGACCGACGACAACGCCACCAACGACATCCAACGCCAGCCGCACTCCGAAAACGCGTGGTGCTTCGGCAACTCCACCGCCACCACCGACACCGTCACCTGCGACGAGACCGGGTGTGTCGGCACCAACCTCGTCACCTGTCCCTGATGGTCATCCATGCCGCCCTTCGGGACGCGCCGGCTCCCAGGGCCATGAAACTGCTGCGGCATGGGTGACGCCCAGGTAGGCGACGGTAGGGGGGGACGCGCCGGGAAGGGTCCGGGGCGCGACGGTCTTCCCCCGTTTCCTGACAGTCATCCATGCCGTCGGGACCGGCGAGGCTGATATCACACCCCCAAGATCCCCCGCCCGTATGCAGCCACCGCCTCGTCGTGGGTCACGAGCGTGAGCCCCTCACCTCGGGCCTGGGCGACGAGCATGCGATCGAAGGGATCCTTGTGGAGTGGCGGGAGGTGAACGAGGTCAGCGGCGTGCCCGCCGCTGATGGGGAGTTCGTGGGCGCCCGCAGCCAGGAGGCGCGTGCGTAATTGCGATGCGTCGACCCGAAAATCTGGCCTTCCGATCGCGGTCTTGATCTGCACCTCCAAGATGCTCGCGGCGCTGAACCACAGCTGGTTCAGCGGGTCGGCCACAATGGCGCGAGCAGCGGGCGGCAACCGGTCGTCGTCTTCCACTGCCCAAAGCAGGAGGTGCGTGTCCAAGAGCGCCTTCACCGCGGGCTGCCGAACAGCAAGGCGATATCCGCCGCGCCCATCGTGTCGAAATCCTCGGGAACGCTCACCTCGCCCCGCATGCAGCCGAGAATGCCGCGTTGTTCGGTGCCATGGACCAACGGAGACAGGCGCGCGATCGGATGGCCAGCCCGCGCGATGACGAACGACTCACCCCCCGCGACCTGCTCAAGGAGGCGCGAGAGATGCGTTTTTGCTTCATGGACGTTGACGGTACGCATGCGCTCACTCTGACCAGACCAGGTTAGTTTAGTCCATGGCCCGCGTCAAGCTGGCGTGGCAGAAGTCGGTTATGCTTGGCGGAATGGTCACTTTCTTGTTGCTTCCGGCCTGCAGCCCGAGTTCCTTCGCGCCGAATGACCGCGCCGACACTGCCGAGACGGTGGCGGACGACTGCCCCTTCGGCATCGAGCTCTCCCCCTCGGAGATGTGGTTCGCCGCCGCCGCGGGCGCCTCGGACGAACAGACCGCGACCATCAGCAACGTCGACTGCGCGAACTTGGAGGTCACGGCCATCCGGCTTGATGACGAGTCCGCGCCCTATGACATCGGCGGACTCGGCGCGCCGTCGGTGTCGATCTTGCTCCTCGCGACGGTGACGCTCCCCTGATGCGAAGCGGAGGCGGTGTTGGATTGAGGCTGCCGATCCGGCGCCGCCCAGGAGACGGGGGAGCCCCGTTGTCCCCGCTGCTGGTCACCATCAGCCGAAGCGCACGTCATCCGGCCGTCGCCACCGCCGCCGCGCTCTCCCTCCTGGCGTTGTCCGCGCTGCCGTCCCTGCGCCGCACCGTCGACGACACCCTCATCACGGCTGCTTATGCCTGGCGAATCCTGGATGGGCACGGCTGGACCTGGGGCACGGGTGAGCACGTCGACGGCGTGTCCAGCCCCGTCCAGCTCGGCCTGATGATCGCGGTGGCAGCGGCTGGGGGCGACGTCCTCTGGGTCTGTCGAGCTGCGTCGGCGGTCGGCGCGATCGTCATTGTGAGCTGGATCGCACGGCTCGACGGCAGGACGGCCATCGCGCTCGCGACGTGCAGTGCGTTTGCCTACTGGTCGCTGATGACGATGGAGACGCTGCTTGCTTGTGCGATAGGGGCCATCGGCTGGGTAGCCGCCCGTCGCGGACACGAGCGGGCGGGCGCCGCGGTGCTCACCCTGTTCGCATTTTGCCGCCCCGAAGGCGTCGCTTGGTTGATCCTCGGCGCCCGCGGGCGTGGGCGGATCGTCGGGATCGCCGTCTGCGCGTTGGCGGCGGCCGCTCACTTCCTGTGGTTCGGGGCGATTTTCCCCAGCGCATTCGCCGTGAAGATGGTGGGGGGCGCCTTTCGCGACGGGGGTTCGCGACTGCTGCTGGGCGAGGCCATCGGCCTGGCCGGCGTGGTTCTCGCGGCCTGGCGCGCCAGGCGTGGCTGGGTGGCCGACGCCGCGCCGCTTGCCGTCGGGGTGGCCGCTGCCGGCCTTGTCGGCGCCGACTGGATGGGACACGGCCGGTTGTTGTTGCCGGGCGTGGTCGCCACCGTGTGCGCGTGGTCATCGGGACGCGGGTCCATTCCGGGATGGCTCGTCTGGCCGGCAGTCGTCATCGGATGGGCCACCCAAACCGACGTCGCCCACGACGGGGTGGTGGCGTTTCGGCCCAAGGAGGAGCTGGTCCGCCCGTGGGCGGCGCTCTCGCGACCCGAAATCCCGCCCCAGGTCGAGGATGTGCGTTGGATGATGGCGCACGCTCCCAGCGGTGGAAAGGTGATGACCAGCGATGTCGGCATGCCCGGAAACGTCGACGGGATTGGGGTGTTCGACCTGTACGGGCTGGTGGACGGCGAAGTGGCTCGCGACGGCGCCAGCGCCGAGCTCGCCCGCTTCGACCTCGATGACGGGCCCGGCCGCGTCGATTGTCTGCGGGTGCGCCGCTCGCCCCAGGAGAGCGGCGTGGACCTCCCGCCGTGGCGCCCCGCTGGTTACCAGCTTTGCGGGGGGTATTGGGAGGACGAATGGGCGACCGAGTGGTGGTGCCGGCCGGGTACGGTAGCACCGGAGCCGAGCGTCGTCACCGCGCGGATCGAGAACTTGTCCCGTCGCTATCCCGCGTACGCCTCCCAGCTTGATCTGGCGCCGGCCGCGTTCGACATCGCGGCGTGGCAAACGGCCTGGGACGAACGAACAGCCTTTGCCGGCGCCGCGTTCGTAGCGGGGCGCGGCTTCCCGATGTACACCAACGGCCAACGGCGCTCCCGCGTGATTCGGGCGGGAGAGCGCCTCAGCTTCGACGTCGATGCGCCCGGAGCCGACGGCGCCGCCGTCGTGATCGAGTGGGAGGGCGGCGCCAAACGTGGCGACCCGCCGATGGAGCGGCGCATCCACGCACGCACCGTCGTTGACCTGCCTCCCTTCACCGGCCCCGCGCCGCGACTGCTCGTCCGCTTTGTCAATGACCAGGATGACGCCTCCGGCGACCGGAACCTGTACGTCGGGCTCCGCCCGCCGGGCTGACGGGAGTCGACGTCGCTCACGCCTGCGGCCGAGCCCGCCTACGGCAGCCGGTCCACCACCGCTGACAGCGCCGCGCCCCGGCTGGCGCGGTCGCGCAGGGCATGCAGCACTTCGTCTTCGTAGGCGTGGGTGTGCGCGCGCTCGACGTAGTGGACGCGGGCGCCGAGCAGCCCCGGCAGCACGAGATCCAGCTCGACGATGTCGCCGACGACGAGGGTTTCCTGCGGGGTCGTGCCGGTGTCGCGCCAGACCTCCGCCAGCACGTCGAAGTAGCGACCGCGGCGGGGCAGCAGGGTCCGCGCGAGCGTGGCGAGCTGCCACACGGAGGCGACACCGCCGATTCCGTAGCCGCTGGACACCGGCTCGCCGACCTCGAACTTCCGCGCGTCCCCGGCGACGCCGAGCGGGCGGTCCAGCTTCAGGTGGCGGAGCTTGTGGGCGACCTTGGCGGTGGCCGAGTTGGTGATGATGCGCACATGCGGCGCCCGCCGCAGCGCGACGTTGAGCACCGCTTCGGCGTCGGTGCGGAATGCCGGCCGCAGCGCGCCATAGGCGCTCTGGTACAGCGCGCCGGACACCTGGCCGCGCAACGCCAGCGCCTTGGGGTCGGACCCCGCGAGCAGCGGCAATTCCGCGGCCTCGCAGAAGCGGGCGAACGCCAGCGACGCCGAGATGTAGGGGTCCGCGTCGCCCGGGGCGGTGGTGCCGTTGCCCATGTCCCAGCCCAGCTGGGGCGCGGCCGCGCGCACGGCCTGGAGGCTGCGCAGGTAGATCGGAAGCCGGTCCGCCCCGAACAGCCCGGCGACGGCGGCCTCGTAGGCCGCCTCGAACTGGGCGCCCTCGTCGGCGATGTCGGTCAGCGTCCCGTCGAAGTCGAATACCACGAGGCGGACGGTCATTGTGGCTCCGGGAGCGGCGGGCCTAACCCGCGCCGGCTACGGGGCGCGTGTCCGCATGGTCTGGCTCCTTGCCGCGCTGATTGCCTGCTCCGCCACGCCCGAGCGTCGCGGAGTCATCGTCGTGAGCCTCGATACGCTGCGCGCCGACCGGGTGGGCGCCTACGGAAGCAACGCGGGGCTGACGCCGAACCTCGACCGTATGGCGGCGCAGGCGGTGATCTTCGACCAGGCCTTCGCGCCGGCCAACGAGACGCTGTACAGCCACGCCGCGCTGTTCACCGGTCGCTATGCCAGCCGACTGGCACCGCTGGGCTCCGATTGGCGTCTGCCAGACGACAGCACGACGGTCGCGGAACGGGTCCGCGATGCCGGGTGGGACACCGCCGCCTTCGTCGCGGGCGGGCACATGTCCAAGGCCTTCGGCCTGGATCCGGGCTTCGTCACCTACGAGGGGGAGGCGCAGTGGGCCTCGCTCGCGGACACCGGGCCGGCCGCCCTGCGCTGGCTCGACGGGAGGACGGACCCCGCGCGGCCGTTCCTGCTCCTGGTGCACGGCTACGATCCGCATGACCGCTACCTGAAGCCGGCACCGTTCGGCTATGGCCTCGCCGATCGCGACTATGTAGGCGCCGGTCGCGACGTGGGCCGGCGTCCGGGCGGCGTCTCCGACGTGTTGGCCGGCCGCGCGACGATGCGCGCCGACCTCGTAGGGATGCTGCCTTTCCTCCACCCGCGCTTTGACCGGGGCGCGGGCATTGAGCGTCTGGATCCTCACGCCGTCGCGCTCACGGGGGCGGACACGGCGCACCTCACCGCGCTGTACGACGGGGCGGTCGCCTGGGGTGACGCGGCGCTGGGGCTGTTCCTCGCCGGGCTCGTCCAGCGCGAGCTCTACGACGACGTCACCCTCATCATGCTGAGCGACCACGGAGAGGAGCTGGGCGAGGCCGGCGTCTTCCACCATCGGTATGGGCTCGATGACGCCGTCGCGCACGTGCCGTTGGTGGTGCGCTTCCCGAACGGTGAAGGAGGCGGCCGGCGCCTGTCCGGGCTCGTCGGGCTAATCGACGTCGCGCCGACGCTGCTCGACTTCGGGGGCATCGGCGCCCTCCCGGACGCCGAAGGGCGCTCGCTGAGGGGGATGATCGAGCGGGGCGAAGCGGGGCGCGACGTCGTCGTGAGCGAGGGCGCGCTTCGCCTGTTGTCGGCGCGGACCGCAGAGGCGCGGCTCACCGTCGAGGGCCTGAGTCTCGACAACGCCTACACCCCCGCACTGCTGCGCGCGCTGCCGATCGACGGCGTCACCCTGCGGCTGGACGGGGCGGCGGCGGCCGAAGCGCCGCTGCGCGCGGCGCTGGCCAGCTTCGTGGCGGGAGGTGCGCCATGACCTGGCTCTGGCTGGCCTGTGCGCCAGCGTGGACGGCGGCCGAGGCGCTCGCGCCGCACCTCGCGCGGTTGGACACCGATCACGACGGGCGGGTGGTCGCGGCCGAGTACGAACGGACGGTATGGAATGGCGCCCCCTTCGGCAGCGTGGACGCCGACGCCGACGGCGCGCTTTCGCCTGGAGAGCTGGCCACGCTCGTCGCCACCCAGGACGCGGTCGGATTCGATCACCCGGCCGTGGCGGTGCCCTCGCAGCGAGCCACGGAGGCCGTCTTGCCCCTGCCTACGGATAGCCGTGACGTGTGGGAGCTGCTCGTCGCGATGGGCGATGCGCTGCGCGCGGCCGGCGAGCCGGGACCCGACCCGGCGATGGTGGCCGCGGCGGTGCACAGCGGGCGCCTCGACAGCGAGGCGTCCCGGGCGGTGCTCGCCAAGCTCCGCCCGCGGTGGGTGGCGCGCGGCTGGGCCTGGCCGGAGGGGGTGCCGTGATCCTGGGGATGGTCCTTGCTTGTGCGCTGCTGCCGTTACCGGCGACACCCGCCCCGATCCCGGACCTCGTGCGCGCGCCGGGTCCGCCGCTGTCCGGCGTGGAGCCGGGCGCGGTCGTCGCCGTGGAAACCTGCGATCGACACGTTGCCGCCTTGTTCGCAGAGCGGCCGTTCCTGCCCGGGTTGAGCGACCTCGGCGTCGTCCCCACCGATGCCGATGGTGCGTCGATGTTGACGGCGCCGCGGCTACAGCCGCTGCCCCCGGGCGCGGCCGTTCCGGTGCGGCCGGACTGCGCACGCTTCGGCGCGGAGTGAGCGGACGCCCCGCGGCTCACTCGTCGGGTGTCGCGACCGTCTCCGGGCTCCAGTAGCCCCTCTCGCGGAGTGCGGCGCGGAGCTCCGCCGAGACGGGCACGCCGGTTTCGGGCGCCGGCCGCACGCTGCCGCGCCAGGCGCCGATCGACTCCCGCAGGCGCTCGGCGGCCAGGGCCGCAGTCGGACTCAGCGAGGCGCTGGCCAGCGCCTCGTCACTGGCGGCGGTCTCGTAGAACTCGGCCTTTCCGTCGAACAGCCCCCGCCCCGCGAGCCCCGGGGCGCCCGCGGCCAGCTTCACCTCTCGCAGGGTCAGGCGCGCGGCGCCGTCGGTGGCGCTGACCATGTCCATCACCCCTTCGGCGTAGACGACCGCGTCGCCGCCGCGCTCCTGGAGGGGCCGCGCGCTCACGCCGTCCGGCAGCGTGGCGCCCGCGGCGGCGAGGATCGTCGGCAACACCCGGCGCAGGTCCACCAGCTCTGCGCGTACCCCGCCGTACTCGAAACCTGGGCCCGCCACCACCAGCGGCACGTGCAGCGTCGAGTCCCACAGGCCCGCCCGGTGATTCATGTAGCCGTGGTCGAGCAGGTCTTCGCCGTGGTCGGCGACGACGACCACCAGCGTGGTGCGGAGGTCGATCCCGGCGAGCAGCTCGCCGAGCCAGAAGTCGCCGTACAACAGGCCGCTGTCGTAGTGGTCGCGGAGATGCTGCACCTCGGCGTCGGTCAGCTCGACGCTCCGCTCGCCTTCGGCCGGCTCGGCGGGAAGCGTGTAGAAGTCGGTGCCCAGCACGGTGCGGCCGGCGGCGTGGACGAAGTCATGCGGCGTCCGGTCCGGAAAAAACCGACGCCCTCGCAGCTGCTCCACCGCCAGCGGGTCGGCCGCCAGCGCCTCGACGAGCGGGCTGGCCCCCTTGGTCCCCCACGGGTGGTGGAACGGGCCGCGTTGCACGTAGGGCGAGTGCGCGTCGTAGCCGTGGACGAAGGCGAACCACGGTTTTTCCCGCGCTGCTGTCCAGGAGCTGGCGCGGGGGACACTGTCGAAGAACGAGCCGAAGCGGGTGTCGCCGGAGCTGGCCCAGAAGGTGCCGAACCCGTTGTCGAAGCCAAAACCGGCGGTGACGTGGCCGCCTCCGGTGAATCCGGCGGTGTCGTACCCATAGGCAGCGAGCGCGCTTCCGATGGTGGTCGTCGATTTCGGCAGCGCGTAGCTCCCATAGTCTGGGATCGCGATCTCCGAGGGGTACTTCCCCGCCAACAGCGCAGCGTGGCTGTACAAGGACTCGTTGCCCACGGTGTAGGCGCGGCTGTACGAGGTGCCCAGCCCGGCGAGTCGAGCGAGGTTGGGGGTGGTGTCGCGGGCGCCGCCCAGGCTGGTGCGGTCGTATCGAACCGTGTCCATCGACACGAGCAGGACGTTGGGCGTCGATGGCGGCGCCGCGTCGTTGCAGGCCAGGGTCGCCAGCAGTCCCACCATCACGCGCCCCGTGTCCGGAAGCTGGCCCAGGCGTCCCAGCTCGCGAAGACCCAGGCGAGGGCGACGCCGCCGATCAACAGGACGCTGGGGTCGGGCTGGGGGGGTGGGCCGCGGATCGCCTTCACCGGGACGATCGTGGGTGCCGTCGGGTCCCGGGCGTCCGCGCGCCGGACCTGGGGCAGCGTCAGCGCCTGGAGTGCCGCCATCAGCGCTTCGGGGTTCGCCGGAGCGTCTTCGGCGCGCGGAACCGTCAGCCGGATCCACGCGTCCAACTCTGCGAGGGTGATGTCGCCGTTGCGATCGCGGTCCAGGTCCACGAACCCTGCTTCGTCGTCGACCCAGGCGTACTCGGCGGTCGAGACCACGCCGCTCTGGTCGAGGTCCAGGCGCGCGAGCATCTCGGCCGCGCCGGACGTGACGTCAGCGGCGTCAGCGGCGGCGACGAGCACGAGGGCGGCGGCGGGGCACACGCCGTTTGCTATCATGACGCGGGGGAGAGGCGGACGCCTCAGCGTGACGCTACTTCGTCACGCGCAGCGCCACGCGCCCCGCCGCGACGCCGGGCGCGACCACCCAGATCGCCTCGCCCGCGGCCGCTCTCGCGGCGAACGCGGGTCCCTCCGGCGGGGCGATCCAGGTCGAGGGGGCCGGAGCCGCCGCGCCGATCGCACACTCGTACACGAAGCTGCGGGCGGCCTCGCCGTGCGCCGCCGGCACCGGCCCGAGCACGCGAAGCGGTCCCAGGCGGGTGTGCGAGCGCAGCGATGGACTGTCCCACTGGGTGACGCCGCGTTGAATTTCGGCGCGAAGCATCGCGACACCACAGCGTTTTGATGCGTACGCGGCGCCGATGCCCTCTTGCAGAGAGAGGAGGGACACCCCCATCACCACACCCGGGGTGACCGTCGGCACCCCGCACCACGCGGCGACGATCTCGTCGTCCCGGTCCAGGATCAGGCTGATCGCGCCCGGCAGCAGGTACAGGTCGACCAGCACCCAGCCCGGCAACGCCAGCGGGCCACCGAAGCGGGCAGCATTGGCCGCATGGTAGCGGGCGACCAGCGCCGGTTCGCCGGCGGCGTCGCGCGCCTCGGCGGGGATGCCCAGGGGACACAGGTCCAGCCGCACGAAGTTGCCGGCGTGACCGAGCGCAGCGAGGCGGAGGCGGGGGTGCTCCGCAAAGAAGGCGGTGACGGCGGGATCACGCACCTGCCCTCGTTATCGTCGCGCGCGCCGCGCTCCCAGCATCAAGGATGGGCGGCGCTCACGTCCAAGCTGGGGAGGCCCCGGGTAAAGGCTGCGACCGCGGCCCATGTGTCCCCGTCGAGCAGCTCATTGTGACCGCTCTCTCGCGGCAGCAGGCGGGCGCCCGGGATGGCGGCGGCGAGGGCCTCCCCCATGGCGAAGGGGATGATCTCGTCGTGGCGACCATGGACCACCAGGGTGGGCACCGCGACCCAGGGATATTCGCGTGCCGCCACGTCTGTGACCGAGGTGTAGGCGGCGGTCAGCACCAGCGCCTGGCAGCGGCCCTCTGCGGCCATCTCGGCGGCGACACCCCACTCGCCGCCAGCCTCGTTCACCACACACTGAGCGTGAAGACAGGGGCGGGGCGGGAAAGTCCTGACCAGTATCCCTGTCCTGTCAAACAGACTCGCGGTGACCGGCGATCGCCCGTCTCTTCGGTCCGTCGGGTTCGGAAAAAGCGCTCCTTCACCCGCCGGCCCTTCGGAGACCGCATGGATGACGACTGACTGCTACAAGCCGGCTCGCGAGGTCGCCGATTGGGCGGCCCGGCAGCCGATTCCTGCGGAGCGCAAGCATCTGCGAGACCAACTGGTCCGGGCCGCGGGTGCCGCTCGCCGGAACCACCCGTTCTGCTTCGCGGGATGTGTACAGCGCGAGTCGGATCGTGTCTGTGATGACCACGGTGGCCCAGCGAACGGTATTCGTACGTCGACGGCCGAGACCAACGTGAGCACGTGGACCTGCCCGGAGTGATTCGTCGCCCGCGTCGGGTCGCCGCGATGTGCGGCGACCCGCGTTCTGACCAGGACGTCCGGAGTGAGGCACATCGCCCGAATTACACTCGCGGTCCTTTGGGGTGGAGCCTGCGTCGCCTTTTTGCGATTCCACTGGTTCTGGGCGGGATGGTGCTGCTCGTCGCGGCCATCGACCCTCCGTCGGTGCCCAAGCTGCGCGTGCACTTCATCGACATCGGGCAAGGGGCGGCCACCCTGGTGGAGTTCCCGTGCGGCGCGATGCTGATCGACACCGGTGGTGAGGAAAACGCCGAGTTCCACTCGACGCCGGCGCTCATCGCGTACCTCGACGCCTTCTTCGCGCGCCGCACGGACCTGGCCGGAACGCTCGACGTCCTCTTGCTTACCCACCCCCACATCGATCATGTGCGCGGTGCTCCGGCCGTGTTGGAGCATTACCCGGTCCGGACGATCGTCGAGGACGGGCGCATCGCGCGCCAGGACGACGCCGTCGCCGCGATGGCCCGCGTGCGCGAGTACGTCGCCGGCCACCCCGACGTCGCTCACCTCGTCGTTCGTCTTGACGATTTCCCGAGCGCGACTGGTCCGTTGGACTCGCCGCTCTTGGATCGGTTTTCAATGTGCCAGGGGGTCGATCCCACGGTCGTGGCGCTGTGGGGCGGAGTGGACGCCGACCGCGGCTGGGGAGACAACGACTACGGAAGTGCCCACTTCGACAACGACAACAACCACTCGGTGGTGACCCGCGTGGATTTCGGCGCCGCGAGTGTCCTGCTTCCCGGCGACATGGAGATTCCCGGTCTGCGCGGCCTGGTAACCGACCGTGGCCCACTGTTGGACGTGGATGTGCTCCAGGTCGGCCACCACGGCTCACACAATGGAACGACCCCGGACCTGCTGCGCGCCGTCAGCCCGGAGTTCGCGGTGATGGCGGTGGGGCCGGCGGCGCGGAGGCACAGTTGGACGGCCTGGCAGTATGGCCACCCGCGCGCGGCGCTGCTCGATCTGTTGGAAGCCCACGTCACCGGCACCCGGACACCCGTCGTGGTGCCGATCGGCTCGGCGATGAAGACGTTTTCGGAGCACACGGTGGATCGCGCCGTCTATGCGACGGCGTGGGATGGGACGGTGGTGTTGGAGGCCACGGCGGCCGGTGACTTCGGGCTCGGTGTGGCGGAGGTGCGGCGTTAGAGGGTGTTGGCAAATCAGGGATGAGCGAGCCGCCGGCGCCCATCCGCCCTCCGGCAAGCCTATCGCACCTCAACCCGCCCGCTCCCGTCGATAGGCGTGCAGCGGACAGGCGGGCTCGTGCTCACCGACGAGATCGAGCGCGCGATCCAAGGCGCGATCCATCGCGACGAACCAGCCGCGCTCGGTGGGGAAGAGATTCTGGGCGCCGAAGGCCTCCACCAGCCCGAGCGCCGCCATCCGCGCCATGACGTCGGGCCGCATCCCCACCAGGACCACCTCGCGCCCGGAGCGTCGCATGGTCGCGACCAGGGCGCGCAGCACATCGGCGGTGGTGACGTCCAGTCCGTGACAGCGTTTCAGGCGGAGCACCAGCACCCGCAGCTCCGGGTGGCCGACCACCTGGTCGAGGCTCTCCGACAGCTCGCTGGCGGCGCCGAAGAAGAGGCTCCCCTCGACGTGCAGCACCCGCACCGCGGCGCAGTGCCTGCCCCCCATCTCGTCGTCCTCGGCTCGCTCGCGGAGGTGGTCGTCGTCATCGACGACCAGCTCGGTCACCGTGAGCATCCGGGCGCGGCGGAGGAAGAGCACGATGCTGAGCGCGACCCCCAGGTAGATCGCCTGGTCCAGCCTCAGCACCCACGCACCGATCAGCGTCACCGCGAACGCCAGGCCGTCGCCCCAGCCGCCCTTGAGCGTCATCCGGATCCGCGCCCAGTCGATGAGGTCCGAGGCCAGCACGAGAAGAATCCCCGCGAGCGTCGCCAGCGGCGTCTGGTTGACCAGCGGCCCCGCCAGGAGCACGACCCCCGCGACCATCGCGGCGCCGAACACCCCAGCAAGACGACTCCGCCCCCCGGTGCGCCAGTTCGTCATCGAGCGGCTGAGGCTCCCTGAGACCGGGTAGCCAGAGGTGAACGCCGCCGCGGCGTTGGCCAGGCCCTGCCCGACGAACTCCACGCTGGCATCGAGCCGGTCGCCGCTCCGGCCCGCGATGGAGCGCCCGACCGAGCTCGCCTCGACCAGCGACAACACCGTGGCGGCGACCGCCGCCGGCAAGAGAGCGCCGACCCACTGCAGCTCCGGTCGCGACCAGTGCAGCACGGCCCCGCCGATCGGCGCCAGGTCCTCGAGGATGCGCAGGCCGCCCGCGTGCAGGCCGAAGCCGACGCACATCGCGACCCCGAACACCATGGCCACCAGCGGCCCGGGGATGCGCGGGTCCAGGCGCCGCAAGAGCAGCAGCAGCGCCACCGTCGCCCCACCGAGCGCCAGCGTGATGCCGTCGGCGCCGCTCGCTCCACCGGCCCAGCTCACCAGGCGGGTGCCCAGATCCACGCCCTCCATCGGGGTACGCGTCAGGTTGGCGAGTTGCCCCGCGGCGATCAACACCGCGGCACCGGTGATGTAGCCGAGCACGACCGAGTTGCTGATGTAGTCGACCAGCATGCCCAGCCGCAGCAGGCCGGCGAGGATCTGGATGGCCCCGACGGTCAGGGCCAGGGTCACCGCGAGGGTCAGCGCGGACGCCCCCGTGCTGGCAGCGACGCTGGCGACGGCGGTGCCGACGAGCAGGGACAGCGCGTTGGTCGGACCGGCGACCACGTGCCGCGAGCTCCGAAAAAGCGCACCGAAGAGCGCCGGCCAGATCGAGGCGTAGAGGCCCACCACCGGCGGCAGCCCCGCCAGCATCGCGTAGGCGAGTCCCTGCGGCACCGACAGCACGGTGACGGCGGCGGCAGCGCGCAGATCGGCGGGCAGGTCAACCGCACGCCATGACCTGAGGTCCAACAAGGGCAGCCACCGGGACAGCGCGATCACCGCGCCGGCTTATTGCGGTGGCGGCGCGGGGGGCTTGTCGAAGTGGGCGGCCGCCCTGCGGGCGCCGGGCTCTCGCTGCGGCCCGTCGGGCCTCCGCTCCATCCCTGCCGCGGCAACAGCCTCAACCAGCTCGTACGCGGGTGCTCGACGAGCTCTGGTCGTCGTCGACCGGTCACTCCGGGGGCGTGCGCATCCGCCGCGACGATGCCTACGAGGATCGGCTGAAGTGAGCGCTTTCTTCGACACGAGCATCCTGCTCTACGCCGATGATGGCGACGCGGGAGCGAAGACGGGGATCGCGCGCGATCTCCTGCGGCGCTCGATGTCGGGTCGCACCGGCGTGGTCTCCACTCAACCGACTGGACACGGTCTCCTTCTGGGACGCGCTCGTCATCCGTGCGGCGGAGCACGCCGGGTGCGACACCCTCTACTCCGAGGACCTGCAGGCCGGCCGGCGATTCGGGACCGTGCGCGTCGTCAATCCATTCGTGTGACGGGCCGCAGCCGGGCTCACCTCACGGCTCCAAGCCAAGCTGCTGCCACTGCGGGCACTCGGTGCCGTCCACAACGTTTCCAGTCGTCGAACGCCCCACCCAGCCGCAGTTGACCCCTTTCTCCGGCCCAGTAACGAGGGCCGAGCACGGCGGCGTTCGATTTCAGCGTGTCGCGACGCCTCAGCACAATCGGGCCGACGTTGCAGCCTGCCGCGGTCGGCGCGTGCTAAACGCACCCCGCCCCCCGATGAACTACGGCTTCGTCATCGACACGCGTTCGTGCATCGGCTGCCACGCCTGCTCGACCGCGTGCAAGAGCGAAAACGAGGTGCCGCTGGGGGTCAATCGCACCTGGGTGAAGGTGACCGAACAGGGGCAGTTCCCCGATGTGCGTCGCTCGTTCCAGGTCACGCGCTGCAACCACTGCGCCAATCCTCCGTGTGTCAGCATCTGTCCGGTCACGGCGATGTATCAGCGGCCCGACGGCATCGTGGAGTTCAATGGTGACAGTTGCATCGGCTGCAAGGCCTGTATGCAAGCGTGCCCCTACGACGCCATCTACATCGACCCCGAAACCAAGACCGCAGCGAAGTGTCACTTCTGCGGGCATCGAATCGAACAGGGGCTCGAACCCGCGTGTGTCGTCGTCTGCCCCACCCACTCGATCATTGCCGGCGACATCGACGATCCGAAGAGCGAGATCGCACGGGTGCTGGCCAAAAACGCGGTCACCGTACGCAAGCCGGAGCAGGGCACCGCGCCGAAGCTCTTCTACGTCGAGGGCAACATCGTCTCGTTGCACCCCACCGCCCTGGAGCGCGAGCCGGTGAGCACCATGGCGGCCGACGTGCTCGATGGGCAGGGCCACAACCACAGCCCCGGGTACGCCGACGCCAGCGCCTTTTTTCGGGTACGCATCGGCGACGAGGTGTTGCCACCGCCGGTGCAGGGCCTGCCCAGCGGTGGGCCCATCAAGGTCGCCGAGGGGCGCTTTGCCGGGCAGATGGTGGCGCAGGTGGCCCACACCGTGTGGCACCGGGTGCCGTGGCATTGGCAGGTCCCCGCCTATCTCGTGACCAAGTCCGTGGGCGCCGGGCTGTTCTTGGCCCTGGCGGCCTTCGGTCCCGACCTTCTGCCTGCGGAACGCGTGGTCGTGGGCGGCGTCGCGCTGTTGATGCTGGTGGTGACGACGCTGCTTTTGGTGGGCGACCTGGAGCGCCCGGAGCGCTTTTTCCGCATCCTCACCCGCCCCCAATGGAAGAGCTGGCTGGTGCGCGGCGCGGTGCTGCTCATCGGGTTGTCGGTGGTCGGCACCGCAATTGTCGGGATTGATGTGTTGGGTTGGTACGACGTGCAGACGCCCATGCTGATCGTCACGGCGCTCCGGGTTTTGAGCGTCCCCTTCGCGATCGGCGCCGCGATCTACACGGCGTTCCTGTTCGCGCAGTGTGAGGGGCGCGACCTGTGGCAGAGCCCACTGTTGGCCCCACATCTCTTCGTCCACGCCGTCATCGCGGGGGCGGCGGGCTTCCTGCTTCTGACCCCGTTCGTGGAGTCGGAGATGGCCTTCGTGATCATGCGCGGGGTGCTTGGCATCGGCCTAGTGGTCGATCTGGGGATGTTGGCCTTCGGAGAGTTCGGCGTGGCGCACGCAACCGAGCTGGCGGCGCGCGCGGCGCGGTCGATCACCCATGGCAAATACCGCCGCCAGTTCTGGGGCGGGGCCATCGTGTTGGGCCACGTGGTTCCGATCGTGCTGTTGGTCGCGACGGAAGGTGTCGTCGCCAGTGCGGTCGCCGGGGCATGCGCCCTGATCGGGATGTATCTCTACGAACACGCCTTCGTCATGGCGCCCCAAGAACTCCCCAACTCCTGAGGCCGGTCATGTCCAACACACCGCTCGAGAGTTTTCTGGCCTCCATGTTGGGGCTCAAACGCGCGCCACCGACACCGGTGGGGTCGGCGCCGACCAACGCGGCCGGCACGGCGATGCCAACGTACGGGGTCAGCGAGCGTCCTCCGGTCGTCATGACCGAGGTGATGCAGCCCGACGGCCGACTTTCCCGCTACCCGCCGGCCGAGAGCTGGGACGACTGGGTGGAGTACGACGGCAAGGAGTGGCCCCGTCGGGTGCCGCGGCGCTACACGCTGGTGCCGACGATCTGCTTCAACTGCGAAAGCGCGTGCGGGCTCTTGGCCTACGTCGACAAGACCACCCTTGAAGTGCGCAAGTTCGAGGGCAATCCCGCTCATCCGGGCAGCCGTGGCCGCAACTGTGCCAAGGGCCCCGCCACCCACAACCAGACCTACGACCCCGAGCGCATCCTGTACCCACTGAAGCGGGTCGGCGCGCGCGGCGAGGGAAAATGGAAGCGGGTGAGCTGGGAGGAAGCGCTGGACGACATCGCCGGGCGCATGCGTGACAGCCATTCCCGGCGAAAGACCGGCATCATGTACCACGTCGGCCGTCCCGGAGAAGACCACTACACCAACCGGATCATCACCGCGTGGGGGGTGGACGGCCACAACTCACACACCAACATCTGCTCAGCCGCGTCGCGGGCGGGGTACGCGCTGTGGGCGGGCGCGGACCGACCGAGTCCGGACCACGCCAACGCGCGCTGCATCCTGCTCATCTCGTCGCACCTGGAGACGGGCCACTACTTCAACCCGCACGCCCAGCGGATCATCGAAGCGAAGCTCAACGGCGCCAAGGTGGTGACCTTCGATCCGCGGCTGTCGAACACCGCCAGCAAAAGCGACGTGTGGCTGCCGACCTGGCCCGGCAGCGAGATGATCGTGCTGTTGGCCATCGCCAATCATCTGCTGCAAACCGGACAATGGGACCGCGAGTTCGTCCGGCGCTGGGTCAACTGGCGCACCTTCTTGTCCGAGGGCGCCGCCGCCGTCTCTCAGAGCGCCCTGCCCGACGCCCAGAAGGCCGCGATCCTGGCGGCGATGCCGGCGGCCGGCGCCGAGTTGAGCTTCGAGCAGTTCGAGGCGGCGCTCAAGGCACTCTACGGCGGCTTCACCTTTGCGCTGGCCGCAGAGGCCTCCCAGGTCGATGCGGAGCGCATTGCGGAGGCGGCGCGCTGTGTGGCGCAGGCCGGCAATCGCCTGGCGGCGCATGTGTGGCGGGCGGCGAGCATGGGCAATCGGGGTGGGTGGCAGGTGGCGCGCTGCCTCTTCTTCCTCAACGTGCTGACCGGCAGCATCGGCACCGTCGGCGGCACCAACATGAACAACTGGAGCAAGTTCGTCCCCAAGCCCTACAAGACGCCCCCGGCCTTCGACGCGTGGAACGAACTGCACCTCCCTCACGAGTGGCCGCTGGCATTTTACGAGATGTCCTTCTTGCTTCCCCACTTCCTGGATGAAGGCCGCGGCGACGTCGATGTCTACTTCACCCGGGTCTACAACCCGATGTGGATCAACCCCGACGGGTTCATGTGGCTCGAAGCGCTGCGCGACGAAACCAAGATCAAGTGCCACGTGGCGCTGACGCCCACCTGGAACGAGAGCGCCTGGTTCGCCGATTACGTGCTTCCCATGGGCCATGCCGGCGAACGGCACGACCTGATGAGCCAGGAGACGCACTCCGGCATGTGGATCGGCTTCCGCCAGCCGGTGCGCCGGGTGGCGATGGAGCGCGCCGGCAAGCCCGTGTCGCGCACGTGGGAGGCCAACCCCGGAGAAGTGTGGGAGGAGGCTGAGTTCTGGGTAGACCTCACCTGGAAGATGGACCCGGACGGCGCGCTGGGCATTCGCCAGTGGGTCGAGAGCACAACCACGCCCGGCACCCCCGTCTCGCAGGATGAGTACTGGGCGTGGATCTTCGAGTCCAGTGTCCCGGGGCTGCCCGCGGCCGCCGCCAAGGAAGGGCTCAGCCCGCTCGCCTACATGCGAAAGTACGGCGCGTTCGAGGTCATGGCGACCAACTACCTGCCCCACGAGGCCGTGCACAGCGGGGAAATCGCGGTGACAAGCGCGGAAGGCGTCGCGACGGACGCCGCGGGCCACCGGCTGGGCGTCGTCGTGGACGGCGTGCTCCGCGCCGGCTTCGGCACCCCCAGCGGCAAGCTCGAGTTCTTCAGCCCCACCCTGCGCGACTGGGGCTGGCCGGAGCTGGAACGCGTGGTTCCGTGGAGCCTGGACAGCCACGTCGCGCCGGCGGAGATCAACCGGGCCGCCGGGGAGATGATCCTGTTGCCGAATTTCCGGCTCCCGCACCTCATCCACACCCGCTCCGCCAACTCCAAGTGGCTCTACGAGATCGGCCATAACAACCCCGTCTGGATCCACCCCGAAGACGCCGCGCGCATCGGCGTGCAGACCGGCGAGCTGTTGCGCGTCGAGACGGAAATCGGCTGGTTCATCGACCGCGCCTGGGTGACGGAGGGGATCAAGCCCGGCATCATCGCCATGAGCCACCACCTAGGCCGCTGGCGGCTGCAAGACGATGCGGGGGGCAACAAGGGCACCACCGCGCTGGCCTCGTTGAGCGAAGACGGCGCTGGCGGCCACACCCTGCGGATGCTCAAGGGCGCGACGGCCTGGGACGGCCCCGACCCCGACACCGCGCGCATCTGGTGGAAGGACGTCGGCGTGCACCAGAACCTCACCCACGCCGTTCAGCCCGACCCGCTCAGCGGCGCCCACTGCTGGCTTCAAAAGGCGATCTCCGTTCGGCGCGCCCTCCCCGGCGAACGGCATGGGGACGTGTTCGTCGACACCCAGAAGAGCCGGGCGCTGTATCGGCGCTGGATCGCGCTCACCCGGTCGGCGGTGGAGCACAGCCCCAACGGCGAGCGGCGACCCTATTGGCTGAACCGGCCGCTCAAGCCGCAGCGCCCGGCGTACCTGCTGCCAGAGAAGCCGTTCGGGCGGGGGTAGGGGGGGCGCCGAGCCAGGCCATGATGCGCCCCTGTCGCGACTAGACTGTGTCGTTTGGGGGTGATGGTATGCTGAAACCCACTCCTCGCAGACTATCCCGAGCCACGTCGCGCCCGCGGGAAACGGTCGCACCGTCGCCTCAACTAAGGGGCCACCAACGACGCGCTCGGCACCCACCCGAAGACCGTGCATTCTCGGATGGCGTGCTCGGACCCGGAGTTGTCGCTGACCGAGCGAGGCGCCTCGATCCACGACCAGCCGCCCTCGCGGAACCACTCCTTGACCTGGTTTCGGGGAGCGACCTGGGCCACCACCGGCGCGGCGGCGCCGCGCTCCTTGCGCAGGAGGACCCCGGTGGCGCCGACGGTGACCGTGCTCGCCGAGAGCGGATCTCGGTGGACGCAACGGACGCCGCGCGGCGCCGGCTTCGCCTCGTCGCCCCAGAAGTGCCAGGGATTGGCGTGGATACGGATGACGCCCTCGCGCGCGTCGCCCTGGCCCGACATGACCTCGGCCTCTCCGAGGTGCGCGCCCCAGCCCGCGAACCAGAGCCACCCCTCGATGCCCTCCGCTTCGAGGACTGCGCCTGTGTAGGCGCAGGGTTCCGAGGACGGCATCGCCAGCTCTTCGAACAGCGTGGAGGGCATGAAGGCTGGGTTTCGTGCCGCAACGCGCCGCTCCTCGACGGTGGGAAGGGCCCCACCGTCGCAAGAGCCCGCCGCGCCCGCGCTGGCGTCGAGGCGATAGCCTCCCAGCCAGACTTCGCGGTCGTCGAGGCGGTACACCCCCGCGTCGACGCGGATCGGCGGTGCGGCGAGGGCGAGGGTGACGAACGTCAGCATGACCGAGGATAACGCGGGTCAGATCCGCTTCGCCACCCACACCCCCCCGAGCATCGCCGCGACAAAGACCAGGGCGCTGGGCCCGGCCACCAGCATCGAGGAGACCGCGGGTCCCGGACAATAGCCCCCGAGCCCCCAGCCGAGCCCGAACACCACGGCGCCGACGACGAGTCGCCAATCGATGGCCCTGGCAGTCGGGAGCGCAAAGACGTCTCCAAACGCTGGCTTCTTGCGATGGCGCGCGACGCCCCACCACACGGCGGCGTTGATGCCGATCGCCCCGACCATGACCAGGGCCAGGCTGGCGTCCCACTGGCCGCCAAAATCGAGGAAGCCAATCACCTTCTCCGGTCGGGTCATCCCGGCGATGCCGAGTCCGACGGCGAAGACGATGCCCGAACCGACGGCGACGAGGTGCTGCCTCACGCGCCGTCCCCCAAGAGCGCACGCCGCGCCACGACCCCGAGGGCACCGGCCGCGATGAAGATGCACGTCGCGACGAGCGAACGCGTCGAGAGCTGGCTGTTTCCGCACACCCCGTGCCCGCTGGTGCAGCCGCTTCCGAGGGTGGTCCCGAAGCCCACCAGGAGTCCGGCGACGGCCACGTAGGGGGCGGGCGTCGTGATCGTGGAGGCGTAGGCCGCGGGGTAGACCCATGCCAGCGCGGTGCCGCCGACGAGCAGTCCGCCCAAAAACGACCATCGCCAACCCGGCCTGCTGGACATCGCGGACCCCACGATGCCGGAAACACCCGCGATCTGTCCGTTGAAGGTCAGCAACGCCGCGGCGGCCGCGCCGACGAGCCCACCGCCGATGAGCGCCGGAACCGGGGTGAAGTCCTGCATCAGGGTGCCTTCCCACAACGCAGGTTCGCCGGCAGCGCCCGGTCGATCTGCTTGGGGTAGGCGAGGTTCAGGTTGTTCATGATCTCCTTGAACTCCTCGCAGGTCTTGCCGCCCCCGAGTCGGGCGTTGGTGGCTTTCTCCTCGCGAATCGTCGAGACGGTGCGGCCGCGGTAGTCGTGGGCGGGGAAGACGAGCGTGTCGGGCGGAAGGGTGAAGAGCTGGGAGCAGACGCTGTCGTACAGGCGACAGGGGTCGCCCTGCTGGAAGTCCGTCCGGCCGCACCCGCCGATCAAGAGCGCGTCGCCAGTGAAGACGCGATCGTCGACGACGTAGGACACGCAGCTGTCGGTGTGTCCGGGAGTGGCGCGCACCTCGATCCGGATGGTGCCGACGGTGATCACGTCACCATGGTTCAGCGGGAGGTCGGCGCAGTCGGCGCCGGAGCCGGCCCGGACCGCGGTGCGACTTCCCAGGGTGGCCCGCAGCGCGTCCGCGGCGGTGACGTGGTCCGCGTGCACGTGGGTCTCCAAGGTGTAGAGCAAGCGGAGGCCGAGCTCGTGGAGCAGCTCGCGGTAGCGAGCGACATCCTCCAAGACCGGATCGATGAGCACCCCTTCATGCGTGTGAGGGCACGCCAGCAGGTAGCAGTAGGTCGACGAGACGGGCTCCTGGAGCTGGCGGAAGATCATCGGTCTCCGATATGCCGGTTGCCATTTCCAGGCGGTGCGCATACCATGCGCATGGAGGTGTGCATGTCGGCAGTCTACAACGCGCAAGCCGCCAAGCGGCCAGTAAACCTGTCCTTGAACGAGGACCTTGTCCTCAAGCTGCGCGAGGTCACGGGCAACCTTTCTGAGCGAGTGGAGACGCTACTTGTCGCGTTCCTGGAGGCGGAGCACGCCCGGCGGGCTGAGGCCGACACGGCTCTGGCGAACGCCGTTGCCGGCTGGAATGCCTTCGGTGACCGCGTCGGGTCGTTCGCCGACGAGCACTCCACGCTCTGATGGCCCAGTTCGACGTCCATCGGAACCTCGGCGCGCATCGGGACCACATTCCCTTCGTCGTGGTCGTCCAGTCGCGGCGCCTGGACGCGTATCGGCGCCGGGTGGTCATTCCGCTGGTCTTGGCCGCTGCGGTTCAGCCCGTCGAACCCAACCTGAATCCGACCTTTCACATCGAATCTTTGGACGTGGTCCTGCACCCGCTCGAGCTCGTTTCCATCGCGGTCGAGCGGCTGGGGGAGCGAGTCGGCACGCTCGGCGGTGAGGGAGACCGAATTATCGCGGCGATCGACATGGTGATTTCACGGGCCTGGAAGTAGATCGGGCATGGGGATGGCCGAATCGGTTTCGGCGTCAGGTGCGTCCGTGATCGCCTACAGTCGGGGCTTCGCCCTGCTCGGCGAACTCTTCGCGCACGGCCTGACCGCGGGGGGGCGCGCGGCCTGGGCCCAGGTGCCGGAGGCGGCGGACCTGGTCGCGGAGCTGTCCGACGAAGCGGCGGCGGAGGCGTACACCCGCGCGCTTCAATTGGAGTTGGCCCCCTATGAGAGCGCCTTCTGCTCGGAGGATGGCCTGCTCGGCGGGGAGTGCGTCGACGCGTTGCGCACGTTGCGCGTGCGTTCCGGCCTGCCCGCCGAAGGGGAGGTCGACCATCTCGGGGAGGAGCTACGGTGGCTGAGCTTCCTGACCGGTGCCAGCGCTGATGCCGCACGCGATGGCGTGGACAGCGCCCACATCCTGGAACTGGAGCGGCAGGTGCTCGATCAGCACGTGCTGCGCTGGCTCCCAGCGCTGGTGGCCTCCCTCCGCGCCCAGGCGAACGCGCCGGCGTTGTGGGTGTTGGCGGGCGACCTGGCCCTGGCGCTCTCGGTGGCTCGACGGGTAACGCTCGGAGGGGAGCCGGCCGCCTGGGCGCTTCCGGCTGGGATCTCGATCCTGGAGGACGAGCGCGCGGGGCTACGCCGAATCGCGGAGCACCTGGCGCTTCCGGTGCAGGCGGGCGGGATGTTCTGCCGGTCGACGCTCGTCGGCATCGGCCGAGCGCTCGACCTCCCGGCCGGCTTCGGAGCGCGCGCCGATCTGTTGGAGGGGCTCCTCCGCTCCGCGGCCCACTACGGCCGGGTTCCCGAGCTCTGCGGGGCGCTGGAGCAGCAGCTCGTCGGCTGGGAAGGAAGCTGGCGCACCCTCGACGAGTCCGGCCTCGGCGCGCTCGCAGCGCCGTGGCACGCGAGAATTGGCGCGACGCGGGGCATCCTGGGCCGGCTGGCGGCGCCTACCCGCCCGCCGCCCTGAGCATCAGGGCGCTGAGTCGCGCGGTCAGGCCGGCGACGTCCTCGACGTGGCCCTCGGCCAACTGGGCGTAGTCGAGCAACAGCCGCGCCAGCGGCTCGGCATCGGCGGTGTTGCCCTCGCCGTGCAGCACCACCAGGCGCTTGACCAGCACGTGCTCAGGGTTGATCTCCAACACCCGGGTGGCCTTGGGAGCCCCGGCCTGCCGGGTCGATCGCAGGATGCGCTCCATGTTGGATGACACGTGGCCCTCGTCCACCAATACGCTGGGGCTGTCGGTCAGCCGTCGCGACGGGCGGACGCCGACCACGCTGTCGCCAAGCAGCTCCTTGACCCAGGCGGCGAAGGGCTCGGTGTGCTTGCGCGCCTCTTCCGCGATCGGGTCGTCATCGCTTTCGAGCTCGCCGCGCGCCACCGACTTCAACGCGACGCCATCGAACTCGGTAAGGTTCATGGCCACCCACTCGTCTACCGGATCACAGAAGAGGAGCACCTCCCACCCTTTGCGGCGGAAGGCTTCGAGCTGCGGCGAGACCCGCATCCGGCCCAGGTCGGTGCCGGCCAGGTACCAGAGCTCCTTCTGACCCTCCTTCATCTCGGCCTTGGCCGTGGCGAGGTCGCGCCACTCGTCGCCCGCCGTGCTGCGGAAGCGCAACAGCGGGGTGATGCCCTCGACGTTGTCGCGATCTTCGGCGACGCCCTCCTTCAGCGTGCTCCCGAAGCTCTCCCAGAACCTGGTGTAGCCAACCACGTCGTCCCGACCGAGCTCCTTGAGGCGACGAAGCACACGCTTGACCACCTGGGTGCGGATCGATCGGAGCACCGGGGTCTGCTGGAGGATTTCACGGCTGACGTTGAGCGAGACCTCGGGCGCGTCGATGACGCCCTTCACAAAGCGCAGGTAACGCGGGAGGAACTGCTCAGAAGACTCCTGGATCAGCACCCGGCGCTGGTACAGTCGGACCCCACGTTTGCCTTCGGGGTAGTCCAGATCGAAGGGACGTTCGGTCGGGAAGAAGAGGATGGCCTGGTACTCCAACGGCGCTTCGGCCCGGAAGTGCAGCCAGGCCGCCGGCTCCTGCCACTCGTGAAGCGCCTGTTTGTAGAACCCCTTGTACTCCTCGTCGGTGACCTCGGCGGGGTCTCGTGTCCAGAGCGCTTGCTGCTCGTTGAGCTTGTCACCGTCCATGAGGATCGGGAAGGCGACGAAGGCGCTGTGGCGCTTGACGATGTCCTTGAGCTTCCAGGTGTCCAGGTATTCCGTGGAGTCTGAGCGGAGATGGAGGGTGACCGCCGTCCCCCGCGTGTCGCGACTGCCGGGCTCAAGGATGAACTCCCCGCCGCCGTCGCTGGTCCAAAGCACCGGCTCGGCGCCCGGCTCGGCCGAGAGGGTGTGCACCTCGACCTTGTGCGCCACCATGAAGCTGGCGTAGAACCCCACTCCGAACTGCCCGATCAGCCCCTCGGCGCTGTTGCCTTTCTCGCGGATGGCCTTGGCGAAGTCCTTGGTGCCGGAGCGGGCGATCGTGCCGAGGTGCTCAACCGTTTGGGTGCGCGTGAGGCCGATGCCGTTGTCGCGGACGGTGATGGTGCCGCGGTCCCGGTCGACCGACAGCTCGATCCGAGGTTCGCCTTCGGCGGCGAGGAGGTCGGTCTGGGTCAACGCCAGGAGCCGAGCGCGGTCAAGGGCGTCCGAGGCGTTGGAGACGAGCTCGCGCAGGAAGATGTCCCGGTCGGAATACAGACTGTGGACGACGAGATCGAGGAGCTGACGGACTTCAGCTTGGAAAGGAAGGGTCTCGGCCATGTGCACTCCGGCGGCGACGGCTAGGCACCGGGTGGTGGGCCGTCAAGGGGGGAGTCCCGCTGTTGCCAGGGCCACGTCCAGCCGTACCTCCGCGCATCCTCACGCAGCTCCCAACCGGCCCCGATCGCGCAGATCACGTGGTGGACGTACAGCCACATCCAGCCGCGCAGGCCCATCATCGGCGCCAGGAGGACGGTCATCCCCACGGCGATCACGATCCAGGCCAGGGCCACGGTGGGACCGAGACGAAAGCGGGGTCGCGGGGCCGGCTCCACGGGCCCATGCTAATCGACTCCACGTATGAATCGCGATGACCCGCACCGCGCGATGCGGATCATGGAGCGCGCCGCCGGTCGGCGCGCCGACACCTTCCTGTCGATGCGGTTCCCATCGTGGTCGCGCACACTCTTCGCCCGGTGGATCAGGGAGGGACTCATCCTGAGCGACGACCGATCGCTCAAGCCGGCGACCGTGCTGCGGCTGGGGGAGACCCTGCGGATCTGGGCCCCGGGGATTGCGCCGACGACGACGGCCCCGTCGATGCCGCCGGTGCTCTTCGAGGACGACTGGTTGATTGCCGTGGACAAGCCGGCGGGGATGCTGGTGCACCCCGTGGGTCAACGTTTTGCCTGGGCCCTCATCGGGGTGGTGCGGGAGGCCCGACCGGGCGCGCGCATCGACCTCTCTCACCGCCTGGACCGCGAGACCAGCGGGATCGTGCTGCTGACCAAACACGAGGACGCCGATCGGGCGATGAAACAGGCCTTTGCAGCGCGTAGGGTGCACAAGACCTACCAGGCGTTGGTGCGGGGCGTGGTTCCGTGGGACTGCCGGGCGGTGTCGGCCCCCCTCGGACACGCTGCTGGCAGTCTGATCAAGATTCGCCGCGGCGAAGATGCCGAAGGGGACTCCGCTCACACCGACGTGACCGTGCTGCGGCGGATGGCGCAGACCACCCTGGTCGAGTGCCAGCCCGTGACCGGGCGCACCCATCAGATCCGCGTCCACCTGGAGATCGCCGGAATCCCGATCCTCGGCGACAAGCTGTACGGACAGCCCGACGACGTGTTCTTGGAGCTCCTCGACCACGGACCGACCGAACGGTGCCGGGCCGCGATCGGCTTTCCACGCCATGCGCTGCACGCCTGCAGCCTCGCTTTCCCGCACCCCCACTCCGGCCAGATGTTGAAGCTCCGGGCGGCGCTCCCCGCCGACATGCAGGCCATCATCGACGGCGCGGCGCCCGCGTGGACGCTCGATGACGCCGATGACGCTGATGCGGTCGAGATCGTGGACGCGGACTTCGTGTCGGAGGCGGAGGATCACCGCGGGTGACGACGACTGTTCGGCGCCGACGCCAGGTCGAGTGTCGGCAGCAACCGCGGGAGGAGTCCCGGTGCCCCTTGCGCACGCATCGTAGCGACGCCACCATACGACCGTGGACACCCCCCCCTCTCCCGCCTCCCTCCCCCCCGCGGACCGCTGGTACCGCAAGCGTCGATACCACCACGGCGATCTGCGGGCCTCGACCCTCGCGCGCGGTCGCCAGATCGTCACGATGCGCGGACCGTGCGAACTCTCGCTCCGTGGCCTCGCGCGCGACCTCGGCGTCAGCGCAACCTCGCTGGTCCGACAGTTCGGCAACCTCGCGGGCATGCGCGCGGCGGTCGCGGAATCCGTGCTCGAGAAACTATGGGACGAAACGGCGATGGCGCCAACGAACCGGGTTCCCGTGGCCGACGTCGCGGGCCGCTGGGTCGCGTTCGCCTCCGCAAACGCCAACCTCTACCGCCTGCTTTCCGGCGAGGGATGGCATGCACCGGGCACCGGGGTGCGGGGCTTCCACGGCATGCTCACCGTGGCGTCCCCGCGGCGCGCTTTGGAGGACGCCGTCCGGGTGCGCACTCGCCGCCTCGGACGACCGCGCGGAGACCCCGAGCGTGCCTGCTACCTCGCCTCGATGATCCACGGCCTCGCGCTCGCCCGCATCGACGGCGCCAATGGCGCCTCGGTCGACGACGCGCTGGCTCGCGCGCTCCGCAACTAGTACATCGCAAAGATCCGAATCACCCCGTCCTCCGCCAACACCGTCGCGTTCTCCTTCAAGGCGCGCATCGAGGTCTGGAAGGTCGCCTCGATCGGCACCGCACGGTGCACGATCACGTAGCGAGTGCCGGATTCAGTCGCGACCGCAACGGCGGACTCCCAGGCGACCTCCTTGTCGGCGACCTTCCGCAGCTCGGCCAGGAGCCGCAGGCCGGCCCGGTTCACGCCGCTGTTGAGCGAGGCCGCCAACGGATGGCCGTGGACCGTCTGCTCGAAGAGCCGCGTGCGCGCGAATCCGGCAGGCAGGCTCACCACCGCGCCCTCCGGCGCCGCTCCGAGCGTGATGAGCGGGGGCGGCCGCACCGCAGCGCTCAGATCGGGGAGGTGGCGGCCAGGCGAAGCGACCAGCGTTTCGGCGAGGACCAAGGCCGCCATCCAGCCCGGCGCCCGGTCACCGAGGAGCCCGAGTGCCAGGGGCGCCAGCGTCGCGATGCGATACAGCAGGGACAGCCCTACGAAGCCGGGCAGGCCCTCCAGAAGCGCATAGGGCAGCGGAAGCGAGCGGCCATGCCAGGGCACCGGGCCGCCGCCGACGACGAGGACCGGTCCCATCGCGAGGAGCAGGCATGCGGTGACAGCGACCCACAGGGCCGGAGTCCGCCCCTTCCACACCGCGAGCGCCAGGAGCACAAACCCGAGGTACGTGGTGTGTACCAGGTCGCTGGCGTTCTGCTCGAGTCGCGAAAAGTCGGGCGAGCGGAAGTCACCTGGCATGAAGAAGGCGCGCGGGTCGGCGGCGCCCACCGTGCGGCGGATGCGTTCGAGCGATTCCGGCGTCTTGAGGCCGACAAGGCTGTCATCGGCCGCGGCCAGGTGGTGATATCCCCACGCGGCTGGGAGCAGGCACGCCGCTCCCAGGAGCACGGCTGGCCATAGTCGGCGTCCCCCTGGGAAGAACAACGCCAGCGCTCCCGCGAAGCAGAAGGCGCCGATGCCGGCGTACCAGCCGCCGCCCAGGGCCGCGAGCGTCAGCGCGCCGCCGGCGGCCACCCCGGCCTTCGCGCCGCCTGTGCAGGCCCGCACCGAGAGCAGCGTGGACAGCGGCAGCCACGCCACGGCTGTGGCCTCAGACGAGCCGTTCTGCAGGTGCGAAAGCACGATCGGCGACGCCACATAGGCCACCCCCGCGACCCAGCCACGGCCGCCCAGCGCGCGGCCGGTGGCATCCGCCAGCAGGCCGCCGAGCGTCAGGTGCAAGAGCACCATCACCGCGTAGGCCACGACCGCTCCACCCGCGAGCGTCACGGGCGCTGCGAGTGCGGCGTTGAGCGGGTCCGCGACCAGGAGCCGCCCGCCGCTCGGGTAGTCCAAGAGCGTGGTTTGGATCGGGAACCCACCAGCCGCCAGTCCGCGCGCGACGAGCCAATACCCCCAGAGCGCGTTGTACACGTCGGTACGGGCGCCGCCCACGACCGTGTCGAAGGGTGAGCGCGCCAGCGGCCAGGTCAGTCCCAGCGCGAGGGCCCCGTAGGGCACGAGGCGCCAGGCGCTCCGCATCACGGCGTCCCGGCGCGCCCGACCCGCAGCACGCGCGCCTCGCCACCTTCGGCCGGGTCCAACTCGACCTCCGACACGAGCACCGACGGCACATCCCAGCTCGTGGGCGCGCCGCCGGTCGTTCCGATGGTGTACCGCGCGGGGCCGGGGGGTCCGTCCAACATGTCGATGCGCCCGGCGCCGGGGGCGGCGGCAACGATGTCGCGGAGCAGGCGGCGGTCGACGCCGACGAAGCGGAGGTTTCGGGTGGGAACGCAGCTCCCGTCGCGCTGAAGGAGGCAGGCTTCGTAGGGGGCTGTGAGCCCCGCCATTGGCGCTTCCCCCGACACCGAGACCTCGAGCGCCCGCACCATCGCCGCGGGGGTGAGCCGGCGCACCACCAGGACCTGCTCCTGCCCTACGGACCGCGCCAGCTTCATGGCGCGCTTCCGCAGCGCCGCGTCGGTGAGGAGGCGAGGTGCGGTGACATGAACGAAGCCAGGGAGCGCGCCCCGGCGGTCGTTGCCCAGGGCGCGACCGTGCCCGGTCGAGGCCCCATGTTCTTTGCTGGGGAGGCGCGACATCAGCACGTCGCGGAGCACGCCGTCGACGATGGTGTCCACGCGGCGGGGCGGGACGCCCTCGTGGTCGATCTCGTACTCACCCGCCGCGCCGGTCCGCGTCGACGGGTCGTCCCACGCACTCCAGCCCTCGGGCAGCAGTCGGCGCCCGATTCGGGCCATCGGCGTGGTGCCGGGTGCGAAGAACGAGCCTGGCGCCGTCTCTTCGGCGCGGGTGCCGACCAGCTCGGGCGCGAGGAGTTGACTGAACAGCTCGGCCGCGGCCTCGCCTTCGAAGATCACCGGACCGAGCCATGGCTTCGGCGCGGGTGCGGCGGCTGTTTCCAGCACGGCGGCCGCCAGGAGCCGGGCCTCGGCCTCCATCGCGGCCGCGCTCGGAAGTGAGCTGGCGTCGCGGCCGATCCACCAGCGCGCGTCGCGGACCTCGCTGCCGTCGTCGCGCCGGACGATGGCTTCGACCCGGACGACCACGTTCCCGGTCGCGGCCCAGGCGCGGGAGCCCGTGCTGTCCAGACGCAGACGCCAACCGTGCCAATCGCGCACCACGGCTTCGGCGGACTCGACCCCGTCGATGGACGCCGCGGCGCTGAGTCGCCGCGCGAGATCGTCGACTTCCTGGGCGGTGAAGGCGTTGCCGGGGTGGGGGCCGGCGGGCCGCAGGACGGCGGGCAGCGCCTGGTAGTCGGGCGGCGGCGGTTCCTGGAGCCCCTTCCGACCGGCGAGCTTCCGCGACAGCGTCTCGACCGCGTTCTTGTAGGCTGTGTCGGCCGCCAGCCACGCCTCCCTCCGCAGCGCGACCACGCCATCCTCGAGGGGAAGGCGTCGCGATTGAACACCGTCGGGTTCGCCGAAGCCAGAGTAGTTCGAAGAGTCCACGGTCGCGTTGCCCACTCGGACTTCGACACGGAGGTTCCGAAACGGGGCATGTTGGCTGCGGTACAGCGCACCATCCTCGGCCCCGGCTTCGTGGACCGTGCCATCGAGGCCGTCAAAGATGACGAGCCACGGCGCCGGGGCGTCAGGCAGCGTCAGCGCCGTCGCTCGGGAAAGCTCGACTTCAAGGGCTGCTTCCAGGGCCAGAGATGCGGGCGCGACCTCGGCGGCAAGCGCGGCGGCGAGCAGCATCATCAGTTCGTCCCCACCGGAGGGCTCGACAGCGGGGGGCGATCGTTGCCCTTTTCACGACGTTGCACCTCTACCTCCTGCACCAGGAGGCTCGGCGAGCTGGCGCTGACAGGCACCCACCCGCTTTCGGCGCCGCACATCCCATTGAACACCTCCACCTCTCCTCCCGCCGCCAGGATGCGACCGAAGGTGGTCAGCGGGGTTCCGATGAGATCGACGCCGCGCACCAGCTCGTCCGGACGGCCGTCGAAAAACACACGCCAGACCGTCACCGGCTGGACCACGAAGCTGTTCGGGGTGCTGCGTCCGGTGAAGGTGAACCCGCCCGAGATGTCGTCGAAAACAAGTCCCCACGGCTTTTTCTGCTTGCCGAGCTCGGCGATCAGGCGCTTGCGCAGCTCCGCGTAGGCGACCACGCCCTCGGCCTGGACCATCAGGTTCCCCTGTCGCGGCACGATGAAGTTACCGGACTGACGGCGGCCGTGCCCGTTGCTCTTCGGGAAGCCTTCGATCGGCGCGCGCGACATGAGAAAATTTCGAAGAACGCCCCGCTCGACAAGCGAAACGCGCTCCGCCGCCACGCCCTCGTCGTCGATGGCGTAGTGTCCGTTGAGATCTTCGTTGGCGAGGCGCTCGAGGGTCGGGTCGTCCACCACGCTCAGAAAAGTGGGAAGGATGGCCTGCCCGACGCGATGGGTGAAGGTCTGACCCTCATCCTCATCTTTTTGACGGTGTCCTTCGATGCGGTGCCCGAAGATCTCGTGGAAGAACACCCCGGCGGCGCGTCCGCGAAGGATCGCGGGCCCGCTCCAGGGTTCGATGACCGGCGCGTTGCGCAGCGCCACGGTCCGCTCCGCGACCTGCCGCACCATCGCGTCGATGCGCGCCCGGTCGGGGAGGTTGGCCGCCGAGGCCACCTCCACGTAGTCGTAGACCGACAGCGCCATGCCGTCCTCGGCGACGGTCTCCGCCCAGGTCGCGACGCGAAGGTGCCGCCGACCATCCCGGATCGCGGTGCCCTCGTTGTTCACGATCCAGCGGTCGTCCTCGGTGACCACCAGCTGGACGGCGCTGTCGTAGACCTCGGGGTACGCGAGGTAGATGCCTGACGCGGCCCGGGTGAGCTCCTGCCAGGCGCCCCGGTCGATCACCAGATCACCCGGCACGTCGATGCGCTTTTGGACAGGCGCCATCGAGTAGTCCGCGGAGTCGTCCTCTCGTTGGACCTTCACCGCCTCGTTGCTGCGGACCTTCAGCAGGCGGGCGAGCGCGGCGCGGTAGGCGTCGTCGGTCGCGCGGAGGAGCAGGCGACGGAGGGGGTCGGCACCCCCCTCGAATCCCACCAGCCATTGCGGACCGGACGTGCCGGAGAAGTAGCTTTCGTCACGGATCTTGTGCGTGCTGTCCAGCGCGAGCGAGCCGACCCGGACGTCGACATCGACGGAGCGGTAGTGCTCCGGCACCATCCCCGCGAAGGCGCCGTGGGAGCTTAGGATGGTCAGCGCCCGGTGGTCGTTCACCGAGTAGGCGATCGAGTACGCACGATCGACATCCTTGAGCAGGCCCAGCTGGGTGGAGGCCTCGGCGAGCGCCGCCGTCATCGTGGCGAGAATGTCCGGTTCGCCGGGGCTGCCGGCCCGTGCGTGCCGCGATGCGCCGAGCGGCAGGACCGCGGTGAGGCTCAAGGCGACCCACCAAAGAGATCGAAGGGTCATGCTGACAACCTACAGGTCTTCGTCTTCTTCGCCACCCATTTCGTCGAAGAACCCGTCCGGGTCGTCGTCGTCGTCGTCGTCCTTTTTCTCTTCGTCGTCGTCCTCGTCATCCTTGGTCGTCCACTCGACCTCGCATACCTTCTCGAACAGGGAGACGACGTCTTCGCCGGTGAACTCGAATTCCTGATTGCTCTCGAACTCTTCTTCGAGCACTTCGAGCAAGGAGGCATCGAGCTCGCCCGAGGATTCCAGCGTCAGGATGATCTCGTCGCCGCCTTCGAGCTTCATCTCGTCGGCAACGGTGCTGATCAGCTCCACGACGTGGGCGGCGACGGCCTCGGCTTCGGGGGTGGTGGATTGGGCATCAAAATACTCATCGAGCTGCTCGACCATGGTGTCGCGCATCTCGTGCGGGAGTTGCATCATCGCGGGGCTCCGAGGTGGCCGCGCGTATAGCGCCCACCCGCGCCCGCCACAAGGGCTCAGTGATTTGGGAGCGCGACCGGCCAGGTGAGGTTGTAGTAGTCAAAGCCCTCTTTGAGCTTTTGAAGGGCCAATTCCGATTCGGCGGAGCGCATCGTACGTGACTCCACCGCGGCCTCGATCTCCTCCCTGGTGGGGACGACGTCGGCGGGGTTGGTGCCGTGTCGGCGGGCGGCGCGGTCGAGGATCTGGGACTTCTCCTTGAAGAAGACCCGAAGTTCGGCCCGCGGGTCGGTCTGGCTCTTGGTGGCGACCGCAGAGGTCGCGGCGGCGGACACGCCCTCGACCGTCGCGGGCTCATTGACGACGAAGATCAGGAGGAAATAGAACATTCCGCCGTTCACCGCCAGCAGCAGCACGTTGACGCCCAGTGAGAACTTGACCATGCGCGTGAGGCGGGCCAGGGTGGCGTTGTCGGCCATGGGTCCCTGAGTATCCGACCCGCGCCCGGGTTTTGAGGTATATCGGCGCGCTCGGAGGTCCCATGTTGCTCGCTCTCGCCCTCGCCGCCGTCGCCGGTCCCAAGGCTCCCGCCGTCGTCGTTCCCGCGTGTGTCACGGAGGGGCAGAAGGCGGTCGCCGAGGCCGGTCCTGCCGCTGCCGGCAAGGCGTGGCTCGAGCTCGCCGTCTGCGATGCCGCCGCCGCACGGCTCGCGGCCCCCGAGGCGTGGAAGAAGATCATCGCCGGCCCCGGAGCCGACGCCGCCGGCGTCAAGGCGATCGAGCTCGGGCTGGGGGAGCACATCCGCGCGTGGGCCGACACCCAGCAGCCGGACGAAAAGAGCGCGTTCGTCAACACCCTGGGTGAGCAGTGTGAGAATGGGGCCGTGCCGGCGTTCTTCGTCGAGAGCGAGAAGGCGCTCGGAGCAAAGTTCTGGTCGGGACGGTGGTTCGCGGGTCTTGATGCGTGCCGGACGCCGGCGGCCGTCGCGCTGCTCACCTCTGGCCTCGAGTCCCAGAAGGGCGAGCGCGGCCGGTTCAAAGCGGTTCTCGAGACGCTCGCCCGCAACCTCGGCAAGGACGCCATCCCGGTGCTGATGGCGCGCCTCGCGGTGGAGTCCGACCCGGAATTCGCCAGCTACGAGGTGGGTGCGTTCGCGGACGCGGCCGGGGTGGGGTCGGTGGCTGGTCTCAACCTCGACGCCGCGGCGCTCGCCGTGGCCGCGATCACGAAGCTCGCGCCGGTCCTGCCGGAGCCGGCGTTGGAGAGCGCACGCACGACCCTCCTGGCGCTCCGCGATGAGCTTGCTAGCGACTCGATGGCTGCCCAACGCTACCGGGCGCTGGCCCAGGCCGACGGCTCGCTGCACTACGCCCTGTACGTGACCAAGGTCGGTGCGTGCAAGAAGGACACCAAGATCGAGGTGCACACGGTACTTCTCACCAATGCCGGGCGCACCTGGCCCGACCAGGTGGCCACCCGGGCGGCGAGCTGGGTTGACGCCATCGATTGGAAGTTGCCCAAGGACTGTGTCGGGACCGTGACGGTCACCGCGTCGGCCACGCCCATCAAGGACCGCGCCGCGTTTGACGCGTTCACCAAGGGGCTCGACACCGAACTCCAGAAGAAGAACGACGGGGTCAAGGTCAAGGTCTTTGCCGCCGAGTCGCACTCGCTCTGATCGATGGCCAACCTCGGCTACCGCCGCCTCCTTTCGCTCGCCCGCCCCGAGTTGCCGCTGCTTTCGGCGGGGACGCTCGCCCTCCTCGTCGGCGCGGTGATGGTCCTGGTCATCCCGCGAGAGGTGGGCAAGCTCATCGCCGCCGTGGTGCAGCAGGGCGGCCAGGGTCGCCTCGACCGCGCCTCCGTAGCGTTGCTCGTCGTCGCGGCCGTGGTCGCCGTCGCATCGTTCGCACGGGCGTATTTCTACACCCTCGCCGGTGAGCGGGTGGTGGCGCGGTTGCGGCGGGACCTCTTCGGGTCGCTCATCCGCCAGGAGGTTGGTTTCTTCGACGCGCAACGGACCGGGGAGCTGGTCAACCGGCTGAGCGCCGACACCGCGGTGATTCAGAACAGCGTCACCGTCAACATCTCGATGGCGCTGCGGTTCTCGGTGCAGGCGCTCGGAGCGGTCGCGCTCTTATTCCTGATCCACTGGCGGCTGAGTCTGGTCATGGTGGCGATCGTGCCCGTCGTCGCGGTGAGCGCGGTCGCGTTCGGGCGCCAGGTACGAAAACTCTCCAAGGCCACTCAGGACGCGCTGGCGGCGGCCACGACGGTCGCGGAGGAGTCGCTCGGCAACGTCCGCACCGTGAAGGCGTTCGCGCGGGAGGACGCGGAGCGCGCCCGCTACTCCCGCGAGGTCGATGTCGCCTTCGAGATGGGGCGGCGCACCGCGGCCGCGTACGGGCTGTTCCAGGGCTTCGGGGGCTTTGTGGTGTCGGGAGCCATCGCCGGCATCCTCTGGTACGGGGGTTCGCTGACGATTCGTGGCGAACTTCCTCTCGAGGATCTGACCGCCTATCTGCTGTACATCTTCATGCTCGCGGCGGCGCTGGGCGGGCTGTCGAGCCTCTTCGGGGACTTCAACCGGGCGCTGGGTGCGTCCGAGCGGGTCTTCGAACTCCTCGACCGCACCCCTGCCGGCGTCGTCGGGGCGCGTCGCCTCGCCCAGCCGGTGGGCCGTATGGAGCTGATCGGCGTGGTGTTCGCCTACCCCACGCGCCCGGACGCGCCCGTGCTGGCCGGGATCGATCTTGCCCTGGAGCCCGGTCGTGTGCTGGCGTTGGTCGGACAGTCGGGCGGCGGCAAGAGCACGGTGGCCTCGCTGCTTTTACGCCTCTATGATCCAGACGGCGGGGAGCTCCGCTTCGACGGGGTCGACCTCCGCGAGCTGGATCCGGTGTGGCTCCGCGAGCAGATCGGCATCGTCAGTCAGGAGCCGGTGCTCTTCGCGACGAGCATCGAGGACAACATCCGATACGGCCGGCCGGCCGCGTCCAAGTTGGAGGTCGAGAACGCTGCACGCGCCGCCAACGCCCACGAGTTCGTCAGCACGTTTCCGGACGGCTACGCCACCGTCGTCGGCGAGCGGGGCGTCCGGTTGTCCGGTGGGCAGAAACAGCGGATCGCGATCGCCCGCGCGCTGCTCAAGGACCCTCGGGTGCTGGTTCTCGACGAAGCCACCAGCGCGCTCGACGCCGAGAGCGAGCACCTGGTTCAGGAGGCCCTCGACCGCCTGATGGCGGGGCGCACGACGCTGGTCATCGCCCACCGGTTGTCGACGGTCAAAAACGCCGATCGCGTCGTCGTGGTGCAGCGCGGGCGGGTGGTGGAGAGCGGCAGCCATGAGCAGCTGATCGCCGCCAACGGCGCCTATCGACGCCTGGTCGAGCACCAGTTCGCGGGTTAGTCCAGGCTGCAGCCGGTGGAGAGAACCAGGTTCAACGCCTCGGCCTCGGTCAGGAACGCCGTCTGGCCGGTGGCCGGGTCGAAGGCGGGCACGTTCCACCCGAGGACGAGCCCGACCCCCGCCAGCTGCATCAGGTCCGGCAGGTTGGTGGTCGGCTCCAGCCACCACGCCACCGCCAGCCAGGACCCAGAACAGCCCATCCCGAGCACCGTGTCCACGCCAAGGGTCAGCGCCCCGTCGCGATTGAGGTCGGTGTACGCCGCCGAGAGCTCGACGGCCTCTTCCGACCCGTTGCTGTCGATGTCGACGAAGCGGTCTGCGTCCGGCACGCCGTCCACGGTGAGCGACCAGGCGCCGCTGGTCAGGGCATCGTCGTCGAGCGCGTCGACCGGGCTCCCGGCGAACACCGCGCCCGAGATTGTGCTGACGCGGTCGGTGCTGGCGATCGTCTCGTCGTAGCTGCCGCCCAACGTCACGGTGTCGCGGCGCTCGACCGGGATCCGCTGCTCCAGCGGGTCGACCAGTTCGAAGCCGTCGCTGGTGACGCCTGCGTTCCAACCCACGCGCAAGCCCGACTCGATGTAGGAGGGGGGCAGGATGCCGTCCAGGTAGACGGTCAGGCTGAGAGAGGCGGCGAACCAGCGTTCGTCAGGGTCCCACTCCCCGTCGTCCTCGTCCTCGTGGAGGCCCGCCATGTAGTACCCAACGACGAGCCCCGGGACGTCGGGGTGCTCAAGCAGATCGGAGGTAGGCGGGGCGTCGACCTGGAGCTCGATGCGCGCGCTGACCTCGGTCTCGGCGACGATGTCCGCCATGACGAAGCTCTCCGGGTCGACGCGCACCAGCGAGAAGGCCAGGCCGTCGGCGTCACCCGTGACATCCCACGCCAGGTTCGGCTCGAAGTTCCCGGTGTCGCCGGTGTCGCCAATGTCTTCGGTGTCGGTGTCGGTGTCGGTGTCGACGTCGACGTCAGTGTCCTCCACCGTGGTCGTGGGGGTGCAGGCCAACAGCAGGAAAAGAGGCAGGGTACGCATCGCCGAAGCGTAGCCGAAAGGCGCGTCAACCGCCGGTGGCTTCGTCCAGCACCAGCAGAAGGGCCCCCTTTTCCACCTCGGCACCTTCGGCCACCGCGCACTCGATCACCACCCCTGCATTCCGAGCCGAGAAGGTCTCGACTTCGCGATCGCCTTCGACCATGACCAGGGATCGGCCCGCCCAGACGGGCTCGCCCACCTTGACCCGGTACTCGACCGAGCCGGCGAACGCAGCGCGGACCCGGACGAGCCCCTGGCGGTCGGCGAGCACTACGGCACCACTGACGGGCAGGACTTCTTTTTCTGGTCGAGGATGATCGTCCGGCCGCTGCTCCCGACTTCGACGGGGCATGAGAGATCCACGCCTTCGGTCTCGAAGGTGAACGTGTGCAACCCGGGCGTGACGCGGGTGCGGAGGGGGCGCTTGCCCAACTTCTTGCCGTCCACGCCGACCTTCAGGTCGTTCCATTTCCCGCCACTCGGCAAGACGAAGCCCACGGCGACGGTGGCGTCCACCGGTTCGGTGGCGGGCTCGTCGTCCTCGATGGGCGGCGGCGCGGGCCGAATGGTGGTGTTGCTGCTGGCGCTGCTCGTGGCGGCCGGTGCGGGTTTGGCCGCGGGCGCTGGCGTGGGGGTGGGTGCGGGCTTTGTCGCGGGCGCCGGGGCGGGTGTGGACCGCGCGGCCGGTGCCGGCTTTGCGGCGGGCGGCGGGGTGGGCGTGGGCGCCGGTGTCGGCGCGGGCGTCGGCGGCGCGGCCGGCTCTGGGACGGGATCGATGACCGGCACGTTCGGATCGGTCATCGACGGCGGCAGCTCGACGTCGGAGATCGCCAGGGAGGACCCGTACAGTGCCGCGCCCGCACACAGAGCACCACACACCACCACGAGGACGGCAACGACTGCAACGACCCATTTCATGGAGCACGCCGGGGAGCCACGGGGCCTAATCCGACCTGGGGACACGGGCCAGCCGGCCGGCCGCCGGCCGGCGTGTGCGCAAGCAGCCAGTCGCCGTCAACGGAAAAGCGTCCCACCGGCGCCACCGGTCCGGAGAGGACCAGGGTGTCGCCGACCGCCACCACCAGCTCGCCGCCCGCCATTCGCACGGTCACCGGGGAGCGCAAGAGGCCGCGTGCGACGCACACCGCGGCGATGGCGCACGCGCTGGAGCCGCTGGCCTGTGTCTCACCGACGCCGCGCTCCCAGACGAGCGCCCGCGCGGCGTTGCCTTCGACCGATACGAATTGGACGTTGGCGCGCCCGGGGACGGAGGTCTCGATCGCGGCCCCCCGTTCGCGCCAGTCGATCGGCTCCGCAAAGCAGACGGCGTGCGGGTTTCCGAGGTCCACACGCCAGCACGCGTGGCCGGCCAGCGCCTCCGGACCCCAGACCCTCGCCGGTCCCATGTCCACCCATACGTCGGTCCCGCGCACGACACACCGGACCACCCCGCCCAGGGTCCAGACCGAGAACTCGGTCGGGGCGCCGCGATGGTGGACCAGCCAGTGCGCGTAGATCCGGAGCCCGTTTCCGCTCTTCTCCGCCTCGGTCCCATCGGGATTGTGGATGCGCAGCCCGTACGCGCACTCCCCGATCCCCGGCACCGGCTCGAGCACGCCATCACTGCCGATGCCGCGGTGTCGGTCGCACAACGCGCGCACCAGCGCCGGCGACAGCCTTTCCCCGGATTCCAACACGAGGTAGTCGTTTCCGAGGCCGTGGGCACGCCAGAGCAGCACTCGTTTGGGTTATCCCGCACCGGTGCTGCGTGTCGTCAGCAAGAGCCCCGTTGCCCAGGCCTTCGCCGTGGCGCTCGACGCCCCGGGGCCGCTGCCGCCGGTTCCCGACGACGTGTCGTTGGTGCTCGGCGGCGACGGCACGATGTTGCAGGCCATCCACAAGGGTGCGCATGGCCGCACGTGGCTGGGTCTCAATTTCGGGCACCTCGGTTTCCTCATGAACGATCTTCCTGCGGAAGGCGCGGTGGACTACGTTCGGTCGCGTCTCGCGACGCACGACTGGCAGAGTCACAACTTCATGCGGCTGTCCATGCGGGGGGGGGTCGGAGCGAGCGAGGTCCGTGGACTGGCGGTGAACGACGTCTACATCGAACGTCAGTCGGGCACCGCCTGCCACCTGCGGGTGTCGGTCGACGGGCACGTGGTCGCCGAGCGACTGGTCTGTGACGGCATCATCGCCGCGACCCCCCTCGGAAGCACTGCGTACAGCTTCTCCGCGGGAGGATCGGCGGGGCACCCGCTGGTGCGATCGGTGCACCTGACCGCGATCTGTCCCCACGCCCCCAAGCTCCCGCCGTTGGTGTTGCCCGCCAGCGCCCGCATTCGGGTCGACGTGCTCGATGCCGGGCGCCGGCCGGCCCGCGTGGTGGTCGACGGAATCGCCCACGGAGACATTCGGAATGTGGAGATCGGCAGCAACCCCGCCGACGACGTGGCGCTCGCCTTCTTCGCGGGTCACGACTTCACGAGGACGCTGTTGCGCAAGGTGGTGCGCCGGTAGGTTGATCGCGGAGCCAACACCAGATTCAGGCCAGCCCGCACGTCGTCCATGTGCGCCTTCGTCAGTCGTCCTGTCTTCTTCGACACCTCATCCGGAGGCAGGAAAGCGGAGCTTGAAGGCTGGCGCGCATGGCGCGGTAGGGGAGACGGCGCCGGGAAAGTCCGGGGCGCGAACCCTCTCCCCCGGTTCATGATAGTCACCCATGCCGCCTCCGGAGCGCACGTGGACATCCGCCGCATCACCGAGCTGCTCGGCGCCGACGCCGAGTCCCTCCTCACCCACACCTGCAAGGGACTGCCGAAGGAGCGTTTTGCGCTGCCCGGCCCCGACTTCACCGAGCGTGTCTGGCTGGACAGCGACCGATCCCCTCGGGTGATCGGCTCGTTGCAGCGCCTGCTCGATCACGGTCGCCTGGGTGGGACCGGCTACCTCTCCATCCTCCCGGTCGACCAGGGCATCGAACATGCCGCCGGCGCCAGCTTCGCCAAGAACCCGGACTACTTCGATCCGCGGAACATCGTCGAACTCGCGGTCGAGGGCGGTTGCAACGCGGTCGCGAGCACCTACGGCGTGCTCGGCATGTGCGCGCGGCGGTACGCCCACCGCATCCCGTTCATCGTCAAGATCAACCACAACGAGCTGCTCACCTGCCCCAACAAGTTCGATCAGATCATGTTCGGGACCATCAAGGACGCCGCGGACATGGGCGCGGTCGCCGTCGGCGCGACGATCTACTTCGGCTCGCCGGAGTCGGGACGCCAGATCGTCGACGTCGCCCAGGCTTTTGCGATGGCTCACGAATTTGGGCTCGCGACGGTGCTCTGGTGCTACCTGCGCAGCAGCGGCTTCAAGAAGGACGGAGTCGACTACCATGTCGCCGCGGATCTCACCGGGCAGGCCAACCACCTCGGTGCGACCATCAAGGCGGACATCGTCAAGCAGAAGCTACCCGAGAATAACGGTGGGTACAACGCCCTCAATATGAGTGGCTCAAGCTATGGCAAGACCGACAAGCGCATCTACACCGAGCTCTGCACCGACCACCCGATCGATCTCGTGCGCTACCAGGTCGCCAATGGATACATGGGCCGAATCGGCCTCATCAACTCCGGTGGGGCATCCAGTGGGGACAGCGACCTGGCCGAGGCCGTTCGGACCGCGGTCATCAACAAACGAGGCGGTGGGATGGGCCTCATCTCGGGACGCAAGGCGTTCCAGAAGCCGCGCGCCGAGGGCATCGAGCTGCTGCAGTCGATTCAGGACGTGTATCGCTGCGGCACCGTGACCATCGCCTAGATCGTGCCGATCGCCCTTGGCCGCGGCCTCGTAGATGTCCCGACCGCGCCGCTTCAGGTGCTCTTTCGCGCCCTCTGTCGCGACGAGCTGAAGTGTCCGCCGGACGCGTGGGAGTTCGCGCGCTTCGGGCTTCAATCCTGGCAGGCCGAGCTGGGCGACGCGCTGCGCGGGCTCGACCGGCCGGGGGTTCGTGCGGTGCTGGTGGCGGTGCTTGCCGAACGGAACTCGACCTCGGGTTGAAACGGACGTCGACAACGCGCTGCCGATCGATGTACGGTGAGAACGGCTCATGATCGCGCTCATTGTCGGTGTTGCCCTGGCCTGTCAGGACGCGGTTTTCCGCACGCTCGATGCGCCGCCCATCCCCAGGTCGGGCAAGGCGTCGGTGACGGGGGACAGCACCATCGATGGCGCGCGGGTGATCGGCGCCCGCTTCACGATGGTCAGCGATGTACCCGTGGCCGCCTGGCGCAGCGCGCTGAGCAATCCCGAGCGTCAGGACGACTGGGTTCCGGAGCGCTTCGGGTACGATCTCGTTGAAAAGGTCGACGACACCCACATGTATCTTCAGGTGAACGTCGGCTTCCTCTTCGGTGCGGTGAACATCCGTCGGCAACTGGTCGCCGAGCTTGCCAGCCAGGACACCGGGTCGCGTTTCGTCACCTGCTGGCGGCGCGTGAACCCGGATCCGTACCGAGCGCAACTGGGCGCGATGGTCAGCGACGCGACGTGGCAGGATCCGAGCGCCGGCTGGTGGAGTGTGGAGCCCGCCGGCAGCCAGACGGTGGTGGGCTACCAGTGGTGGACACTCGCGGCGGGACTCCCGACGGCGGTGGTGAAATTCGGTGCCACGCAGACGTTGCCGGACCTGATGGATGCGTTCGAAGCACAGGCCCGACGTCTGGCCAAGGCCGGCTGACCGGGATTACCCGCGCGGCGTGGTGCTGATCCTTCCCGCCGAAGCCATCGTCGCGGCGGGTCCCCAGTATCATATCAGTCGTCGTGGCGCGGGGGAGCCTTGTCCGGGGCGTCGGGAGCGTTCGCCATTTGCCAAAGGAGCGCCGCCAGGGCGCCGGTACTCTCTGCGAGCGCGGCGGGATCGACCTTGTCGACGGTATCGGCCCACGTGTGATGCACATCGAAGTAGTGGCTGTCGTCGGGCAGGAGCCCGATGGCGAGGACGCCGTCCTCGGTGAGCGGGCTGATGTCCGCGCCGCCGCCCTTGGTGTGGAGCCGCAGGCCGCTACCGAGCAAAAGTGGCTCGAACCAGGACATCTGCGCTGGACTCGCCGTGACCCCCCACCCTAGCGGCGAGCCGCCGCCGAGATCCGACTCCACGGCGGCCACGTGTCGCTCGGTTCCGTGTTTCGCGAAGTAGGCCTTCCCCCCGCGCAATCCGTTCTCCTCATTCGCGAACAGCACCACGCGGATGGTGCGCGCCGGGCGACCGCGAGCGGCGATCAGTCGTAGCGCCTCGACGCTTTCGACCACCCCCGCTCCGTCGTCGTGCGCGCCTTGACCCACGTCCCAGCTGTCGAGGTGTCCCCCGACCACGATGATCTCGGCCGGGCGCGTCTCTCCCGTCAGCTCCCCGATCACGTTGACTGCGGGGGCGTCGGGAGCGGTGCTTGGTGTCATCCACAGGCGAACGCGCACCTCGCCCCGGGCGGCGAAGCGGGTGAGTCGGTCGGCGTCCTCGGAGGTGATGGCGGCGGCCGGCACCTTCGGAAGTCCGTCCGCATAGGACACGGCTCCGGTGTGGGGCGTGTACAACGAGCGGGTGGTGACCGAACGAACCAGGACGCCCACCGCGCCGTGGGCCGCAGCCTTCGAGGCGCCGCCCGTCCGGTAGGCGACGGCCGGCCCGTAGTGCTCGATGCTCGGAATTCCCTCGATCATCGGGTAGTTATAGAGCACAATCTTACCTTTTACGTGGGGTCCCAACTCGGAAAAGTTGCGGATGATCACCACGGCCGCCTCGAGGCCAGCCTGGGGGGTCGCGACGCTGCCGCCGAGCGCGAGCAGCGCCAGCGACTCCTGCCGAGGGCTGGTCAGGGTGAGGCTGGCTTCACCCCGGATCCATACTGGAACCATGACCGGGTCCAGGCTGACCGTGAGCCCATCGGCTTTGAGCCAGGCGGTGGCGATCTCCTCCGCCCGACGCTGCCCTGGCGAGCCCGCGAGTCGGTGACCGGCACCGTCGCAAAGCTCCACCAGCCTGGCGTATATCTCGTCGCGACTTACTTCGGCGCGCTTCTGAAAGTCCTGCCACGCGGCGCCCGTCGGGGTCCAGGGCTCGGCAGCGGCAACGGCGATGAGCAACAAGAGCGTCATTCCGCCCCTCCTACCGGATCCGGACATGGTAGGCTCGACGCAATGAGCGTTCTGGTGCTCGGATTCGGCGCATTCGGGCAGATTCTCGACAATCCGTCATCGCGACTTTCACGAGCGGTCGATGGCAGAATTGTAGGCCTGAAACAGGTGAAGGTCGTGGGCGCCGAGATGCCGGTATCCTATGCGCGAGGATGGGTGACGGCCCTGGAGTACATTCGGCGAACGGAGCCGATTTTCACCTTGGGCATCGGCGTCGCGGCGACCCGCGTGCAGGGCATGATCGAGAGCCGCGCCCGGAATGTCGCCTCGGTCGCGCTCTTCGACATCGACGACCGGGCGCTGGGAGACCTCGGCACCGGCCCGTTGGAAATTCAGTCCCCTGACGCGGAAGCGCTGGCGTCCGCGTTGGGAATCGCGCTGAGTCACGACGCGGGCGAGTATGTGTGCAACGCATGGTTGTTTCAGATGTTGCGCGCGCGTCAGCGGGTCGGATTCCTCCACGTCCCGGTCGACGGATTCCCTGCCGACCAGCTCGCGGAGGGGCTGGGGCGCTTCGTCGATGGCCTTTGATGTGCGCTCCGCTCGGATTTCTGGTCTTCGCCCTCGGCTGTGCCCCCGCGTGGCATCCGGCCCGCCCCGGCCGACTGAACCTCGTCGTGCCCGACGGCTGGACGGTGACACGCAACTATCGGGCGTTCGGAGCGGATACGGTGGTCTTGGATTCCGACCGGGCGTCGATCAGCGTCAGTGTCCGGCCTGACTCCGAAAGGGGCCGACAGCTTCCGGTGGACCTCGTGGCGGGCGTGCGGGCGCTTTCGTGGGGCCGGGGCCTGGGGGTGCAGAACGCGGTCATCGCGGAGCACGACATCGAACTCGATGGGCGCCGCGCCTGCGCGGTCACCGGGATGCGCCGATGGAGGACTGCGAACATCGGCTACACGATGATCTACTCGCGAGCGGCGGGGCGAAGCGTAGAGCTGGTGTTGCACGCCCCGCTCGACGAACTCGACCGGCACGCGGCGGACTGGTCGACCTTCATCGACGGCTTTCACCTCGACGTCCCCGTGCCGGTGGACGGACCGCTTTTCGAGGACGATCTGTGGCGACGCTGAGGGTCGAGCTCCTCCGTAGGGAGCGAGCGGGCACCTTCCCCTGCCTCGTCCGCACCGCCGATGGCAAGGTCCTGCGCTTGCATGGCGATGCGGCCCCTCGCCACGCGCGTTGGTTCGGCATGCACGAGGGCGTGGCTGTCTGGTCCGAGCCCGCCGAGTCGGCGGGCGTCGGTGCTGGCGAGTTCCTTGAGCTTCACCTCACCGAGCTGGTCGACGAGGTCGGCGTGGCGCTCGGCCCGGACCGCGATCATGCGGGTCTGCTCGACGCGCCGGGAGAGTCCTCGCTAACCGGCGAGCGCACGGGCACGTCGACCGAAGAGGCGGGCGTCGAGACGCAGCGCACCGCCGTGCTGGCATGGATCGCGGCGTCCCTTGGGGAAACGCACGACCTGCCCGATCGGGGCGCCCCGTGCGTGCCCCTCCGCGCCCGGATTGCCGACGAGCCGCCCGATCTGCTGCCCAGCCTGGGCTCCGCGCCAACCAGACGGGAATCCCGGGTGCTTCGCGCGCCTCCCCATCCCGCCGCGCCCGACCTGGACGACAGCGTCACCCAGGTCGACCTCCTGCCGAGTCCGGTGGTTGGTGCCGACGCCACCGCGATGACCACGACCGGGCTCGGAAGGTGGGGTTGGTTCACCGCCGAGCGTGTCGTCCGGCTGGCGCCCTGGTTCGCGGTCCTGGTCCTGAGCGCGAGCGCGGTGGCGTGGTCTGTCTGGGCGCTTCCGGCGTAGTCTGGTCTACCGCCGCTTGGTTCGTCGGGCGCTTTGCGGCCCTCCGCGCCGGTCCCCGCTTGGCTTCGGCACGCCGGGGACGACGCCGGCCACCGGTCGTGGCGCGGGATCCTCGGGGTAGATCTCATGGACCCACGCCCTGAACTTGTGGAACTCTCCGGTGAGGATGCTGCTGCGCATGGCGTCCATGAACCCGGCGTACCAGTGCAGGTTGTGCAGGGTGGAGAGCGTGGCGGACAGCACCTCGCCGACACGGAACAGATGATGGAGGTAGGCCCTTGAAAAGTTCTTGCAGGTGTAGCAGGGGCAGGAGGTGTCGATGGGGTACATGTCCTTGCGATACCGGGCGTCGGTCAACCGGATCCGGCCTTTGTTGGTGTACAGCGCCGCGCCCCGCGCGTGCCGCGTGGGGATGACGCAGTCGAACATGTCGACGCCGCGGGCGACTCCTTCCACCAGATCCAGCGGGCGCCCCACGCCCATGAGGTAACGAGCCTGGTCGGTCCTGAGGTGCGGCATGGTCCAGTCGAGTACCTCGCACATGTTGGCGTGCCCTTCTCCTACGGAGAGTCCACCGATGGCGAGGCCGTCAAACCCGATGTCTTGGATCTGCCGGGCGCTTTTTTGGCGGAGGTCGGCCCAGAAGCCTCCCTGCACGATCCCGAACAAGGCCTGGTCGTCCCTGGTGTGCGCGGCCCGGCTGCGCGCCTCCCATCGGGTGGTGCGCTCGACGCTCGCTTCGGCGTAGCTGCGATCGGCGCCAAAGGGCAGGCACTCGTCGAAAACCATGGCGATGTCGGCTCCGAGATCCTGCTGGATCTGCATCGAGCGTTCCGGCGAGAGGAAGGTCGTGTTGCCGTCGACCTCGTATCGGAATCGAACCCCCTCTTCCGAGAGTTCCTTGTTTTCCAGGGAGAAGACCTGAAAGCCGCCGCTGTCGGTCAGGGTGGGATTGGGGATCGCCATGAAGCGGTTGAGACCACCGGCCTTCTTTACGATGTCTTCACCGGGCCGTTGCGACAGGTGGTAGGTGTTCGCCAGGACCACCTGTGTTCCGGTACTTTCAAGGTGTAAGGGAGACAATGTGCGGATGGCGCCTTGTGTACCCACCGGCATGAACAGGGGCGTGCGGATTTCATGGCCGCGAGCAAGGCGAAGGGTGCCGGCGCGGGGACCGGCGGGGTCCCCAGTGGCAAGGGAGAAGCGGGCTGGCGCGGGCATCCGGGCGCGTAGCCTGATCGCGCTGCATCAACTATGATCGCATCTCCCTTCTCTCCGCCGGTTAGGTCAACGACCCATGGCAAGCGGTTCCCGCGCCCGTCCCCCGAGTTTCCCACCGGGAAGCAGCGTCTCGGACTACTACCGAGTGGAGGGGCTCGTGCGTCTGTCCGAGGGGCGGATGTATTACCTGGTCAACGACCACCGGGTGGACCGGTCCACGCGCCGTTGCTGGGAGTGTGGTCACGACGACAACCCCAACCCGGCGCCCGCCTGTGACAGCTGTGGTGCCAGCCTGGCGGTCAGGCGTTTCCTCCTGTCGGTCCGGTGGGAGCGCGCGGGGTTCGACCCCTACCTGGCCTTCTTTCAGAAGCAGATCGCCCATCCGGCCCTGCTCGCCGCGTGCGATGTGTTCCCCTGGCCGGACGCCAGCCCCAACCAGGTCTGCAGCATCGTGCCCTACAACGGGGAGACGTTCTTGTTGGACGAGGCCGCGCCGATGGCCATCGGTCGCGTCATCCGCTTCGCCCAGCGCGCCTGCGGCATGCTGGGGATGTTGTCCTACAACGGGGTGAAGTTGGCTTGGCTGAACCGGAGCAACTTCCTGCTCCGGCCCAACGGGGACGTGATGCTCTTCGACCCGGAGGTTGCCGCGGTCCAGGACGGTCCGTTGCTGCCCGACGACACCAGGCCGATCGTCATGCAGTTGGGCGAGCTCCTACGTCGTTACACCTCCGTCGAGGAACGCGAGTGGCAGCAGTTCTTCGCCGAGGCGGAGCGCGGCGCGTTCGCCACCCCCGCCGAGTTCGGCCGCGCCTTGCAGATCGAGGCCCACCACGACCGCTCCAACCCGGCCACCCTGCACGTGGGCATGACCGACGTTGGTCTTCACCGGGCGCTCAACGAGGACAACTGGGGCTGGGCTCGGCTGACCGAAGGCGTCGAGATCTTTGTGATCGCCGACGGCATGGGCGGCCACGACTGTGGCGAAGTCGCCAGCCGCCTCGCGGTTGAGACACTGATTCAAATCGCGAAAGAGCGCATCGATGTCAAGCCGCGCCCGTCGTTGGACACGATCGAGAACGCGCTGGATGAGGCCTTCCAGACCGCGAACAACACCATCAAGGGCAATGCCGAAGCGCGCGGCAATGACATGGGCACGACGCTGGTCTGCGCGTTGGTCATCGATGACCAGGTGGCACTCTGCGCGAATGTCGGCGACTCGCGGGGCTATCTTTTTCGCAACGGGTCCCTGCACCAGGTCACCAAAGACCACTCGCTGGTGGCGCGCATGGTCGAGCAGAACCGGCTCACCGCCGCCGAGGCCCGGCACCACCCGCACAGCAACATTCTCCTCCGCACCGTCGGCACCGAGCGAAATGTCGACATCGACGTCTTCCGGGTCGAACTCGAGCCGATGGACAAGCTCCTGTTGTGCTCGGATGGCCTCTGGGGCGAAGTGGACGACCCGGAGATGGAGTCGGTCCTCAACCAGCACGGCGACGGGCGGATCGCGGCCCGAGAGCTGGTCCGCGCGGCGCACCTCGGCGGCGGCAAGGACAACATCACCATCATCGTCGCGCATGTGCCCGCCGTGGCCGATTCAGCCGACTCGCTGCGACGACCGGTGGTGATGGGCGATGCCCCGGTGGTGCGGGCCCTGTCGACGTCGGGCTGACGCCCGGGCGGTCTCGGCCTCAGGGGGTCGGAGCGTCTTCGGCAGGCTCCTCGGCGGGAAGCTGGGCTGGCGCCTCGCCGGTCGTGTACCCCAGGGCCTCCAGCGCGCCGGTCAGCTCGCCGTCACTCCCGACGATCGCCTCCCCCAGGGGCAGCGGTAGGACGGCCCAGGTGACCTCGACCGCGGTCGAGCCGGCACGGGTGGTGCTGAGATCGGCACCGCGCCCATCGTACGCGGTGGCGCGCAGGCGGTCGAAATAGGTCATCTTGCCCACGATTCGCACGCCCACGTCGCCGACGATCTCCGGCGCGTGCCGGGCCGGAACGATGAACACCTCGCGGTGTTCGCGGAGCCGGCTCTCGAATTCGAGCTTCACGAGCTCGCCCTGCGCCGAGATGACCACCGCTTTGCTGATGCTGGTCGGGTCGTCGCCCACCCAGACCTGCGCCACTCCACCCGGAACCTGTACATCCACCCGGATCGGCTTGTTCGGCCGTCCGCTCGGCGAGACGCGGAACGCAAGCACCACATCGCGCTGCACGGCTTCCGACAACGCCTGCCGCCCAGCATCGGGCACCGCGCCCTGCCGTCCGAGGTCGTGCGCTTCGGACCCGTCCGTGGCGAGATCGTAGAGCTCCTCTCTTCCTTTGGTGGAGATGTACTTCTGTCCCTCGACGATGCTGCCCCACTGGACCCCACCGTACAGTGCGCGGCCGACGGCGATCGGGCGCCCGTCCAGGGCGGGGTCGCTGCCGGTTCTCGCGGCCGTCAGCAGGGAGTGCCCGTCGAGCTTGTTTCCCAACTCGCTGATGGGAATCTCGACGAGATCGAGGAGCGTCGGGGTCACGTCCATGAGGGTCACCGGCTGCGAGGCGCGTCGGGGCGACAGCCCCGGCGACTTGATGACCAGCGGCACGCGAAGCAGTTCGTCGTACAGCGTGTGCCCGTGCTCCAGGTCGCCGTGGTCGAAGAACTCCTCCCCGTGATCGGCAAAGAGCACCACGGTGGCGTTGTCCCCGAGTTCGTTGAGCAGGGATGCGAGCTGGTCGTCGACATAGCGCAGATTCTGGTCGTACCGATCGATCAGATAGGGCTTGACCAGCTCCCGCTGATGCGTGGCCACTTGCATCAGGATCGTCCGGTTGAACAGCTCGCGAAGCCCGCGTGGGCCCTCGCCCGCCCACAGCCGGCGATACCGAGAGGGCTCCTTGTAGGGGAGGTGCAGGTCCATGAAGTGGACCAGCAGGAGCGCGTCCTCGTCGCGATGCCTCCGGAGGAAGTCCCTGGCCCGCCACGTTTGGAACTCGGCGCCCGGCCCGTTGAGGCAGCCGTGCTCACCCCAGCCCTTGTCCATGTCGAAATTGGACGACAGGTACACGTTCCCCACGTAGGCGCCCGTGGCCCAACCGTGGCTCCGGAGCACCTCCTGCACCGTTTTGCTCTCGCCGAAGACCTCGGGGTGTCGACCGGTCCACAAGGCGCGCGTGGACGGCAACGTCCAGGGTGCCACGGTCCGGGCGTCGTCGAACACCACGGCGCCCTTGGCCCAGGCGTCGAGCTGCGGGGCGGTGGCGCGCGGATAGCCGTAAGTCGGCAGGTGGTCGCGCCGCAGGGTGTCGACGAAGGCAAAGACCATCCGTCGCGGGTCACGCTTGGGCACCATGATCGATGGAGACGCGACGAAGACATGGTCGAGCGTCGGATCGTCCGCCACGACGGACAGCGTCAGTCGGGCCGGCGTCGCGCTCGCGGGGAGCGCGATGTCGAGGCTGGTGAACCGGCCGACCGCGGCGTCGGCGGCAGCCAGCACCGTGTCGCCCAGTCGAACCTGCAGCTGCGCCCCGTCCGAAGCGAGGCCCTCGTCGACCTCCGGAGGCAGGATGCCGAGCTCCAAGCGAAGGTGCGCACCCTCGGGAATCGCGACGTCCCACCCGACGGTGGCCAACCCGGAGAGCAGCACGCCCTGTCGGGTGACATCATCGACCTGAGCCGAACGAAATGCCCACGCCCGCGCGTCGCCACCACGGTAACGAAGGCCCTCCTCCCGTTGGGTAGCCGATGGGTAGACCAGGGTGTAGTCGCCTGCTTCCGGGCGCCCCGATTCGGGTCGGATGCGGACGAGCACCGAAGAGCTGTTCGCCTCCCAGGTGCCGGCGGTTCCCCGGGACACGGGATCCGCGTTGTAGATCAGGTGGCGCTCGCCTTTGAAGAGCTCCAAATCGGTGGGTTGCCGCTCGTAGAACAGCGCGCGCGGCCGAACCGGGTGGGGCGCCTCGTAGGTTCGCACGCCCCCGACAATTCCCACGAGGCGGAAGGGCCCGACGATCGGGAAACGCTCCGGGGCCGCCCCCATCGTGCTGACGGGAATGTCGATCAACGCGGGCGCGAGGGTTTCGAGCCCGGTGCCGGACTCGACCGCGAGCGCCAGCCCAATCAGCAGCAACACCGGGGATGCCCGCCCTTAGGCGCGGCGGCGGCGCGCCAGGGAGAGCAGCCCGGCGAGTCCGGCGCCCATCATCGTGAGGTGCGGTGTGGTCGAACAAGCCGCCGCGCTCGTGGCGTCGCGCACGTCGAGGGTCAACGCCCCGGCGGACAGCCCGCCTGGGCCCCCGACGTTCATCACCACGGTGTAGGTGCCCTCCGCCGGGAAACTCAAGAGCGGCGCCCACGCACCGACCGTGTCGCCGTGGCCATCCCCGTTGAAGTCGACCAGCTTTTCGGGGTCGATCTCCGAGCCCTCGTACACTTCCCACTGGATGACATCCACGCAGCCGTAGGTGGACATGTCGGTACGGTTGATCGTGCGCCAGACGAGGCCATCATTCGCCTCCAACTGGAAGAAGCCATCGGCTCCTTCTTCGGGGGTCGGCGCGGCGCAGGCCAGGACGTACCCGATCTCGGTCTGCTCGTAGCTGGTGGTCCCGCACTCGGGATCCTCCAGCTCCATCTTGGCGTAGACGCTGAAGGCCCCGCTGGCGGTGTAGGTGTGGCTGGCGGTGGCGGCGTCCGGTGCGACGAATGTTTGTTCTTCGCCGTCGCCCCAGCGCCACAAGACTGAGGTCACGTTCGCTTCAGACTCGACGACGAAGCCGACCGTGAGCGGCGCACCACCGGATCGCGGGGTTGTTGCTGAAAACGTGCCGTACACGCCGTAGAGCGCGTTGATGCCGGCGCGGTCGTCGCTGTTGGGCGAGTTGCCCTTGGGGTCGCACCGCGCCGCGGTCCAGTACATGGTCGCGTCCTGGAGGTCCTGGTCGGTGCAACCTTCGCCGTCGTCGCAGGAGTGTCCGAGGCCGAGCAGGTGGCCGATCTCGTGCGTGGCGACCGACTCGAGCGACGTTTCGCTGTCACAGTCACCGGCCGCGAGGTCGGCGGTGAAGCCGAAGTCGACGTCGTTGTTGAAGACGATGTCAGAGTCGGCGATCTCGTAGTAGACGCGGCCGTTGGCGGTCTTGCTGCCCTTGCCGTTCCCCGAGCTGTAGGTCACGGCCAGCACGCCGCCATCCTGCTCGTCATTCGGATCTTCGAAGCCAATGGTCGTCTTGCCGTCCCCACCGTCGCGCTCTTCGAGGTCGATGATCCCTTGGTAGGCGTTGGAGAGGCCGGCGCAGGGGGCGAATTCCGGCCAGTTGTCCCACGACGCCTGCATTTCGGCGATCTGGGTGGTTTCATCCAGCGCCTCGTCGAACAAGAGGGAGTCTTCCAGAGGGTCGACGTCCATCCACCAATCCAGCGGGAACTGTTCGTCGGGCCAGTAGAGCCCGGTGTGCTTCCACGCCAGGGCACTCGAGGCAAAGAGCAGGATCGAGATCATCACTTCACCCCAGGCTGCAGCTTGTTGATCTCACGAAGGCGTTCGCTGCTGATTCCCGGAATCGCCCGACCGTCCCATCCCAACTCGACGCGGGCGGCGACCGCCTGCTCGGTGGTCGCGAGCGACACCCGGTCGGCAACGGGCGGATGAGGAATGAAGCGCGCGTCGTAGTCCTCGTGCGTGGGGCGCGTGAACCGCACGATCATGTCGGACCCATCGGCAGGGTTCTGGCGAATGGTGAACTTGCCCATGACCAGCCCGACCGTGCCGTACATGGTACCGCCGCGCTTGGCCGAGAGGTACAGGAACACCCGCTCGTCCACCGCATAGCGGGGAGCCAGCGGTACCTGGGTGAACGTGCCATCGTCGGCGACTCCGCCCGGCGCCTCGACCGTGATCACCTGCGCGCGCGCCACCGCGCCCTTGAGGGCCCGATCGATACGAACCTGGGCGCGCGTCCACACCCGACCGGTGTCGTCCGTCCAGGGTGCCACGGCGAGCACGGTGCCCTCGACGATATCGTCGGCGGCATCGACCATCTGGTCGGGGGTGAGCGGCGCGAGCGAGGTGGCGCCGGCGCTGAGCGGGCCCGCGGCGAGCCCGAGGAGGGCGCAGGCGGCAACGATGCGAACGAGTGGGTTCATGTGGGCCCCGAACTGGGTGGACAACGGGCGACTCTATGTCTGGATCCCGCCCTCGTCAACTGATCGTGGCCGGGCGTTGGCGGCCGGTCAAGAATGTTGACGGCGTCGCGGTCATCCGGTATGTGGCTCTGTTCCGTCAACCCTCCCCGGGCAGGACCTACATGCCGCAGAGTCTTCATCGCATCCGCATGCTGTTGGCAGTCGTCGCCGCGGTGCTCCTCACCGCGGTATCGCTCGCCGGACCCGCATGGGCGTCCGCGTCCGGTACGATCAAGGGCCTGGTCATCGACGAGTCCGAGCTCCCCATCCCGGGCACCTTGTTGACGCTGAGCTCCGACAAGCTGATCGGCGGCGCGGTGCAGTACACCGCTGATGCAGACGGGAACTTCGTTTTTGCGGAGCTCCCCCCTGGCGCCTACAAGCTGGTCGCGCAGAAGCAGGGCTTCGGCGATGTCACCAAGAACGGAATCTCCGTGGCCGTCGGACGCACCTCCAACGTCACGGTGGGGATGAAGTACGGCGGGGAGACCGTCGTGATTGAAACCGAGCGCAAGGTGGTGGATACCGAGCAGGCGTCTCACAGCACCACGTTCAACCGCAACTACCTCGACAAGGTCCCAAGCGGTCGCGACTACCTGAGCGTCATCAGCAACACCGCCCAGGTGCTGGGCGGCGGGAACGCCAGCGCGGCGGGTGCGGCCGGCAACGAGAACACCTGGATGATGGACGGCATCAACGTCACCGACCCGGTGACGGGAACGTTCTCCCAGAACTTCAACTTCGACGCCATCGAAGAGATCCGCGTCACGACCGGCGGCTACGACCCCGAGTACGGGGCGTCCCTGGGCGCGGTCTTCGAGGTGATCACCCGTTCGGGCGGCAACACTCTGCAGATGTTTGCCAACGCCGAATACGAAAACGGTGACTGGTCGCCCAAGCTCGACGGCCGCTACGGGACCGACGGCGCGCTCCTCAACTTCGCTGGCTTCGACTCCAGCTTCCAGAGCGGCACCGTCGGCTTGACGCTCTTGGGCCCCATCGTGCGTGACCGGGTGTGGTTCATCGGCTCCTATCAGTACAACCGCTCCCTCTTCGCGAATGTCGGCATCGACCAACCCCGAGACTTCGACGGCCACTACGGCTTCGCGAAGCTGACCATGCAGCCCGTCTCCAAACATCGGATCTCACTGCAGGTCAACCTCAGCCCCACCAGCATCGACAACATCGACCAGGGTGACCGCTATACGCTCCCCGAAGCGCAGGCCCGCCAGATGCAGGGCGGCTACGTGCTTGCCAGCAAGTGGAACTGGTTCTTCAACGAGGACGCGAACCTCGAGACGACGCTGTCGTTGCAGAAGACCTTCATCGAGCAGAGCGGGGTGCCGTGCACCCACGATCAGGACCTGGACTACAACCCGTGCGAGGCCGACGAGGCAGAAAACACCATCGACTACGACACGCCCGGCCGCTACGGCTCATACGGAGCCTACAACCGGGATAACTTCACTCAGTTCACCTTCGACGATCGGTGGCACGTCGAAGCCAGCAGCAAGTTCAGCGTGCTCAACATCAACTTCCTCGGCAAGCACGATCTCAAGGCCGGTATCGACATCAACTACAGCTCGTGGGATCAGCTCTTCGGGGTGACCGGCAACATCTACTACGTCGACCTCTACGAGAACCAGTTCGACCCGGAAACGCTGAAGAACTGGTACTTCGTCGAGTATTCCGGCTACTCGCGCTACAAGGCGGACGCGTACTCTGCCGCGGGCTTCATCCAGGACGTCTACAAGCCGGTCGACAACCTGACCTTCCGGTACGGTCTCCGCTACGACCGGTCGCAGGTTCGTAACGACGCCGGGGACGCCATCATCGACGTTGGGGTCTTCGGCCCCCGCGTCTACACGATCTGGGACCCCTGGAGCGACGAAAAGACCGCGATCGCTGCGGGCTACGGTCGTTTCAACGATCTGGGACGCCTCAGCGTGGCCAGCTACCTCTCCCGTTCGGCCCTGGCGGGGAAGATCATCTACGACGGCAATTTCGACAACGGGAGCAACTACGCCAACCAGGCCTACCTGAGCGAGACCACCGACAACGCCTTCACCTACGGCGATCTCTCCGCGCCGCATTCGGACGAGTTCACCGCGTCGGTGGCGCGCGAGGTGGTGACGGACGTGCGCGCGACGGTCCGCTTCACGGGCAAGTTCACCCGCAACATCTACACCTTCGACGAGACCAATCTGGTCTACGACGAGGACGGCTACTCCTTCGTGGGTGTCAGCGAAGGCTTCAGCGACTTCAACGCCTACTACCGCTTGCGGTCGCCCGCGATCGCCCGGCGGGACTACTTCGCGGTCGACTTCGAACTGTTCAAGGCCGAGTCCAAGCGGTGGTTCGCCTCGGCGACCTACAGCTACGTTTCCAGCCGCGGAACCACCCAGAACTCGTTGAGCGGGGGGCTGTCCAACCCATCCCAGGTCGAGCTGATGTACGGTGAGTTGGGCAGCGACGTCACGCATCAGCTCAAGACCGCCGCCTATTGGGACATTCCCAATGATCCCTGGACCACGCAGGTGGGCATGCAACTCCAAGGGTTCAGCGGGAGCCCGTACAGCCGGTACTACTGGCAGGCGGCCGACACCGACTTCACCGGCGGCGGGTATGGACTCTTGAAGGAGCCGCTCGGAAGTTACGCCGACACGCCGGGCTTCTGGTCGCTCAACGTGCTCATCAAGCAGGAGATCGTGGTGCCCAAGGGCAAGCTCAGCGTCCGAGTGGACTTCGCGAACGTCACCAACAACAACACCACGCTTGCCTACAACTCCGGGTACATCGCGGCCCAGAATCGGTACGCGGTCACCAGCCATCTGTCCGGCGTTTCCGGCACGGTCGGCGTCGGCTACGAGTACTAATCCCATGATCATCTTCCAGTCTCTGGTGTTCCTCGTCGGTGGTTGCGCAAACCCCGAAGTCATCAACGACGGCGATGTCGAAGCCCGGGTCGTGATCCCGAGGCTCGCTGCCACGCGGACCGTGGTGGCGGCCGACGATCCCGATGGGGACGGCGTCTATGCGTACACCACGCGGGAGCTGACCGACCCGCGGCTGCTCGGCCCGGTGTACGTCGGGGCCTACGGCGCGATCGACAACATCTCCTTCCGATACCCCCACCCCTCGATGGGCCCGATCATCAGCGGCGGGATCGGGGATACCTTCCCGTACGGCGGCGAAACCGTCGGGCGGCTGGACTTCGCCTGCTACGAACTGGTGTCGTGCAAGGTCACCACCGGGCGGTTCAAGGGTTACGCGGACCTGCTCGACCATTTCCGCAACAACCTCGGCATCCCGATGAAGGACGGATTCGGCAAAGAGGTGGTCACTCCCGAGGCGATGCGGGCCTGGTGCTATGACTACTTCTCGGCCACCTCCGACGAGGAGATGGCGTTCATCGGCGAAGACGCGCTCGACTTCACCGTGGAAGGCGACAACTATGTGGCCGACATTACCCTGCACCACACCAACCGGATCGAGGGCATGTCGCTGTGGGGGTTCATGGACGCGCCCGAGCTCAACGCCATCCAGAGCGATGTCAACGGCGCCTTCACCACCTGCGGCCAGGACTTCGGCCGGGAGGTGGACGAGTACAACTCGGAATTCAACGAAGGGAGTTCGTTCTTCGACATCCTGAACCACCCCAGCACCTACATCCAGTACGAGGACTGGGTTGCCGACGGCCTCACCATCGTCCGGTTCGACGCCGACATGGTGCAGACCGAGGTGCCCGACGTCAACTTCACCTTCCACTATCAAGCGGAGTAGCGATGCTCTCTACACTCATCCTGCTGCTTCCCGGGTGCGACCGCGACGGTGGCGCCTTCATCCCGGTGCCGAACCCCGACTACCCCTTCATCCAAGAGCTCGGCGAGTTTCGAGTCATTCCTGTCGACGAGCAGGAAGCCAACGTCGTCGACCGCAAGTCGTTCATTTCCTGGGGCGAGGACCTCCGGGCCGAGGATGACGCCGGCCGTAAGGGAATTCACTACGGTGGCATCGGCGCGCCGGAGGATCCCTCCTACTTCGGCGGGGCGACCTTCACCTTTCTGGGAACGGGCGGTGACGTGTGCCTAGTCATGGATCCTGAGACGGTCTTCTGGAATCAGGCCCTCGCGGGCGACGTCACGACCTCCCAGTACCTGTACGTCGACGCGGTGACCGACGACGCGGACCTTGATCTGGATGCTGGCCTCAGCGCCTACTACAACGGCTCACCCGGCCTGGAAATGGGGGAGTTCGAGATCATCTATACCGATGCCGGTGGCGCCGATCACGGCCTCCCGGCCAGTGAGTGTATTCAGCTCGGCTCGCAGAAGACACCGGCGCACGCGGGCCGCTCGACGGTCGAGTACTGCACGATCGACACCAGCGGCCGGGTCGGCGTCGAGTTCACCGCGGTGCTGGACACCTTCCTGCTGCCGTTGGACGACGGCGTCATCAACTACGCGGTCGCCGCGTTCGAAGGCTCCTGTGGCGAGCTGACGGCCGCTCCGCGCGGCATTGATGAGTGCGTGCTCAGTCGCGAGGGCGGCGGCGCGCTGGACACTCCCGAAGACAGGACGACGACGGAGTACTGCGAAAACCCGGATAATCCGTGGAACGACGTGTGCCTCGAGGCCGCTTTCTGTTCCAAGGTCAAGGACCTGAACCAGTACTGCGTGGATCACTTCACCGACGATGACGCCCCCTGCTCGGACAACGGCGTACATCCGCCGGCGGACGACGAGACGGTCGCTCCCGGCACCGGGCTCTGACTCGTCACCCGTGCCGCGTTTCGCGGCGCGGTAGGGGGAGAGGGCGGCGAGTCGTCTCCCTCCGTTACCGGTCACTCACTCCGGGACCGGGCGCTCGGTGACGATGCGCTGGCCCGCGAGCCAGCGCAGGCTCCACGTACCAGACTTCGCCTGCCACGCGGTTGCGGCCGGGATCTTCCCGATCGTCCGCGGGGCCGTGTCTGCCCTCCCGAACACGGTCTGTCCGGTGCTGTCGTTGCCCACGTAGTGGAACGGCGCGTAGCCCGCGGGGAGGAACGCGCTGAGCGAGGGCGGACCCAGCCAGAGCGCGGCGGCGGCCGTTTCGAGGAGCTTGCCCGCGAGGTCGATGCGCAGGGTGCGAAACTGGGACGGGAGTTCCTTCGACGCCGGCAGCAGCTGAACGGCGGCGATGGCCAGCCCGCCGGCCCGACCGTCTTTGTCCGGCAGGATGTCGAACCCGACACCCGCCGTGACCCAGCCGTCTGCGGTCGCTTTCCAGGCGCGTTCCCCCTCGAGCGGCAGGCGGGCGTCGCGATCGGGGCTCAGACGATAGCTATCGATCCCCTTCTCGTGCGCCAGGACGAGGATCGCGTTGCCGTTGGCGTCCATGCCCGTCTCCGCGAGGGGGGGGCGTCGCGCGAACTCGGCGACGGTGCGGAAGGTCACCGCTCCTCGTTCGGTCATGACCAACATCCGCACCGACCCGGCCTCGCCTTTGGGATCGGCGACCCACAACGGCAGTGCGAAGCCGCCCCTGCTGTCGCTCACCCCCCGGGCGAGCGGAACCGCGCCTGACCATGGGAACCCCAAGGAGCGGATGTCCCCCGACAGCCGGGCGCCCTCGATACGCGCGACGCGGAGCTCGCCCGGGTCCCCCGCCCAGTAGAGCCAACGTGACCGGGAGGCGACAGGAAGCGTCCGAGACAGGGTCGGCGAGAGATTTTTGGCGCTACGAAACAGCCAGCGGTGCGCGAGCAGGCGCGTGGAGTCGCCGATCGCGTATTGGTTCAGGTAGACGTCAAAGCCCCCCTTGGCGCTGTGCGTCCACGGGACGATGGCGCCGCTGTTCTTTTCGATGGTGGGCTCCCAGGTGAGGTCGCCGCCGACGGGCTGGGCGGGGGCCAGGCGAAACTCGTGGGTGGCGAGCACGACGGCCTGCGCGCCGTCGCCGATCAGGACATTGACCTTCCACGGGCCGGGGTCGAAGCCGGCGGATGAGGGAATCTCCAGCAGCACGCTTCTGCGGGCCCGAGGGGCCAGAGTCCACTCGCCGCCGGTGTCGAACTGCGGCGGACTGGTGAATCGTTCCGAGGTCTTGCCACGTGGGTCGACCAGCTTGAAATGCACGAGGTGCGGGCGCGCGGTGAGATCGGCCGTCAGCTTGCTGTCCGCGGTCTGGTTTTCGACGGTGAGCTCGACGAGGATCGGGAGTCCCTCAAGGTACTCGTCTTGGAGCTCGGCCGAAAACGTGAGGCCGGCGGGCGACGTCCCCTTGATGGGCACGCCGAGGCTCTCCCGTGGTGGGCGTGGGGATGCGGCCGGGGTTGGCGGTCCGCCGGCGGGCGGCGTCGCGACGGCGGGGCCCGCGGCCAGCAGGGCGAGAAACAGGAGCGGTGGCATGGCGCCTACTATGTCACCGCATCCGCGTCCGCGCCCAGGCCAGAGCCGCCTCCGGTGAAACAAGATTACCGTCCAGCTGCTGGGCGCGCACCTTGGCCAGGAGCCGGCCGACCTCGGGGCCCGCCGGCAGGCCGAGGGCAAGCAGGTCCCGCCCGCCGATGAGCGGGCAGAGAGGCGCACGACCGACGCCGAGCCCTTCCGCGGCCCGGGCGAGCGCGACGTCGTCGACGAGGGCCGCGAAGAGCTCGACCTCGAGCCGCTCGGCAAGGTGTCGGGCGCGGGTGTCGGGCGAGCGGGATTCGCTGGAGTCGTCCCGGGCCTGGGCAAGGGCCAGGGCCTGCTCCCGAACGGCGTACCCGCTCCAGCCGTGGAGTTGAAGCCGCCGGAGCACGTCGTCCACCTCTGCCGCGGTGCCCGTGGCGGCCAGGAGTACGGCGAGACGCCGAGGCTCCCCGTCTATCGCCAGGGTCGCGAGCCGGTCCACCGCCGGCGGGCATGGCTTCTGCCAGGCGGGGAGGACGCGAGCCCACAGCTCCGCCTGCACCGCCACCCGCCACCCGACCGACGGCCGGGGGGACAGCAGGAGCAGGCGTTCGACCTCGCCACGAATGCGCTCGGGGGGGAGCTCACCCAGCGGCATCGTGCGGCAGAGCTCCACCAGGGCCGGGTCGACCTCGAACGCGAAGCGCGCCGCGAATTGCACCACGCGCAGCGCGCGCAAGGGGTCCTCGCCGAAGGTGGTGGCGTCGACCGCGCGGAGCCGTCCCGCCACGATATCGGAGACGCCGTCGAATGGGTCGATCAGTTCGTCTACAAGGGGGTCCCAGGAGATGGCGTTGATAGTCAGGTCACGACGGCGGGCGGCCTCGATGAACCCGAGACCGGGATTGGGTGTGGCGTGGATGCCGGTGTGGCCGGCGCCGACCTTGCGGTCCCGCCGGGGCAGGCAGACATCCAGCTCCGTTCCGCCGAGTCGGAGCTTGAACACCCCGAACGCGCGACCCACCTCGTCTACCCGGCCAAACTGTTTGAGTACGGCGCGGAGCGCGTCAGCGTCGAGGTCGTGGACCTCGATGTCGAGGTCCTTGGAGCGCCGGCCCATCACCGCGTCCCGCACGCAGCCTCCGACCAGGACACCACGCCCGCCCGCGTCCCGGACACCACGCAGCAGAGTCCGAACGCGCTCCGGCACCTGGGGTCGTCGTCCGCGGTCGATGCTCATTGGTGGCCCCGTAGCACCGGGTGTTATCTGATGGCCATGCTGCTCTCGATGCTCGGCCTCAGCCTCGCCGGCGTTCCCGGTCCCGCCCTGCACGTGGGAGATCCCGCGCTGCTGTTCAACCTGCAGGCCATCAACGAAGATGCTGCCTTGCATGCGGTGGCCCGCACCAGCGTGTCCTTGGCTGATTTCACCGGGGTCATGCCGGGGTTCCCCGCCAAGGCGTTGGTGGTTCACTTCCTACACAAGACCGGTGGCGAGGCGCAGCTCGCGGCGCTCGGCCGCCTCGACAAGAAGTACCTTGGCAAGGGCGTACGCACCATCGCGATCCTGGCGGGCCCGGGCGAGATCGCGGCGGTGTCGGACTGGGTCGAGACCCAGCACCTCGACTACCCGGTCCTCCGGGATGCACACGGCATCGTCGTGTCCCGCTACGGGGTCCGGCAGTTCCCGACCACCTTCGTCGTCGACGGCGATGGCGACGTCGCGGCCATCGGCGTGGCCAAGGCCGAGCTGGAGGCCGCCCTCGATCAGGTGCTCCGGGGCTTCTTCTCGCGGTAGGGTCGGGGCTGCGGGAGCAGCCGGCGCTACGGTGAGCCCGCGCCCACCTGCTTTACCCGGCCCCCCCGACACGCCGGACCAACGCCGAGAGTCCGCGCGCCTCGAGGGCGGCCAGCAACTCTTTCAAGGTATGCGGGTCCAGCACGGCTTCGGAATCGGACAACCACCCGAGGACATGCGGGTCGAGGTTCACGACGGCGCGAAGCTCGTCGAGCGCACCCTTGTCGCTGACCCGCAACAGCGCCACGTTGCGGTGGATCACCGGTGTCATCGGGTTTCGATCCGGTAGGCGTACCCCTGCTCGGTGAGAAACAACTGCCGTTTTTCGCCGAAGGTCTGCTCCACCGTGTCGCGGGTGACCAGGCTGAAGAAGCTGGCCTTGTTGTCTCCGCCTTTGGGACGCAGGATTCGCCCCAGCCGCTGCGCTTCTTCCTGGCGGCTTCCCCACGTGCCGCTCACCTGAATCGCGACGTTGGCATCAGGAAGATCGACGGAGAAGTTGCCCACCTTGGATATCACCAGCACTCGCTCCTCACCGCGCCGGAAGCGGTCGTAGAGTTCGTCGCGACGCTTCTGCGGAGTCTTCCCCTCGATCAGTGGAAAACTCAGCTTCTTCGAGAGCCAGTCCAACTGGTCCACGTACATGCCGAGGATCAGGATCCGGTCGTCCTCGTGTCGGCCGAGGATCTCTTCGATGACCGGAAGCTTCCGCGCGTTGGTGCTGGCGATGCGGAACTTTTCGCGATCGTCGGCGACGGCGTAGCGGAGCCGATCTTCGTCGCCGAACTCCACGCGGATTTCGGTGCACACCGCCGCCGCGATCCAGCCCTGGTGTTCGAGGTCTTTCCAAGGCACGTCGAAACGCTTGGGGCCGATCAGCGCGAAAACATCGGTTTCTTTGCCATCTTCTCGCACCAACGTCGCGGTGAGACCCAGACGTCGCCGCGCTTGGAGGTGGGCGACCGCACGAAAAACCGGCGCCGGGAGCAGGTGGACCTCGTCGTAGATCACCAGCCCCCAATTCTCACGGTCAAACAGGCCGAAATGAACGAACTCTTCGGCCCGCGACCGCCGAAAAGTGAGCATCTGATACGTGGAGAGCGTGACCGACTTGATGTCCTTGAGCTCGCCGGAGTACTCGGTGACGTCGGCCTCCGTAAGCGTCGTACGCTCGAGGATCTCCGAGCGCCACTGACGAAGCGCGGTGACGTTGGTGCACAGGATGAGCGTCTTCATGCCCAGCCGGGCCATCGCGGCGATGCCGATCATCGTCTTGCCAGCACCGCACGGCAGCACCACGACACCGTTGCCACCTTGCGCAACGCTGTCTCCGAAGAAGGCATCGACCGCGTCCCGTTGATATTCACGCAGCCCCCACGGGGTGCCTGACTTCGTTTCCGGAAGGATCGCCACCTCCAGAACCGCGCCGTCTCGGTACCCCGCGAGGTCCTCGACCGGCAGCCCCGCGTGGGTCAGCACCTGCTTGAGCTCGCCGCGGTTCCCCGGATCGACCAGCACCGACATCTCCGAGATGCGCTTGCCCAGCAGCGGCATGACCGGCTTGAGAGAGCAGACTTCGGTCATCAGGACCGCTTCGTCGGCATCGAGGCGCAACCCGCGCGGGTCCTTGTGGAGCTTCAGACGCCCCCAGCGACCCATGGTCTGGCGGATGGAAACCGGAACGTTGGGCGGGATTTCGTACTTCGCCCACAGGTCGAGCGTCGCCAGGACGCTTTCGACGGTGAACCCGGCGCTGGCCGCGTTCCACAACGACAACGGCGTGACCCGGTAGGTGTGCACGTAGTCGGGGGACTTCACCAATTCGGCGAAACGGACCAGCGCGTCGCGAGCAGCCTTGAAGTTCGGCCCCATCGTCTCCAGGAGGAGGGTGTGGTCGGACTGCACAATCAGCGGGTTTTCGGGGACATAGCGCATGGGGTCGGGCTTCTATCCCGCCCGGAGCACCGTTTCGACGTCGACGCCACTCCAGGCGGGAATCGGCTCGTGGGCCGAGGCGAGCGCCGATGCGGCCTCGTCGCGAACGAGGTGGCGCGCGAGTGAGGCGGAGCGGGCGTACGAGCCGCCAAGCCGCCAACTCACCACGCGGGCTCCAGGCGCCGCGCCCCGAACGACGTGCTCCAGGACCTCCAACACGGCATCGTGGCCGAGTTCTTCCAGCGCGTCCCCGAGGAAAAAGGCGTTCCATCCACCGTCGGGGGGGGCGCGCAGCGCGTCGAGCAGCCGGCCGTGCACAAAGGCGATGTCGCCCGCCCGCGCGCGCAGCGCCTCGTAGTGTGCGCCGTCAAGCCACGTCGGGCAGGTACCCTCGGCGTCGGAGACGCCGGTGAGCGCCCAGCGAAGGCCGGGATGTCGACCCACGAGCACGGTGTCGAATACGCGCCGGACTCGCGCCGCGAAGCGGGTCGAGTAGTCGGCCCCCACCGCCGCGAGCCGCGGGCTGTTGAGGCCGACGCTGGCCAGCGCCAGCGGGGCGAAGGCCATCCGCAACGACGCATGCCACCGCCAGGTGTCCCACCGTTCTCGAAATAACTGGCCTTGCTCAGAAATTGTCGGAGCGGCTAGGACCGCGCTCAACACGCCGCTCGGGACCGCCACCGGCAACACGCGTGTGCGAAGCGTCGCGACACGACGCTCCACGCTGCCCTGGTCGACGATTCCCAGTCGCAGGGCGCCCTCGTGGGTGTCCCAGAAGTTCCGGCTCGCGTCGTCCAGAGAGGCGCGAACGTGGTGGTAGAACCAAAGGCGGCGCCCGAAGTGCGCCATTCCCAACATCGAGCGCGTGCTCGACGCCGGTAGGGCGCGAACGCCGGCCAGCGCCAGGCGGGCATACGCGAGCTGAGCAAGGCGGACGTCCACCGCGTGCACCGTCGCCCCCCCCGCCGCCAACGCGAAGGCGACGTCACCCGCCCCGCAGATCGCCAGCACCCGTGCGCCCGCGCCAACCGAGAGGGCCGCGGTGGCGACGGTCGGCTCGAACCAGCCCCGCGTGGCGAGCAGCCCCGGCACCCCGCGTCGATGGGCCGTCAACGTGCTCACCGAGACCCCATCCATGCGGCCGCGAGCGCGATCGCCGCGAGGTTACAGGCGGTCCCGACGACGAGGAGCCGGCGAGGCCGTGAGGCCCGGGTCCCGACCCGCAGGGCCAGCCAGCCCGCCAGAACCACGGCGCCGGGCCCCCACGCCGAGTCGGGCCCGTTGATGTGGAGCAAGCCGGCGGCGGCCGCGAGGGTGCCCAATCCGAAGGTCAGCAGGCCAGCGCGGTCGCGTCCGAACCGCTGGGACAGGTACCGGGGCGCGGCGTCGGGCAGGCCGGTGTGGGCGCCCGCGATCAGGGCGGAAACCGCGAGTGCGAGCGAGAGACCCAGCATGTCGGCGCCGACTATAGTGGCGGAGCATGGCCTGCCTGATCCGAACCGACGAGGAGCTTCGTGTCCACCTGCCGGGGTTGGAGCGGTGCGCCCGTATCTCCGTCGACACAGAGTTTCACCCAGAGAAGGCTTACTTTCCGAAGCTCATGCTGCTACAGCTGCGGCCGGACGAGGGCGAGGTCCTGCTGGTCGACCCCCTGGGGCCGTTGGACCTGACGGTGCTTGGTCCGGCGCTTTCGACGAGGCCCTTGCTGGTGCACGGCGGAGCCGCCGACGTAATTTTATTGCGGCGTCACTGCGGAGCGACGCCGATGCGCGTGATCGACACCCAGATCCTTGCTGCGTTTGCGGGCCTTGGCTGGCCGCGACGGCTGCAGGACCTCTTGGCGGCGGTCCTTGGTCGGGAGCTCGACAAGCAGGAGACGCTGTCGGACTGGTCCCGTCGCCCCCTGAGCGGGCCGCAACTCCAATACGCCGCCGACGATGTCATCCTCCTCGACGCTCTGGTGCGAGGGCTGGAGGCCCGCGCGGGGGAACTCGGCAACGCCTTTTACGTCGAGGAGGCCCTAAGGGAATCCCTCGAGGTCGCGCTGGCGGCTCCGGATGACGCCGGCGCCTGGCGTCGCATCCCGGGGTGCCACCTGCTTTCGGAGCGGGAGCGGGCCGCCCTTTTCGAGCTCGCGGCCTGGCGTGAGTCCAAGGCCCGCGGGCTGGACTGCGCGGCTGCACACATCGTCTCCGACTCCATGCTCTTCGACCTCGCCCGCCGCCGACCCGAGACCCTTGACGGGTTTCGGGAGAACCGACGCATGCCATCGCAGGTATGGCGACAGCACGGCCACGAACTGCTGGGCATCCTGGCCCAGGCCCAGACGACGGCCCCTCCACGCCCTCCCCGCCGAGGCGCCGACGCCGACGCCATCCGACTCGCGGCCCGAATTTCCGGCGAAGCGTCGGGCGTCGCCGCCGAGTACGTGCTGCGAGACGGTGAAATTGATTATGTTTTGCAGCAATCAGACCCAGGTGGGTGGAGGCTCGCCTCCCTCGGCACCGCATTCCAGGATTTTCTTCGTGGCAGCAAGGGGATTACACGAGGCGGCCGGCTGGTGTGAGCGGCGGCGGGAGGCGATGACGCCCCCGACGTCAGGGGTTTTCCATATACATGATTGTACCTATTTTAGGTTCGCGCTATGATTCCCAGGCCGGAACGGCTCCCAAACAGCTCGCGTGAGGAACTCCCGCATGTTCAAGCAACTCGCTCAGGATGAGTCGGGCGCGACCGCCATCGAGTACGGCCTCATCTTTGGCCTCGTCGCCGTCGCGATCATCGTGGCGCTGACCGCGCTCGGTGACACCCTTGGCGGCCTCTTCTAAGAGATATCCGACGCGGTCGACCGCGCCGCGGGCTGATCGGGCCTTGTCACCTGGGCGGGCGGCCGAAAGACCGCTCGCCCTTCGTGTTTTTTGGGCGCAGCCGGACGGGTTTGGTGAGTTTGCGTAGCGGCCCATTGGCCCATACTTGGGGCGCAGCCATCCTACGGAGTCGTCGCAGATGCAAGGGCAGCAGAATCCGGGGCGCGCACGGGCGGGCCTGTTTCTCGTGGGTTCGGTCCTTTTGGCGCTGGTCGCATTGGGGGTGTGGTTTCGGATCATTGGCTCCAAACAGGATCAGTTCGTCGAGGCGATGCGTCCCAAAGAGACCCGCGACGTGGTGGTCGCCTCCCGTGACCTGCTGGTCGGCCTTCCCATCTCCGAGCAGGACGTGGTGGTCGTCGCCGTCGTTCCGGGCGCGGTTCCGGAAGAAACGACCTTCTCCAGGATCGAGGATGTCATCGGGAGGACGCCGCGCGAGCGGATTCTCACCAGCGAGCCCATTCGCGACGAGCGCATCGCCCGGCCAGACGCCGGCATCGGCCTCAACGCGATTGTTCAACCGGGAAAGCGCGCGATGACCGTGGCCATCAACACCGAGGACGCGGTGGCAGGGCTTCTGCACCCCGGGAACTACGTCGACATCATCGTCACCATCAGCCCGGAAGAGACGTCGGCATCGACGGACAAGTGGGTGACCGACACCATCCTGCAGTCCATCCGCGTGCTCGCGGTCGGCGGTTCGCTCAACGATCCGTTGGGGAAGCCGACGGCGGAAAAGAAGGGAGTGACCACGGCGGACGGCAGGAAGGTTGAATTGAAGAAGAAGGATGGCAAGGACAACGCGGCCCGGCGCCTGAAGCCCAGCATCACGCTCGAGGTCTCCCCCGACGAGGCCGAAAAACTCGCCCTGGCGGTGGCCCAGGGCGACATCTACGTCGTCCTCCGCAGCGACATCGACGCCGTGCCGTAGGCCCCGGCCACGGTACGCCCCACGGTGTTCCGCACCAACGGCTCTCCGACCGGGCCCGGCGCGGAGATCATCCAGGGTTCGGACCGAGGGCACCCCGGTGGCCGGTTGCATCGTCCCCACGCGCGTGGCGAACTGGTGGTTACAGGGGCACCATGCGCCTCTCTCTCGTCGTTCTGCTCGTTCTGCCAACCGTCGCGCTGGCCAAACCCAAGAAGGCCGACCCCGCGCCGGCGCCCGCGCCTGCCGCCCCGGCGCCCGAACCCGCGCCCGAACCCGCGCCGGCGCCGCCTCCGCCCCCGCCGCCGGAAGAGCCCAGCGGCGCCCGGAACGTCAGCTTCATCATCTCGCTGACGCGTGCCGATGGCACCAGTCGCTCCGGTCACGTCAAGGGTATCGAGCGCTCGGAAGACTTTCACGCCGATAAAGGCTGGGAGTCTGGCGCCAAGGACATCACCTTCGAGATCGAGACCGCCAAGGGCGACCGGGTCGTGGCGTGGACCGAGGTGAAGTCCATCAGCATCGCCCCCGGCAAGATGCCCGAAGCCGTCGACTGCACCTACAGCAGCGACTTCAGTCCGTTCATGTACGAGTGCTCGATCCGTACCACCAGCATTGCCAGCCTCAAGGACGGCAGCAAGGGCAACGTCATCACCCGCAACAAGTGGCGGTTGACCTTTGATGATGGCGCTCCGGTCGAACTGTACCTGTACAAGCACACCGAGCGCATGCAGGCCGACGCGACGCCGGGCGCGGATCAGGAAGAAGATCCCGGGATGTACACCAAGCTCCAGCAGGCGCTCCGAGAGGCGGTCAAGACATCCATCGTCAAGTCCGTCACGGTCCAGTAGGTCGGGGTGCGCTTCTTCACCCCGGTCGTCTTTCTGGTCGCGGCCGCGGGGGTCTGGTGGTTCAACAACGCGAATGACCTGTCGAAGTTGTATTTCCCCTTCGAGCTGGTGAGCGCTCCGCTGACGGGCGACTACCAGACCCAGGGAACGTACACCGTGGTGACGTTCGTCGTTCTCGCGGTCATCACTGGTGCACGCGCGCTGGCGCGCCAGCCAGAGCCGTAGGCCTGCGCTCAACCGTTGACGAAGAGCATCTCGCGGTATTTCGGCAACGCCCAGCGGTGGTCGGCGACGAGCCTCTCGGCTGCGTCACAAGCCCGTCGCAGCGCGTGGTGCGCGGGAACGACGGTGCCGCAGAGATAGGCCGCGACCTCGGCTGCGCCCGCATCGGGCACGCCTGCCATCGCCGAATCGAGCTCGGTGCGGCGAGCGAGGATGCGGTCGGCAGCGTCCTGGACCGCGGTGAGGCGCGCCTGCGCGAGGCTGCCCGGAACGCCGTTGATCGCCTGCACTTCAGCGAGCACCGACGGGACGACATAGGTGTCCACCATCTCTCGGAGCACGTCACCCTCGATCTCGACCTTCTTGTTGTAGAGCTCCAGGCGAACGTCGTAGCGACTGTGGAGTTCCTCGTGGGAGAGGACGTGGGTGCGTTCGAACAGCGCGCGCGCGGCGTTGGTGTTGAGGAAGGCCAGGGCGTCGGGGGTGTTGCGCGCGTGGGGGAGGCCTCGGCGCTCGGCCTCCACCACCCATTCGGCGGCGTAGCCGTTGCCGTCGAAGCGCACCGGTGCGGACTCGGTGAGGGCCTTGCGTACCGCGGTCATCACGTCGACGCCCCCCTCCATCATCGCCACGATCTCGTCGATGCCATCGGTGACGGCCGCGTTGAGGCACGCCGTCGGGAAGCTGATGCTCGCCGACGAACCGACGGCGCGGAACTCGAACTTGTTCCCGGTGAAGGCGAAGGGCGAGGTGCGGTTGCGATCGGTGTTGTCCTTGGCGATCGCCGGGAGCCGGTTGACCCCGAGCTCGATCATCGCCTGGCCGGCCGGCAGGTTCGCGACGCTGCCATCGACGATCCCATCGACGATCCGCGTCAGGAAGTCGCCCAGGAACACCGAGATGATCGCGGGCGGGGCTTCATTGGCGCCGAGGCGGAAGTCGTTGCCGTGGCTGGCGATCGCCGCCCGAAGCACGGCCGCGTGGCGATGAACGCCGAGCACCGTCGCAGCCATAAACGCTAGGAAGCGCAGGTTTTCCTGGGGGTTCTGCCCGGGCTCCAGCAGGTTGTCGCCGGTGCTGGTCTGCATCGACCAGTTCACGTGCTTGCCCGACCCGTTTACGCCCGCGAACGGCTTTTCGTGCATCAGCATGGCCAGGCCGTGACGGTCGGCCACCTTGCGCATCGTCTGCATCACCAGTTGGTTGTGATCCGCCGCGACGTTCGCCTCGGTGAAGATGGGCGCCAGCTCGAACTGTCCGGGCGCAACCTCATTGTGCCGGGTCTTGGCCCAGACACCGAGGGCGTACAGTTCCTCCTCCATCTCCTCCATGAAGGCCAGGACGCGAGGGGGAATGGAGCCGAAGTAGTGGTCTTCGAGGCTTTGCCCCTTGGGGGCGGAGGCGCCGAGCACGGTGCGCCCGGCGACCGTGAGGTCGGGACGCAGCGCCGCCCAGGCCTTGTCGATGACGAAGTACTCCTGCTCGGGACCGACGGTGGGCGTGATGCGTCCCACGGCGCCGCCCAGGAGGCCGCACAGCTTGCTGGCGCTGCGCCCGAGGGACTCCATCGAACGGAGCAGCGGCGCCTTCTCGTCGAGCGATTCGCCATGGTACCCGAGGAACGCGCTGGGAATGACGAGCGTGCGTCCAGACGGTCCATCCATCAGGAACATCGGCGACGTCGGGTCCCAAGCGGTGTAGCCGCGCGCTTCGAACGTGGAGCGCATGCCGCCCGAGGGGAAGCTGGAGGCGTCGGGCTCGGACTGCAACAGCATGGCGCCGGTGAACTTCTCCACCGGGCGGCCGGCGCTGTCGAACCAAAGGAAGCTGTCGTGCTTCTCGGCGGTGCTGCCGGTCATCGGGTGGAACCAGTGGCAGAAGTGCGAGGCGCCGTTTTCAAGCGCCCATTCCTTGACCGCGTGGGCGATGGCGTCCGCGACGGGGCGATCGAGCCGCGAACCTCGTTCGACCGTCTCACTCCATCGTGCGAAGATCTCCGGGGGCAAGCGCTGCTTCATCCGCTCCCCGTGGAAGACGCGGGCCCCGAAGGTCTGAGAGACCCGCTGCGGGCGGCCGTCCGCGTCGAGTTGGCGGGCGATGGTTCGGGGGGGGCGGCTGGTGGCGGTGACCAGTGCGAGGCGGCGGGCGGATGCGTCGGACATGGCCGCGGTGCTAACGAGAGTACGATCGGCCTGCACGGGGAAAAATCTTGGGGTATGTCAGGGTTGACATGTGGACGCTGCTCGCGCTCATCGGGTGTGAAACGCCGGTCACCGACAGCGCCGACCCGGCCCCGGAGGTCGTCCCCTGGACCGGGCTGACCACTCCGCTCGACCCGTTCCGCAAGATGCTCTCGGTGGAGACCGACGCCGGTCCGGATGGGCGGCTGGCGGCGGTGAGCCTCATCCCCGGCCTGGCAGTGTGGCCCCGAAACGCTGGTGGCGCCGCGCTGCTTGATGCGCGCTACCGGCTCGGGGACGGTCCGGGCTGTCTGGATCCCGGCCCCTTCCCGGCCGCGGAGGACGGCGCGGATCGGCAAGGAGCGTGCGCCGCGGGGGAGGTGGAGCTGGACCGGACCCACCTCGCGCCGGACCAGGACGTCCTGCAGGTCGTCGACGATGCGGTGCGACACGAGGTGAGCGTGCTGCTGTCCGGCGGTCGGGTGCGGTCAGCCAACACCGACCTGAGCGTGGGGAACCCCTGGGACTGGCTGCGGCTCGGCCCGGAGCGTGTCCTCTTGACGGACGCCGGGGATGCGCCGGGCCAGATCGCTCCGGATGGCCGGGGCGGCTGGTGGGGGCTCGTCGCCACGGACCTCGTCCGCTGGGCGCCGGACGGATCCGTGGAGACGGTACGCACGCTCACCTCGGCGGGGCACCAACTGTTCACCGATCCTGAACGCGTGTGGGTCGCGGCAGAAACGACGCTGGAGTCGTCGGATGGCCTCGTGGTGGACCTCACGGGAGTGACGAGGCTGAGGTCCGACGGCGCCGGGGGCCTTTGGGCGGCCGCGCCCGGTGCGGCGACGCTGCACCACGTCGACGGCGCGGGCGTCGTCGGGCTGACCGTGCCCCTTCCGGGGGCGTCGGGGCCCATCGCGGTGGACAACCGCACCGGCCGGCTGTACGCCCTGGCGGAGGGCGAGGTGGTGGTTCTGGTCGATGGAGTCGAGGTCGGCCGCTATCCTCACCCGAACGCGCGCGACATCGCGGTCAACGGCTCGGGTGAGATCGCGGTGCTGGACGAGGCGGGGGACGTCACCATCTTCGTCGATGAGACCGCGCTCCTCGGCGCGGCGCCCCTGGATGCGTGGGTCGCGAGCTTCATCGAGAACCCGCGTGCGGAGTCGTCGCGGGTCGACTGTGCCGGCACCGACGAGGGCATGGAGGAACGCACGGCGCGCGCCGTCGCCAACCGCGTGCTGCTGTCGGACCTGCCCGCCACCACGGCCTTGGCGGTGTCGCCCCCGGTGGGTCCGCACAGCCAGCGCTGCAAGGTCGACGACACCCTCGCCGACGTGCTGACCGGGCCGCGGCTGGACGTCGGCGTACTCTTTCACGATGCGCCGGACTGTGCCGATCAGGGGTGCCTCGACGCCGCCCTCACGGACGAGCTGGCCGACCTCGCGCTGTTGACCGACGCGCCCGCCTGGGTGGCCGGTGCCGCCGGCTGGGAAAGCGGGGGTGACTGGGTGGTGGCGTTGGTCGCGTCGGGCTTCGATCGGCACGCCTTCGTGGGCATGTCGGCGCTCCCCGACGTCGCGATGACCGACCCGCGGGCCAAGGACGCGCTGCCGTGGGCTGGCGAGAGCGCGGCGACTCCCTGGAGGGTGACCGCGGCGGCTGCGGCCGAGCACGACGATGCCGCGGGCAAACTCCTGCTGATTCCCGGCAGCACCCTGGCCATCTTCAACCTGTCGGGCTGCCCCGGGGCGCTCCAGGCCGAGTGTCGTTTTCTGGGTCTTGGCGGCGGTGAAACGCTGGAGCGAGACGACCTCGAGATCGCCGACCTGCTCCTCCACCGTGCGGCGGCGAACCGCGCCGATTCAGGAGGAAGCACCTGGTACGTCCACCTGCCCGCGATCGAGGAGTTTGCCTATACGGATGAGTGCACACGCAGCGACGAGCGCCTGTGGTCCGGCGAGGCCTGCCAGGCCGCCCGGCTTCAGGGCTGGCTGATCGACGTCCAGGCTCGGTTGGTGACAGCCGGGATCGTCCGGTGGGGCAGCCCTCGCGCGGTGGCGTGGCCGGACTGAGTCAGCGCGCCGAGAACCGGTCCGCGTCGGCGTTCGACCCCGGTTCGACGGATACTCCGCGCTCGTTCACCGACAGCCGCCACAGCAGCGCCTGGGCGGCGGCAAGCTCGTGCGCGTCGGGCTCGCGACCCGACCGTGCGAGCAGCTCGATCGCTGTTCCCGGAGCCTTCGCCAACGCCGCCAGCAGGAGCGGCTTGAGCGCCAGCACGGCGCCTGCCGCCAGCTTCCCCGCCTCGACACCGGGTTGGTCATAGGCGTTGACGTTGATGAGGCCGGCGAAGAGCCCGACGGCTCGTTCGTGCAGGGCGATGACCGCGCCGAGCCGCACCGCATCGAGCTGACGGAGGGAGAGGGTGATGGAGGGGTGGCCGCTCTGGTGCAACGCCCGCCGCGTTCCCAGGAAGAGCCCCTGCAGATAGTCGCCGCTGTCGGCGCCGGGCTCGACGTCCTCGGCCCCGTACCAGCCGTCGTCGAGGACCTGGACGAAGGTGACGACGTGGTCGTCCGGCCCGTCGCGGAGCTGCTGCACGTAGGCGTGCTGGTCGGTGCTGCCCTTGTTCCCATAGACGGTGAGGCCGGCGTTGACCTCGGCTCCGTCGCGGTCGTGGCGTTTGCCGACCGACTCCATCACCAGCTGCTGGAGGTAGCGCGACAGCAACACCAGTCGATCGCGGTAGGGCAGCATCACCAGCGCGCGCAGGTTCTTGCCGGCGCCGGAGAGCTGGGCCCAGGACCAGGCCAGCCGGGCGGCGGGGTTGGCGGCGAAGTCGTGACTGCGCGTGTGCGCGTCCATGCGGGCCGCCCCCTCCAGAATCCCGTCCACGTCGACGCCCTGGAGAAACGCCGGGAGCAGCCCGACCGCCGACGTGACGCTGGTGCGGCCGCCGATCCAGTCCCACATCGGCACGCGCGCCCGCCAGGTCTGAGCTTCGTTCCAAAGGCGGCTACCCTCGCCGGTGACCGCGATCGCCTGCGGAGCGAACGCGACGCCGGCCCGGTCGAAGGCGGCGCGGGTCTCGATCAGGGCGTTGCGCGTCTCTGCGGTGCCGCCGCTCTTGGAGATGCAGACCACGATGGTGGTGTCCAGGTCCAGCCGGCCGAGCACCCGGGCCATCCCATCGGGGTCGGTGTTGTCGATGAAACGCACCGCCAGTTGGTCATCGGGTTCGCCCAGCGCGTCGGCCACGAGTTGCGGTCCGAGCGCGGAGCCGCCGATCCCCAGCACCAGGGCGGTGTCGAAGCGGCCTTCAGCGTGGACGGCGGCAGCAAGCCTGCGACAGAGCTCGCGAACGCGCACGATGTCCTCGCCCCGCCCCTCCGGCGCCAGCTCGGGCGCGCGGAGCCAATAGTGGCCCACTTGCCGCCCCTCGTCGCGATTGGCGATCGCGCCCGCTTCCAGGGCGTCCATCTCCTGAAACACCGGCGCCAGCGCGCGCTCAGCCCCAGCGTCGTCCACGCCCGAGAACTGGAAGTCGAGTTCGAGCCCCAGGCCGAGGTCCCGCCATGCTTGCCTGCCCATCCGTCTGCTCCCGGCGGCCCGAAGGTAGCCCGGCGGGATAGCCGGCGGGTATGTCCACCCTGTCACTCCTGCTCTCGCTCTTCGGCTGCGGCGGAAATGCCGCCGCGAACCCAACTACCGAGTCGCCGAGCTCAGTGGCGGCGTTGGTCGAACAGCGCTCGGCATCGGGGATGAAGTTCTTCGTGTTGCGACCGGGCACCGGCGCGTCGCCCCAGCCGGGGCAGACGGTCGGGGTGCACTACACGGGCTGGCTCACCACCGGCGTCAAGTTCGACTCTTCCGTGGATCGCGGCACCCTTTTCACCTTCCCCGCCGGCGTGGGCCGCGTCATCAAGGGCTGGGACGAGGCGGTGTTGGACATGAAGGTCGGCGAAAAGCGGCAGATCCACGTCCCGCCCGCGTTGGGGTACGGCGCGAAGGGTGCCGGTGGGGTCATCCCCCCCCAGGCCACCCTGATCTTCGATGTCGAGCTGGTCGAGCTTCGCTGAGCGCAACCGTTACTTCTTCTTCTCGGCCTTCTTTTCTTTCTCGGGCTTGAGTCCCATCCGGACCCGGTAGTCCTTGCGGTAGGCGTCGAGGTCCACCACCTCGACCGGGATGCCGAGCTTGTCGAACTGCGGCTTGATGATGGCCAGCGGGCCGACCGCGGTCACGATCTCGTGTCCCACGCAACGCTCCAAGAGCGGCGGGAAGTCCTTCTGCGACACGTTGCCGATGCGGTCGGCGATCTTGTCGAAGTAGTCCATGCCCTGGCCACGGGTGTACCGACCCATGAGTCGCATGAGCATCGCCGAGGTGCTGACCTGGCCGAGCACGTAGGCCTGCGCGTTGTTGAATTTCTGCGTGGCGACGATGCGGTCGTCGAGCTTGCCGGCTTTGGTGCGCTCGCCGTTTTCGAGGAAGACCTTGACCGCGTAGCCCACCTGGTCGTTCTGGGCGCTGACCGCCTGCCCGAACACGCCGACCCCGCCAGTCTGGTAGCGGAGGTAGGGGTACGCGCCGTAGCTTGCTCCGGTCTGCTCGCGGAGGGCCAACCAGAGGCCGTCGCTCACGACGTCGGACATGACGTTCGCCGCCCATTCGTTCTCATCGGTGATCGGCGCGAGCTGACACTGGTAGTTGATGGTGGTCTGGGTCGCGAGGTCCTTGTTGAACAGGAGGACGGCGCGCTCCGGTGGCGGGGGCGGCGGCGCGTATTCGGCGCGCGGGGCGGTCCAGCCCGCTGGCTCCTTGCCCCAGCCCGTCCAGCCGGCAAAGTAGGTCGTGGCCGCTGACCGGGCCTCTTCCACGGTGATGTTCCCGACGATGAAGAGCGCGGTGTTCTTGGGCCGCAGCACGCGGGCGAGCGTCGCGCTCACCTGGGCATTGCCCATGGTGTTGAGCACATCCCAGTCCTTGTGGGTCAGGTAGTCGCCGAACGGATGGCCGGGAAACAGTCGCGACGATTGGATGTTCGCCGCCGCGTCGGCCGCCTTCTTGGGCGACATCCACGCCAACGTGTCGTCTTTCCCCTCCTTGACCCAGACCAGGCGGCCGTTGGTGTCCGGGAGGATGTCGTCGAGCCGGTAGCGGGCGACGTACACCGCGTCGGCAACGTTGGCCGCCGACGCGGCGACGGTGATGTTGCCGCCGAGATCGCCGAAGGAGAAGTCATCCCCGCCGGCGATCCGGAGCGATTGGATCACCGTGGGGTGCGCGAAGGAGACGTTGTCCTGGGTCCCTCGCGCCACGAGGCGGTCCATATCGACGCTGCCCGCGCCGCCCGCGAAGGACACGCCCACCTGGACCAGAGGGCCCTGCGTGTGGGGCATGACGAACAGCTTGACGCCGTTGGGCAGGGTCTCCTGGACGATTTTCGTGGTGTCCGGGACGACGATCGTCTCCCGGATGGCCGCCGGGGTGACCTCGTCCGGATTGAAGAGCGTCAGGATGCTCTGGTCGCGGGACTGGCCGCGGTAGGCGGAGTCGCTGCTGTCCAGGGTCAGGTCGCCCTCCTCGTATGGCTCGATCGCCACCGCGACGGCGCGCTCACGGCGAAGGTACTTCCCGGCGAAGTCGCGGATCGCATCGATCTTGACCGCGTTGCCCCACTGGATCTGACGGGTGTAGTAGAGCGGGTCGCCGGTGAAGTGGACGAAGTCCGAGATGAGCGCCGAACGACCGGCAAAGAGATCGGTGACCTCGTCTACCAGGTGCAGCGTCTGGGCCATCCCGGACTGCTGGGACTGCTGGAACAGTATCTTCTGGAACTGCGCAATCTCGTCGCCACGGTCGTAGACCTTGTAGACGCCGTTGAGCGCCTTCTCCACCATCTTCGGAGCGTCCACCGCCTTCTTGAACTCCACGAAGCAGATGGCCGAGCTGCCGTACCGTCCCCGGTCCGAGAAGCATCCCGCCGAGCCGGGGGGCTCCTCGCCAGCCTCGTATTCCCATGCCGGGAAGAGCTCCTGGGAGATCGCGATGGAGAGCTGGAAGACAGCGGCATCGATCAGGGGGTCCTGCGGCCCGTAGGCGGACGGAAGCGTCCAGCCGATGACGACAGTGGGCTTGTCCACCGCGGCGTGGTAGGTCTGCAGGCCGGTGATCTCTCCCTTGACTTCGATGGGAGTTGCCGGCATTTCCGGTGGTTCTTTCGGCGGACCGGAGATGCGGATCTTCGGCGGGACCAGGGTGATGTTCTTGCCTTCCGGGTCGTCGGGCGCGGCCAGTTGGTCGACGCCGAAGACCTGCAGGTACTTGCTGGCGTCGGCCAGGTTCAGGTCGCCGGCGACGACCAGCGTCGTTTCGCTGGGAACGTAGTACTTGGTGACGTAGTCCTGGATGTCCTTGAGCGTGACCGCGTTGAGCGAGTCGTGGGTGCCGATGGTGAGGTGGTGGTACGGATGCCCCGCCGGCCACAGCTTGTCGTAGAGGTACCCCAGGGCCGCGGCGCCGCCGTTTTCGTAGCTGAGTCGGAGCTCGTTGCGGACGACTTCACGCTCGACGAGCACGTTTTCGTTGGTGACCTTCCGGACGGCGTCGCGCAGGCGGAGCGCCTCGAGCTTCATCGCCGTCTCCAGCAGCGGGGCGCGCACGACGGTGAGATAGTTGGTGCGGTCAGGCGCGGTGGTGGCGTTGAACGCGGCGCCCATCTGCTTGATGAAGTCCATGATCTTCGGCAGGTCCTTGCCGTCGGTGCCCGTGTGCACGGAGCGGAACCACAGGTGCTCGATCAGGTGGGCGATGCCTTCCCGCCCCTCCGGATCGTCCTGGCTGCCGTGGTCGATCATCATCGTGAGCGCGACGACCGGCTGGGTGTGATCCTCCTGGAAGATCACGCGGAGCCCGCTGGGGAAGCTGAAGTCCGACATCACCACCTTCACGTCGCGGAGCTCGAGCTTCATGTCGGCGCGTACGGGCGTGTCGGCGATGGCCTGGGTGGCGAGCGCGACACCCCCGACCGTTAGGGCGGCGGCGAGGACCGGGCGGAGGAAACGCATGAGAGACCCCTTTGTCACAGACCGTCGAGCCTATCTAGAAACGGGGGAAAGGGCTCGCCGCCCTCTCCCCCTCACCGCGGCCAACCTGCCGCCCTCCGCAGGCTCCGCAGTCCCTCATGCCGCGCCAGAAGTTTCATGGATCCGGGAGCCGACGTCGCGGCGGCATGGGGAACTCTCGCGAGGCGCACCGGCCCGCGATAAAGTTGCAGTCATGCGTCGAATGGTCCTTGTCGGTGCCGGGATTCTGGCGGTGGCCTTCGGCGGCGTCGCGGCGTGGCGGGTCCTGCAGCCGCCCCCACCGCCCCCGGTCCTCCCCCTGGACCAACGCACCTTCGAGCAGATGACGGAGAAAGAACGTGAGGACTGGATGCGCACGCTCGGCTACGTCGACTGACCCCTGCACTCGTGGCCTCCTTCCCCTTCAGCCTCCTGGTGCTTGCCTGTCTCACCGGCCTGCTGGGCCTGCGCTTCGGCCTGGCGCTGGGGCTGCCGGGCACGCCCGCAGGCGCGCCGGACGCTCCCGTCGAGGCCAGCTCGGCGATGGCGGTGCCGCCCAAGCCGGGGGGCCTCGCGCCGCCGACCGGTGGCGGAACCGGGGCCGGTGACGCGGCGCTGACCCCTTCGATCTGCGAGGCGATGTCGAGCCAGTTGTGGGACATCTGCTGGCAGGCCCTGGCCAGGCAGACGGCATCGGCCGACCCGGAGGAGGCGCTCCGGATCTGCGCACGCCTCGCCACCACCGAGCTGGCCAACGAGTGCCAGGCCGACGTCGCGGAAGCGGTTGCTCCGGCCAGCAGGGACCTCGCCGAACGCATCTGCAAGGACATCCCGGTGGTGAAGTGGCGGGGGCAGTGCCACTTCGGCATCGGGTTGGCGTTGGCCGAGACCGATCCTGCCTATGCCATCGCCCGCTGTCAGGATGCGGAAGCGTTCAGGACCTTCTGTCGGCACGATGTCGTCGGGGAGATGGCGATGGTGGACCTTCCTGCGGCGGTCGAGATCTGCGGCCGCGAGGAGGGGGACACCCTCACCCGAAAGACCTGCTGGCACGGCATCGGAAAGTATCTTGCGCGTCGCGACATGGTCGAGGCCGCGGCGTCCTGTTCGCAGGCCACCCGATCGTGGCAGGCCCTGTGTTACCACGGGGTGGGCTGGGGCGGGGCCGAGCGCGACGTGGACCAGGCGCTCACCAGTTGTGCGTCCTTCGGCGAGTTCGCGGATAACTGCCGGCACGGCGTCGCCAACCAACTCAAACGCAGTGATCCCACCCGCCAGCTCGCGATCTGCGAAGCGCTTCAGAATCCCGAGGCCCGCACCAAGTGCCTGGCCTTCGTCACCCAGTAGGCCCCGATGCTCCGTTACCTGCTCGACGCATTCGCGGGGCCCGCAGCCCCCTTCATGTACGCGCTGCTCGCCATTCTCGCTTTTGCGACCGCGGTCGGCATCGAGCGCACGATCACGCTGATGGCGTGCCGGGTGGAGGTGGCCGCCGTGCTGCGGCGGGCGGAGGCGGCGGTTCGTGACGGGGTGGCGCCGTCGTGGGGCGGCACCCCCCTCGAAACCGTGCTGGCAGCGGGGTTTGCTCAGGCCGAGCCCGAGCTGGGCTGGGAGGCCATGCAGGCCGCCGCCGTGGACGCGGAGCAGCGGATCCGGCGGCGGATTCCCTACCTCGCCGCCGTGGCGTCGATCGCGACGATGGTTGGGCTCTTTGGGACGGTGTACGGGCTGATCCAGGCCTTCGGGGCCATGGGCGGTGTGGCGGCGGCAGAGCGCGCGGCCCGGCTGTCAGAGGGCAGCAGCACCGCGATGGCCGCCACCGCGTTCGGGCTCTTCGTCGCGATTCCGGCGTTGGCGGCACATTCGGCCCTTGAGGCACAGGCCCGGGGTCTGTTGGCGGAGATCGAAGCGACGGCCGGACGGGTGCACGTCCTGCGCCGTGGCGGGTCCGGCTGATGCGGTTGTTTCGCGACGAGGCCACGCCGGAGGCGGACGTCCGTCCGACGCTGCTCGGCGTGGTCACCCTGTTGTTTCTCCTGTTGTTCTTCCTGATGTCCACAAGCTCCGGCCAGCGGCTCGGCGTCGTCGATCTCAGGCTGGCGGCCCCGGGTCAGACCCCGCCGCTCCCCCACTCGGGGCTGGTGAAGTCGGTCCGGGTGACGGTGGATGAGCGAGCCGCCACGGTGGAGTTCGAGGTGGCCACCACCGACATCGGCGCGGCCTCCACCACCCGCGAGCTGCGCCGCATCGAGGTTCCGGAGCGAGGGGCGGCGCTCGACGAGGTGGCCCTGACCGCGGCCATCACCACCGTGCACGAGATCGACCGCTCGCAGGAGCAGGTTGAGGTCGTGCCGGGGCCGGCGGTCACCACCGCGACGCTGCTCTCGGTCATCGACATCGTCCGCGGCCCCGCGGATGGCGCGCGTTTTCCCAAGGTCAGCCTCCGATGAGGCGCCGGCGCGGGCTGTTTCGGCGTGGGGCGGATGCGGCGGGTGTCGGTCTCGACGTGGGCGCGCTGGCCCCGATGGTCGACATGATGACCTTGTTGCTCGTCTTTTTGTTGCGAACCTACTCCACCGACCTGGCGCCGGCGCCGGAATCGGGGCCGTTCCAGCTCGCGGCCACACACTCCGAAGATGCGCGCCGGGGCGGAATCGAGATCCTGGTGACCGGCGAGGCGGTGCACGTCAACGGGCAGCGCATCGCGGCGTGGGCCCACATCGGCGAGGCGGGGACGATCGATCCGCTGTACCAGTTACTGCTCCAGTCGCGACCGAAGACGCGCGCGGAGGTTCACGCCGATGCCGCGGTGCCCTGGCTCCGGCTTCAGCGGGTCCTCGGCACGGCCCAGGCTGCTGGCGTCGAGCAGATCGCGCTGGTGGGGGCCCACGCGGGCGCGATGTAGGGGGAGAGCGCCACGTCCCGGCGCGTTGGCCAACGCGCCGGGACGCCGGAGGCAGGAAATGCAGGTTGGAGGCGGAAGGAGATGGCGCGGTAGGGGGAGGGGGCGGAGCCCTCTCCCCCCGGTACGTGATAATCGGGCGCATGACCATCACCGTCGCGGCCGCCGTGCTGGTGCTGGCGGCGTCGAGCCTCACCGAGACCCTCCCGGCGATCGCCCGGAAGTGGACGGCGCAGGGCCACGCGAGGGTGGAGTTCAGCTTCGACGCCTCGTCGCGGCTTGCGCGCCAGATCGAGCAGGGCGCGCCTGCCGATGCCTTCGTGTCGGCCGACCGCGGCTGGATGGATGAGCTGCAGGCGAAGGGTCTCGTCGACCCCGCCACGCGCCGCGACCTTGCCGGGAACACCCTCGTCGCGGTGTTGCCCGCGGCGTCGCCGCTGCGGGTCACGACCGCCGTGGAGTTCGCGTCGCCAGCGATCCGGCGGCTCGGTCTCGCGGCCGAAAACGTCCCCGCGGGACGGTATGCGCGCGCCTCCCTCAGGTGGCTGGGCGTCTGGCCGCAGGTGGCGGAGCGGGTACTCACGGGCGACAGCGTTCGGACCGTCCTTGGGTGGGTCGCCTCCGGAGAGGCCGATGCCGGCGTCGTCTACGCCACCGACGCCAGGATCGAGCCCCGCGTCCGGACGGCGTTCGCCTTCCCCCACGGCAGCCACCCCGCGATCGTGTACCCGGCTGCGGTGGTGCAGGGCGCCACCCATCGAGAGGATGCTGCCGCGTTTCTGACCTACTGCCAGTCGACGGAGGCGCGCTCGATCTTCGCGGCCGCCGGCTTCCTCCCGCCGTCGCCATGACCCCGGACCCCTGGAGCGCGGTCTGGCTTTCGATCCTGGTCGGCGCCGCCTCGACGGTGGCGACCCTTCCCGTGGCATTGGCGACGGCGTGGGTGCTGGCCCGCAAGCGCTTCGTGGGGCGCTCGGTCCTCTCGGCCCTGGTCCTGGCGCCGCTGGTCCTGCCGCCGGTGGTCACGGGGCTCTTGCTGCTGCGACTGCTCGGGCGGGCATCGCCGTTGGGTCGATGGCTGGAGGCGCTTGGGTGGCCGGTGCCGTTCTCGCTGACCGGAGCGACGATCGCGGCGGTGGTCGTGGGCTTTCCACTCTACGTCAGCGCGATTCGCAGCGCGTTCGAGGCGGTGGACCCTCGCTTGGAGGAGGTGTCGGCCACCCTGGGTGCAACGCCCGGCCGAACCTTCTTTCGGGTGACGTTTCCCCTGGCGCTTCCGGGCGTGGCGGCCGGGATGGTGCTCGCCTTTGCGAGGGGGCTCGGCGAGTTCGGCGCGACCGCCGTGATCGCCGGAAACATCGAGGGCCGCACTCGCACCATCGCGCTCGCGGTCTACGCGCTGTTGGAAGCGCCCGACGGTGAGTCGGCGCTCACGCTGCTCCTCTTCGTGAGCCTCGGCCTGTCGACGATGGCGCTCGTTGGCTTCGAACTGCTCAATCGGTGGCAGCGGCGCCGGTTGGAGCTCCACGATGGCTGAGCCGTGGCTGGAGGTCGCGCTACGCGTGCCCCTGGGGACGCTCGCGCTGGAGGTAGACCTCTCGACGTCGGCCGCTGCCGTGGGAGTGGTCGGCCCGTCGGGCGGGGGAAAGACCACGCTCTTGCGGGCGTTGGCCGGGGTGGAGCGGCGGGCCTCGGGCACGGTTCGAGCGCTGGGCGTGATGTGGCAGGGACCCGGCGTGTTCCTGGCCCCGTGGAAGCGTCGCGTGGGCTGGGTTCCCCAGGACGCGGCGCTCTTTCCCCACCTGGATGTGAGAGAGAACCTTGCCTACGCCCAGCGGGAGCGGCTTGACGAGATCGCCCGGTTGCTTGGGTTGGCCGCGCTGCTGACGCGGGCGCCGCGAAACCTCTCTGGCGGAGAGCGGCAACGGGTGGCCTTGGGGCGGGCGCTTCTGTCGCGCCCATCGTTGTTGCTCCTCGACGAACCCTTCGCCGCCCTGGACCGCCCGCTTCGGGCCCGCCTGGCCCGCGACGTGGCGGCCTGGTGCGCCGATCGTCGTATACCGACGCTGCTCGTCACCCACGACGAGCGAGACCTGGAGGCGTTTTCTGCGGAGCGCTGGGAGATCACCGACGGCCGCGTTCGGGTAGGATAGGCGAGCGAGTTACGACGATCGACGTGGATGCATCCGCTCCCGCTCCTGTCCGCGCCGTGGTGGCGGAGCTCGTGGGCACGGGGGTGCTGGCGGCCATCGTGGTGGGCTCCGGGATCATGGCCCAACGCCTCGCCGGTCCGCACGAGGCGCTGGCGCTGCTGTGCAACGCGCTCGCGACCGGAGCCGGTCTGGTGGCGCTGATCCTCACCCTCGGTCCGGTGTCCGGTGCCCATTTCAACCCCGCGGTGACCGTCGTGAGTGCCCTGGACGGGGGGCTGCGCTGGAAGCGAGTCTCTGCCTATGTCCTGGCCCAGGTCTGCGGCGGCGTGGGTGGGGTCGTGCTCGCCCACGGGATGTTCAGCCTCCCGCTCATTTCCCGCTCCGGTCACGCGCGCACCGGGCCCGGGCAGTGGCTGGCCGAGTTCGTGGCCACGGCCGGACTCGTGGGGACGATCGGTGTCGTGTCGCGGCGCGCCCCGACGGCCACCCCGTACGCGATCGCCAGCTGGATCGTGGCCGCGTACTGGTTCACGTCGTCGACCTCGTTCGCCAACCCCGCCCTGACGCTGGCGCGTGCGTTCACCGACACCTTCGCTGGAATCCGGCTCGGGGACGTGCCCGCGTTCGTGGTGGCCCAGTTCGCCGGCGCGGGGTTGGCGCTGGTGGGAACGCGGTGGTTGCTCGCTGATCGGCCATCGTCGTGACGGTGGTGGTCTTTGCCTGTGTCCACAACGCCGGCCGCTCCCAGATGGCTGCCGCATTCTTCAACCAGCGCTCCGACCCGTCGCGAGCCCGCGCGATCTCCGCCGGCAGCGAGCCCGCGGCTGGGCTGCACCCGGAGGTGGTGGCCGCGATGGCCGAGGTCGGAATCGACCTTTCGGAGGCGCGGCCGCGGAAGCTGAGCCCTGCGCTCCTGGAGGGGGCCAGCTTCCTGATCACCATGGGCTGTGGCGACGCCTGCCCGACCGCTCCGGACGTGGAGCGGCAGGATTGGCCGCTCCCGGATCCCAAGGGTCAGTCGGTAGACCGCGTACGTGCAATCCGTGAGGAAATTCGCTCCCGGGTTGAGGAGTTCGCAGCCGCGAACGGGCTCATGATCTGACCCGAAACGGGGGAGCGGGCTCGCGCCCCGGACCGTCCTCCCGGCGCCATCTCCCCCATGCCCCATGGGCGGTTCGTGGCTCTGGAAGCCGCCCCGGGCGGCTTGGGGAATGGACCGGAACTATCGTCGGAGGTTTTTCTGCCCCGGCTCTTGTCCCGGATTGGTCTCGTCCCAGCCGTCGACATCCTCGGCGTCCTGGAGGAACCAGGGTTTTGCGGCGCGGTCGGTCTCGCCGTCGGCGGGCGGCGGCGGCGCGGCGGTGGCCTTGTGCGGCGGCGACGGGACCGAGGGGACCGCGGCGGGGCGCGGCGGCGGGGGCGAAGAAGGAGCCGCGCCGCCACTGATCGCGCGACCGATCGCCCGCTTCGCCAGGTCACGCAAGCCCATCGAACACCTCGCGAGGCGCTTAACATCGATTGGAAACCAACCGGTTAGCAGGCGAAGATGATGAAGCGAACCATCGCCACGGTTCTGGTGTTGGCCGCCCTGGGCGGGGGCGGCACCTACGGCTGGCTCCAGTTGTCTGGGGACGTCCAGAAGGACCTGCAGAAGGCCAGCTTCGCGTTGATCTACGCGGTCCTGGCGGTGGGACTGGTGCTTGCGTTTCGCGGCGCACGCGAGGCGGAGGCGAAGCCCTCCTGAAGGCGGCGCGATGCGGTACAGCGCGTGGCGCGGTCACGATGCCCGGGCCTGCCGCATCGCCCACGGGCACCGACTACTGCGAAATGAGCTTCTTCAGGTTGCTGTATTGCTTCACCTTGAACCAGGTCAGTTCGCCACGACGCCAGTACTGGTAGCCGACGTGGGCCATGCGAATGTAGTTGGCGCCCCAGGCGAGGTAGAAGACTTTTTCCAGGTTTTCCGGCCGCTTCCAGTACTCGCGTTCGTCGATCAGCTTGCGGATGAAGCTCTTGGGGACGAAGTTCTTTGAGGCCAGGCAGTAGACCGCAAGGTAGAACCTGTCTTCATCGCTGCGCGGCCAGTCCATCGACACCCGAAACTGCTTCCAGCTCTTGGTCGCGCGACCTTCGACCTCGTTCGGGTCGAGCAGCCCGTCGGCGAGCATCTTGCGGGTGAGCGTCGTATGCGGAAAATAGTTGAGGCTGTAGAAGTAGATGCTGTAGGGCCGCGGCACTTCGAGCAGGAACTCCGCCGTTTCAAGCTTCATTTCTTCGGTTGCGTACGGGTTGTCGATGATGACGTCGTACACGATGTCCATCTGCAGCGTCTTGTTGAACTCGCCGAACTTGAGGATGGCGGCGTTTCCAGGTGAACGATTGTGGATCTCCTTGGACTCTTTTGACGAACCCGACTCGATGCCGGTCTGTACGCGAATGAGTCCGGCCGCCTTGAGCTTGATGAGCATGTCCTCGCGCAACATGGGCGGAATGAGCAGGCACTCGAAAGGAATACCAATGCGCGAAGGGTATTTTTCGAGGAATTCGTCCATCCACTGTTGGCCGAAGGCAAAGCTGGTGTCGTCGTCGACCTTGATGCGCGCGACCTTGGGGAAGGTCTTCTTCATCAGCTCGAGTTCACCGAGGATGTGTTCGACCGACCGGGCGCGGTAGAAATCCTTCCCCTTTTCGTCGTAGACGTCGCGAAGGATGGACACGTAGCAGTAGCTGCAGTTGTAGGGGCAGCCGCGACTGAAGTAGATGCGGTACTCGGCACCTCGTTTCCACGGTTCTTCCACCGTCATCTTGTCGGCTTCGATGTAGTACTTGTTCTCGTCGCGGACATCGGGGTAGGGCAGCCAGTCCATGTCCTGGATCAGCGGCCGCGGTTTGTTCACGTGGATCTTTCCGTCGATCCGGGCGTAGACATTGGGGATCTTGGTGGTGTCGGCGCCGTCTCGCAGCGCGGTGCACAAGTCGATGGCCGCCACCTCGCCCTCGCCGACCACCAGGTAGTCCACGTGGGGAATGCACTCTTCCGGGCAACTGGTGGGGTGGATGCCGCCCCACACGATTGGCGTGCGCGGGAAGGCGGCTTGAATGCGGTTGGTGACCTCCTTGGCCATCGGAAACAGCGACGACATGAAGCCCAGGCCGACCAGATCCGCGTTCTTCTCGCGGATGACCCCGAGAGCAAGCTGGATTTCCTTCTCGGTCGGCATGTCGAGCGCGTTGTGACGCCAGTCGCGGAGGAAGATGATCGTGGTGTCGAAGCCCTCACGGTCGAGCGCCGCCGAAATGTATCGGATCCCGGCGTTCTCCACTGAGTAGATCGTCAGGAGCACAACGGAGAACCGCTTGGTGGCTCGGGGAGTCTCAGCCATTCCGGGTACCTCTAGGCGGTGAGCATGCGCAGGCCGGCGGTGGCCTTACGCATGAAATCTTTCGGGCTCTGAATCTGGGTGACGTTCCGCATGACGAACTTCGGTCGCCAGTAGAAGCGCCGGTACGCGAGGTCGAGCATCTCGCGCAGCTCCGCCCGCGTGAAGTGCTCGTCCCACACCTGCGCCTTGAAGTCTTCGCGCGGATTGCGCATGAACTCCATCCACGGGGTGACGTCGAGCACGCCGTCGCGCTCCCCCTCGTCGTAGAGCGTGGTGCCCGGGAACGGAGTGAGCACGTTGAACATAACGAAATCGGGATCGAGCTTGATGCTGTAGGCGATGGTGTCCAGCACGTCGTCACGGGAGCGTTCGACCGGCGTGCCGATCATGAAGTAGGCGACGGTGTTGATACCAACCTCGCGACAGAGTCGGAACGCGCTCTCGATCTCGCGGACGGTCACGTCCTTCTTCAGCCTCAACAGGCCCTCTTCGGTGCCCTGCTCGACGCCGAACTGGATGCGGTGACAGCCCGCGGCCTTCATCTTTTCCAACAGCTCGCGGGTGGCCCCCTTCACGCGAAAGCGCACCGTCCAACGAAGCTTGAGCCCGCGCCTGAGAATCTCGTCGCACAGGTCGATGACGCGCTGATTGGTGATGTTGAAGGTGTCGTCGACGAAGTAGAACTCCTCGATACCGAGGTCGAGGCAGGCCTTGATCTCCTCGCACACCCGCCCGGGACTCATCACCCGGTAGCGATGGCGCGGCGTATTGCAGAACGTACACCGATAGGGGCAGCCGCGACTGGAGATGAGGGTGGTGAAGATCCCGCCCTTCCCCATGACGTCGTAGTAGCGTTTGTAGTCCACCATCTTCCGGTCGACGATCGGGTAATCGTCCAGGTTGTTACTGAAGTAGACATCCTGTTCTGGGATCGGGTCGTCCGGGTGGCACATCGTCCCGGGGATTCCCTTGGGCGTTTCCCCGCGCGCCCAGGCGTCACAGAGGTCCAACATGGGCTTCTGCCCTTCGCCCTTGACCACCGCGTCCACGCCGGGCAGGCCGACGCACTCTCGCGGAAAATCGCTGACGTGGGGGCCGCCGACGACCGCGTACTTGACGCCCGCTGCTTTGGCCGTCTTGACGGTCTTGAGCACGTCGACGAGTTGGACCGTGAAGGCGGTCACGCCGACGACGTCCGGTTGGTAGTCGCGGATCTTCTGGGCCATCACCTCGTACTCGAGGTCGTCGAGCTGCGCGTCGAGGATCAGGACCTCGTGGGTACCCTGCTCCTTGAGGAACTGGGCGATGCACATCAGCGCCAACGGCGGATAACTCAGGTTTTCGGCTGAGACGGCCTCGGGCACCTCGCTCTCGACGCTGTGCCGGGCCGGCGGGCGGATGAGCATCACGCGCATGAAAGAAACCTCGACGGGTCAGTTTCGCGCGTCAGGGGGCATGATCGCAAGGGCGTCGGCCGGGATCGTGGGGGATTGGTGGGGGAGCGCACAGGGCCCGGTCACTTCGGGGCCCGCCGCCGGTACACGGCGCGCAATCGGTCGGCGCCGGCGAGCGTCAGCTTCGTCGCCGCGCGCTCGACCGCGATTGCGTCCGCGGGCACATCCTGGGTGAGGGTGCTGCCGGCGCCGACGATCGCGCCCGCCCCGATGACGATCGGGGCGACCAGGGCGGTGTTGCTGCCGATGAAGGCGCCGGCCCCGATCGTCGTCCGGTGCTTGCGGACTCCGTCGTAGTTGCAGGTGATCGTCCCGGCGCCGATGTTCGCACCACCGCCGATGTCGGCGTCGCCAAGGTAGGTCAGGTGATTGGCCTTGGCGCCCTCGCGGACGATGGTGTTCTTGACCTCGCAGAAGTTGCCGACATGGGCTCCGGCGCGGATGTCGGCACCGGGGCGCAGCCGCGCGAGCGGCCCGACGATCGCGTTGGGATGGACCTCGGCGCCAGAACAGACGCTGCCGGCGTTGACCGTGGCGCCCTGGTGGATGATCGTGTCGTGGAGCACACAGTAGGGTCCGACCTCGCCGTGGATCGTGCTGGCCCCGGTCACGATGACGCCGGGGCCAAGAACCGCGCCGGGATGCAGCTGGACCGACACGTCCACCGAAACGCTGTCGAGGTCGGCGAAGTCGACGCCGGACGCAGCCCACGCCCGATTCAGGCGGCGACGGAGGATTTGGCGCGCCTCCGCGAGCTGGGCCTTGTCGTTGACGCCGAGGAACTCGTCCGCGGAGAAGTCCGCGAGCACGCGGCTGTCCGGACCGACGAGGTCGGTGAGCCAGAGTTCGTCCTTGGGCGGATGAGGCTGCAGGAGGGGGAGTCGCGCATTCAGGTCGGCGGCGTCGAACACATAGAGGCCGCTGTTCACGATGCGGATGCGACGCTGTTCGGGGGTGCACGCCGCGTCTTCGACGACGCCCACGCCGGGCACCATCCGGCCGTACCCGTTCGGGTCGGCCGCTTCGAAGGCGGCGACCGTGCACGCCCCCCCATGCGCCTCGACCAGCCGGCGGATGCTCGCCGTCGTCAACAACGGCGTATCGCCCGCGGTGACGATGACCGGGCCGCTGAGGGGCAGGTGTGGCAGGGCGGACCCCACCGCATCGCCCGTGCCTCGCGGCGACTCCTGCCGTGCGAACCGGACGGCCCAGGGAGCCAGGGCCGCGCGAACGGCGTCTTCGTGGTGGTGCACGACGACGACGACATCGGCGCCAAGATCCTGAAGTGCCTGCACGATCCAGCCGACCATCGGGCGCCCGAGCAGCGGGTGCAGCACCTTGGCCAACGGCGAGCGCATCCGGGTTCCGAGTCCGGCAGCAAGGACGACGGCGGTGAGCGGCATCCGGGTCTCCTATACTGCGGGCCGTCGGGGCGGTTCCGGACCCCAACCGATCACAGCTCCCCATGGCGGGGGATGGAGTAGATGCGTGAGCCGCCCACGGTCGCGACGGGCGGCAACTGGGCCTCCACCCACGCCTCGAACTGACCACGAAGCACCGGTCGTTGTTCGACGGTCAGGCCGTCGGTCACCACCAAGGGGATCGCCCCGGTGCCGGCGCACTCCTCACGGATGATCGCCACGCACTGGTGGAAGCTCGGCACGCTGTCCGCGAACGGGCAGACGGTGGAGGGGCAGTACAAGAGCCCCGCGTACGGCAGGGCCTCGCGGAGCGCACTCGCCCCCCCGCCCCCGGCGGGGAAGTGCTCGGCGAGGGACCGGCCGATCAGCAGTGCGTTTTTTTCCCAGGCGGGCGCCAGCACGCCCGCTCGTTGATGCGGCTCGCGCCACTCGCCCACGACCCATCCCCCTACCAGCACGACGGCGACTGCGTTCTCGAGGTGCCAACGCCGGTGGATGAGCTGGGGAATGGACTCAGCAAGCCAGCCGGCCGCCGAGACCAGGGTGGCGGCGCCCCGGCAGATGAGCAACGCGGCGACCGGAAGCAGGTTCTCGCTGTAGCGCTCCGGCGACTTCGCCGCGGCGAATGCCAGCAGGGGCGCACAGGCGGAGGCGAGGAAAAAGCCCTCGGCCAAGGAGTGCAACACGCGTCGCACCACGGGCCATCGTCCAGGGGGTTCGCCGGGCGGCCGTCGGAACGCCCTCGGGCCGACAAACCCAAGCCAGATGAGCGCGATCGTGGCCGGCCATGGCCACGCGATGGGCTGAAACGCCTCGGCCATGAAGCGGAGCGCGCCGTCGAGTGCCGCGCCCGCGTTGCCACGCACTACGCTGGCCACCGCCTCCTGGGACGCAGCCTGCGACAGCATCCCTGCGTCGGACGGCGTGACGCCCTCTGCCAGGGCATTGGCGAAGAAGTCCTGTGGCAACATCGGAAAGACGGTGAAGACCTGCCGGAAGAGCAGCGCGCCGGCGCCCGCGTAGATTAGCGCCGCCAGGCCCCGGCGGACCACTCCCTTGCCGCTGGTCAGGCACAATCCCAGGCCACACAAGGGGAACGCGAGGGCGGTGAGGTGGGCGACCATGGTCAGCGCGGCGATCGAGCCGGCGACGGGCGCGAACCACCATCGGCGGCCGGCCGCCCAGCTGGCCAGGAGCATCAAGACCAGCAGAAACGTCACGGTCGGGTCGATGCCGAAGTGACATGCGGCCGCCAGCAGCGCGGGCTGCATCGTCGCGATCGCGGCGGCCGCAAAGGCAAACGGGCCCAGCCCCAGCGCGCGACCGAGCACGTAGAGCACCGGGCCGAGCAACACGTGCTCCAGACGGTTGACCAGGTGTCCCGCCAGCGCGACGTCCCAGCCCCCGACGTCCATCGCCCACGACGTGAAGAGGGTCCAGGTGGGCAGCCGGTGGGGGTCGAGGTCCGCGAGGCGACCCTGGTTGAGGGCGAGCGCGTTCTGAGCCCAGGCCGCTGCGTCAGGTCCGAACAGGTATTGGTCCGAGTCGAGCACCCACCACGGCTGTCCCTCGGCGCGCTCCACGCCCTCGCGGGCCCAGGCCACCAGGGGCAGGGCGGCCAGCGCGAGCGCCGCGCCGCCGTCGACCGCGATCCATCGGCGCCACGACGGCGTCGGCGCCCGCTCTGAACTAATCGGCGGCAGCGCGCGCCCAGATGGTGCCAAGGCGGTTGGGGAGCGAGACCGAATCGAAGGGCTTGGCGATCACGCCCGGCACTCCGTGCCGGGGCCGTGCGCGTTCGTACCGCTGGACGCGGGCGGTCATCTGGACGACAGCGTCTCCACGCCATCCATGTCTGACGCAGAGCACGGTGGTGAGAGGGCGGATCATTCCACTCCGAGTGGCGACGAGGGAGCCTACCCCACCTTGGAGCGCCGTGGCCAGCGAAGTCGGGGGCATTCGCGACTCGGATCTGCTCATTGCCCCAGGATGCGGGTGAGCGCCCTGCGCAGACGGCTCGTGCCTACCGCGGGCCATGGCTCGGGCATCGGCCGCTCGCCCGAGCCGAGCGCGTGGGCGAAGGGCCCGAGATCATCGGCTCCGGCGTCCGGCAGGTAGGCGTCCACCATCACGGCGATGAGTCCGGCGCGCGGAGGCGGCGACTCACCGGTGCGCGAATAGAAGGCGACGGTCGGTACCACGCGAACGTCCGTCTTGAGCACCCGCGTCACGCGCATCGCCTCGACGCGGAGGCGGCCTCCGGCGGCGAAGAGCGCGAGTTCGGGACGGGTGGCGCGCGCGAGTCTGATGATGTCGTCTCCGGCCACGGGCACGGTCACATCGAACTCCTCGGCCAGCGTCGCGATCGCCCGGAGGCGGAAGGCAAGATCCGGATCGACGAGCAGCAACCGGCGACGGAGCGCGGCCATCAACTTGGCTTAGCTCGGGGAGGACGTTAGCGGGGACTCCCGCCCCCGGATGACCATGTCGAACGATGCAGAACGAATCAGCTCCATCACCGCGGAGCTCAACGGGATCCTCGAGGGCCGGCTCACCGAACTCGGGGCCGCGATGCGCGCCACCGAGGCGGTCACTCGCCAGATCATCTCCGCGGAGTTGGAGATCTCTCGGTACAAGCAGATGCAACAGTCGATCAATGGCGAGGCCGCGGAGATCAAGCAGGAGTCCGCGGCGCTGCGCGCGCGGGCCGACGAGGTGACGTCCGCCCACAGCGGCCTGATCGCCGAGCGCGACAAGCTTCGCGCCGAGGTGGGGAGGCTCGAGGGCGAGGCCCGCGACGGCAGCGGCGAGGCGGATCGCCTGCGCGCCAGGGCCCGCGCGCTGGACGCCGAAATTGAAGTACAGCGGGCCGACAACGAAGCGCACCGAGCCAAGCTTCAGACCCAAGAGGACGAGGTGGAGAAGGTCCACAAGCTCAAGGCGGAGCTCAAGGCGAAGATGGCAGCGCTCGGTCTCAAGGACTGATCCGCCATGTCCGAACCCACCACGCTCCAGGCGGCGGAGCGCCTGCTGGCAACGTTGGGCGCGGGTCGGGCGGCCGTGCTTCGCCTTGCCGCGGGTCACCTGGCCTTTTCGGGCCTCGTCGCGGTTTCGAGCGCGGTCAACGATGAAGCCCTCCGGATCGGCGAAGCGCAACGCCTTCTCGATCGTCGTGTGGACGTCTTGCGCGCGAGGCTGGGCCGTCCCCCCATCGAGCGCACCGAGGACGACGTTACGCCCCGGGATGCAAACACCGTGTCCCCTGTCGTCGCGAGCACATCGGCCGAGGCAGCGGCCGCCGTCGCGTCGCCGTCGCGTCTTCAGCGCCACGTGACTATGGGCCGGGCCCGCGAGGTCGCCGCCGTTGCGCCACCCCGGCGGTCGAGCGAACGGCGTGCGCTCGCCGCCGCGCCCACACTCGCGCCGGCGCCCGACGTAGAGCTTCCCCTCGGCGCCGCGGACGTCCCGGCGTCGGGGTTCGCCCTCCCCCCCGCGGATGCGGTCCTGTCGGTTGCCGCGGCGGCGGACGACGCCGAGCTTCCGGATCTCGGCGACCTCCTCGATGAGGACGATGCCGAGTCCCAGATTCCGGTATCGTGCAGCCCGCCGCGGGCTCCCCAGGAGCGGGCTGATGCCACGTCGGCGGGTGAGCCCTCGCCGCCGGCGGACTCGGCGCGGGTGGCCGATTCGGTCCCGCCCCCGGTCCCGGCGTCCGCTCGGGCAGCGGCGTCCCCGCGCTTGGTTGCGGCCGTGTCCGCCGTGAGCGCCGGCCACGACGACGAGGAGGCTCAGGCCATGACCCCCGACGCTCTGGCCACCGACGGGGCCGACGAGGACGCGCTGCTCGGCGTGGGCGTCGCCGCTCCCGGAGGGGGGATCCGTCTGGGTGGGGTGGGTAGTGCGCGCGGGCGACGGGCGCGCGCTCAGGAAGAGTCGGCGCCTCGCCTCACCGACGAGGCCGACGAGGCGCCATCGATCACCCAGTCGCAGGTGCCCAGCATCCGTCCGGCGGGCGACGACGGACGCGTGGCGCAGCTCATGGATGACGCGGTGGCCGCGGCTGGGAGGGGTGAGCTCCAGAAATCGATCCAGTGGTTCACCGACGTGCTCGACCTGCGTCACGATCGGAGCGATGCCTCGATCGGTCGGGGTCGCTGCTTTCTGGAGCTGGGCGACTACAGCTCGGCGATGAGCGATTTCCAACGGGCCGAAGACCTGCATCCGGATCGGCCGGATCCCCACGTCGCCATGGGCGACCTCTACTTCGCTCGCAAGGAGTACCGTCGGGCGATCGAGTTCTACGATCAGGCGGTCGAGCTGGACGGCAGCCATGCGATGGCGCGTTGTCGGCGAGGAATCAGCTACTACTACCGGAAGAACTACCGGCAGGCCTTCCAGGACCTCCAGCGCGCCTATTCGCTCGACCCCGAAATCCCGAACATTCGCAAGTACGTCCAGATGGCGGTCAAGAAGATGGAGCGCGGCGACTGAGCTTCGGGCTCGGTCACTCGGCGAAGAGCTGGACCTTGGCGCCGAACTCGTCCGCCATCGCCAGGGTGGCCGCGAGGTCGGGGTGCCGGATCACCACGAAACCGTCGCTCAAGAGCGTCTGCTTCCAGTCGCGTCGGCGGGTTCCGGGCCGGAGCAGCTGCTCGGTGGCCACGTGAGCGCCGTGTTTGTCCAGGAACTGACCCAGCCCCTCGATTCGGGTGATTCGGCCTTGTCCCAGCGCGCGTTTGAAGATGATCGCCACGTTGTAGTCGCGGGTGATCCGCGCTTCGAAGCTCTTCCAGCAGACCGCGCGCGCCCACTCGCGGAACAGATCCACATCGCTGGAGAAGTTCATCTGGTCGACGAGGTGCCCACCGGGTGAGCGGGCCCCGATCTCGCCGAACACCACCTCGCCGTTGGCCTTGCGATACCACTCCATGTGGGTGTAGCCGGTGCCCATTCCGAGGGCCCCCAGGACCCGGCGTCCGAGGGCGACCCCCTCGGCCAGATCGGGCTGGTCGATGTTTCGGAGAACGACGACCTGGGGGCTCACCCATTCGTTGCTGCGCGCGATGAGCGGGCGCGGGCGATACCAGGCCACGTTTTCGAACACGGGCCGGCCATCGATCGAGATGGTGTCGTAGGTGAACTCCTCCCCGTCGACGAACTCCTCGACGCTCATCTCGTCGACGTGCTGGGTCTGCTGGAGCGCCGCTTCCAGGGCGCGCTGGTCGTCGCATCGAAAGGTGTCCGCGCTCCCGGCGCCGGCGATCGGCTTCACGATGACCGGGAAGCCGATCTTCGTAGCTGCGGCGCGCACCTCGTCGGCGGTCCGTGCGCGGGCGTGGTGAGGAACGCGGAGGCCGGCCGCCTCCACCCGCTCCTTCATCAACTCCTTGTCGCGAAAGCCGCGCGCCACGTCGAGCGGCATGCCGGGAATTCCCAGACACTCGCGGAGGTCGGCGGCCAGCTCCACGAAGGGCTCCCAGAGGCATTCCACGCGGTCGAAGGCCACGTCGAAGCTCCGGGCCGCCCGCAGCGTCTCGTCGCGATCGTGGAGGCGGGCTGGGCGGTACCCGGCAAGCGCCGCCTGGACCCTCGGCGCGAGCTGGCCGGCGGGACCATCACCGATGCCGTACACCCGGGCACCCACCTGGTGGAGGCCGCGCGTGAAGTCCTGCATCTCGGGGGGGTAGTTCGGGGCGAGGAACAACACGTTCATGGGAAGAACCTAATACGCCGGAAGCCCAGACATACACATCGCCCTCACCGGCTAGCCGGCGATGTCCTCGCCTCCGTCGATGCGCAGCACGTTCCCGTTGATCCAGCGCGCGCCCGGTCCTGAGAGCAACACCAAGGCGTCCGCGACGTCTTCAGGCGTCGTGAGCCTGCCGGCGGGGTTCCGAGCGAGTGCCGTCGCCATGAGCCGCTCCGACCCCGGGATCTTGCGGAGCGCCGCGGTATCGGTCACGCCGGCGAGGATGGCGTTGGTGGTGACGCCGAGCGGTGCCAGCTCCACCGCGAGCTGCCGGCATGCGGCTTCCAGCACGGCTTTCGCGGCGCTCACCGGGCCATAGCCGGGCCAGACCATGTGGGAGCCGGCGCTGGTCATCGCCCAGATCCGGCCACCCGCACCGAGCAGCCCGGACCCCACCAGGTCCTGCGCCCAGTAGACCAACGAGCTTCCCATCACGTCGAGGGTCATTTCCATCTGCTTGCGCGTGACCTGCTTGGAGCCGACGAAGGGGGCCAGCGAGCCGAAGGCGAGGGAGTGGAGGAGTCCGCGGATCTCGCCCGCGGCGTAGCGCCCGCGGAGCGTGGCGACGATCTGCGCGCGCCCGGCGTCGTCGGCGGCATTCTGGTTGAAGAAGTGCGCCGCGCGTCCAGCCGCGACGATGTCGGCGATGACCGCGTCCACGACCGGCTGCGTGCCGCGCCGATCGAGATGGACCCCGACGATGTCGAAGCCCGCCCTCGCGAACGCGCGTGCCGCCGCCGCGCCGAATCCGGAGGAGGCGCCGAGGATGACGACGGCGGCCATCGCGGCCTAGTGGGCGTGCGGTGGCGTGGTTTCGGTAGCGGGAGCGTCGGCTGCGCGGGCGGCGGCTGGCGCGGCGCCCTCGGTGGGAGGGGTCACGGTCGCGCCACCGGCGGCGGCGGCCGGATCGACCATCGTCGCCGCCTTCTTCAGCTCTTCGATGTAGGCCTCGATGACCTCGTTGCGGAGCTGTTCCTTGATCTTGTCCTTGACCTCGTCGACGGGCACCGACTCGCGCTTGTCCTCCACCTCGATGATGTGGAAGCCGAACTTGGTCTCGATCAGGCCGACGATGTCGCCCTTGTTCGCCGCGAACGCGGCGTCCGCGAACTCGGGGACCATGCGGCCCTTCTCGAACCAGCCGAGCTCGCCGCCTTCTTTGGCCGAGCCCTTGTCGACGCTCTTTTCGGTGGCGATGGCCGAGAATTTGCTGGGGTCCGCCTTGACCTCCGCCAGTATCTTTTCCGCCTCGGCCTTGTCCTTGAGCAGGATGTGGCGGGCCTTGACCTGCGGCCGGGCAAACGCCACGGCGTGGTCGTCGTAGTACTTCTTGATGGCGTCGTCGGTGGTGCGCTCGGTGATGGTGCGCTCGATCAGGGCGGTGGCGAGCGCGTTGCGCTCCGCGAAGCCGATGCCCGCCTTCACCTTGGGATCTTCGTTCAGCTTCTTCTTCAGCGCTTCCTGGTAGAGCAGCTCGCCGATGATCACCTGGTCCTTGACCTTGTCCAGCTGGCCACGGGCCACGAGGCCGTCGCGGACGTTGGCCGGCAGCTGCTCGAGTTGGGCGTCGATCATGCCCTGGGTGACGTTCTGGCCGTTGACGACCTTGACCACCGCGCCATTCCGCTCGATGGTGCCCGGAACTGGCGGGGGGGTGGCGCAGGCGACGAGGAGGAAAGCGACGAGCGACAGCATGGGAGCCTCAGAGCGGCGCCGTTCTTACCGAGTCCGGGCCGCTCGTCAAGTTTCCAGACCCAGCGCCCGCACCGCGTCGATGCTGAGGCTGTTGCCGGCCAGGTCCCAACGCAGGCGACGCGGCAGCGCCTCCGGGAAGCGGAACGCGTCGGGAAAGCCCAGCAGCCGGAGAATCTCCTCGGGCGCGAAGTAGCGGACCCCGCCGCGGTCGCGGACGTAGCTGCCAGACCTCACCGGCGAGCGCCCGTAGGCTGACGTGAAGCATGTCGCGACCGCCGCGGGGTCCTCGGCGTCGAGGATGTTTACGGAGTGTCCCCAGGTCGTGAGTCGGGCTTCGTCGAGGTAGAGCGTCGGATCGGGTTCCGCGTCCAGGAACCCTGCGAGCGGGCGTGTGGGCGGGATCCGGGTGCTCGGCTCGAACCGCGAGCGATGGCGGTGATCGCAGCCGAGCCGGGCCACGAGGTAGTAGCGCTGGCGCCGCATCGGCACACCCAGCGTGGTTGGGCACAGGAGGCGCTCGTCGAGGGTGTACCCGGCCGCGCTCAAGCGGGTGCGCAGCTCGCTGCGGGTGGCTGACGCGACGAATCCGGGCACGTTCTCCATCGCGACGACCTGGGGGTGCAGCTCGCAGAGGATGGCGAGGACGCGCAGGAGCGGCTTGACGCGAGGATCGTCCAGGTCGCGACGCGTGCCGCGCACCGTGAACGGCTGGCAGGGCGGAGACAACCACCACCGGTCCGCTCCGAAACCGCCCAGCTGGCTCGCGGTGACGCCCGCGAGGTTCCAGGAGCGCGGCGCCAGGCCGTGGTTTTCTTGGTACGTCGCGTTGGCGTGGTCGTTCTGATCGACGGCGCCCACGACCGGACCGCCCCAGGCCATGCCCGCGGCCCCGATGCCAGAAAAGAGCTCCAGAAGTCCGCCGCCCACGGCCGCGAACGTAGCCTATTCGCCCAGCTCGCGGCCGATGATCCACCGCACCACCTTGAGCCGGGCGTCGTCGATGTTGGCGCTCATCCGCCATGGCGTGAAGACCACCGCCCCCTTGCCGATCTCAAACTCCACCAGCATCGGCGAGTTCTTCTCGGTCCCCGTCTCCATCCCCTTGCGCCAGGTGGCGTCTGCGGACAAGAACACCTTCGCCTCGTCGCCAACCGAATCGATCACCGGCCACGCGTCGAGGTCGAGATCGATGCTGACCGTCGCCTTGCCGAGCACGTCTTCGAGGTCGCCGTTGTTGACGTCGCATTTCAACAGCTCGGGCTCCCCGATCTGTGCCGTCTCGGGCGCGCCGTCGCCCAAAAAGGTGATCTGGTTGGGCCACGTCTCTTCGATGACGTCGTAGCTCCAGTCGCTGGCGAAGACGATACCACCACCCTCGACGTAGGTTTGCAGGTTGTCGTGCACCAGCTGCACGGTGTCCGCCGCCGCGCCGTCCTCGGAATAGAAGATGCCCTCCTCCAGGTGCCCGCCGGCGAAGAAGATCGCGTCGTAGCCCTCCATCTCGGTCGGATTCTCCAGGAACTGCAGCAGCTCCGCCCCGACCTGCCCATTGACCTCATGGGCGCCGCCCACGCCGGCCGCCTTGAGCACCGCGTCGAAGTCATCGAAGTCGCCGGTGATGACCGCCACCTCCACGTCCGCCGAACCCGCGCAGCTCCCCTGGGGAACTTCGGTTTCACGGCCGTCGAACACCTTGACGTCGAACATGTCCACGGTGGTGGAGCCGTACTGCACGTAGACGGTGTAGGTTCCGTCGGCCAGATCGTCCAGAACCCAGTTCCCATCACCGTCCGACTCGGTCTGGCGCGTGTCGCGGAGCTCGCCCGAGGAGTCGATGACATGGGTGTAGACGGTGGCGCCTTCAAGCCAGACGAAGCGCTCCGGGTCACACACCCGCCCGACGATGGAGCCCTCTCCGTGCCCGTAGATGTCGGGCACCCGGGCCAGGTTGCTCTCGGTCTCGCAGCCGAAGAGGGTGAGCATCAGCGCAGGAACGAAGAAGCGCATCAGTAGGTCCTCCCCGGAACGACCACGAAGATGTCGAGGGTGTCGAGCAACACGGTGCCATCGCCGAGCACGTTGAGCGTCAGCTTGTAGGTCTGGTCGGCCTCGGCGGCGGCGACCGCACCGCGGAACACCAGATCGAACTCCAGCACCTGACCGTTCGCGCTCGAGGAGAGGGTGACGGTCTCGGGATCGATCGACTTCACGAAGCCGTACTCGTCTCCATCGACCGCGAGCGTGACCTCCGAGAACTGGACGCTGTCGACCAGATCGCTGATGGCATCGACGATGGTCGTGCGCAAGGTGGCGGAGCTGCCGGACCACTGGAACACCAGCTTGTCGTCGGCGGCCCCGTCGCTGTCGGTGTCGGCGTAGCTGTTGGTGCGCGTGGCGAGTGAGTTCATCTGGGCAAGCGGCAACGAACCGGAGACCGCGATGCCGATCAGGGTGGCGTTGAGCGCGCCTGCCGCGGCCACGACGTCGCTCTGGCCGGCGTCGCCGGGGCACCCGCCCGGGGACCCGTAGCCGTTTTCCGGGTCCCGCATGTAGTTGTCGGTCACGTACACCAGTACGGGGAGGGCGTAGGGGCGAAAGCCCATGCCCCCTCCGGTACCGATGCCAGGAATTCCCGCGTCGTAGTTCTGGCCGCCGCCGCCGTTGAACGGGTCGCCACCGCTGGCGATGAACGGGCGCACATCCTTGGATGAGTCGAAGCTGCTGTTGCAGTTCATGTCGTAGCCGGTGCCGCTGAGCGCCTGATACAACGCCTCCATCGAGCCTTCGGGGCCGTCCACACCGTTGTGCACGCGAAGGCTGGACAGCGCGCTCTGCACGCGGGAGGTGCTGGTGGTGACCGGCTGGACCAGGGAGTAGATCAGGTCCCCGCTGGTGCCGTACGAGCCATAGTTGTAGTCGTCGAAGGTGGCGACTCCGTACTGGGCGTCGGGAACCTGAGCGGACACTTCGCTCACGATGGTCGAGAACTGCGACGCCATCGAGTTGAGCGTGGTCGTCATCGAGCAGGTGGTGTCGAGCAGGAAACCGATGTCGCCCTGGCTGACACTGAGCGTGAATTCGAAGGTCTCCTCCACGTTGGTCCGCTCCGGAACGGTCACGTAGATGCCTTCGATCACGCTGCCCGCGTCGGCGGGATTGGTGCCGGCCGAAACCTCGGCGCCGTCGGTGAACCCGTCGCCGTCACTGTCAGAGTTCAGGCGATCGGTGCCGTGCGCGGCCTCGTCGGCGTCGAGGATCCCGTCCCCGTCGGCGTCGGTATCGGCGCCGTCCCACATTCCGTCGCCGTCGGTGTCGCGGGCCGTGTCACCGCCGCCGGATTCGTCGGTGTCGGAGAAGCCGTCCCCATCGCTGTCCTGGTCCAGGTAGTCGGGGGTGCCGTCGCCGTCGAGGTCCCGGGGCTGGCTCTCCCACGCGCTGGTGCCCGCCTCGATCGCGTCGCTGGCGCCGTCGTTGTCGCTGTCCTCGTCGCGGTAGTCGGGGTCGCCGTCGGAGTCCGAGTCCAGCACGGCGCAGTCGGCGCCGATCTCGATGGTGTCCAGGATTCCGTCGCCGTCGTCGTCGAGGTCGGCGTAGTCGCGGATGTCGTCGTCGTCGCCGTCCTTGCTGCCTTCGTCCTCGTCGTCGATGCAGTTGTCGTCGCTGTCGAGGTCGCGGAAGTCGGGCGTCCCGTCCAGGTCGCTGTCCCACGGCAGGGTGATGACGTCGTCGTCGCCCGCCTCGATGTCGTCGTCGATGCCGTCGTCGTCGCTGTCGAGATCCTGGTAGTCGGGGGTCTCGTCCTCGTCGCTGTCGGTGGAGATGCCGGCCTCTTCGTCGGCCGAGTCGACCTCGGCGGGGTCGACGTAGCCTTCGTCGAGGTCGAGGATCGTGTCTCCGTCCTCGTCCTTCCACGACACGAGCTGGTTGGGATCGTCGCTTCCTTCCCCGGTTCCGCCGAAGCCACAGCCGGTCAGCACCAACCACAACATGATTGAACCACGCACGCGCACCTCACCCAGTCCGCGATCTTACTGCAGCCTTGACGATTTCACAAGGAAATCCCTGCACTTCGATCGGGGCGCTCGTGTCCCACCTGGGGCGTCCGTGCCCCAGTCGCTCAGACCTTGACCTTCGCGCGCCGGTACTCCGTCCAGCCCCCGGGGAACACGTCGATGCGGCCGTCTTCGATGGCCACGATCTTGTTGGCCACGCCTTCGACGAGGTCACGGTCGTGGGTGACGAACACGCAGGTCCCGGGGAAGCCGGAGATGCCATCGCGCAGGGACGAGATCGACTCCAGATCCATGTGGTTGGTGGGCTCGTCGAGGATCAAGGTGTTGTGGCGGAGCAACATCAATCGCGACAGGATGGCGCGCACGCGCTCGCCGCCGGACAGCGTGGTCGTGGGCTTTTCGCCGTCGTCGCCGGAGAACAGCATGCGTCCGAGCACGCTGCGGACGCCCTCCTTGCCCGCCGAGGGCTTCTGTTCGAACATCCAGTCGAAGATCTTGTGGCCCGGCGGAATCAACCCCTCGTGCTCCTGGGGGAAATAGCCGACGTCGACCTCGTGTCCCCACTTGATGTTGCCCGCGATGGGCGGGAGTTTTCCGAGGAGCGTCTCGATGAGCGTGGTCTTTCCGACGCCGTTGCGGCCGATCACCGCGACCTTGTCGCCGCGGGAGAGGGACAGGTGGAGTCCCCTGAAGATCGGCACACCGTCGTATCCACAGGCGAGCTTGTGGACCTCCAACACGTCGCGACCGCCGGGCTTGTCGAACTCGAACTTGATGAACGGGCGCGCGATGTTGCTGCGCTTGATCTCGTCGGGCCGTAGGCGCTCGAGCTCCTTCTTTCGGCTGGCGGCCTGGGTGGACCGCGTGCCGGCGGCGAAGCGCTGGATGAAGTCCTGGAGTTGCTTCACCTTCTCCATCTTCTTGGCGTTGGAGGATTCGACCTGGCCGCGGACCTGTGCTTTGGCCCGGACCATGTCGTCGTAGTTTCCGGTGTACTGGAGGATGGACTCGTAGTCGATGTCGGCGATGTGGGAGCACACCGCGTTGAGGAAGTGCCGGTCGTGGCTGATGACGACCAGCACGCCGTCGAAGGACAGGAGGAAGTCCTCCAGCCATTCGATCGACTCCAGATCGAGGTGATTGGTGGGCTCGTCCAACAGGAGCGCCTGGGGCCGGCCGAAGAGCGCCTGCGCGAGGAGCACGCGGAGCTTGAAGCCGCCCTTGAGCTCGGACAGGGATTTGGCCTGGCTGCCCTGCGCGATGCCGAGCCCCTCCAGGAGCACGGCCGCCTCGGCCTCGGCGCTGTAGCCATCTTCTTCGGCGACCACGCACTCGAGCTCGCCCAGCTCCATGCCTTCGTCTTCGGTCTGTTCGTCCTGGGCGAGCAGGACGTCTTTGCGCTGCATCGCCTCCCACAGGCGGGGGTTTCCGGCGATGACGACGTCGATCACCCGCATGTGGTCGTAGATGGTGTGGTCCTGCCGGAGGATGCCCAGGCGCTTGGGCCGGGAGATACGGCCGGTGTCAGCGTCGAGGTCCCCGATCAGGATCTTCATGAACGTCGACTTGCCCGCGCCATTCGGGCCGGTCAGGCCGAAGCGCTTGCCCGGTCCGAACGAGGTGGTCACCTCGTCAAAGAGCTTTTTTCCCGCAAAGCTCTTCGACACGTTGTCGACGACGATCATGGTTAGTCGCGCTCGCCCCGAACGACGCTGCGCATGTTCTTGCGCAGCTCCTTCTTGCGGAGCCGAATCGCGCTGGGCGTGATCTCGACCAGTTCGTCTTCGGCGATGTACTCCAGCGCCTTTTCGAGGCTCATCTGGATCGGCGGGACGAGAATCTGCTTTTCGTCGGCGCCGGCGCTGCGGATGTTGTTCAGCTGCTTTTCGCGCGTGCAGTCGATGTTCAAGTCGTTGTCGCGGCTATTTTCGCCGACGATCATGCCCTCGTACACCTGCGTCTGCGGGTGGATGAACATCCGCCCGCGCGGTTGAAGGTGAAACAGCGCGTAGGTGGTGGCCTCCCCGGTGCGGTCGGAGATGAGCGAGCCGTTGTTGCGACTCTGGATGAAGCCCGCGTGCACGTCGTAGCCATCGAAGAGGGTGTTGAGCAGTCCCTGGCCGCGGGTGTCGTTGAGGTACTCGCCGCGGAAGCCGATCAGGCCGCGCGAGGGGATTCGGAAGAACAGCCGCACGCGCGAGCTGCCGTCCATCTTCATCTCGGTCATGCGCCCTTTCCGGGTCGCCATCTTCTGGGTCACGACGCCCATGAACTGCTCGGGAAAGTCCAGCTGCGCGACCTCATAGGGCTCCTTCTGCACTCCGTTCTCCTCGATCATCTTGACCTCGGGGCGTGAAACCGAGAGCTCGAACCCTTCGCGTCGCATCGTCTCGATCAGGATGCCGAGCTGGAGTTCGCCCCGGCCGAAGATCCGCATGGTCTCGACAGACCCGGTCTCCTCCATCTTGAGGGCCGGATTCATCATCATCTCCTTTTCGAGCCGCTCCCGGATCTGTCGTGCGGTGACGTACTTGCCCTCGCGACCGGACAGTCCGGAGGTGTTCGCCGAAAAAGTCATGCCGATCGTGGGTTCGTCGACCTTCAGCCGCGGCAGCGGTCGCGGGTCCTCCAGGGCGCAGAAGCTGTCCCCGACGTTGACGTCCGGGATCCCGGCGATGGCGCCGATGTCGCCGGCGGTGAGCTCGGCGGCGGGGACACGCCTCATGCCCTCGAACTGAAACAGCGACGAGACGCGCACCTTCTTGGGGATGCCGTCGGCGCCGACCAGCGCGACGTCGGTCTTTTCGCGGATGGCGCCGGTGGCGACGCGGACGATCGCGAGCCTGCCGACGTAGTTGTCGTAGTCGAGCTGGTTCACCATCGCCTGCAGATCCCCGTCGAGCGTGACCTTGGGCGGGGGCACGTGCTTGATGATGGCTTCGAACATGGGGAGGAGGCTGTCGTTCCGTTCGCCGTAGGTGGCGGTGCACCAGCCTTCGCGCGCCACGGCGTACAGCAACGGGAACTCGATCTGTTTTTCGTCTGCGCCGAGGTCGATGAACAGGTCGTACACCTCGTTGACCACCTCCTGGACGCGGGCATCGGGGCGGTCGATCTTGTTGACGCAGACCAGGATGGCGAGGCCCTGCTCCAGCGCCTTTCGCAGCACGAAGCGGGTCTGGGGCAGCGGGCCTTCGCTGGCGTCGACCAGGAGGATGGCCGCGTCGACCATCTTCAGGGTGCGCTCGACCTCACCGCCGAAGTCGGCATGGCCCGGGGTGTCGACGATGTTGATCTTGGTGTCGCCGAAGTGGATCGACGCCACCTTGGCCATGATGGTGATCCCGCGCTCCCGTTCCAGGTCCATGGAGTCCATGACCCGGTCGGCGACGTGCTCGTTGGCGCGAAAGGTCCCGCTCTGCTTCAGGAGGAAGTCCACCAGCGTGGTCTTGCCATGGTCGACGTGGGCGATGATGGCAAGGTTGCGCAAGTTCATGGCAGCTCCGGAGGGGGCGCCGTCTCACCCGCGGCGAGCCCGCGCGCAACCGTCTGCCGAAGAACTGCCAATCTCCGGCCGCGCGCCGGAGCGCTCAGAAGTTCGGGAACGCGTACGTCATGCTGAGGGCTTCGCCGTCGAACTCCGGGAAGACGATGGCCTGGGCGGCCGCTGACAGACATGAATCGAAGTCGGTGCCCTTCCAGTCGCCGGATGGAATCTTGGCCGAGGACACCGAGCCTGAAGGCTGGATGGTCATCTTCAGCCTGACGTTGCTGGGCATCTCCCCGCTGGCTTTGTTCTCTTTGATGTAGCAGATCTTCACGCCCTTGTTGGTCTTCATCATGGTGTCGATGACGCTGACCGGAAGGGTCCTGCCCTCTTCTGCGGCCGGGGGCGGCTTCGGCCTGGCCGCCTCGGTCGGCTTGGCCGGGATGCGCTCCGGCGTGCGCTTGGGCTCGGCGGGTTTGGGCGCGACCGGCTTGGGCTCAGGAAACTCAAACGCGATCGGGGCCGTCGGCGCGCTCAGGAGCGCGGGCGGCGCCGCGGGGGGAGTGGGTGTGACGACAGGCTCGACCAGCGGCGCGGGCTCCACGCGGGGCACGGGTACGGGTACCGGCACCGGAGTCGGTGGCGGCACGGCGACGGGAGTCGGCGTGCTCCGAACCAGGGCCGGAGGCCCGTCGGCCACGATTCCGGCGATTCCGCCGCAGGCGAGGAAGTGGGCGATGCCAAGAATCGTCGCCAGAAAGAATCCGCCCGCCCCCCCGAGCACGATGCTGGCGGGACGGGTGCCGCGCCCGCCGGTGAGAATGACGAGGACGGTCCCCGCGGAGCCGAACACCGTGATGAAGGTCCCGACCGCCCCGATGGCCGAGAAGTCGAGGGCCGCGGACACCAGGTTCAAGAGCGCGCCTCCCATGCCCAGGAGCGCCAGCAGCGCCGCAAAAGTCAGGTCGCCCCGCGGATCGTAGGGGGGCTTGTCGGCGGAGCGCGGGGGCGGCCGGGGCGGCGGGCCGGCGGCAGCCGCATCGTAGGCAGCGGCGATGCGTTGTGGGGTCGCGGACAGTGGAGGGGGCGGCGGCGCCGCGGTCGGCGGCGGCAGCGTTCCCACGACCTGGCGCGACGGCGCGACGGCTGGGGCCGCCCGCGCGGGCGTGTAGGCTGGCGGGGGCGCGGGTTCGACGGAGGCGATGGTGGGCGCATCCCCCGAGGGTGGTGGTGGTTCGTCCAGCACCGAGGCCGACTCGCGGGGGACGGTCATCTCCGCGCCGGAGTTGTCAGGCGAGATCTGCGTGGGCCGGGGATCCGCGCTACCGTCGTCGCTCGGGGCGGCGGTCCGGCTGCGGACCTGCCGCTCGAGATCGGCCGGGGTGCTGATGAGGGTACGCTCGTCGGCCAGCTCCTCGGCGGACGGACCGGGGGCCGGGGCCGCGTCCGGCCGGCTGATGATGATCGGATTCCCACACTTCCGACAGGTGGCCTTGTTCACCTTCTGGGTGAGCTTGGAGTCGGGAATCTTGTAGGAAGCACCGCAATTGTCGCACACGACGCGCATGATCGCCACCCCAGAGGAAACGGAGCGGCCGAACCTACGGGTTCGGCGTCCTTTTGTCAATCAATCGCGTAACGGGGACACCACTGTCACGCTCCAGACCGGCGATTCGTGGACGGTCACCACCTCCGCGGGTTGGCTGGCGGCGATCGCGACGGTCGTGCCTCCACCCACCGCCCCCACCAGCGCCAGCCAGAACCACCACTTTCCGGTGATCGGGCCGTCGTCGTAGCGCAGGCCGCCTCCTCCCTCGCGAATCTTCACCGGCCGCGAAGGGCGGACGGGCGCCGACGGCTGGATCACCGAGGGTTCGTCGAGCTCCAGCTCGTCGAGGCCCGCGAGGCCGACGTCGTCCTCGGGGGCCCGGCCGCGCCCGCGCCCACCGGTGAGCTGAGCGACCTCGCTCGCCACGTGGGTCCACTCCTCGGAGAGGGCGTCGAGCGGAAGGGTCACCGCGGTGCTCAGGGTCTCCACGTCCCCGTCGGTGTCGTGGAGGGAAAGGCGAAGCGTCCCGTCCCCGTCGAGCGATCCGAAGAGCAGATGGTCGCTGCCGAGCGCGGCAAAAAGGGCGATCACCTGGGCCTCGCTAGGCGGCTCCCAGGGCTCTTTCGCCGCGTCGAGCTCGATCTCCGAGAACATCTTCGCGGCCGTGCCCTTGGCCTGGGCGCGGGACCGGGTGTACCCCGGCCAGAGCTGCGCCAGGGCGACGAGGTCTTCTTTGGCGGCCGGGGTGTCGCCGAGGCGAAGATGCGCGTCGGCCATGGCCCACGCCACGTCGGCGAGCTCGCTGCGCCGCGCCCAGGCCGAGCCCGCGGGGATGTGTAGGCTGACGGCTTCGTCCAAGGCGGCGACGGCGCCCCGCGCGTCTCCCTTTCCCAGCAGCGCGCGTCCGGCGGCCGCCTGTTCTCGCGCGTGTCGGAGCTCCGTCTCGTGCCCGAGCGCCAGGGCAGTGCCGATGGCCGTGCCCCTCGGCACGTCGAAGCGGCCATCGGCGGCCAGCGCGTCACGCAGCAGCTCGGTGGCTTCGTCTGCTTCTTCGGCGCTGACACCGCGCCCGTCGAGCGGGAGGACGGCGAGGGTGGCGGCGAGCGCGGGCGCGAGGAGGAGCATCGACGAGGTACGGTGGCCGGGTCGCGGAGCTTACGCCCGTCGTGCGGCGTGCGCCAGCGCGTTAGCTCCCCATGCCGCCGGGACGCCGGCGACCCTACGCTGGGCTCACCGTCAACCCGGTGTACAACCCGGGGGATCGCCTCTACCCCTGGCTCCAGTACGGGGGCGGCCTCTCCTGGCGGCCACCGCTGTCCCGCGGGACCTACGGGCTCGTCGCCATCGAGGCGAGTGGGTATCGCGGGTTCGGCGCCGACGTGCTCAACGACGCGGACATCACCACCTGGGGCATGATGATTCAGCTCGGCGCGAATTTTGGAAGTGGGACTGAGGAATAACGCTCACCCTTCGGCCAACATGCGCTCCCAGGGGAGCACGCAGAATCCCTTGGTCACCGCGTCGGCCCAGCGGACGCGGAAAACGTCGAGACCGCGTACGCCAGCGCCCAGATCGGTGCCGTAGCCGCAGGAAGAATAGGACCCCGTCCTGACTCCGGCACCGGCGCGCTGCTCGGGCGTGTCGCAGATCGGGACGCCCGCAACGACGGTCCCCGGCACGCCCAGCATCGGCCGGCACAGGGTGCTGCGGGAGACCTCGAAGACCGTCACCTTGTAGGCAGCGCGCGGCTTCTGGACCCGCCCGAGCAGGCCCAGGGCGCGGAGCGCGGTGCCGCTGTCTCGGGCCGACCGGGTGACGAGCGCACGAAGATCGCCCAGCTGCACCACCTGGAGCCAGGTCTGGTTCGCCGCGGTGGCAGGCACCTTGCTGACCCACGCCACCTGCAGCGCCTCGGGGACCTCGGCGACCGGTTCGCACGCGTGCCCGGTCCCCGGCGACCACGCCACCATCAGTATCGTAGCGACGAGCAACCTCACGACTGGCCTCCCTGCGCCCGGATGCGGGCGGCGAGCAACTGATGGTCAGGACAGCCCAGGACCTCCAGCCCGGGCTGTGGCGACGCATCGACAAAGAAGCGCTCCCGAAGGAGGTTCCAGCGCTTGACGCTCTCGATCGCCGCGTCCTCGTGGGCCTTGTCGTGTTCCTGCATCCGCACCAGCAGCTCCCAGGCCTCATGGGCGAGCGGCAGTTCCTTGCACATCAGGAACACGTCCACCGACGCGGAGGTCGCCTCGTGCAACTGCATCTCCAGTGGATATCTCCCGCGAACCGCCTTCATCTCCATGTCGTCGGAAAAGACCACCCCTCCGAAGTTGAGGCGCTCCCGGAGTTGCCCGCGCACGATGCGGGCGGACATCGTCGCCGGGCGGTCCTCGTCCCACCCGGGGTAGACCACGTGCGCGGTCATCACCGTGCCAACCCCCGCTCGGACCGCGGCCACGAACGGCGGAAGTTCGACCTGGTCAAGGTCGGGAGGGTCTTTTTCGACGACCGGCAGGTCGAGGTGGCTGTCGACGGTGGTGTCGCCGTGTCCGGGGAAGTGTTTGGCGCAGGCGATGCATCCCTCCCCCTGCATCCCCTGGATGAAGGACGCGACATGGCCGGCGGTGGGTCTCGGTTTGGTGGCGAAGGCCCGGTCACCGATGACCGGGTTCTTCGGGTTGCTGTCGACGTCGGCCACCGGCGCAAAATCCAGGTCGAACCCGCACGCGCGTACTTCGCGCCCGAGGGCGGCGCCGACCTGGCGGGTCAGCTCCGGATCGGCGACGTTTCCCAGGTGCCGCATCGGCGGCCAGAGCGTCGCCGGCGCCTTGACCCGCTGAACCCGGCCGCCCTCCTGGTCGACGGTCCGGATCGGCGGCAGGTCCTCGGGGAGGCAGGCGCGCAGCTCCCGGTTCAGCTCGCGAACCTGGGCGGCGTCCTCCACGTTGCGACCGAACAGGATGAAGCCACCGGGCCGCACTTCGCGGATGAAGGCACGCTCCTCTTCGTTGATCGAGGTGCCCGCCAGGCCGATGACCAGCCGCTGCCCGGCGCGGCGTTTCCGGTCGGCGGTGCTGGTGGTGAGCCCGACGACCCTCATGCGGACGCCTTCGCAGGCTCTGAAAGCTCGACGAGGACGCCTTCGCAGGAGCGCGGGTGGGCGAAGATCACGCGGCTGCCGTGCGCCCCGGGCCTCGCCGCTTCGCTCAGGAAGATCCAGCCCCGACCCTTCAGCCGCACCACGTCGCCGTCGAGGTCGTCGGTCTCGAAACAGACGTGGTGGAGGCCGCCGCCCCGCTTGTCCAGGAACGTCGCGATCGGCCCCTGACCGTCCATCGGGTGCACCAGCTCGATGCGCGTGCCTTCGATGGGAAAAAACGCGGTGCTGGTGCGTTCCGTCGGGACGTCCTCGGTGCCGGCCAGGGTCAGGCCCAGATCCTCGGCGTACAGTCGGATGGCCCTTTGCAGGTCGGGAACGGCGATGGCAATGTGGTCGAGGCGCCGGATCATCGGCGCTTCCTATCGCGGTCGGGCTCGTCGATGCCGACGGCGTGGTAGGCTCGGTGACCACGTGGAGCGCTGAGTGCGGAGGACGCCCCAGGCCCACGAGGGCACGCTTCATTCGTTTCGGCACGAATTCGAGACCTTGCGCGGGAACGCCTCCGGGGACCCGTCGGTCCGCGACGTCACCGTTTGGACACCTCCCGGCTGGAACGGAACGACGCCCCTCGCGCTGATGTGTGACCTGGTCGGCTATACCGGAACCGGCCGGAGCCACCTCAACTGGAAGCCGTTTGGGCTGAACCTCCCCGATCGTCTGGCCACCCTCCATCAGCGCGGCGCCATCGGGGAGGTGATGGTGGTGCTCCCCGACTGCTTCACGCGCTTCGGGGGCAACCAGTACCTCAACAGCAGCGCGGTCGGTCGGTACATGGACCTCCTGTGCGACGAACTGGTGCCCCTGGTCGAGTCCCGCTTCCCGAGCACCGGCCGGCGAGGTGTCTTCGGCAAGTCCAGCGGCGGCTATGGCGCCATCGTGCACTGGATGTCGCGACCGGACGTATGGATGGCTGCGGTCTGTCACTCGGGCGACGCGTACTTCGAGTACGTCTACCAGCGCGATTTCCCCATCCTGCTACGCCAACTGGCGCCCCATGACGGGGACCCCGAGCGGTACCTCGCGTCGTTGCACAAGAAGGAGAAGCTCGTCCACGACGAGATCATGGGGATCATGCTGCTCGGGATGGCGGCCAGCTACGATCCCATCGACGCGATCCCCGGCCGCTACCACCTGCCCTTCGATGCGCACACCGGCGAGGTGGCGTCCGAGCGCTGGGCCGCGTGGCTCGAACACGATCCGGTCCGGATGCTCGACGCCCGTGGCGCGACGCTGCCCAGGCGCGGGCTCTTCGTGGACTGCGGGCGAAAGGACCAGTACATGCTCTTGTACGGTGCACGAATGCTCCATGAGCGCCTGACCCGGTACGGCGTCGAGCACGTGTACGAGGAGTTCGACGACGATCACTCCGACATCGACTACCGGATGGACGTGTCGCTGCCGTGGCTGTTTCGGGAGCTTGCGGTACCGAAATGACCTCTTCTTTCGTTGACCACATTCCAGTGATCGTCGCGACAATTATAGCGCTTGGCGCGAGTGCTCGCCCGGCGTTTGCCCCAGTCCCCGCCGCGCCTGTCACACCACCAGCAGGTCGGACGTTCTCCGGCCGAGGTGCCGATGACGCACTCCTGCTCGCCGCCGAGGCCCAGGCCATCTGCGGAACCTTCGTCGGTGGCGACGGCGCGCTGCTCGCCAACACCGAGAGTCGGGCCGTCCTGGCCAACGAGGGCACCCACACCACGCTGACCCTGGCCATGGACTACCGCGGTGACGCGGCCGACTTCGCCCTGATCCGGCCCGTGCCCGAAGTGCTCACCGCGGAATCGGTGAGCGCGGTGGATCAGAGGCTCATCACGCGCATCGACGCGTGGTCGGTGCCGCGCGCGTTCGGCGCTTCGAGCTTCGGGTGTACGCGGGCGCGGGGCGTCAGACGCTCCGCTACGAGTCTGAGCCCTTGGATTTCGACGGGTCGACGTGGGAGGTTTCGGCGGAGCTGGGCGCGTCGTGGACTTTTGGCGACGGCACGGCGCGTGGGTTTGCGGAGGGCGGGCTCGGGGCCGCCGGCCGGCTCGGACTGCCTGACTACGCCGATGCCATCGGGGTCGTAGGCGTCAGCGGGCACGGCGCGGTCGGCGTGGTGTTCGGCAGCAGCCCGGTGGCGGGAGTGGTCGCCTTCCGCATCGATTCGGTCCTGGCCTTCGCCACCGTCTCCGGGGATATTCTTCTGCCCGATGGCTCGATGAGCTGGCACTGGTCGGCCTCGACCTTTCGGGCCGTCGTCAGCGCCGGGGTCGCCTTTGGAGGGGGCCAGGACGCGCGCTGAGCGTGGTCGTGCGGAGGTCATGGATGCTCGTGGCCCAACGAGGTCGAGCGCTGGTTCGGCAAGTTGGCCAGCTCGCTCCTGCGCAGAGGGTCAATCAAGAGTCGGGACGGCCCCGCCGCGCAAGTTCGCGCGTTCATCGCCTTCTACAACACGGCCCGCTGAACCAGGCCATGCCCCCCAAAATGCGACACCCTCGGGAGCCATGCCCCCCGAATTGCGACACAGGGGCGCTCGGCGGGGCTGCGGTTGCCCGTCCTCGGGCAATTCTCGGCGTTGGTTGGTGGCGCCTTCGACCCGAGGCGCGAGATTCCGACTCCACTGTCGCAAATCCTCCCCCATGGCTCGGCCACTGTCGCAAATTGGGGGGCATGGCGTCGATGGCAGGGAAGTTTCGGTGCGGATTCCCTGGCGCGGTCCCGAACCACCCCAGCGACGCACGTTGACCGGGCGCGGATCGTGCTGCATTCGGCGGGTGGCAACCCGCTGGACTAGCTTGCCGCCAAGCCCGCGCCGCGCGACCTTGCTGCGGCATGACTCCCATCCGCTCCCGCCTCGATGCCCTCGCCAACAATCTCTGGTGGTGCTGGAATCCAGAGGCCGGGGCGATCTTCCGCCGATTGGACCCGGAACGCTGGGCCGAGCTGCACCACAACCCGGTGCACCTGCTCGCTGAGCTCTCCGACGAGACCCTCGCCGCCCGCACGCCGCTTCTTCGCCTCGAAGCGGTGGAACACCACTTTCGCTCCTACATGGAGACCGGCGACACCTGGGCGGCGCAGCATGTGCCGGAGCTGCGCGCTCCGGTGGCGTACTTTTCGATGGAGTTCGCGCTCCATGAGTCGTTGCCGATCTATTCGGGCGGGCTCGGAGTGCTCGCCGGAGACCACGTAAAATCCGCCTCCGACCTAGGGCTTCCCTTTGTGGCGGTCGGCTTGTTGTACCGGGAGGGCTACTTCAAACAGGTGATCGAGTACGGCGGGCAGGTCAGCGCCTACCCCAAGGTGCCGCTGGAGCTGATGCCGATGCGCCGCCTGGACGTCACCGTCCGCGTTCCGCACGGTCGAGGGTACTACCTGGCCACCGCGTGGGAGGTGGACGTCGGTCGGGTGCGCCTGTTGCTGCTCGACAGCGACCTCCCCGAGAATCCGCCCGAGCATCGCCAGTTGAGCCGGCAGCTCTACGGCGGCGACGAGGGCATGCGCATCCGACAGGAGGTGCTGCTGGGGATCGGCGGCCTGCGCCTGCTGCGTGCGCTCGGGATCGACCCCGCGGTCGTGCACCTGAACGAAGGTCACTGCGCTTTCGCGATCCTGGAGCTCTGGCGCGAGGGCATCGAGGCCGGTCTGAAGCGTGATGCCGCGCTGACAGCGGCACGCGCACGTTGTGTGTTCACGACGCATACGCCGGTGCCCGCCGGACATGACCGCTTCGGCTGGGAGCTCAAGAACGAGGCGCTCGCGGGTATGCGCATCGCCATGGGCCTGCCGGAAGGGGCGATCATGGACCTGGGCCGGGTCAAGCCCGGAGACATGAGCGAGACGCTGTGCATGACCGTGCTGGCGCTGCGGGGGTCCCGGTCGGCCAACGGGGTGGCGGCGCTGCATGGGCAGGTCAGCCGCGCGATGTGGCAGGAGCTCTGGCCCGAACTGGACGAGGACGATGTGCCGATCCAGCACGTGACCAACGGCGTGCACGTGCCGAGCTGGATCCACCCACGGGTCGCGGAGATGTTGGACCGGGCCAGCCCGGACTGGCGGCAGGGCGGGGCGGTGTCGCTGGCCGACATCTCGGATCACGAGCTGTGGGGGCTCCGCAACGATCTCCGCTTCGAGCTGGTCGGCTATGCCCGGCGTCGGACGGGCCAAAAGACGCTGGTGAGCCAGTCGCTGTGCATGGGCTTCGCGCGGCGCTTCGCGCCCTACAAGCGGGGTAACCTCCTCTTTTCGGACCCGGACCGGCTGGCTCGGCTGTTGTTCCGCCACCCGATCCACCTGTTCTTCGCCGGAAAGGCGCACCCCCGCGACGGCGCCGGGCAGGCGATCATCCGCGAGGTGCTCTCCTGGACGCGCGACGAACGTTTCCGCGGCCGGGTGGTCTTTCTGCCCGACTACGACATGGAGTTGGGCCGTCGTCTCACCCAGGGCGTGGACCTGTGGCTCAACCTGCCACGACGCCCACGTGAAGCCAGCGGCACCAGCGGCATGAAGGTGCCGCTCAACCTCGGCGTCAATGCCAGCGTCCTGGACGGTTGGTGGCCCGAGGCCTATGACGGCACCAACGGCTTTGCGGTGGGAGAAGCCCGAGAGTACGCCAGCGCCGACGAGCAGGACGCCGCCGACGCGCAAAGCCTGTTCTCCATCCTCGAAGACCAGGTCGTACCGGAGTTCTTCGACCGCGATTCCCACGGGATCCCCCGTGCGTGGCTGACGCGGATGCGCCGCAGCCTCGAAACCTGTCTCCAGGCCTTCCACACCGACCGGATGGTGGGGGAGTACGCGACCCGGTTCTACGTTTCGCGGTGAGCTCCCGATGCTGCCGCGACCGCCGCTGTCCGCGCCGCTTCCCCGCGCGCCGCGCGCTCCTCAGCCTCCAGCCACTCGCGCAGGAATCGTGCTTTCTCCTCGCTCGACAGGTCCGGACCCACCAGCGCTCGCCGCCGCTCGGCCAGGGCGCGCAGGATGATGGCGGCGCTGACGCTCACGTTGAGCGAGCCGGTGAGGCCGACCATCGGCACGCGGATGACGCCGTCGCACGCGGCGCGGGCTTCGGCGCTGACACCGAGCATCTCGCTTCCGAAGACCACGGCTACCGGCGTGTCGACCGGCACCGTCTCCGGGGTGTAGGCGGCCGCGTCCAGGTCGGCCGCATACACCCGGAAGCCGCGGGCCCGCAGCGCCACGAACGAGTCGGCGACGTGTTCGAAGCGGTGGCGCACCACCCAGCGCTCGGCCCCCCGGGCCGTCCCGTAGGCTGGTCGGAAGCTGGGAGTGACGAGGTGGACCTCGTGAATCCCGAAGGCCTCGCAGCTGCGCAGGACCGCGCTGACGTTGTGACGGCGGTTGAGCGCCTCGCACACCGCCACCACGCTGCCGAGGCGCTGTTCCAGCGCGGCCGCCACGCGCGCGACGCGCTCAGGGTTGACGAAGGCGTCGCTCACGCCGCGGGAGCTATCGCCTTGGAGCGCCGGGCGCGGTCCGCCTGTTCCTTCTCGGTCCCCGCATAACGAACGCGCGTACGCATGAGCCAATCCATCCATGGCCAGGTGACGCCCCAATTCTGGTCCTGGTCGGGGCCCATGTGGTGGTCGTAGTGCCACGGCAGGTGGGTGCGGGCCCACTCGGGGTCCAGGTGGGCGCGCTGGTGGACGCGGTAGTAGTTGACGAGGCAGTACAGGCTGGTCAACGACCACCACGGTGCCCACGGGCTCACCGCGAGGATCGGCAGGGCCATCGCCGTCAAGGCCGCGAGTTCTTTGCCCTGGGCGTTCCACCGAAACGGCGAGCGCGCGTAGTCCGCGTCACGCATCTCGTCGCGACGGCTGTGGGAGTGGTGCTCGTGGTAGTGGAAGGACCAGAAGGTGGCGCGGCCGCGGCCCAGGTGGTGGAGGACGTACTTGTGCGCCCACCATTCGAAGGCGCCGGCGGTGAACAAAGCGAGCGGGATGCCGAGCATGTGCCAATAATGACACGGTCGTCATAAATGTCAAGCCCCCCCGGTCCGGATACGCCCGCCGCGATGGGCCGCCGCGAAGAGAACAAACTCGACAAACGCCGCCGTATCGACGCCGCCGGCGTGCAGGAGTTCCTCGCCGTCGGCTACGCCCCGGCGACCGTCGAACGCATGGTCGAGCGCGCCGGCGTCGCGAGGGGAACGTTCTACCTCTACTACACGGACAAACACGCGCTCTTCACCGATGTCGTCGCGCGGTTCTACACGCCGCTGGTCGTCGCGATCGCGGGGGCGCGCGACGCCCTGGCCGGGGGCGCGGACCCGCCGGACGTCTATTCTGCGCTCGGCGCGGCGTTGGCGGCCGGCGTCGCGGACCACGCGGATGGCGCGCGGCTGGTGCTCCGCGAGATGCGCAGCGCCGGCCCCGGCGGGGAGGTGGTGCGCCACTGGAGCGCGCAAATCGACATCCTCACCGCCGACATCCTCCAGGACGCAGTGGCGCGCCGGCTGCTCCGGCCCCATGAGACGGCGACTGTCGCCTTGGCCATCACCGGGGGCGTCGAGCGCCTGGCCTGGTCCTGGTTGTTGGGGGAGGCCCCGCGTGACCCGGCGGCGGCGACGCTGGAGCTGATTGGACTCTTCACCTTTGGTCTGGCGGCGGAACGAGAATAGAAGAGCGGCGTGGGCCGATCACGCTCACGCTCACGCTCACGACTCCCCCTCACGAGCCCGCGCCCAGGCCCCGCCGTGGCGCGCCCATCCCCACCCAGATGCAACCGCACGAAACGCATCCCGGTCCAGATGCAACCCGAGGCGCGTCCCGTATCAGATGGTGGCGAGACGGCATGGATGAACGCCGGTCTTTCGGAGGAGATCCGCCGCGCCGGCGGCCGCTGCGGTCGCCACGTTGCATCCAGGAGGCGATGCGAATTCGTGGGTTGCATCCAGGGTGGGATGGCTGGGGACTGTGCCACGTGCCGCTCGCGACGGCGTGAGCCCCCCCGGAACGCACCTAGCGCATCTCTGCCCCCACGATCACCGGCACCCCGTCGAGCCCGTCCACATGGCGGCGCACCTCGCCCACGTCGATCCGCATCGACGTCGACGCGCCGCCGTCGAAGGCCATCGCGTCCACGCAGCCCAGCGCGCCGAGGATGGTCGCCAGGTCGGTAAACGACAGCCCGCTGGTCCAGGTGTCGGTTGCCAGAAAGAGCACGTGCCCGCGACCGTCGGTGCACCCCGCCGAGCGGCGGTCGACGTCGCGCACCGAGAAGCCGCGCCCCCCGGTGCGCATGTACGCAAAGGTACGTCCGCCGGACATGATGGCGGGAAAACCCTGAAAACCCTGCTCGATACCGGCGACCTGGGCGTTTCTTTGGTTCACGATCCGCGGCGGCGCCAGCGGCTTGTCCACCACGAAGTGCGCCGCGCGCCGGCTGCCCTGCCGATTCCTCACGGTCCCGTCGCTCACCACCAGCCCCAGCGGGCCATCCTCGGCGAAGTAGGAGGCATTGATGGCGATGGACAACCTGGCTTCGTCCGCCAGATCGGCCACACTGTCGCGACGCCAATCCGGGCGCCCGTAGACCCGGAACCGCCAGTGGGCTGGGTCCAGGTCCACGATCACCACGGTCACGCCCCGCGGGTCGGGGGGCCGGTCGAAGCGCAGCTCCGCCAGCGCCATCCCGGTGGCCGGATGGCTCCACTGGGGCGCAATCACGGTGTCGGTGGGGCCCCAGTGGCGGCGTAACTGCAAGGCCAACGGAAGCTCTACGGGCACGCTGTCGCCTTGGCTCCAGTAGAGGCGGCCCCCGCCGACGGCCCGGTGCACGAGGGCCGCCGCGGTGGACACGACGTCTTCGCCCAGCGCGGCCACGAGGCCGACGGCTCCGACGGTCAGGGCCCCGATGCCCAACCACCGCCAGCGACCGGACGGGGCCGGCGTCGGGGGCGGCGGCGCGAGGGGCGGCACGGAGTTAGCCATCGCGGCCTTGTCCCGGCCTGCCGCCATCGTCATGCTCGTCGCGGATTCCCTGCGGTGGGACTCTGTGTATGGCGGTGATGGTCCGCGTCTGCCCTACGTGGTGGGACATTCCACACAGTTTGCGTCGGCCCGCAGCGCCGGCTGTTGGACGCTGCCCGCCACGGCGTCGATGTTCACGGGGCTGCTCCCCCACGAACACGGCGCTGACACCCAGAGTCGCCAGGGGCTCGACCCCGCGGTGCCGACCCTCGCGGAGCGGCTGCGCGCCCGGGGGTACTCCACCCATCAGGTCACCGCCAACGTGGCCACGACGCACATCTTCGGCCTGGATCGCGGCTTTGACCAGGTGGTCCGCATCTGGAAGGAAGTGCCTCCGCAGCATCGCAAGCTCCACGAGGCGATGGTGCTCGTCGGGAAGCCGCGCCTGCGCAAGAAGGTCCTGTCCACCGACTGGATCCGGGGCAAGCTGTCGGAGGACATCGAAGCGGGCAAGGTCTGGCTCCAGGACACGGTGGCGGAGATATTCGATCGTGCGCGGCGGATCCTCGCCCACAATGAACGAAAGAACCAGCCCACCTTCTTGTTCATCAACCTGATGGAGACCCACTTTCCCTACCACGTCGCCCCGATCTTCGAGCCGCTCGGGCGTGGTCTGGACGCGGTCACCGAGGTCGTGGGCCTGTACCACCTGGTGAATCAGACCTTCATGACCACGGGGAAACAGCCCTTCGGTCCCGGCACCATGGGGCGCATCAAGTCCCGGCAACGAATCGCCTGGGAGCGCATTGCCGGCCAGGTGGACGACTTCGTGCGCGAACTGCACGAAGGTCGCGATACGACGGTGATGGTCGGCTCCGATCACGGCGACTGCTTCGGTGAGATGGGGTGGAGTTACCACTTCAACAACGTCACCGACGGGGGCAATCGGGTGCCGCTCTTCTGGCTCGAGCCTGGCGGCGCCGCCCGGACGGTGGCGCGACCGGTCAGCGCCCGCGACGTTCACGGCGCCGTGCTGGAGGCCGCCGGGGTCGACGTCGCGCCCAGCATCGTGCGCGCACCGGAGCTGAGCCAGTGCGTCCTCGAGAGCGCGTGGTACGACTCCCAGGGCAAGACGCTGCCGCGCTTCAAGTACAATCAGCTGGCCTTCGTCAGCGGCGACGACCGCTTCGTGCGTCGCGACGGTCACTGGCTGGGCGCGCCGGTGTCCACCCTGGCGGGGGAGCCCGAGTTCTTGCCGCTGCCGCGCGGCGTCGACCCGGTGGAGGAGCTGACCGACGCGCCCGAGTCTCGAACGCGGCTGCGTCGCCTCGTCACCGATTTCGAGGCATACTCCACTCGCATCTCGTAGGAGTGGCTCATGCGTCGCCTTTCCCTCTCGGTCCCGTTCTGGTTCGCAGGCTGCGGCCTGTTCGGCGATCCGGTCGCGCTGGGCGATTCCGCCGACGCCGACGCCGACGCCGATGCCGATGCCGATGCCGATGCCGACTCGGACGTCGACGTCAACGCGCCGGTCGTGGCGATCACCTCGGTCACCTGCACCGTGAACGTGGACTCCGAACCGACCTGGATCGTCAACGGCACCGCCACCGACCCCCAAGGCGAAGACGACATCTCGGTGTCGGCCAACTTCGCCGTCATCGTGCAGGACAACGGGCCTGGAACGGAGCGGCCGGCGGTGTTCGTGAACGGCACCCTGCTGGCCAGCTGGACCTCGACCGAGGACGAAGAGTCCTGCACGCTCACCGGAACGGTTCAACTCTATGCCATGGACGACGACGCGCACCTGTCGGCGGGCGCGGAGTACGCCTGGCCGGCGGAGTAGCTACTCTCCCCTCGCGAACGGGCGCACCTGCTTGATGACCAGCCGCCCGTCGTCCAGGAGCTTCTGCTCGGTGTCCCACAGGAAGGTGAGCCCGTCGAGCGCGCCATCGTGGGGCATGACCGCCTCCACCTCCACGAGCAGCGCGCCCACCTCGTAGAGGCGTGCGTCCGAGAGCACGAACTCCCCCTCCGGGACCTCGCTGGACCCGTCCACCCGCTCGATCCCGGTCACCGCGTCGAACATCACCGTGAGCAGGGTGCGCTCGGGCGAGACGCCCGCCTCCGCGGCGACGACGTCGATGTCGCCCGCTTGAGCCTCCACCAGCCAACGCGTGTCGGCGTTGGTGGGGTTGCCGGTGAACGCGACGATGTTGGCCTGCTCGCGCTCCGACTGGTCGTTGACCAGAATCGCCATCGCGACGTCCGCCTGCTCCATGCCGTACCAGGCGCGCTCCTCCCAGGCACCGCTGTTCCACGTGCTGGCCCAGACGGCGCGTAGCGCGTCGGCGACCAGCTTTTCCTCGTCCTTGTCGTCGTCGCAGCGGCTCGGGCCGGCGCTGTCGTCGTCGAGCTCGTCGGCGACGCAGGCGCTGACGCTGTCGTAGAGCCCCGCGCCCGAGAACGCGACGCCGTCTTCGGCGTTGGACGAGCTACGAAAGCGCACCATGACGTCCCCGCCGCCGAACTCGGCCTCGACCATCGTCCGGATGGCGAGCAGGTCTGCGGGGTCCACGGGAGCGGCGAGCATCGCGGCGCGAAGGGCGGCGAGGCGCTCCGAGCGCAGCGCGGCGTTGGTCAAAAACGCCGGGTCGGCGTGCCACGCGGCGATGGTTTCGGCGAAGCTCAGCGCCTCGGTACCGTCGGCGACGGGGGCCGCCCAGCGGTGGTCCAGGAAGCGGCTGTAGAGAGCGAAAGGAATGAGGAACCCGTCGAACTGCGGGCCCGGATCGATGCGCTGATACAGCGTCGCGAGGTTGGCGCCCTTCGCACCGAAACGAAGGAAATTTCGATGCCGTTCGGTCTCGGTGTCGGTCGGGACGTCCAAGAGCGGCACGAGCGCCGTCCACTCGGTGTCGGGCGGCTCGACGGTGACCGGGTCGGGGCGGATGCTCGTCCACCACGCTTCGGCCTCCTCCGTCGTCGCCGCGCTGACCAGGAGCGCGTCACCGGCGCATTCCAGGCGCACAAGCTGGCCCTCCCACCCGGCCAGCTTGGTCCAGGGCTCGGCGGTGTAGCAATTCGGCGTGCCGCGCGTGCTCATGCGGACGTTGACATGACTCAGGGCGGCCTGTCGCGTTCCGGTCACTACGCCGCTGACGACGCGGCTCAGGTCCATCGGGGCTTCGTCGAGCACCAGCAGGTCCTGGTAGCCGAAGCCGCCGGCGAGGCTGTCCGCCTCCAAGGTGTCCAAGGGTTGGAGGCGGAGAGTTCCGAAGCCCACCGCCTCGTTGTAGGCTTCATAGGTGAGGTGGTCCTCGCCGCGGATGGCGAAGGGCGCGCTGGTCCACGAGGCCACCGCCTCCCGCTGGTTCTGCGACGCGGGGACGAACATCAGCTCGTCCAGTGAGAACCTTGGTTGAAGCTCGCGCCAAACGTAGAGCACGTCGTCATAGCTCGGCATCGACGCCTCGTCGGCAGGGTCGTCCCAGACGATGAAGCCGAAGCGGGTCTTGCCGCCCGCCTCCAGGTATTCCGAGACATCCCCGCCCCAGTAGACCCGGTCCGGCGGGCTGATCACCATCGCCACGTACTGGGCCCACGTCATCGCCGCGTAGTGCTCGGGAAAGACCTCCAGGAGGAAGTCGTAGTGGAGCTTGAAGCGCTGGGAATTGACGAACATCGCCGGCAGCGGGGCGCTTTCGTCGACGGGCACGAGGTACTTCAGGGCATTGCCGATGTCCACCTGAGGCGCGTCGAGCGCAAGCGCCTCCCAGACGCTCCGGGTCGCGACCGACTCCACACACACGGTCTCGCCCATTCGTTCGTTGGCGAGCTCGCAGGTGGTGGGGTCGGCGGGAGGCTCGGTGCCGTCGCAGCCTATGAGCGCGACGAGGAGCGCCGCCGCCGCCCGTCGTGATCGAATCATGCGCGACGGGCCCGACGAGCCAGCAGGGAAGCGCTCGCCAGCAGCGCGGCCAGCACCGACGCACTCCCGCTGCCGGTGCTGCACGAGAAGATCACCTCGGTGGTCTGATCCTCGACCGCGCCGCACACCGCCTCGTCTTCGTTCCAGGTGCCGTCGGCCTCGCGGATCGACGGGGTGAGGCACCATTCGGTGGGCGCCTCGGTGGAGCTGCCCGCCACGTAGGCGCGTTCGGCCTCGGTGCCGGCGGCGTCGACGAAGGTGGTGGTGAGCTCGTTGTCTCCGTTGGGTGCCGCGGTCTGCCACTGCACGATCAGGTCCTGTCCCGCGGTGGTGCCGTTCTGCACGGTGCCGCTCAGCACGACCTGATGGAACACGTCGTCCCAGGTGGCGCTGACGTCCACCACCTCGGGTACCAGACCGTGCGGCTGCACGAGCGCGGCTCCAGTCGTGAAGGTCACGATCGACTCCCGCGTGCCGCTGATCGTCAGGGTGTAGGCGGTGTCGGTCTCCAGGTCGGCATCGAGCGCCAACTCCGCGAGGAAGTCCTGTGACGGGTCGATCACCGTGCCGATCACCTCGCCATCGTCGCTCCGCGTCACGGTCAGCGTCCACTCACTGTTTCCGCAGCCGTTGTCTTGGAAGACGACCGCGGGAACCACGTTGAGCGGAACGTCGGTCGCTCCGTTGCCCGGGAAGGTCTGCGCCGGCGTGGCGGCCATGCACATCTCTGATGCGGCGACTTCGGCGAGGGCGTAGCTGAGGGAGAGGAGCAAGAACATGGGAAACTCCAGAGCAGCGGGGGAACTGGTCACACGGTAATGCAATGGGTGTGCCAGGAGCGAAAATCGAGGCTCCGACTCGGTCGCCTACGCACCCCACCGGCAGAGTCGCGATCGGGGTGTCCGGGCTGGGGTTCGCGCGGCCCGCGCCCTCACGGTCGGCGCCGCCCGCTCCCGCGGGCCTGATTAGGCCAGGATCTGTGACGCTCCATCCCGCGAAGCTGCCCCTGCGCGCACGTGTGCTCGGCGGCTTGGCGGTGCTCTTGTGGCTGGCGGCGGCGGGTGCCCTGGTGGCGGATGTGGTGGCCGACCGCCCCCCGTGGATCGCGCTCGGCTTCGTCGTCGTGGTCGGGGCGTGCCTGGCGTGGGTGCTCGCCGATGCACCGATCCGCTATGAGCGCGACGATGACTCGCTGACCGTGGTCACCCGCCTGCGCCGGGTGCGCGTCTCCTGCCTGGATCTGGCGCCGGTCAGCGGAGTCGGAAAGGACCTCTTCGCCATCAACGGCGGCTTCGGGTGGTACGGTTGGTTCCGGGTGGACGGGCGGGTCGCGCGCGCCTGGGTCACCGATCCTGCCTGCACCGTGCTGGTCGAGACGGGGGGGCGCGCCGTGCTCATCTCGCCAGCGGGCTAAACGTACGGATGAGCCCTCTCATGCGCAGCTTGCCGCTGGGCGCGCCCCCCTGGCCGACGCTCGACCCCTTCCTGTTCTGCGTCCACCATCTCGACGCCTACGGTCCGGGGAACGAGCGCATGGGGCCCACGGCTTCGTTGGCGGGCCGCCACCTGGGCCAGGACTTCGCCGGGAAGGATGGGTGGAGCATGTACCACGGCCAGACCGTGCCCGGCTTTCCCGCGCACCCGCACCGCGGCTTCGAGACGGTCACCCTTGCCCGTAGCGGGACCATCGACCATTCCGACTCGTTGGGCGCCGCGGCTCGTTTCGGTCGTGGGGATGCCCAGTGGATGACGGCGGGCGACGGGATCGTCCACAGCGAGATGTTCCCGCTCTTACGACGGGACGGCGACAATCCGGCCGAGCTGTTCCAATTGTGGATGAACCTGCCGGGCCGCTCCAAACGAGTCCCACCCCACTTCTCGATGTTGTGGAGCGAATCCATCCCGGTTGTCAGCTCTGGTCTCCCCGGTCAGGCCGCGACCGTGACCCTGGTCGCGGGCGCGCTCGGCGACACCAGGCCCCCGGCGCCGCCTCCCCACTCCTGGGCCGCGGACCCGGGCAACCACGTGTGGATCTGGACCCTCCGCCTCGACGCCGGGTCCACCTTCACCATCCCCACGGCGGTGGCCGGCCTCAACCGCGTGCTCTACTTCTTTTCCGGCTCCGGCCTTTCGGTGGATGGGGTCGCGTCGCCAGCGAAGCACGCTCTCCATCTCCGCAGTGAGCTTCCCGCCACGCTCGTAGCGGGAACGGCCTGCGAGTTACTCTTGCTGCAGGGCCGCCCCATCGCCGAGCCGGTGGTGCAGCACGGCCCCTTCGTCATGAACACCCCGGCCGAGATCCAGCAGGCGTTCGCCGATTACCGTCGCACCAACTTCGGCGGCTGGCCGTGGCCTGCGTCGGACCCGGTGCACCTCCGGGAGGAGGGCCGCTTCGCACGGCATGCCGACGGACGGATGGAGCGGCCGACGCTCACCCCGGCTTGAACGCCGAGTAGATGACCCAACGCCAGCAGTCCCGGATGGCGCCGCTGGGAGAGACTTCGAAGGGGTGCACGGCGCGGACCTCGGCCGGACAGTGGTGGTACAGGTCGCGGATCTGGTGCCGGTGCAGTTGCGGCGTTTCCCAGGTGGCGATCCAGTTGTCGATGTCCTCCCACTGGAGGTATTCCTGCGTCGTGAGGCGCTCGAAGCCGGCCTGGGCAAGGAGCGCGCGCATGTCCTCATCGTAGAGGTTGTTCACGAAGAGCGGCTGCTTCTTCTTCACCACCTGGAACATCCAGGGCCCATCGATCGCGGAGAAGGGCACCCACTGGCCCACGACGAACTGGCCGCCGGGCCTCAGGACACGGAATATCTCCGAGAGCGGACGTTCGGGCTGGGGAAGCAAGTGCAAGACCTCACGGTTGCACACCCCGTCGAAGGTCGCGTCGGGGAAGGGGATGTCGTAGACGTCGCCCTGGACCACCTCGTCGAGCCGGGTGCGAGACAGCGCCACCATCTCGGGCGTCAGGTCCAGCCCGATGATCTTGCCGACCCGGCCCCGAAAGCTGTTGCCGACCACGCCGGAGCCGCAGCAGACGTCCAGCACCACGGCGTCCTCGGCGAGTTGGCTGGACCCGCCGTGGAGGCCGAGCAGCCCCGCATTGGTGATCCAGTCGGCCGAGGTGTGCCAGTTCTTGCTTCGGATCCCAAACTGCTGGCGGTAGATGTCCTTGTCGACCAGGTGCTCCACCCGTTCGTAGCGGGCCCGCTCACTCGCCCGTCGGGACGCCATCCGGGCGCGTCCCGCCTCGATGGCCCGCCCGACCACCGCCGCCGCGTCCGCCGGGTGCGCGCGCAACCAGTCCGCGAGCGCGATGCCGACGGCCTTCTCGACGGCCTGGCCCGCGTTGGGATCCAGCAGGCGCGTCTTGGTCTGGCCTTCGAAGTGCGGGTCGCGCATCCGCAGCGAGAGCACGGCCACCAGCCCCTCCATGGTGTCGGTGCCTTCGAGCGGCTCGGTGGCGTCGATGAGTCGGGCGTCGCGCGCGTACCGCGTGAGGGCGTGCCCGATGGCCGCCCGAAGGCCGTCGGTGTGGGCGCCGCCCAAGGGCGTGTGCACGTGGTTCACGAAGCATTCGACATGCTCCGCGAACGCGCGCGTCCACAGCAGCGCCGCGTCGACCTGGATGCCCGCCGCCTCCCCCCCGACCACCACGGGCTCGGCGTGCACGAGCTCCTGCGCCTCGCCCAGCCACCGAGCAAAGCCGCCGAGGCCCTCATCGGACGAGAAGCGGACGTCGCCCCCGCGACGGCGGAAGCTGCACGAGAGCCCCGAGGTGAGCCACGACTGGGCGCGCAGCCAGCGCTCCACCGCGCTGGGGTCGGCCGCGGCCGCGCCGAAGATGGCCGCGTCGGGGGTGAAGCGCACCGTGGTGCCGGAATCGACGGCGTCGCCGATGCGCTGGAACGGCGCGATGGGCTCGCCGCTGGCCCACCGGCCCGACCAACGCCCGCCACCCCGACACACCTCGAGCTCAAAGCTGGACGACAACCCGTTCACGCAGGTCAGGCCCACGCCGTGGAGCCCCCCGGGCAGGCGGTAGGCGCCCTCCTTGAACTTTCCCCCGGCGTGCAATTCGGTGACGACCACCTCCGGGATGGGGCGGCCCGACGCGTGCGTCTCGACCGGGATGCCACGACCGTTGTCGGCGATGACCCAGCGACCGTCGGCGTCCACCGACGCGTCGATGCGCGACGCATGGCCCGCCAGGGCCTCGTCCAACGAGTTCTGCAGCACCTCGACCACCAGCTGCATGACGCCCTCGGCGCCGGTGCTGCCCACGTACATCGCCGGGCGCATCCGCACCGCCTGCAGTCCCTCCAGAACCACGATGCTGTCGGCATCGTAGACGGTGACCGCCCCCTGCGCGTCCGCCATCAGTCGGTCCCGGTCCGGATCGCGGCGAGTCGGGCGGCGTGCGCCGCGCGGAGCCTCCCCACGCTTTCGAACCAGCTCCCGATGTCGGAGAAGCCCTCGCGCCGCGCCGCGGAGGCCCGACGCGCTTCGGACAACGCGTCCTCCGCGTAGAAGCGCTCCAACGCGGCGATGTTCTGCGCGGTTGCGCCCACCACCCGCCCGGTCAGCGGCTCCCGCGCCCGCAACAGCAGGTCCAGCGTGCCCCGGGCGTTGACGGCATGTTGTTCGGCAATCTCCCGCAGCGCGCGTGCCGCTTCCGGCTCACCCTCGATCTCCGCGATGCGGGCGAACCAGGACGCCTCCACCGCGGCCACCGCTTCGTCGCGCAGCGCCGCCTCGAGGTGCTCTCGGGTGAGAGTGTCGTCCAGCTTGGGCGGCGTGTACCGCGCTGCCGGGAGGGTCGATTCGGCCACGGGGCGGTCTATCATCTCAGCGAGGGTCAGACCGAAACCGTGAACTCGCCCTGATTCACGCGGGTCAGCGTCACACCCTCGGCGGCGCCGTACAGCCCGCGGTAGTCCAGGGCGCAGGGGTCCATGTGGCCGCCCGCCGAGGAGAACTCGGCCCGCCACTCGGTGGTCGGCTCGGGGTCGAAGTAGGCGAAGTGCTCCGGGAAGTGCTTGAACTCCATGACCGGGCCGGGCTGGTACGAGTCATACAGGCGCTTGTAGGCACCCCGCATCGTCTCGTCGGGCAGGGCGTTGTAGTTGATGTACTCGTCCCTATGGAGGGCCTGCTCCACCGCCAACCACCGCAGGTGCTCGACCTCGTCCTTGATGGCGCCGCTCTTGAGCGAGTCCCGGTACACCGTGGTGCCCGGCATCGCCGAAAGGTACTTCACGCGGGTGATGTGTTGGTTCTCCTCGGCCCACTCGCACATGTGGTCCAGCGAGGTGCCGCTTTCGTCGGGCAGGCCCACGATGGTGAGGCCGCCGTAGCGCACGCCGCCGTCCCAGGTGGCCTTCATCGCCTTGTAGACCAGATTCTCGCTGCTGCCCTTTCGCGAGCTCTTCAGCGCGGCCGCACTCAGCGTCTCGACCCCGTACAGCGCGATGTCGCACCCGGCGGTGCCCATCGCTTTTCCGACCTCGGCATCGACGTCGGCATTGCGGGTCAGGCACGTCCAGCGGATGTCCTGCTCGCGGATGACGTCCAGGTACTGCAGGGTCTGCTTCTTGTGGGCGGTGAAGGTGAGATCGACGAAGAAGACGAACTCGATCCCGTACTTCTGTTTGTAGGTGGTCAGCTCGCGCTCGAGCTTCTCAGGAGATTTGACCCGCTCCTGAGGCGTGGTGCGGTAACAGAAGGAGCAGTCCATCTTGCAGCCGCGGCTGTAGCTGGCGATGATCTGGGGCTGCAGCCCCCGCGGGTCGCGGGCCTGGGGCCAGAGATCAAGGTTCATCGTAGGTAAGGAGTCGAGGTTCGGCATCTGGCCGCGAGGCGCGGTGGCATGCACGGCGCCCTTGGCGTCCCGGTACCAGATGCCCTTGATCTCGGGGAGTCGGCTCGTCCACAACCCGGCGGTGAAGGCCTCCATCACCTCAAGGATGGTCAGCTCACCTTCGCTGATCACCGCCACGTCAGCCTGCGTTTGGTGCATGAACACATGCGGGACCGAGGTGACGAGCGAGCCGCCGAGGATGATCGGCAGGCGCGGCTTGCTGGACTTGACCTCACGGATGAGCTGCTCCAGGAAGGGGTAGCAGTCCTCGTAGGTGGCCAGCCCGAGCACGTCGCAGCCCTCCAGAATCTGCCGGTGCGCCGTCTGTAGCGGCGTCGGGTCGTAGCGCACGTCGATGATGCGCACCGGGTAGCCGGCGTTGTGCAGTACCGTCGCGATGTAGCTGACGCCCTCGTAGGGCGAGGTGAGGAAGAATTCCCATCCGCGGGGCATGGAGAACGGCGACGGACCGACCACCAGGGCCACCCGAGGCTTGCGAGAATCTGTCGCGACGGGAGACCGATCATGTTGCGCCATCAGGTCCATCAGCTCCTGGTCGGTGCGGCCATTGGCCACCGCATAGAGGCTGGGATCGAGCGACGGGGTGTACGCCATCTAGGGTCCTCGGACAGGTACCAGTACGGTACCGGGTGGGGGCCTTCCCGTCAATCGGATCGGGGCCCTGTGATCTGTGAGCCAGATCGCGCTCAGAACAGCTTGATGTGTTCTTCTTTCACGCCCAGGAACGCGTTGGGGTCACTCTTCATCGTGCCCATCCACCCGCGCACGTCCTGCTCGATCTCGTACGTGGTGCGGGCATCCGAAGCGGAGAGGTCCATTTTCTCCTCGGGGTCCGCCGATAGATCGAAGAGGGAGCGCTGCCCGTCTTCGAGGTCCAGGACCAGCTTCTTGTCGCCGACCCGGCTGGAACGCAGGTGCACGAACAACCGGTAGTCGGACTCGGCGTGAATGGGGAGGTCCACGGCCTCGCCTCGCAACAGGGGGAGCAGACTCTTGCCGTCGATGTCGGAGGGTGGCTGGAGCCCAAGCGCGTCCAAGAGCGTCGGGAAGGTGTCGATGGTCCGAACGGCGGTGTCCACGACGCGCGCACCTTCAGCCTTGGGGAAGCGGATCATCAGCGGCACGTGGAGTTGGTGCTCGCACAGCGTGGCGCCGTGATCGAGGTAGCCGTGCTCCATGAACTCCTCGCCGTGGTCGGCCAGGACCACGATGATGCTCTTGTCATAGAGGCCGAGCTCCTTGACCTTGGCGAAGAACAGCCCCAGGCGGGCGTCGGCCTCGCGCACTTTCTCCTGGTAGACCTTGAGCAAGAAGGCAGCGTCGTCAGGAGAGACATCGCCCTTGGGCGGGTCGCCCGGGTTGACGATGCTGGCCAGACCTGCTTCGCGGAGCTTGGCCTGCTCCTCGATGCTGCCGTCCATCGCGCCAGCGTAGGTCGGGTCGATCTCTTTTGCGGTCTTGCCCACGACGTGCTGACCGTGCGCGTCGTACCCGTGGAAGAACAGGAAGAAGTGCCCGTCTTTGTGGTCGGCGAGCCACTGCATTGCCGGTGGGCCGCTGTAGTCCATCCCGGCAAAGGTCTTGTCGTCCAGGTAGCTGGTGAAACCGCGGTTGTAGCCAAACTTCCCGGACACGCCGGCGCCCCCGGTGAACCCGACCGCCTCCCAGCCGTTCGCGATGAGCGTGTCGGGTAAGAGCGGGATGCTGTCCTCGAGCTTGTCGAAGATCAGCTCCTTTCCACCCGCGGGGTCCGGGATCAGCTTGTTGGTGACGCCGTGGTGGGTGGGCCAGCGACCGGTGAAAATCGCCATGTGAGCGGGGACGGTCCATGGGGCGGCCGAGGTCGCGTTGTTGAAGGCGACCGCTTCTTTCTGGAAGGCGTCGAGGTTCGGCGTGAATGTGCCGCCCCCAAGCCCGGTGTGGTCGGCGCGCAGCGCGTCCATGCTCACCAGGATCACGTTGAGACCTTTCTGCTCGGCCTCGTAGTCGAAGCTCGGCCCCACCGGGGTCGAGGGGGCGACTGGCGCCTTCATCTCGGGAGCGGGGGCCTCCGTGTTGCAGGCGACGAGGGCGAACAAGAGCGTGGCGGTCATGGGTGTGCCTCGCGTTGGGAGCTAACGCGTCCCGACCGGTCAGTCGTCGCGGGACAGGATGCCGGTGAGGCAGCCCAGCCCGCCCTCCGCGCGAAGATACTGGTCGACGACGAGCTCATGGCAGCGCACCCCCGCCGCTTCGAGGCGGGCGCGGGTGTGGGGCGCACGGGCGGGCATCACGATCTCACGACGATTCACCGCCACGAAGTTGAGCGCACGTGCCTCTGTGACCTCGGCGACATCGACGAAATCGAGGGTGCGCACTCCTGCGTCGGCGAGCGCCGAGCGCATAGACGCGGTGGCATCGTAGGCCACACAAAGGTCGTCGTCGACGAAGTTGATGCTGCCCAGGAGGTGCTGCACGGTCGGGGGCAGGTCTACGCCGAGGCAGCGCACGCCCTGGTCCGCAAGGACGCGGCCGACCGTCAGAAACCCCGCCTCGTTGGTCCGGTTGCCGAGCCCGACCAGGACCAGGTCCGGACGCACCCAAAGCACGTCGGCGCCTTCGAGCGTCGCGGTCCCGCGCGGCGTGGCCAGGATCGGCACGCCCGCGTCGAGCAGGGCGCGCGCCGCCCAGCGTTCTTCGCCGGCCCGCTGCCCCGCGCCCATGCGCCCGAGGACGGCACCTTCCGGCGTCATCACGAACAGGTCGCACGCGAACACCAGGTTGGGCGGCGCCTTGGCATCGGGTCGGATCCAGTGGACCACGGCGCCGACGGATTCGTAAAATGCTGCGATCGCACGCGCCTCTTCCCGCATGGCCTCGAGGTTCGGACGCGCGGCCATCAGCCAATCGGCGGGGGCACCCTCGTAGGCGAGCTCGTCGCTGGGCCAGGCCAGCAACACCGCGCGGAGGCGGCCAACCGGGCTGGACACCCGATACGGAGCCCAGTGTGAGCCGGCCGCGACGTCCGCGGCATGGGAGCCGGCGCGGTCGCGCCAGCCGGGGCCCTTGAGGGTAGAGGGGAGCATGGTGGCGGAGTAACCCTACTCCCACCCCGTCGGATCACCGACGTACCCCAGCGCGTCGAGCACCGCGCGCACCTCCGGCTGGGCGCAGACGGGGCCGAGCATCTCCACCCGAGCAAACCAGCGACGATGGCGGGGCTGTTCGGTCGCCATGACCAGCGGAAGCCCCCGCGCCAGCACCCCCGCAAGCTCGTCATGAACGCGCACGCCCAACCAATCGGAGAGCCGGCCCATCGCCTCTTCCTGTCGCTGTCGCGACCCGAGAACGTCCTCGAAGCGCAGGTGGAAGGAATCGGTGGCCGCCTCGGCGAGGACCGCTCGATGTGCGGAGGTCCATTGATAGGCGCAAACCTGCTCTAACGGCGCGCGGGTATAGGCGCGCCAGCCCGGGGGCCGGTCGAACTTCCACCAGCGGTCGCCGCCGGGGGTGGTGTCGGAGTACCCTCCGATCTCGAGACTGCCGACCTCGTGGCTGTGAAAGCCGGAAAAACGCCAGCCGTCGTAGAGCCCGTTGATGCTGGCGGCGGCGTTGCGCGTCAGGTGCAGGATGCGCACTCGCGCGTTGGGAAAGAGCCGACGCAACCATGGGAGTCGGTAGACGTTGCTCGGCGTCTTGATGATCAGCGGCTGTGTGGCCAGTTCGGCGTGGCTGGCGTGACGCCAGGGCAGGGGCAACACATAGGGGGGCTCTTCGACGGGCGCGGAAGGGACGAAATGGGAGGACGGCCCGAGGCCGGCCATCCGGCGCCGGTCCAGATCGTAGGCGCCCGGGTGGAAGCTGGGCCAGTTCGCAGCCAGGCGGGTGAACAACCTGGTGTAGACGTCCTGAGGGTCGCCGAACGGACCGGGCACGACGCACGCGCGGACGTCGGCGAGCACCCGGTCGAGCTCGACGGGGAGCTCCGGCCACTGGAGCACCAGACGGGCGGCGATCTCGCGGGCGAAGGCCTCGACGGCGTCGTCGTCTTCCAGCGTGTCGGTCGGTCGGCCGCAGTCGGCGCCGAGCGCGAGTCCCAGCCCGGGCGGGACCGGATGCGCGGCGGGAACGCTGTCGTCGTCGTCCCCCTCGCATCCGTACAGCCGTAGCTGGGGGTTCACCTCGGCGCGGAAATGGAGCAGCGACGTGCTTCGCCGCAACACCTCGGCGAAGATGGAGCTGCCGCCGCGCGAGCTGGAGGCGATGACGACGACATCGCGCGCCGCGCTGGCGACGTCGATCGCCGGGAGTCCGGCGCGCAGGCGCGCCACGCGCTCGCGGACCGCGGCGAGATCAGCGCCCACGGAGCCCCAGCCGCCAGCGGATCCTGGTCATCAGCCACTCCCGACGCCAGCGTCGACCGACGTTCTTGTCCTTCCACACCGATCGCCACTCCACCCGCAGTCGCGACCATTCATCGCTGAGCGACCAGCGACCCTCGCGCGTCCACGCGGCCAGGCCCGTCGGAGGCGGTCGGCGGGGGAGGTCCAGGGTGTAGCCCAGCGCCACGAGCATCGGACCCGCGATCTCTTCGACCGCGGCAAGGTCCTCGGGGGTGAGATCCTTCCGGTAGCGCGCCAGCCGGCTCATCTGCATCGGGGTGGCGGTGTGCTTCCAGGACTCCGACAGGGACGCGGAGATCGTCGCCTCTTCGCCCTCGAACCACCGCAACATCGCTGGCTCGAATTCCTCGCCCAGGAACGCGCAGATCCGCCGCACCTGCACGTCGGGCTCGGCCACCAGGGACTCGTAGGGGACCCGGAGCATCCCGCCACCGGGCTCGGCGGCGAGCGCCAGGGCCTGCTGGTCGGCCCATAGCCTCGCCGAGAATGCAGGCGCAAACGCGGAGAAGACCGACTCGCGTGCCGAAGCGGCGACGTCGCGCGCGTCGCGGTACAACCACAAGAAGCGTGCGTCGGGGCAGGCCCTCCGGATCCGCTCGACGTGGTCGACCATGAACGTGCTCTTGCACCCCCAACGGGCCTTGCCGGTGTGGACGCGGAGCAGCTCGTGGAGCGCCAGGTAGACCCCGAACAACGACCGATCCGGCGCGGCCGCCACCACCGCCGCGGCGGCAGGGAGCCACGCCCACGGATGGATGTGCGCGGCCACCAGCGCCAGCACATCGTCCACCAGCGCGCCGAAGCGGGCGGGCTCGGCCAGGTCGCCGTACCGGGCCTCCAGGGGCCCGAAATAGCGCATGACGTGCGGCGGGTGGGGCACGACGATGTTCGAGTGCGCGTCCAGGATCAGCCGCAGCAGGTTGGAGCCCGATCGCTCGGTGCCGATGATGAAGAGGGGGGCGGACACGCCGCCGCAGTGTCACACGGTCCCGGCGTGCCTGCCCAGACGCCGGTCCGATGGTACGCTGTCGGTGTGGATGTCGACGCGATCCGCTGCGAGCTGGCTGGGATTGGGCTCAACGCCTTCGGCGTCGCGGATCCGGCGCGGTGGGACGCCAGCGCCGGACCAGAACGCCGGGCGCAGCGGCTGCTTCCAGGAACGCGCGCGATCCTTGTCTTTGGCAGTGGGGGTCCGGCGCTCTGGAACGCCCTCCTGGGCGAGCTGCGCGCGCATCCGGAGCACCTTTCCGCGGAAGCGCATCCGCTGGACGCCTACGTTCGTCGGGCGGTCGAGCGGGCGGACCCGGCGCTGGCCGGCGCCCGTCGGCGTTGGTTTTTTGCGGCGGCGGATGCCGAGCTTCACCTCGACTTCCGGGTGCTCGCCGACCTGGCGGGGTTGGGCGGGCGATCCCGGATGGGCCTCTTGCTCCACCCGGAATTCGGACTCTGGTTGGGGCTGCGCGCCGCTTGTTTCCTCGACCAGGACGTTCCGTTTTCAGCGCCGATGGAGGCCGATCCCTGCGCCGGCTGCCCCGCTCCGTGCGTCACCGGCTGCCCCGGGGACGCCTTCGTGGACGGGGCGTGGAACGTTGACCGCTGCGCTGCATTTCATGAGGCCTCCCGGCGCTGCGCCTCCTCCTGTGATGCACGCGGCGCCTGCCCAAAAGGGGCTGAGCACCGCTACGGTCCAGAGGAGATGGTGTACCACTACGATCGCGCCGCCGGGCGCCCGCTGCTGCGCGCGTTGGTGGGGGTGTCCGCCGAAGCCGATGGCTTCGAGGGCGTGGGTCCACATTGGAACAGCTGGCGCAAGAAGGTGGCCGTCGCCTCCCCCCGGGGCCTGTAGATGGGTGTTTTCCGGCGAGCGTGGCTGACGGTCGCCAGCGAGTTCTCGTGGCGGATCCCGGGTCGGCCCCAGCGCCTGCTCGCGGCCTTTTCCCTCGCGGAACGCGGCAGCATGATGGACATGCTCGCGGCGGTCGAAGCGACGACACGTCGCGATATGCGGCGCAAGTACTTCATCCACGCGTTGGACGAGGGCAGGCACGCCCGGATCTTCGCCGACCGCGTTCGCGAGTTCGGTCAGACCGGGCGGGCCGACGCGGCGTTGGAAGACAGCGGGCAGCTCGTCGAGGCGGGGATCGTCGGCGGCAAAACGCTCTTCGAACGGTTCGGCGAGGAGAAGTTCCTGGCGTTCGTCTATGTGGCGGAGGCCGACGCCGTCGAGCAGTTCAACGTCTACCTGGAGCGTGGGCTGCCCGACCCGGCCACGCAGACCACGCTGCGCACGATCCTCAAGGACGAGGTGTTCCACGTCGCCTACAGCCGCGCCGAGGTGGAGAAGTTGCGCAAGGAAGGACACGCCGTCGATAAAATGTGTCGCGACCTGCGGATTGCGCGGGTGTGGGAACGCTACCTGCGCTTCTCGCGCGATATGGGCACGTTCATGAGCGGCATCTGGCTCACGATCCTCTACTTCGTGGTGTTGGCCCCCTTTCGACTTCTGGCGCGTACAGAGGCGGGGGGCTGGCATCCGGTCGCCGCGCCCGCCACCGACCGCCTCGCGGCGGCGCGCGCCGAGAGCTAGTCGATGCCCACCTACGTGCTCGGCGTGAGCGCGCTCTACCATGACGCGGCGGTGGCGCTGCTCTGTGACGGCGTGGTGGTGGCGGCGGTGCAGGAGGAGCGCTTCTCGCGGCTCAAGCATGACGCGAGTCTGCCGGTGCGCTCGGCGAAGTGGTGCCTCGATCGGGCGGGGATCACCGCCGACCAGGTGGACTGGCTGGTGTTCTACGAAAAGCCGCTTCGGAAGTTCGAGCGCATCCTGACCAACGCGGTCGCGACATTTCCGCGTTCGTACGGCGCTTTCCCGCGCCAGATGCGGGCGTGGTTGGGCGACAAGCTCTGGCTGCGCGGCAACCTCTGCGCCGCGTTCGGAGTCCGCCCGGAGCGTGTCCTCTTCTCCGAACACCACCTTTCGCACGCTGCCAGCGCGTTTTACTGCTCGCCCCACGATGAGGCCGCGATTCTGTGCCTGGACGGGGTGGGGGAGTGGGCGACGACTTCGTTGTGGCGCGGCCGCGGTGTCGACATCGAGCCGGTTGCCGAGGTGCGGTGGCCGCACTCGTTGGGGCTCTACTACAGCGCCATCACCGCCCACCTGGGCTTCGCCGTCAACGAGGGTGAGTTCAAGGTGATGGGGATGGCGGCGTATGGCGTGCCACGCTTCCGCGCCGAGATGGATCCGCTCCTCCACCTGGAGCCTGGCGGGGGCTTCTCCATCGACATGGACAAGTTCTCGTGGCACTGGCACGCCTCCGAGGCTGCGGGCGCCAAGCTGCAGGCGATCCTCGGGCCCTCCCGCTTCCCGGGGACGGCGTTCACCCCGGCGGCCGCTCCCGGGGACGGCTCGCCGAGCGAGATCGAGGCATGCCAGCGCTACGCGGACATCGCGGCCACGGCCCAAGCGCAGATCGAAGACGCCGTCCTCCACCTGGCCCGACATGCCAAGAGCGCCGTCGGGGGCGATGCGATCTGCCTGGCCGGGGGGGTGGCGCTCAACTCGGTGGCCAATCACCGGCTGGCCGCCGAGGGTCCCTTTGCGGACGTCTGGGTTCAGCCCGCTGCCGGCGACGCCGGTGGGGCGCTCGGCGCGGCGCTGTGGGTGTGGCATTCCGTGCTGGGAAACCCGCGGGGGCCGGCGCTCCGACGCGCTGACCTCGGTCGTGACACGCCGATCGCCCGCACCCGCGAACTCCTGGAGGACCTGGGCGGCCGCCCCGAGGACGTCGGCGAGCACGCTCCGGAGCGCGCCGCGGAAGATCTCGCGGCGGGTCGTGTCATCGGCTGGATGAACGGGCGCTGCGAGTGGGGTCCACGGGCGCTCGGCCACCGTTCGATCCTGGCGGACCCGCGCCGCGCGGCCACGCGCGACCTGGTGAACCAACGCATCAAGTATCGCGAGCCCTTTCGGCCGTTCGCCCCCTCGGTGGTCGCCGAGGCGGCGGACCGCTACTTCGACATCCCGGCCGCGGCGGCCGCACCGGTCCGCTTCATGCTGGCCACCGCGCCGGTTCGGGAGTCGGCTCGGGCGGAACTCGGCGCCGTCACCCACGTCGACGGCAGCGCGCGTGTGCAGGTCGTCGACGCCGACGCCTCGTCGGACTACCACCGGCTCATCACCCGTTTCGGCGAGCTGACCGGAGTCCCCGTGGTGCTCAACACGTCTTTCAACCTCAAGGGCGAGCCCGTCGTCTCCACGCCCGTGGACGCCATGGCGTCGTTCACACGGTCGGGCCTCGACGTGCTCTACATCGACGGACTCCGGGTGGAGCGACCGAAATGAGCGAGCCCAGCGCGCCGTCGGCGCTCGAGACGTGGCTTCTGCGTTTTGGAACCGCCGGAGCACTCGTGGCCATGCTCGGCCGCGGCAAGCGCTGGTGGATGGTGCCGCTGGTGCTGCTGTTGTTGGTGGTGGGCGTCGGCCTGCTGTTCTTGCAGAACATCCATTATGTGGCGCCCTTCATCTACATGGTGTTCTGAGTGGTGCTGGTGCTCCTGGCGGCATGTACCAGCCCGTCTGGCCAGGGCGACGCCGTCGTCGACTCCGATGACAGCGGTCTCGCGGAGGATTCTGGGGGCGGCCTCGACACCGCAGAGCGGGCCGCGGACGACGCCCGGGTGCGGGCGCTGACCGAGTTGCCGACCGGCGACACCCAATGTCAGGAGCCGATGCTGGTCCGCTTCACCCAGATCAGCGACGGTGACACCGCGTATGCAGAGCCCGAGTCGGGAGGAGCGTACTTCAAGGTGCGCTTCATCGGCATCGACACTCCAGAGCTCGCCCATTCGCCGGATCCGGCCGAGTGTTTTTCGGACGAGGCGACGGCGTTCACCACCGCGGCGCTGCTGGATCGGCTTGCCTGGCTCACCTTCGACGCCGAGTGCCTCGACGTCTACGACCGCACGCTCGCCTACGTGATTCGCGGGGACGGGGACACCGGCTTCCACAACCGCGTGCTGGCCCGCAACGGCTACGCGTCCGCGTTGGCCATCGACCCGAACACGTCCTTCGAGGCCGAGCTCGCTGACGACGTGACCGCGGCGCGCCGGGAGAAGGCCGGGCTGTGGGAGAATTGCCGGTGACGGGCGTGGGTCATGCTTGCGTTGACATCGCATGACCCCAGGATTACAACGCGGGCCCGCGGGGGTACCCCCCCCTCCGGCGCTCTTTCCCGCACCCCCGTTGATGGCAGCCTGATGGTCGATCCGAGCATCTGGCGGCAGTTGGCCCCGGCGATGGCGCAGGTGGGCACGATGACCGGGCTCGTTCTCGGCGGCGTGCTCCTCGGCCTGTGGTTGGACCACCGCTTTGGCACCGCGCCCGTGCTCGTCGGCGTCTGCGCGTTCGCCGGGCTCGTGGCTGGCGCCCGGCAACTCGCGCGGGGCATTCCGAACGAACCTCCTCATGATCCACCCCCACCTCCAACTCCTCCGCCTCCTCCGTGACGCTGTCGGGGCCGCGCTCGTCGTGACCCTGGGCGCCCTGTGTGTGGACGGTCGGGTGGGCTTCGAGGTCGGCGTCGGGTCGTTCGCGGGCGTGGCCAACGTGGCGTTGTGGCTGGCCGCGGCCAACAGTCTGCGGCAGGGTGGCGCCGGGCAGGCGCTCTTGCCGTTGAAGCTCTTCGCGGCGGTGGGCATGGTCTGGGTGCTCACCCGCTTCTTGCCGGGTACCGCCGCCTTTATCGGCTTCAGCTCGGCGCTCGTCGGGCTCGCCGCCCGCTCGCTCGTGGGCGGCCTCTTCCCTGCGAGGGTCGCATGATCACCGAGCTCATCGGGTCGTTGTTGCAGCAGTCGCTGCGGCCGCTCGTCAGCGGGTTCAACTGGTTCCACTTCCTGCCGGGGATCGGGGACGGGGGCCTGGGCCGCGCGCTCCACCTCCAGCACCCCGCCGACGGGTGGGTCGTTCCCGGCGCGTGGTTCACCGTGGCGCTGGTCCTGGGAATGGCGCTGTTGGCGCGCATGGGGCTGGCCCGCGCGATGGCGCGCGAGGGCACCGAGCGCTTCATCCCCGACTCGGGGCTCACCCCCCGCAACGTCATGGAGATGTTCGTCGAGGGCTACCAGAGCATGGTCGAAGGGGTCCTGGGCACCAAAGAGGCGCCCAACTTCTTCCCGTTCATCGCGACGCTGTTCCTGTACATCCTGGTGTCGAATTTCCTGGGGCTCATCCCCGGGAACGCCCCGGTCACCGGAAACTTCTCCAGCAACCTCGCGATGGCGCTTTGCGTGTTCGTGATGTTCAACTGGGCGGGACTCACGCGCAACGGCTTCTCGTACATCAAGCACCTGTGGGGCCCCATCCTGCTGATGGGTTTCCTGCTCTTCCCCATCGAGGTCTTCGGCCTGGTGCTCCGGCCCTTCTCGCTCACGGTCCGGCTCACCGCGAACATGTACGCCGACCATATGGTCAGCGGTGCCGTGCGCGACGTCGGGGGCGACATGATCGGTCCCCTCGGCAAGGTGCTGGCGCCGGTGCCTTTCTACGTCCTCGGGGCGTTCGTCTGTCTGGTACAGGCCTTCGTCTACAGCCTCCTGTCCACGGTGTACGCGGGCCTGTCCACTGCCGACATGTCCCACGGGCACGATGATCACGACCACGAAAAATCTCAATCTACGGATCACGCATGAAGCCCCTCTTCGCCAACTCACTGCGCATCGCCGCGCTCTTCGCCCTCTCCACCACCGTCGCCTACGCCCAGGACGGCGCGGCCAAGAGCGAGTGGGGCCCGATCGGCGCCGGCCTCGCGATTGGCCTTGCGGTCCTCGGTGGCGGCATCGGCCAGGGCCGTACCGCCGGGTCCGCGGTCGAGGGCATGGCTCGGAACCCCCAGGCCGGCAATCTCCTGACCCCGATGATCATCGGCCTCGCGCTCATCGAGTCGCTGGTGCTGCTGGCCTTCGTCATCGCGATCGGCCTGAGCGGCTAGACCGCTTCGGGTGGATACGCCCCGCTGCCCCGCCCGGCGCGCGCTTGGCGGGGTTTTTAGGTCGAGCCCGCGGGAGCGGGCGGCGGCTGCGGTGAACCCGCGCCCACCTGCCTAGATCAGCTCGAAGGCCCGTACCTTGACCGAGCCCTGGATCAGCTCGGCGCGACAGGCCAGGCGGAAGTGGGTGGGGAAGTTGTTCTCCTTGAGGGTGGCGCGCTCCTTGGCGGTCTGCTCGCTGAGGTTTTCGGCACCGTCGAGGACCTCGACCCGACAGGTGCCGCAGTTGGACTCCGAGCAGCCGGTGGCGATGGGGCGCTTGAGCTTGGCACCGGCGCCGACGAGGGTCGAGCCGGCGAAGGCCTCGGTGATCTGCTCGGTGCCATCGGGCCCGACGAGGGTGATGCCGACCTTGGGGATGTCGGGGACCGCGGTGGCGTTGGCGGCGCCGAAGCCGAAGAGCGCGCCGAGCCGGCGGCGAAGGCCGAGAGGGGAAGGCATGGGGACTCCGTTGGCAGCTGTCTAGCGCACAAAGCGCGACGCCGCGAGCAGGGTGAAGGCCACGACCAACGCCCTCGTGAGCCAGCGCACGAGGTCGCCGCTCTCGCTGTTGTCGGTGATGCGGTTGCCCATGCCGGCGCCGAGGGCCATGCCGCCGAGCATGCCGCCGATGTGGGCGCCGTTGTCGATGAACGGGAGGATGAAGCCAAGGCCGAGGTTCGCGGCCACCCACGGCCACAAAAGCGGCCCGAACCAGCGCCGCGTCTTGGGGTGGAGCCTGGCGCCCCACCGCCACCCGAAGGTCACCATCGCGCCAAGCAGCCCGAACGCGCCCCCACTGGCGCCGACGGTGAGCTCGCTGCCTGCCAGAAGCGACCCCAGCCCCCCGGTGAGTGTCGCGACCCAGAAGATGAGCCAGAGCCGGGAGGGACCGTAGACCGCCTCCAGCACCTCGCCCACCGCCCAGATGGCGGCGACGTTCATCAGCAGATGGCCGAGGTTCCAGTGTAGAAGTCCGTACTCGAACAGGCGATCCCACTCGCCGTGCTGCGCGAGTTGGATGGTTCGACCGCCGAGATCGGTGAGCAGGTCAGGGCTACGATTCCAGCCGAAGACCTTCCAAGCGGGCTGGCCGCGGATGTAGTCAAGGGCGCAACTGGTGGCGTACGCGAGGCTCAAAAGCGCGCAGAGCAACAGCGTGCCGCGAGGGCGATCGCGCAGGTAGAAGTCGAGGCGCTTTTCGGCGCGCTCCCAGCTTCGTTCGGTGGAGGGGTCGGTCATGGCCGGACCTCGTACACGATCGCGGTCTCCACCGGTCGAGCGGACAGGCCGAAGGGCAGGGCGCCGAGCGTTTCGGCGTAGAGCCCGATCTGCGCGTCTACGTCGAGCACGCGGAGGGGGAGGCCGTCGATCGGGAAGGCCGCCAGCGGCTCCCAGGAGTCGGGCACTCGCCCGCCTGAGTTGCGCAGCACGATGACGGTTTCGCCGGAGACGGCGGCGGCGGGGGCGCCGAGGGGGCGCCAGCCTGCGGTTTCGAGGGCGGCGCGGGCGGACCATTCGGCCAGGAAACGGCCGGGGCGGGTGTCGGTGGTGCGTGCGGCGTCGACGGCCCGAAGCGCGGCGGCGTGCCCGGCGGCCGTGTACTGGGCGTCGGCGAGCGCCAGTGCAGCGGCGAGCACCCCGGCGAGCGCGCTGACCGCGAGCTGAACGCGCTTGCCGTGCAGCACCTCCTCGGCGGCCCGTGCCAGGAGAATCGCCAGTGGCGTGGCGGCGGGCAGCAGGTACCGGGCGGACGCGTAGTTGTGGAGGAAGAACACGCCGAGGAAGGTCGCGACTACCGTGCCGCCCAGGAGCAGGCCGTCGCCCCGGTCGCCCTTGCGACGGCGCAGCGGCGACGCGAGGAGGCCGCCCACCCCCCGGGAGAGCGCGGCACCGCCCAGCGCGGCGGCTGCGAGCAGGAAGAGGAGTTCGCCCAGCGCCAGACCGGGCGGGCGCGCCCAGGCCAACGCCGCGAGGCCAAGGGCGACCCCCACCGCGGCGTGCGCCGGACGCAGGTAGACGAGCCCCGCGGTGGCCGGCAGCAGCGCCGCCCGCGAGAGCGTCCCCAGCACCCTTCCGGGCAGCGGACCATGCGCGATTAGCTCGCGACTCTGCCACACCGCCAGGGGGTGCCAGGCCTGGTTCTGGGTGTAGAGCCAGCCTTCGATGGTCAGCACGACGGCAGCGGCCGGGCCGACGTAGGCGCCCACGGCGACGCGGTTTCGCCACGCGTGGAGCGCCACCACCGGGACCAACAACGCCGCCGGGTACTTGGTCTCGATCGCGGCGCCCAGGGCTACGCCGCCGAGCAGCATCCAGCGCGGTCGCGGGTCGGCGAGGCCCTCGCGGTACGCCGCCAACGCGAGCGTGCTCAGCGCCACGTAGGGCAGGTCGATCATCAGTGTGTCCTGGAGGCCCAGGACCACCGTCGTCGAGCCCAACCACGCCACGGCGGCGACCTCGGGGTGGTGCGTCGTACGCCGCATCCAGAGTGCGCTCGCCGCGGCCCACAGCGCCACCCACGGGAGGCCGGACAGCCGGGCCAGCGGGAGCGACTCGACCGGGGACCACAGCCGAGCCCACCACAAGAAGATCGGCGGGTGGGCGTAGAGCCAGCCGTCGTGCCCCTGCCAGGCTCGCGACCAGTCGTAGGGGTCGGAGAAGCGCACGATGCGGCCGAGCCAGCGATAGCTCTCTTCGTCGATGGCAAGCTCCTTGCCGAGCGCGACGAGCGCGATGGCCAGGGCGGTGCCGACCAGCCAGCGGACCCGGGGGGCGTCGGGGACGCCCTCGGTGCTCATCGGGGCCTCGTCAGCCGGGGACCGTCGTGAGTGGGACGGCGCCTCGCGATCGAGCGGTGGCGCGCCGCGCGGGGGAACATCGAGCGGGTCTATCCGATGGGGGCGGCGCGTGGCGTGGCGCGGATGCAGCGCATGCAGGAGGCGATGCGGTGGTGAGCGTGACCCTGTGGCGTTTGCGGTGGTGGGTACTGGCGATCGGGCTGCTCGTGGCCGGTCTGGCCAGCGCGCTCCGGGTTGTCTTCCGGCAGAACATCGCCCCGGACGTGGTGGACGAGGTGCGATTGCTCGGGGGGCACGGTTTTCCGATTGTGGCCCTCCTCCTTTCGGTGAGCCTGTTCGGTGGCGTCGCCGTGTTCTATCGCAACCGGTGGCTGCGCGGTCGGGGACTGCCGACCTCGCCCTTTCGCGTGCAGGACCTCCTGATCTCGTTCGGTTTGGGGCTGCCGCTGGCGGCTGCACTCTGGATGAACATCGAGCGAAACATCCTACTGCCGGCAACGCTGGCGCAACGCACCTGCGGAACTTGGATCCCGTGGCTGACCCTGCTGGGCGCGGTGGGCGTCTCCGCCTTCCTCGCCGTCTACTACCGCGACCTCTGGTTGCGCGATCGGGCGCGGAGGACGACGACCCCGCCCCCAGGAACGTGGCGACGGTCAGTCACGCCGCCACCCCCGTCACCCCATCCTGACAAACCTGGCGAATTGGCCGTAGCCCTCGTGCAAGAGCGCGATGCTGGCGTATTCGTCGGCCTGATGAGCCTGCGCGGCGACACCCGGCCCGAGGTTGACGGCGTCGATGCCGGCGCGTGACAGCCTGGCCACGTCGGTCCACGCTTGCTTGGCGGTGACTTTGTTGCTGTTGCAGGCCAGGAACTCGCGGAGAATCGTGTTGTCGAGGACCACGCGACCGCTGGGCGCGACCTCGTGGAGCTCGATCTGTGGCGGCCTGTCGGGGCTGGCTTCGGCACAGAAACGGCGCACCTCCGCGATCGCGCTGTCGTCGGTGCGGCCGGGGGCAAAGCGATAGTTGAGGTTCAGCGTGAAGCGGTCGGGGATGACGTTCCGGGTGGCGCCACCCGCGGCGAGGGTGGCGCTGAGCACCTCGCGGAACAGGTGGCCGTCGCAGTCGACGTCGTGCGGCACGCGGGCGGCGAGGGCAGCGAGCAGCGGCGCCGCCTGGTGGATCGCGTTGTCACCCTGCCAGGGCCGGGCGGAGTGGGCGGCGCGGCCGACAAAGGTGACGGTGGCGTGCAACGTGCCCAAGCAGCCGACCTGGACGACGTTGTCGCTCGGCTCCAGGCAGAACGCGAGCGCTGCCTCGTGCAGCCAGGCGACCTCGTCCAGCACCGGGCCGAGGCCGCTCTTGGCCCAGGGGCCCTCTTCCTTGTCGTAGAAGACGAAGCCGACGTCGTAGGGGGACCGGGCGCCGTCGCCCATGGCCAGGGCCAGCTCCATCATCACCGCCACGCCCACTTTCATGTCGCTGGCGCCGAGGCCGTAGAGGCGGTCGCCTTCGATGCGAACGGCGCCATCGGTGGCCTTGGGGGGGACGGTGTCGAGGTGGCCGACAAGGAGCACGAGCGGACGGCCTCGCGACGGGGTGCGCGCGAGGACGGTCTGGCCATGACGCTCGATCGCGAGCGGCGTCGGCCGCAGCGCGGCTTCGACATAGTCGGCGCAGGCGGCTTCGTTTCCGGTGACGCTCGGAATGCTGCAGAGGTCCAGCGTGCGCTGCACCAGCGCGTCGGGGTTCATACGGACACGCCGAAGTCTCGAAGCGCCGCGTTGAGCGAGACCTTTTTGTCGGTGCTGGCCTGCCGCGTGCCGATGATCAGCGCGCACGGCATGCCGTACTCGCCGGCCGGAAACCGCTTGTTCCGCACGCCGGGCACGACCACGCTGCGCGCTGGAACCCGGCCGACATGCCGCACTTCGGCCGACCCGGTGACGTCGAGGATCGGCGTGCTGGCGGTGAGCACCACGTTGGCGCCGAGCACCGCCTCTTCTTCGACGATCACCCCCTCGACCACGATGCATCGGCTGCCGACGAAGGCACCGTCTTCGATGATGACCGGCCGCGCGCCCGCGGGCTCCAGCACCCCGCCGATGCCGACGCCGCCTGACAGATGGACGTTCCGCCCGATCTGCGCGCAGCTCCCCACCGTCGCCCAGGTGTCCACCATCGTGCCGGCCCCGACCCACGCGCCGATGTTCACGTAGCTGGGCATCACGATGGCGCCGCGCTCCACGAACGCGCCATAGCGGATGACCCCTGGCGGCACGACCCGCACTCCGGCGGCGGCGAGCCCCTTCTTCAGCGGGATCTTGTCGTGGAACTCGAAAGGGCCGACCTCGAGGACCTCCATGCTGCACAGGCGGAAGAACGCCAGGATCGCTTCTTTGATCCAGGCGTGGACGATCCACTCGCCGTCCAATTTCTCGGCGACGCGAAGCGCGCCGCGGTCCAAGCGTGCGACCACCTCGCGGATGGCGTCGGGGTCCTGGGCGGCGACGCGTACGGGCAGGTCGGTCATCGGCGGCATCTATCCGAGCGGTGCGGCGGATAGCTTCCGATATGGCCGCGACTGCCTTCCTCCTCGCCGCCGGGCTCGGCACCCGGCTGCGGCCGCTGACCCTCGCCCGGCCGAAGCCACTGTTGCCGGTACGCGGCCGGCCGATGCTCGACCACGTGCTCGACCACGTGCGTGCGCACGGGCACGACGAGGTGGTGGTCAACGCCTTCTGGCTGGCCGACCAGCTGGTGGAGTGGGCCCGCGGAAAGACAGGCGTTACCGTGGTCGTGGAGGCGCCGGCCATCCTGGGGACCGGCGGCGGTCTGCAACACGCGCGCCACCTGCTGGCAGAGCGTTTCTGCGTCGTCAACGGCGACATCCTCAGCGACGTCGATCTGACCGCGCTGTGGAACGAACCCGCGCCAGCGGTGATGTCGGTGCGGCGACAAAGCCAGCCGATTCACACCGGGCTCTCGCTCGTGGACGGTGTGGTGCGCGGCGTGGACCGCGTCGTGGGTGTCGGCGACCCGGCGTTCCACTTCACGGGGGTGCACGTGCTGGATCGGGCGGTCCTCGATCTGGTCCCGCCGGTGGGAGAAAGCTGCATCGTGCGCACGGCCTACAAGGCCCTCATCCCCGAGGGGAAGGTGCGCGGCCTGGTGCACGAGGGTGCATGGACCGACATCGGCACCCTCGCCGAGTACGAGGCGGTGCGTGGGTGACCGCGCTGTACTTCGTGTTGCAAGCGGTGTTCTGGGCGCCGTTCCTGGTTCGGGGCCGGCTGGACCACGTCGCCGGGAGCCACCGCGACGGTGCCACGGCCCATGCCGCCCCCCGGGCGTCGATGCTGGTGTGGGCCCACGGCGGTGCCTTCGCGCTGTTGTACGGAGGCGCGGGGTGGTCCCTGTGGTCCGGCGGCGACGCCGTGCTGCCGCTCCCGGTGCGCCTGCTCGCGGTCCCGATCATGCTCGCGAGCACCTGGGCGATGATCCGGGTCATGCTCGTGTTCCGCTCCTGGCGGCTCCGCGCCGTGCTGACCGAGGCGCACGAGCTGTGTACGGAGGGGCCGTTCTCGGTGGTGCGGCACCCGATCTACACCGGGTTGATGGCGGTGGGCGTCGCCACGCTGCTGGTGGCGCCGAACGTCCTGACCGCCGCGGGCTTTCTGCTCAACGTCCTGGTCGGCGACCTGCGGGCGCGGACGGAGGAACGACTGCTGCTCGCGGCCTTCGGCGAGCGCTACGCGGCGTACATGGCGAGGACCAGGCGGTTTGTGCCGCGGCTTGATCCTCAGTGGCGACGTGGTCGCTGACGGGCGCGAGGGGTGTTCTTGGAGCACGCCCGACAGGTTCCGCCAGTGGCCGTCCATTCGCCGCTGCTTCCCCGTTCGCGCGGCTCAGGCGCCGGGCGCTGGGGTCACTCCAACAGAATGGAACTTGCCAGCCGCGGGTGCGGCATCGTAGCGTCCGCTCGTTGCCTGAGGCTCCCGAAGGAACAGACGTGTCCGGCGTGCGGCCGCCGACTGAGCGCTGGCGCCGTTTGTCTGTGCGGACAGCCCGTCGCCGAGGAGGTCGAGCTGAGCCTCGACGAGGACGAGGCGTCGGCCGCGTTGGACCCCCTGGCGCGGGGAACGGGCGTCGCCTCCACGGCTCCGACTGCGGTCGCAGCCGCCGCGCCGCCGACGTCCTCGCCTCCTGCCGCTGGCCCCCGACGGCGCCTCCCCCGCGCGAGCATGTGGTCCGTATCTGCAGCCATGATCGCCCTGTTCCTGCTGCTCTGTACCGGCGTGGTCGGGTACTCCGCCTATCAGCGCTACTGGAATACGCGCGGACCGCGCGCTTCGCGCCCTCGTCGAGGCTGCCGGACAGGCCGACATGCCCGAGGCGCGCCGCTACGTCGACCCGGCGCTGTGGCCGGAGGCAGCGGTGTTTCCCGATCCCACGCTTCTCCGGGCCCTTTCCCATTTCGATGGGCTGGTGCATATCCCCTGGACCACGCACACCGATGAGGCGGCCGCGTCGCAATGGTCCGAGCCCGCGGCGGTGCCGGAGCTCGCGGCGGAGGCCGGGGTGTGGCTGGAAAGGCGGGATGGCCGATGGCTCCTTGTGCGGTACGCCGCCGGGTGGGGCAGCGAGGTGACGGGGCCGGCCGAGCTGCTCCGGGACATGCGCGAAGCGGCCCGCGATCGGGACGGGACCGCGTTTCTCGCGAGCGTGAAGGCGGGAGAACGAACCTGCAAAGATCGCGAGTGCCGCAGCATCGCTGAAGCGGTCAGCAAGGGAGAGGCCCCGGCGATGGTGGACGTCATCGATATGCCCGAAGTGAAGCCGGGCTCGCTGCAGGTGACGGAGGACGACGGGGAGGTGGTCGTGCGGTGGCTGCGCGAAACCCGCTTCCTGGGCCAGGAGGGGGTGACCGAGCTCCGGTTCGCCAAGGAGGATGGTCGCTGGGTGGTGACCACCGCCGACGGCTCGAACTTCGCGGACATCGACGAGGAGATGGACACGTGGACGGAAAACCACGGGGAGATGCTCTGGCGCGCCGAAGTGGCGGCGTATGTGGAGGTGAGGTCGCTCACCCCGTTCTGCGAGGAGTGGTATTGGGGGACGTGCCTCACCAAGGTGCTGCCGACCGAGGTGCGGAACGTCGGCACGCAGTCCGTCAAGTCGGTCAAGGTGAGCAAGGTGCGCGCGCGTCGGTACATGGGCCAGACGTCGCAGACGCTGTGGGGCATCGGGCGTAATCTCCAGCCGGGGAAGGCATCCTCCAACCCGAGCTCGGCCTCCCCTCCGGTCAGGAGGTTGCGCACGGGGGACGTCAGCGAGACGTGGGAGTTCTACCGGGTCGAGTGGATCGAATTCGAGGACGGCGAGCGCCTGTCATACAGCGCGCGAGACTACCGCGAGGCCGCAAGCGGTACGCTCGTGTTCTCCGATGTGCGGGCTGCTCGCGAGCGGGGCGGCCTGTCGACGGATGGCTACCGCGGTCTGGTGAGGGAGCGAACCGAGGCGGGGTACCCCGACACGCCAGCGAACCCGCCCGTCGAGGGAGAGGGCGACGCCGGCATGGTCGCCGCGCCATTGGCGGATGCCGCCTCGTCTGGTGCCCGCGGCGTACCCCTGCGTGCGGCCGATGCCGCAGCCCGCGCCACCGCCCTCGCGAATTGCGCCGCGTTGCGCCTGCGTCGGCCGCGCCGTGGCCGGAGCGCGCAACGACGGGCTCAGCGCTTCGGGCGCCGCCAGCGGAAGTCGCAGTGACGCGCCCCCGGGGGGGGGCGGTCCCAGTCTGGCGACTCAGTCGCCGTCTTTTTCGCCGTCGCCGTCACGGCCGTCGCGCTGGTCTTTGCGCCGCTCACGCCGATTTTCCTTGGCCGCGTCGCGCATGCTGTCGAGCTGCGTCCACTGCTCGGCGGTGAGCGTCTTGCGGATGCCCAGCATCAACTTCAGGTCGTTGCGACGCACCTCGATCTCGGCGCTCCCGGCGGCGTCGAATGCCTTGAGCGCGGCTTTTTCGTCCACGGTGGGGGCCATCATCACCCTCTCCATATCGAGGCGGGCCTTGTCGGACTTGGCCTTCAGATCGATGCCAGCGGTCTTGTTGTCGAAATACAGCTTTTCGATCGCCGCCTTCTGCTCGGCGCTGATGCCCAGCCGTTCGGAGAGCTTCGAGAAGTTCTTCATGAGGTTTTCGCCGCGGTCGTCGCCGTGCCGGCCGCCGCCGGAGTTGTCTCCGAGGTCAGGTGCGCCGGGTGGATGCGGCTCGAACGGGCTGGCGATGGCGGTGGAGAGGCACAGGAAAAGGATGGTGAGCATCAGAGGTCTCCTAGGGTGATGAGCGGTTCGGGATCGGTGTCGTAGGGGTCGAGCAGGCGGAGGATGTCCGCGTCCGGGAGGGCGTCGGCGGGGGCCTCCAAGCGGTCGAGTGAGACCAAGGCCAGCAGGAGGGCTTCGTCCGCCTCGCTTTGGGGGACGGCGGCGGCGATGACGTCGTCGGCGACGAGCGCCGGACCGGTGTCGGCGCTGGCGGCCACCAGCGGCGCGGGTGGCGGCGGTGGGGACGCCACGGGCGTCCAGGCGATTGGCAGACCGAGCCCGACCAGCAGCACCGCCGCCGTGGCGACGCCGACTTCGCGGAGCCGCTGGCCACGGACTCCGCGCTGCAGCGCCGTCATCGAGGGCACCGGCAGCGCGTCGCGCTCGGGCAGCCGCCGCGCCTCCCACGCGCCGAGCGTGGCGACCACGCGGGCGCAGGCCGCACAATCGGCAAGGTGGGCGTCGTCTACCAGAGACAACGGACGCCCGTCTACGAGCGCGCTCTGGACGGATTCACAGCGCATGGTCGACTCCGAGGGCGTGGCGGATGCGGGCGAGCGCGCGGTGGAGGTGGGTCTTGACGGTTTCGGGGCTGAGCTCCATCGCGGCGGCGACCTCGGCGACGGTCCAGTCTTCGTCGAAGCGCAGCGTGAACGCCACGCGCTGCCGACCGGGTAAGGTCGCGACGACCTGGCGGACGCGGGCCGCGTCGAGCGCGACGTCCCCGGAGGGCCCGGTGGCGGCGAGGTCGGGGACCCGCTCGCCGAGCGGGAACCAACGGCGGAGGGCACGCCAGCGGAGGCTGCGGAGGCTCTCGCGGACGACGATGGCGCGCAGCCAGGCGGCGGCGGGACCCTCGCCGCGGAAGGCGTCGCGATTGCGCCACGCACGAAGCCACGCGGCCTGCACCGCGTCGGCGGCGTCACACTCGTCGCCGACCAGGCGTCGCGCCAGGTTGAAGGCGCGCCCGGCCTCGGCCTGGATCGCGCTCACCAGCTCGTCGTCGAGTTCGGCGCGGGTGCGGGGAAGGGGGGTGACCATCACCATCGCCCTGTATGACCCCGCACCCTGCCGCCGTGGGGGACAGCCTTTTTCGGGGAGCCCACGCCACTCGGGGCTCTCGTGCGCCGGCACGCCCGATCCGAATCCGGTGGGTGAGCTTCCGCCCATGCTGCCCCTTCAACCCGTACGGCTCGGGGAGCACCGCCCGACGCTGGTGACGCCCGACGCCCCCGAGCTCGACATCGAGCCGGAGCAGGTGAACATGGCGCCGCTGGTGGTCGACCTCACCGACGCGGCGTACGACCGACATCGCGGCCCTGGTTCGGTTCACGCACGCCGCCGGCGGGCTCGTTCGTGTTTTGGGCGGTGACGGTCCGGCCGTAGCGCCGGGCCTACCCACACCCACCCGGCCGGAGCGGCCGCGCGTCCACACCCACGAACCCCGGTCCGCCGGACCTCAGACGGTCGGCGAAACGCAAGCCGTCGCCGAGCAGGTCGAGCATCTGCGGCGCGAAGCCGGGCATGGTGGGAGAGGCATCGCTCCAGGGCACCAGCTCGATGACCCCGTCGACGACGCGTTTGCGGAAGGCCGCCGACAGCTCTGCGGTGAACCCTGCGGGACACCCCCCGGTCTGCGCGGCGACGGTGATGACCGGGTCGCCGGGGAGGTCGAAGCGGGCCACCTCGGGGTGGTTGCCGCCGCTGGTGTCCCATTCCGGCGCGTCCAGGGGCTGGGCCTCGCGCAAAAAACGGGACTGGATGCGGGCCCAGTCGGGGAGGCGCCGAAACGACGCCAGCGCGAGGTTGGTGACTGCGTCGCTGTCCGACGGAAGCGCGGGACGTGGGGAGAACTCGCCGAATCCGGCCGCGCGGGCCCAGCCGAGCGGTGCCGCACAACGACGGTTGTGGACCAGATGGGCGACGATCAGGTGGCCGCCGGGAACGCTCCAGGCGGCGGCGGCCGCGGTGCCCGGGCAGGACGCCGGTGCCGGGCAACTGTCGAGCCATGGTGGCGACGACCACTGGACCCAGGCGGCCTCGGCCACGCGGTCGATGGTGCCGCCGCAGCGGGAACCGGAGCCCGTTGCGGTCGCGACAGAGGCCCCGACCCAGGGACCCCCGTCCACCGCGATGCCGGCGAGCACGGGCGCGTCGGGCCCATCCTCGGCGAGCAGCACCGGCGTCCCTGACACCCGCTCGGGCGGGGCCTCTGCCAGGACGATCCAGCTTTCGCGGAGCGGCAGGACGGGCAGCAGGCGGGCGTCGACCGGGCCGAGATCCATGCTCCGGGCTGGGTAACGCTCGTCGCCGGTTGACGCGAGGGGCCGAGTCCGATAGACGCCGCCCCGTCGTTTCTGTGCCGTCCGGGTGCCATGCCCGGCGGAAGCGGTTCGACGAAACAATCGGAGTATCCATGGCCTTGCATCACACGCGGAAGGACGAGGTCGTCGCCGCATTCCGCACCCACGAAACCGACACCGGCAGCACCGAAGTGCAGGTGGCGCTCCAGACCGAGCGGATCAATACGCTCACGGAGCACTTCCGCACCCACAAGAAGGACCACCACGGTCGCCGTGGCCTGTTGGCGCTCGTCGGCCAACGCCGACGGCTCCTGAAGTACCTCAAGTCCGAGAGCGCCTCGCGACACGCGGTGCTGGTCAAGAAACTCAAGCTACGTTCCTGAACTCGCGGCGGCCTACGGGCCGCCGTCGCGCTTTTCCTCCCGTTCTTTTCACCCCCCCCGCACCCCAACGCGCCCCGCCTCCGCGGGTCTTCGCGGACCGAGCGCCTCCAGAATCTCTGGGGCACGCTCGCTCCGAGCAGGTCCACGGTTCATGGAGTAGGGTCGTCAAAGGTGCTTTTCAACCAAAGTAAGGCACTCATGAAATTCCATTCTGTCTCCGTCGACGTCGGCGGCCGTTCCCTCACCATCGAAACCGGCAAGTATGCCAAGCAGTCGGCCGGCTCGGTCGTCGTCCGTCAGGGCGACAGCGCCGTGCTCGTCACCTGCGTGGCCGCCCACACCCCCGCGCGCTTCGACTTCCTGCCGCTCACCGTCGAGTACATGGACCGCACCGGCGGCTACGGCAAGATCCCCGGCAGCTTCCCCAAGCGGGAAGGCCGCAGCAACGAGCGCGAGATCCTCATCGCCCGCATCACCGACCGCCCCATCCGCCCGCTCTTCCCGAAGACCTGGCGCTACGAGACCCAGATCATCGGCACCGTGTTGTCGTTCGACACCGACAATGACCCCGATGTCCTCACCGTCTGCGGGGCCGCCGCCGCTGCCCACATCAGCGACGTTCCCCTGAAGCAGCCGGCCGCCGCGGTGCGCGTCGTCAGCTTCGGTGGGCAACTCTACGTCAACCCCACGCGGGCCCAGGCCGATGGCGCCGAGCTCAACATCGTGGTCGCCGGCACCGCCGACGCCATCTGTATGGTCGAGGGCGGGGGCAAGGAGGTCTCCGAGGCCCAGATGCTCGACGCCATGGACCTCGGCCACAGCGTGATCAAGGAAATCTGCGTCGCGATCGACAAGCTGCGTGAGCTGACCGGAAACGTGGCCAAGCGGCCGATCCCGGAAGCGGTCAAGCACGACGAGGCGGTGGTCGCCAAGGTCAAGGACGCCGCGGGAGCCGGCGTCAAGGCCGCCCTGGGCCTGCGTGGCAAGCAGGAACGCAAGGACGCGATGGCCGCTGCCAAGGCCGCCGCCGTCGCCGCCGCCAGCGCGGGCATCACCGACAGCGCCGCCGTGGCTGCGGCCGGCGTCACCGCCCTCGAGGTGGTCGAGAAGTTGGTGAAGGTCGGCATGCGCGGGCAGGTCATCGCGACCGGCGTGCGTATCGACGGGCGCGCCACCGACGAGATCCGGCCCATCTGGACCGAGGTCGGCGTTTCAGCGCGCGCTCACGGCTCCGCAGTGTTCACCCGCGGCGAGACGCAGGTGTTCGCCACGATCGCGCTCGGCGTGGACGATGAGGCCCAGCGCATCGATTTCGCAGGGGCCACCAGCGCCTTCCGCCGCTGGATGTTGCAGTACAACTTCCCGCCCTTCTGCACCGGCGAGGCCAGCCCTCTCCGCGGGCCGAAGCGTCGCGAGATCGGCCACGGTGTGCTCGCGCACCGCGCCGTGCAGTACGTCCTGCCCGCGCAGGAGGCCTTCCCCTACGTCATCCGCGCCAGCTGCGATGTGTTGGAGAGCAACGGGTCTTCGTCCATGGGCAGCGTCTGCGCCGCCACCCTGGCGCTGTTGGATGCCGGCGTGCCGATGAAGGCCCCCGTGGCCGGCATCGCGATGGGCCTCATCAAAGAAGGCGAGGACTTCGCGGTCCTCAGCGACATCCTCGGCGACGAAGACCACCTCGGCGACATGGACTTCAAGGTGACCGGCTCCACCGCCGGCATCACCGCCTTCCAGATGGACACCAAGATCTCCGGCGTCAGCCGCGAGATCATGAACAAGGCGCTGCAGCAGGCGCGTGAGGGCCGGCTTCACATCCTGTCCGAGATGGGCAAGACCATCGCCACCCACCGCGCTGAGATGTCGCCGTGGGCGCCCCGGATCACCACCATCCAGATCAAGACCGAGAAGATCAAGGACGTCATCGGGCCGGGCGGCAAGGTCATCCGTGGCCTGCAGGACAAGACCGGCTGCAAGATCACCGTGCACGACGACGGCAAGATCGACGTCGCCAGCAACGACCAGGCCAAGTCCGCGGCGGCGATCGCCATGCTCCGCGAGATCACCGCCGAGGCCGAGATCGGCAAGCTCTACGTCGGCGTGGTCAAGCGCATCGTCGACTTCGGCGCCTTCGTCGAGATATTCCCCGGCACCGACGGCCTGGTGCACATCAGCCACCTCGCCAAAGAGCGCGTCAACCAGGTCACCGACGTGGTGCAGGAAGGCGATGAGGTCCTGGTGCGGGTCATCGACATCGACCGCATGGGCAAGATTCGCCTTTCCCGCAAAGAAGCGCTCGAGGATTAGTCGGTAAAAACGAGACGAAGAGCGCTTTTCAGCAGCTCTTCGTTCGGCTCACCGTCGTCGCCGCACGCTCCCGCGTGCTCGGCGTCAGGGCGCGTCGACTTGAAGCTCGATGTCGAGGGTCTGCGTCTCGACGTGGCACTCGTCCTCGGTGAGCACGGTGGTGACGAGGCGTTCCTCGGTGCCGTGGAAGTCCGCGCTCACGACGATGCTGAGGTTGCCGACCGCTTCAGGGGCGCAGGCGAACGTGGCGCCGGCGACGTTGTCGCAGGGCAGCTCCAGCATGTCGGTGTCGACGTCCCGCCAGGTGACCACCAGGTTTTCCAGGGCTGCGTCGGCTTCGATGCTGCTGGTGAGGTTGGCGATCACCGCCGGCACGATCTCCTGAGTGCATTCCTGGTCGCCGAGGAAGGCGAGCACGATGGCGATCTCCTCGGTGTCGACGTGGCACTCGTCCTCGGTCAGTTCGGTGGTGACGTCGCGCGTGGTGGTCTCATGGTCGTCGGCGCCGGCCCAGATGGTGAGGTTCCCGACGAACTCGGCGCCGCAGCTCCAGTTGAGCTGGTCGGTGGTCTCGCAGGGCGCCGGGGCCTCGTCCGTGAGGGAGTCGGCGTCCTTCCAGGCCACCCACCCGTTGGTGAGTCCGTAGTCGGCGGTTGGGTCGAGCTCGCTGGACAGGTTCACCAGCACGCTGGGCCGGATCTCTTCGGTGCAGCCGACGGGGTCGGCGACGAGGACGAAGTCCAGCGTCTCGCCGATCACGTGGCATTCGTCGGCCGCGACGTCGACCTCCTGGGTCTGGGCGCCGTGACCGTCCGCGACGATGGTGATCTCGAAGTGCCCTTCCTCTTCGCCACCGCACCAGAGCTGACCGTCCACGACGGACTCGCAGTCCGCGACCGCGCCGCCGTCGACCCGGTACGTGCCGACGACGTTGGTGAGCGCGCCTCCGGACTCGGCGCTGACGTTGACCGTCACCGAGTAGGCGAACAGCTCGGTGCAGGCGGTGGGTTCAGTGGTGCAGGCGGCGAACATAAGGAGCGAAAGCATGGTGACTCCGGGGTGCCGTCACGGGTTGCAATCGCCGTGCCAACGAGGTGGTCGGTTGGTTTTTCGCATGTCTGCAGCGGCGATCGGGACGTGGGTGTCGGAGAGCAGGCGGCTGCGCGGCTGCATCTTGACGCAGCACTCAAGCTGCATCATGATGTAAGGATGCGAACCACCGTCACCCTGGACCCGGACGTCGAGCGCGGCGTCGCCGAAGCCATGCGCCGCGAAGACCGCCCATTCAAGGCGATCGTGAATGACGCCTTGCGGAGGGCCCTCTTCGGTGCGGCCCCGGTCTTGCCGCGGGCCGAAGTCCCCGTGTTTCACACCTCGTTGCTGCCGGGCTTCGACCCGGCGCGGATGAACCAATTGGCCGACGAGCTGGAATCGGACGCAGCGTGCGGGGCGCTGCGGTGATCATCCCCGACGTCAATCTACTCCTGTACGCTCACATCGATGCCTTCGCGCATCACGCGGCGGCGCGCGCCTGGTGGGAGGAGACCTTGACGAGCGCCGAGGTCGGCCTCCCCGCGGTTTCCATCTTCGGCTTCGTACGCATCGCGACGAATCGGAGGGTCTTTTCCACGCCGATGGCGGTCTCTGCAGCCGCGGGAATCGTCGAATCCTGGCTGGGTCGACCCAACGTGCGCGTGCTGGCTGGCGGTCGTTCGCACGTCGAGCTCGCGCTCGGCTTCCTCACCGAGCTGGGCGTCGCCGGGAACCTCACCACCGATGCTCAGCTCGCCGCGGCAGCGCTGGAGCACCGCGCCACGCTGGCCACCAACGACACCGATCTCAGCCGCTTCGCGGGCGTGCGCCTGCTCAACCCGCTGGCGGGCCCGGCCGGCGCGTAGCCGACGTGTAAGATTCTCCGCTCCCCATCCGTTTGTCGGGTGGGAGTGCCGAGGAGGGCTCCCTGGTCGACGAAGCCGAGATCCAGCCCATCACGGAAGAGCGGACCATCGTGGAGGGCCTCCTCCGGGGTGACCGCGACGCCGCGGGCA
>SHYX01000065.1 GCA_009692585.1 Myxococcales bacterium
GGGGGGGGGGGGGGGGGGGGGGGGGGGGGGGGGGGGGGGGGGGGGGGGGGGGGGGGGGGGGGGGGGGGGGGGGGGGGGGGGGGGGGGGGGGGGGGGGGGGGGGGGGGGGGGGGGGGGGGGGGGGGGGGGGCGACGCCGCGCCGCGACGACTTCTCCTGCTGCGGGTACTGTACGCCCATCCTGGGCCGGTCCAGCGCCTCCACGAGCGCCTCGTGTTCAGCGCGCCATACTGAACCCTCCTCGTCCGTGGCCTCGATCTCGGGGACGGTCCAGACCAGCGCGACCGCCGATTGCTCTGGCTCGCCGCAGAGATTCGAAAGCAGGTTGATGACCGCATCCAACCCGCTCACACCCGGCCCGTGAGTCAGGATCATCTTGTCGAAGCCCCGGTCCCGGATCAGCCACAAATCACGCCGGTAGAGGTCCACCGCCGCGGTCCCCGGACGGTTGACCGCGCGCATCAGCGGCAAGGGCAGCGCCCACAGCAGCCCGTCCGGAGACCAGAAGTCCATGCGCTCGATGGGGATGATGTCGAACCTACGGCGCATCGCGATCTGCGCGGCGATGGCACGCGAGCGACCCTCGGCATCCTTGTTCGCGAGCAGCAAGCTCGGGTCGAACGACCGTAGTTGCTGGAACGGAGTAACGTTCAGCACGCCTTTGTCAACGCCGTCTGCGGTGAGCCCGCGCGCATCGGGGAGCGCGAACATCTCTCGAGGCCAAGGCACCAGATCATGGGACACCATGTCGAGACAGGCCAACGGCACGACGGCCATGGTCCAACGCCAACGCGAGGCAGAAGCCGCGGCTGCGGGAAGCGCCACGGCCGCCAACGCGAGGAAGCGCGCCGGGAAGTTGATGGGCTCCGCGTAATAGCCGAGGTAGTGATTGACCCAGGCCAGAGGGAGGACAACCCGGCCGCCGCCCGGACGCCAGATCTCGCCATTCACCCAGACCACGGTACCGAATGAGAGCACAACGCCTGCTGCACCCACAGCGAGCCAGGGCGCGCTCCGTCGCGGCTGGGCGTACGCGCCGAGCAGGGCGAGGCCGATGGTGAGCACGCCCAGATACCGCCCGCCGGAGTACGCCCGCAATTGGCGGTCAGTGGTGTCGCGTTCGAGGGCGCGCCACTGGACCAGCTGGCCTGGCTCCGCGGCGGCGTTCTCAAAGGTCTCAAGCGGGCGGGTGCGCACCCACTCGGAGAACGTCAGCGAGGCGCGCTCATCATCCGGGTCATAGGTCCGCGCGAAGAAGGAGAAGGGAACGAGGGTCAGCAGCGCCGCGGCCACCGCGGTGACGGCGTACTTTGCGAACAAGTCACGGTGGCGCCGCAGGGTGACGAGGACGTGAATCAGGACCCCGATCGCCAAAAAGAACCCGATGTAGAAGCAAGACACCATGGCGGACAGCATCACGGCGCCGAGCGCTCCAAACCACTTCCAGCGCCGAGACTGCTGGGCCTCAAGCAGGCACGCAAAACCCAACGGCAACCACCACAACTCGCGGAGCTCTCCCACCCCAACATGTAGGGTGAACGCCGTGAAGGCACTGCACTGCGCCAGCGCGCCGGACATCAGCGCTCCGCGCATCCGAAAACTGACCAGCTCGCCGAGCCATCCCGAGCAGAGCCCGAGCAGGGTAAGGTGGATGACGGCGAGAACGTTCGACAGCGCCACCGGGTTTAACGGCAGCAGCGCGGCGAAGACGCCGTTCAATGGCTCGATCGGGTAGAGGTTCATCCCTCCCGGAAAGCCGACCCAGGTGGTGTGCATCCCCCAGCTGCCCGCGTGCACCTCCTGTCGCATCCACCAGAGGTTCCACACATGCTTGATCCCGTCGCCATCCACGCTGCCGAGGGCCCGGTAGGTCTCCACGGGCGCAGGCCACGTAAGGAAGATCGCCAGCGCCAGCGACTGCAGGAACAGATAGAACCGAAGCACAAAGCATCCTACCCCGGCGCGGCCCGCGGACCATGAACCCGCTCCTCCTCTCGTCCACCTGCGCGCCCTCCTGCCTCCTGAAACCAGCGGGGCTGCCGGTGTTTCCCCGGCACCACGCGACCGGGTCCGAGTGCCTGCTCGCATGGTGGCGGGCCCAGCCGGAGTACCCTTCCGACGAGTTTCCGCCGGGCTTTGAGGGTGGGATCGCGCACCGGCTCGACACCGCGACGAGCGGGCTGGTCCTCGCTGCGAACACCCCCACCGACCTGACCGCGCTCCGGCGACAATTCTCCCAGCATACGCTGCGGAAGTTCTATTTTTTCCGGAGCGCCGTTGGCGCGGGGGGGAAAATCGCCGCTCCGATCACCATCGAGCTCCCCATCGGACACCACCCCAAGAACGAACGGAAGATGGTCGTAGCCGACCGCCCGTACCGCCGGTGCCGAGGCAAGTGGTACGACGCCTGGACCCGCTTCACCTGGCTGGCCGAGGACACGAGCTGCCCCGGCACCCACCTCTGGCAGGCCGAGATCCGAACCGGGGTAATGCACCAGATCCGGGTGCATGCGCTGCACGCAGGGGTCGCCCTCTGCGCCGACCCGCTCTACTCGGGCGCTCTCGGGCCTCCGGTGCCACCGGAGCCCGGGGAGCTGCCCGGGTTCCTGCTCCACCACGCTCAGGTGGTTTTCCCGGATGGCACGCGGACCCCAGTGGCCCCGCTCGCGGGGACCTTGATAGCCGCCCTTCATGTCATGGTTTGACCGGCAGCGCGGGCATGTGGAGCCTCGGGACGCGTTCGACGCGCTGAGTCTGGCCTACGGACGAAGCGGCCTCGATGCCGCGCTGCTCGACCTGTGCGGCTCGCCGGGACTGCGGCGGTTCGTGGTGCGGTTCGAGGAGTCCCGTCGGGGCTTTCGGGTCACCGCGGTGGACAGCGAGCCGGTGAAGGGGGGGGGTGGCCCTCCTCCACCACAGGCCGCATCGCTGGCTATTCCGCATGTCGAAGCCGCGATCACTGCGCTCCGGAAGGCGCTCCCAGCTCCGTTTCGGTTTGAGCGGGGCGCCATCGGGGTGGTGCTCGACCGCGAGGGGTCGGGAAAGCCAGCGCCGCTGGACGTGACGCTGCGCTTGGACGAGGACAGCGACAGCTTCCGGCTATCCGACCTGCGCGCGCCCGCGGGGCAGGGAGTCCCGGTGGAGCAGCCCGACTACATAGCGACCCTTCACGCCTGGTCGGACGCCGTGAACCGTGTACGCGGCGGGTGGAAAATGTGCCGCGGCAGCTCGACGTTCGCGATCGACGGGAGCCGCCTGCTCATCGAGACACCGGCGGCGGAGGGGGAGCCTGTGTGGAGCGAGCGCCTCGTCGTCACCGTTTTGGGGACGTGGGAGGCGCGCAACGGCACCTTCCGCTGGCTGGTGGAGAGGCCGGTGTCGTCCGAAGCCCCGTTTGTCGAGGCCGAGCTGATCCTCACCCTCGGCCAGGTGAGCGAGCTGGTGGCGCTCGCCGCCGCCCACGTGGGCGCGATTGGGGTCTTCCAGGGCGACACCGAGCCTGAGAAGGGTCCGGCGCTGACCGTTTTCGCGGCGATTCGTTGAAGGACGCACTCATCGTCTCCCTGCTGTCCGCGGTCCCGAAGAACCTTGTGGCGCGCTGGATGGGGGTCTTCGGTCGCACGCGCTTCCCCGCCAAGATGCAGCAACTGCTGCTGCGGGCGTACATCGCGAAATACGGGCCGAACCTCGACGAGTGTGTGGGGCGACTCCAAGATTTTGACTGCCTCACCGCATTTTTCACCCGCGCGCTGAAGCCGGGAGCGCGCCCCATTGACGCCGCGGAGGACAGCCTCGTCTCGCCGGTGGACGGGGTCTGCTCGATGGTCGGGGACGTCGTCGCCGGCCGCATTCCGCAAGCACCGCATATCGACTACGCGGTCGCAGACCTGCTTGGTGAGAGCTTCGAGGCGGCCCGATTTGCCGTCCTCTACCTGTCGCCTAAGGACTACCACCGGGTCCACACGCCGAGAGAGGGCCGCGTCACCCGGTATCGCTACCTCCCAGGGCGACTCTGGCCCGTCTTCCCAGCCGCGACCCGGAGCATTCGCGACCTGTTCTCGCGAAACGAGCGACTGGTGAGCTGGGTCGACACCGACGTCGGCCCGATGGCGGTGGTGATGGTTGGCGCGTTCGGCGTGGGCCGGATCCGCACCGTGTATTGCGATGTGGTGGCGAACACCGGCGGCGAGGGCGGTGGGGCCGCCGTGGACCAACACCTGGAGCGTGGAGCGGAGCTTGGCCGCTTCGAGCTCGGCTCCACGGTGATCCTCATCGTCCCGCGCAGCGTGCGGTGGGAGGTCGCGGCCGGTGAGAGCGTCCGTCTCGGCCAGCGGATTGCGGCGCTGGCGCGCTGAGGACGCGGTGATGTCCCGGTGAGGTGGCGGTGGCGAGTACGAATTCTTGCTCCCGCACCGCGCAACCGAGGAACAATATTGGATACGCTAACACTGCACGTCGGACCCCAGCGGTCGGCGCCACGTCGGGCGATGTCCGCCCCGCTGCACCCTGCCCACTGGAGTCCACATGTTCCGCCCCTCCGCCGCGCTCAGGCTCGCACTCTCGACCCCGCTGGCGATGCTGCTGCTGGCTGCACCCGCGTACGCCGCACCACAACTGCTTTGGTCCTACGACTCTTTTGAAGGTACTGTCTCGCCCGACGACGGCTGGATGGGCGGCTACTCTCCAGATCGCTGGCAGGGCGAAACCCGCGATGGCCACACCTGGGCCTACCCGCTCACCGACGAGGGCGAAGGAGACTGGTTCGACGATGCGGCCATCTCCAACTGGATGACCAACGAGGCCGCCGACGTCTACGAGGGCGAATTCGAGTGGACCGCGTGGGTCTCCGACGACGACGCCATCGGCGGCGTGGTCGCTCAAGGCCCCGACGAGGTCTGGATGGTGCTGATGTGCGGCGAGGACTCCAACAGCCGCTGCCCCGTCTCCGGTCGCAACGGGGATGTCGTCCTGCTCAACATCAACGCGCGCGGCGCCCAGGAGATCGCGGTCGCGCACGACACCTACCCGAACCGCGAGCCGTTCGACATGCACATCTCGGTGAACGACGGCACCATCACCGCCTGGTCGGACGCCATCGGCTGGGAGGTCTCGGGCGCGATCGATGAGGGCATTTCCATGTCGCGGGTGGGCTTCTACGCGTACAACTGCGGGGGAATCCAGGGCGGCGTCACCGGCTCCGCCTTCAGCATGCCGATGGTGTACGGTCTGGACGACGACGACGACGACATCATCGATGACGCCGACAATTGCGAATTCGTGATCAACGAGGACCAGTCGGACAACGACAATGACGGCATCGGGGACGCGTGCGACGAGAGCGGCGACACGGACACCGACACCGACACGGACACCGACACCGATTCCGACAGTGACACCGACACGGACACCGACACCGACACCGACGCGGACACCGATTCGGGCAACCCCGATTCCGGCTCGCTGGGTGACGGTGAGTTCGATCTGGTCACGACCGCAGGGTCCTGCGGGTGCGCCACATCACCCGGGTCCGGCGTAGCCGGCGTGATCCTCGCCATCGGGGCGGTGCTGACCGGTCGCCGCCGGCGGTAGGCCCACGATCCACCGGTTAACTGAGGCCTGACCATGCTCTGGCGCTCCCTACCCATCATCGCGTTCGACACCGAGACTACCGGTTTCCATCCCGAAACCGGGGACCGTGTGATCGAGTTTGCTGCTCTGGAATTCCGTCTGCGCGCCGATGGCCGCGTCGAGGATCAGGTAGAGCACCACTTCCTGATCAACCCGGAGCGCCCCATCCCTCGCGACGCCAGCGAGGTGTCCGGGATCAAGGACGAAGACGTCGCGAAAGCCCCGCTCTTCGCCGCCGTGGCCCAGCGTGTTCGCGACTTACTCGCGAACGCCGTGACCATCGCGCACAACTACGCCTTCGACCAACGGTTCATCACCCATGAGCTCGGCCGCTGCGACCAGCGCTGGCCCAATCCGCCGGCCGAAATCGACACGCTCGACCTCTCCCGGCGCCTGTACCCGGAGGCCCGCGAGCACAACCTTGGCGCCTTTTCCCAGCGTATGGGCGTGACCCTCACCGGCGCCCATCGCGCGACCAACGACGCGCGGGCCTGCGGGGAAGCGTTCCTCGAGCTGACCCGACGACATGACGCCCCAGAAGAGCTCGCGGCCATGATCATCTGGGCCGACGGGATCGGGGAGCCACCCCACACCGGGCACCTTGTGCGCGGCGACGGCGGCGTGACGCTCTTCGCTACCGGCCGATATGCCGGACGCCCCGTGGAGGAGCATCCCGACGAGCTAGCGTGGATGACGCTCGCTCGCGAGCGCCGCCCCGACGCCACAGGTTGGCAGCTGGCCTTCCCGGTCGAAGTTCGCGACTGGGCCAGTCGCTACCTGCGGGTGCGCGCATCCGGGCGCAACCCACAGGGTGCCAAGGGATTCGGGCCGATGGACTGGGGCATCGACCCCCCGGCGGGCACCTGAACGTGCGAGAACCCCGGCTTCCGTGGCGCGCCGGGCTGGCTGCCCTCGCCCTCTGCTGCTCGATTCCGCTGGGGGTGGCCGCCACGGGGGATTCGTCACTGATCAAGCAGCTCGACAGCGAGGTCATCGCGCTGCGTCAGCGGATCAAGATGCTGGAGAAGCACTGCGGCAACGATCAGCCACCGCCTCTGTTCTACGCGGAGCTGTCACAGGTCTTTCAAGGCACCCCGGTGACGGTCGGCCGGCGCGGCAGCCGCGCTCTCCTGACCTTTCGCGTAGACGACCTGCTCGTGGCCGATTCGATGACGGTGCGAGAGGAGATCCAGCCGCTCCTCGACCTGTTGGCCACCTCCCTCACCGTCAACCCGAGCACAAACGCGATCATCATCGGACACACCGACGGGTCGCCGGCACCGCTGGCGCTGCGGGCGCGCTACCCGACGGCGTGGGATTGGAGCCTCGCGGCGGCTCACGCGCTCGGGGATCAGCTGGTCCGCCGCTACGGGGTGCAGCCCAGTCGGCTGACGATGGCAGCGAGAGCGCAGTGGGAGCCCGTGGCCGGGAGCGACACCCCAGAAGGCCGGGCATCGAACCGGCGAGTCGTCATCCAACTTTTCGAAGGAACGTACCTATGAAAGCTTCCGTCCCCCGTCCGGCGCTCCGCCCGCGTCTCTTCGCGCCGCTCTTCGCGCCGCTCTTCGCGCCGCTCTTCGCGCCGCTGCTCGCGGCGACCCTATGGGGCTGCAAGGGGAATGTGGATGACTCCGGGGCCGCCCCCGAGAGCGATTGCGGCGACGTGGACGGCGACGGGACCGACACCGGGAACATCCCCGACCTCGCGGGCTCCTGGTCCACGAGCTTCGCACAGGACTTCTATAACGACAGCTGCAGCGCCTCGGATCTGAGCCAGACCAGCGAGACCTGGATCGCCGCGATGCAGGTTCAGGGGTCGGTGCCGTCCCTTGCCATGCAGTTCGGCGTAAGCGGAAGCAGCGATGAGCGCTTTTACGGCATGGTCGACCGGAGCGGCGGCGTGACCTTCGCCGGAACCCACGCCCACCCCGCCGGAACCCTCTACGCCCAGTTCGGCGGACTAGTCTACCACGACCAGTACCTTGACCATGACGTCATCGACGGGAGCGCGTTCCTGGGACTCGACGCGGACGCCGACGAGGTGGTCGATTGTGCCGCCAAAGGAAGCTGGCGGGCGATCAAGTCAGAATAGGCCGCCGGGGCTGCTTTCGGGCCCGGCGACCGGCGACCGGCGCTTGCCCGGCCCTGACCCACCGAATATGCCCGCGTCCCCAACCCGAGGCCCGGGTCGACCCCACAGCTCATTGCCCGTGCCCCCCCATGGAGGCTCCCGTGTCCCGCCGCCCGCTGCTCCGCACAGCACTTCCTGGTCCAATCGCCGCTGACCTGATCGAGCGAAGCGACGCTTCAGTCTCGCCCTCCTACACGCGTGACCACCCCGTGGTGGCCGAGCGCGCGCTGGGACTCTGGATCACCGACCCGGACGGGAACGAATTCCTCGATTTCTCTGCTGGCATTGCCGTGACCTCAACGGGGCACTGCCACCCGGCCGTGGTCGCGGCGGTGGTCGAGCAGTCCCACAAGCTGCTCCACATGAGCGGCACCGACTTTTACTACCCGGTTCAGGGGCGGCTCGCTCAGCGCCTTGTGGCGATGCAGCCGGTTCGCGGAGATAAGTGCCGTATATATTTCGGCAATTCTGGGGCCGAGGCCAACGAGGCCGCCCTGAAGCTGGCCCGCTGGGCCACGCGCCGGACCCAATTCATCGCGTTCTTCGACAGCTTCCACGGCCGCACGATGGGTGCGCTGTCGCTGACCGCCTCGAAGGTGCGGCAACGCGAGGGCTTTGGGCCGTTCCTGCCCGTCACGCACACGCTCTACCCCGACCCCTACCGCCTTGGACCCGGGGCCACCGACCTTGCGTTCGAGCACCTCGCGCTGCTGTTTCGAACCACCGTGGACCCAAAGGACGTAGCCGCCATCTTCGTCGAGCCCGTGCAGGGAGAGGGCGGGTACATCGTGCCGCCGACCGACTTCCTACCAAGGCTCCGCGCGCTGTGCGATGAGCACGGCATCTTGCTCGTTTTCGACGAAGTGCAGTCCGGGATGGGCCGCACCGGCAAGATGTTCGCCTGTGAGCACTCCGGCGTGAAGCCGGACATCCTCACGCTCGCCAAGGGCATCGCGTCTGGCCTTCCGCTCTCTGCCACCATCGCCTCCGAGGCGCTCATGGCGTGGAGGCCCGGCGCCCACGCCAGCACGTTCGGAGGAAACCCGGTGGCATGCGCAGCGGCCCATGCCACGCTGGACCTCCTTGAGGGCGGCCTCGTGGAGCACGCGGCGCAGATCGGCAGCTTCCTACTCAACCTCCTGCGCGAGCGGCTGGGAGCACATCCCAACGTGGGCGACATCCGTGGGCTCGGCCTGATGATCGGGATAGAGCTGGTGACCGACCGGGCCAGCCGGCAGCGAGCCAGCGAGCTTCGCAACAAGCTGGTGATGCACGCCTTCTACCAACACGGGCTCATCGTCCTCGGCTGCGGCCAGAACACAATACGGCTTTGTCCGGGCCTCGTCTGCACGGAAGACGAAGCGCGAGTCTGCGTGGACATCCTCGAACAGTCCCTCGCCTCCCTCACCTGAGTCTGCCCCCGACCCTTTCCTCTCCGGAGCCCCCATGCGCAAGTTCGACGGCGTTGACCTCTATAACATCGACTCCATGCTCTCCGACGAGGAGAAGGCCGTCCGACAGCTGGTGCGGGACTGGACCGAAGACAACGTGATCCCGATCATCGAGGGCCACTGCCGCGCCGGGACCTTCCCCCGGCATCTGGTCGCCCAGCTTGGAGAGATGGGTATGCTGGGCGTGAACCTCCACGGCTACGGCTGCGCGGGCATGTCGAACGTCGCGTACGGGCTCGTCTGTCAGGAGCTCGAGCGCGGGGACTCCGGGATTCGGAGCTTTGCGAGCGTACAGGGCAGCCTGGTCATGTTCCCGATTTGGAAACATGGTTCGGAAGAGCAAAAGCAGAAGTACCTGCCGAAGCTGGCGACGGGCGAGTTCATCGGCTGCTTCGGGCTGACCGAGCCGGACTATGGCTCGAACCCGGGTGGCATGGTGACGAAGGCGGTCGATGACGGAGACAGCTTTGTGCTCAACGGCGCGAAGATGTGGATCACCAACGGCACCATCGCCGACGTTGCGGTAGTCTGGGCGAAATTGGACGGGGTAATCCGGGGGTTCATCGTGGAGAAGGGCGACCCCGGCTTCTCGGCGCCAGAGATGCACGGCAAGCACTCGCTGAAGGCCTCGGTGACCTCCGAGCTCGTATTCCTCGACTGCCGCATCCCCAAGGACCGCATCCTCCCTGAGGTCGCCGGCTTGACGGGGCCTTTCTCTTGCCTCAACAACGCTCGCTTCGGGATCTCATGGGGAGCCATTGGCGCTGCCATGGCCTGTTTCCATTCCGCGCGCGAATACTCGCTTTCGCGGCTGCAGTTCGGCAAACCCATCGCCAGCTTCCAGCTCGTCCAGAACAAGCTCGCCTATATGGTGCGCGAGATCACCAAGGCCCAGCTCCTCGCGCTGCAGCTCGGCCGGATGAAGGACAACGGGACGATGATCCCCGAGCAGGTGTCGCTCGCCAAGATGAACAACGTCGACATGGCGCTCGCAATCGCGCGTGAGTCACGTGATATTCACGGTGCAAATGGCATTCTCGACGAGTACCCGGTGATGCGCCACATGGCGAACCTCGAGTCGGTGAAGACCTACGAGGGCACGCATGACATCCACAACCTGATCATCGGCCGATGGATCACGGGGATTCAGGCCTTCGAGTAGCCAACGCCCGGTCGAGCCTCAGATTATTTGGGACCTTCGGAGAGGTTCGGACATTTTTTGGCCCACCACCGAAATAGCGTAGCAGGATGAAAATCCTTCACACGTCCGATTGGCACCTCGGCGTAACGCTCAAGGATCACCCCCGGGTCTGGGAGCACGCCCAGTTCCTCTCCTGGCTCGCAGACACGATCGTGGCGCGAGGCATCGACGTGGTGCTGATCACCGGCGATGTTTTCGATGGGCCGAACCCATCCGGGAGCTCGCTCAAGCTCTGGTTCGGCTGGCTAGCCGAGGTGCTGCAGCGGGCTCCCGCGGTGCAGGTCATCGTGATCGGCGGGAACCACGACAGCGCGGTGCGGCTGGACGCGCCGGCCGACCTGCTGCGAAGCCTGCGGATCCACACCGTCGGCGGCCTGCCGCTGCAGCCCGACTGCGCGCTCGATCTGGACCGGCTGGTGCTGCGGGTGACCGACCGCTCGGGGACACAGGTCGCGTGGGTAGGCGCAGTGCCGTTCCTCCGCAGCTCCGACTTCCGGGAGCCGCCGGGATGTCCCGACGTAGCAGGGGTGTACGCCGCGGTGCGCGCCGGCTTGATCGAGCGCGCAGGGCCGGATGACGCCTTGATCCTGACCGGTCACCTCACCACCTTCGGCGCGGCGATGTCGGACACCGAGCAGCCGATCGTCGGGGGCATCCAATCAGTAGACAGCGCCCTTTTCGGAGCGGAGTGCCAATACGTCGCGCTCGGCCACCTGCACCTGCCGCAAGCGGTCGCGGGAGCGTGGTACGCGGGGTCCCCTCTCCCGATCTCGTTCGCCGAGCGCACGTACGTCCATAGGGTCCTGGTGGTGACCCTGCCACCCAGCGTCGCCGGGCGGCCAATCCCCGCCGTGGAGAGCGTCCCCATCCCCCGCGCCCTGGCCGTCGACCTGTGGCTCGACGGTGCAGGGCAGCCAGTGAGCGTGAACGAAGCGGAGAGGCGGATCGCCGTTCTGGCCGACCGGCGCGAGGACGAGAGCACTGTGCCGCTGCTGGCGATCCGGCTGGTGCCAGGAGCCTCCGCCGCCGACCGCCGGGCGCTGGAGGATCTGTGTCGGCCGAAGGACGTGCGACTGCTCGCAGTCGAGCTCACGACCGGATGCTCCACGCCTGCGGTTCGCAAGCTGAAGCGGCTGGAGGACGTCGGCCCTGAGATCGTGATGGAGGACGCTTGGGTCCAAGCCCACAACGTGCCGTTACCCGACGACATCCGGGCGCTCTTTCGACTCGCGGAGCAGGCCGCCCGCGCGTCGAATCAGGAACAGGGCGGTGCCGCGTGAAGATCATGCGCATCGAAGGCAAAAACCTCGCCTGCTTCCGTGACTTCGAACTCGACCTCGACCAGGGGCCGCTGAAGGGCACCAACCTCTACGCCATCGTCGGGAAAACCGGGTCGGGTAAGAGCACGCTGCTCGACGCAGTCTGCCTCGCGCTGTTCGACACCCTGCCGCGCGTGGACGGGAAGGGGGTTGACCTCGGTCAAGGCTACCACACGGGAAAGACGGTGTCGGTGGTGCGTCGGGGCGCCTCGGAGGCCTTCGCGAAGTGCGAGTTCATCGGCGTCGACGGGGTCCGTTACCGCTCCGAGTGGTCCGTTCGGAGCGCGGGACGCGGCCCCCTGAAGGACCTCAAGGTCGAAGAGCCACGACTGCTGGAGCTGGATGCGTCCGGAAAGGTCGTGCTGACCATCAAGGGTGTGACCGAGCACCGTGCACGAATCCGCGAGGTGGTAGGTGCATCGGCGGAGGAGTTCCGCCGGTCCGCGCTCCTCGCGCAGAATGAGTTCGCCGCGTTCTTGCAGTCGCCTGCGAAGGACCGCGCGGTGATCCTTGAGGCGCTGACCGGCTCAGTGGAGTACACCGAGATCGGAAAGCAGGTCTTCAAGCTGGCGACGGCGGCGGAGTCCAGCGCGGAAGAGACCGGGAGGCGTCTGCGAGTTTGGACCGGCTGGACGGAGGAGAAGGGAGCGGCAGCGCACGCGGCACGTCAGGCTGCCGATCAGGAGTCCACAGCGAGCGACGCGGCCGCGGAGGCTCTCGCCGCAGAGGCCCGCGTGCTCGCGGAGCAGACGGGGAGAAGCGAGCGACTTGCACTCGCCGAGCAGGACGTCGCTGCCGCCGAGACCGCGTCGACCGCCAGGGCACCGGACCGCGAGCGCCTGTCCCTCGCGGACGAGGCGGAATCCGGCCGCGGGGTCTGGGAGACACACCGGAAGGCGCTCAGCGACCTGTCGGCAGCGAACGCCCAGCACGTACAGCGGGCCGGGGACCAAGCGGCATGCGTACTGAAGCAGGGCGCGGCTTCGGAGGAGGAGCAGCGAACCCGGGCGCTGGAGCTCGGGGCATCGTTGGCGCTATCGGAGGGGCTGCCCCTCGTCGCGTCCGCCCGCCTGGCCGACCGGGCGTTGGCTGAGGCCGAGCGGGACCACCTCGCAGCGGCGAAGACGGTTTCAGCGACAGGCGAAGCGATGCAGGCCCAGCGGGTGGGCCTCGCCAAAGCCGAAGCGCAACGGGATCGGGCGCGGGTCGATCAGGCGGCCTTGCAAGACTGGCTCGATGCCCGGCCGGAGGTCGCCGCGACCCTGAAACAGGGGGACCCGCTCCCCTCGCTGGATCTGGTCATCGAGGCGAACGCCCGGCTCGGGGTTCGGATGAAGGCTCGGGCAGCGGCGGAGCTGGCCCACGACAAGGGATGCGAGCAACTGGACGAAGCGCTCACCGGCGTGATCAACGCCGAGCGTGCGACCACCGAAGCGCTGGCGCTGGCCTCGAAGCTGCCGCCTCGGCCGGCGCTGGCGAGCCTACTGGCGAACCACGCGCAGGCAGTTGCGGTACAAGGGCGATCGGCTCGGGCGTGGACGTGCCATCAGGAGCTGGGGGAACGAACCGTGCTGCTCTCCCGACTCGCGGCGCGATTGGATGAGGTCGCGGCCAGCCTGCCGGTGCTCGACGACGCGTTGGTCGCGGCTCGCGACGCCGCCGGCAAGGCCGAAATCGAGGCCGAGGACGAGCGAAAGTTCGTCACCCGACTGCGGTCCTGGCACGGCCTCGCCGAGCTCCGACTGACCCTCACCGAGGGTGAACCATGTGACCTCTGCGGATCCGCCGACCACCCGTTCGCCGTCCCCGGCGCAGTGTCCCCGCTCCGTGATGCCGAAGAGGTCGAGCGCAACGCCGCTATCGAGGCCTCGCGTACCCAGAAAGCGGCCGGAAGGGCCGAGGCCGTTCTGGACGGGGCGAGAGCGGCCCACGTCGGGCTTCGCGAGGAGGTCGCCCTCGTCCAAGCCACAGTGGAGTCGGCGAGGACCAAGCTCGACGCAGCTGAGGCGGAGCGCGCATCGGATGGTCCCCACCGTCCCGCGCACGACCTCGACGCCGACGCTGAGGCAGCAGAAGGCGCCGTCCGTCGCGCGACCGAGCTGATCCACAAGTTGGATCTGGCCGAAGCAGCGGTGCAACACAGCCGCACCGAGGAGGCGCACGCGCGACGCGTCGTCGAGCCGTTGCAGCTCGCGGAGCGCGTGGCGGCGACCCATCGGGCGAGCGCGCAATCCGAATGCGTGGCGGGACTTGTGGACGCGGAGGAGAAACGGCGGCGCGCAGGGGCCGCGCTCGGAGGCTGGCCAGACCTCCCTGACCTTGAGACGGACGCCGGCTCCGCCCGAGAGCTCGTCGCAGCCACGAAAGCGGTGTTCGAGGCCAAGTCGCAGACATGGCAAACTGGGAGCGCGGGGCTCGTCGTGCTCAACGCCGCCGTGGGGCACGAGGCCGCCCGGACCGGCGCGGCGGAGGGTGCCCACGAGGCCGCCCTGGCGCTCCAGCTCAGCGCCGCGATGGTGGAGCGGCAGGAGCGGAGCACACGATCCACCATGATCGGGGGGCAGGCCGCAGACGCGGTGGAGGCGGAGCTGCGCTCGTCCGTCCAGACCGCCGCGACAGCAGTCACGGCTGCCGCTGGGGCGGCGCGCACGCTGGATGAGGCGCTCCGGCTGGCCGAGGTTGAGATGCTCGCGGTCAGCGGGCTGGTGGCGACTCGCTGTGCCGCGGCAGGAGACGCTACCCAAGAGCTTCAGCGGGTGCTTGATCTACACGGCTGGACTGAGGAGTCACTCATGTCACGGCTGCTCGACCACGAACTGCGGGAAGCTCTCCGCCGATCACTGGAGGCGACGCTCGGACGGGTGCGCACGGGGCTGGCCCGTCGAGACGAGGCGAAGGCGTACCTTGAGGCGCTGCCTGTACCCGCGGACGCCGACGGGTCGACCCTCCCAGCCCGGCAAGCCAGTGCGCGCGCCCGCGTGGGGGCCGCCCAAACGGCGGCGTCCGACATGCGGCTCGCCCACCTCGACAGCGATCGCTCAAAGCTCGAGTATGACAAGCTCATCGTCGAACACGCCCGCCTCATCGGGCTCGCAGCGCCGTGGAGACAGCTTCGGGAGCTGATTGGAGACGCGCAAGGGGCTCGTTTTCGAGCCCTCGCTCAGGCTCGGGTGATGGACAGCCTTGTGGAGCTGGCCAACGAGAAGCTCGCAATCTTCGCGAAGCGCTACACACTGTGCCGGATGGGGGAGGACGCTCGGGACGCGCTCGAGCTGCAGGTGCTCGACACCGAAGGCGAGGGCGGCGCGCGCGGGACGAGAAGCCTTTCCGGCGGAGAGACCTTTCTGGTGTCACTGGCGCTGGCCCTCGCGCTCGGTAGGCTCGTTAGCCGCACAACGCATCTGCGCACGCTGTTCATCGACGAGGGGTTCGGCTCGCTGGACTCCGACTGCATCCTGCCGGTGCTCGCTGCGCTTGCGACGGTCGCAAGCGATGATGTGCAGATCGGGCTCATCTCCCACGTCCCGGAGATCGCGGACGCGGTGAGCGCCCGAGTTGAGGTGAGAAAGCAGGGCGGAATCAGCCGACTCGCGGTAATGTCATGATAGCTCGATTATGATGTTGCTCATGTCACATTCACCCCTTCGCGCAGTCCTATACGTGCTTGCCCTCTCGCCCCTGTGGGGCTGCCCACGTGCTGCGATCAAGCTGGGAGACACCGCCGTTCCAGACGACAGCGAGCCCTCGGGCGATCTTGACGGAGACGGCTACATCAGCGCCGAGGCCGGGGGTGACGATTGCGACGACGCAGACGCCGCTGTGCACCCCGGGGCCAGCGACACCTGGTACGACGGGGTGGATCAAAACTGCGACGAAGCGAGCGACTACGATCAGGATGGGGACGGGCACGACTCCATCTCCGCCGGAGGCGACGACTGCGCAGATACCGACCCGGCGGTGCTTGTCGGCGCCGAGGGGGACAACGGGCTGGACGATGACTGCGACGGGGCGATCGACGAGGACTTCGTGGACCCGAACGACGTGTTGATCACCGAAGTGATGACCCACCCGCTCGCGCGCTCCGAGCGAGATGCCGAGTGGTTCGAGGTGCAGAACGCGTCGGCGCGGGACATCGACCTGGTCGGGTGGACCATCGTGAGCGGAGCGGAGAGCGCCGTGATCGCGAGCAGCGTCAAGATCGCGTCCGGCGCGCGCGTTGTCTTGGCGGCGAACGCCTCGGCCGAAGCGAACGGGGACGTCGGGGCCGCCTACGGGTACGATGGAAACATCATCCACCTCGATGACGAGGACGATCTGGGCCTTCAGGTAAACGGCACGACGGTGTTTGACGTCTCCTGGGACAGCTCCTGGCCGATCGCGCAGGGCACCAGCATGGCGCTCGACCCCGACCACCACTCGCCGAGTGAAGCCCGCAGCGCGATCTGGTGGTGCAACTCGTCCTCAACCCTGCCCGACGGCGATCTCGGTACACCCAACGCGGCGAACGACCAGTGCACGACCGTCGACGAAGACGGCGACGGCTACACCGAGGCCGAAGGGGATTGCAACGACGTATCGCCCCTCGTCCATCCGGGCGCTGGCGACGTCTGGGACAATCTGGACAATGACTGCGACGGCTCGGTGGATAACGGAGTGGTGGACGATGTTGCGTCGGGTGTCTTCACCGGGGCCGCAAACACGTACCTCGGAAGCACAGGCATAGGAGCCGGTGACTTCGACGCCGACGGCCAAGATGACCTCGTGGTGGGCTCAGCATCCGCCGGCTACGTCTACGTCATCGGCGGCAGCGACGCCGCCGCGGGGGACGGCCCGGCCACCGGCTACGATATAGCCAGTGTGAACGTCGGCTACTACTACGGGGGCGGGGTCGGGCAAGGGATGGGTGACCAGACGGGGGACGGCAGCGCCGACCTCGTGGTGGGTGTCTACGACTACTCGGTGACCGCCACCAAGGCCTACATCTTCGAGGGCGGTGGCGCGCATGTGGGTACTTTGGACAGCGGCGACACGTGGGGCACGCTCACCGGTGGCGCGGTCAGCTACGGCGGCACCGTGGCGTTCACCACGCAAGATTTCGACGGGGACGGGATCGACGACATCGTCCAGACCGAGCCGCTCAGCAGCACCAGCCCCAGCGCGTACTACCGAGGCGTAGTCTACGTGGTTTCGGGAGCCGACGCAGACACCGCATTCGATTTGGATGACTCCCCCGGCATCCTCGAAGGCGAGGTGTACGGCGACTACTTCGGAGCGGGCGTGGGAGGCGGCGATCTCGACGGCGACGGCAGCCCCGAGCTGTTCCTCGGTGCGCCCGATCACGATGGAAACGGCACCAACTCGGGTGCGTGGTACGTCTTTGAGGACCCGTTCCAGGAAGGCAGCGGCGAGGATGAGGCCAACTGGATCATCCGGGGAAGCAACGACGGAGACGAGGCCGGTTACGGACAGGCCCTTGCGCTCGATCTGGACGACTCGGGCCACAACGACCTCGCCCTCGGATGCTTCGCTGGTGACGCTGCGTACGTCTTTCTCGACCCTGGAACTCCCACCGGCGAAGACGTCGCCAGCGGTGCCGACGTCGAGCTCTCCGGCGATGGGAACAGCTTCGGATTTGCGCTCTCCGGGGGAGATTTCGACGCAGACGGCCAGATGGACCTCGCTGTGGGCGCGCCGTCTGTCGGGGCCTCGGCCACCCCGTTGGCCTGGTACAGCTACACAGGAAGCCCCTCGGACTCGGTCTACTTCTTCGACGGCACGCTGTTCGGCAGGGGAAACCTGGATGCTGCCGACGCAACCGCGTCGCTCCACACCTCCGGCACGTGGACCGGGCTCGGGGGCAGGCTGTCGGGCGCCGGGGACTTCGGGGGGGATGGAATCGACGACCTCGCCATCGTCGCCCCCCGAACCACCTCTGCTCAGGGCACCGCCTACGTCGTCGAGGGGCGGTAGGGGCCCCCAGGTGCGGGCGGCCGGATCGCAGGCGGAGGAGCGGTGCCGCTGACCCTCGAGCCGCTGCCCGATCTCGCCGTCTGGGAGCTGCCGGTGGCGGACACCCGGTCACCGCTCTCGACGGTGCTCTTGCGGAGCACGGAAGACGGGCTGGCGATCGACGCCAGCTTGAGCGCTGACTTTCCGGTGCTGGAGCTGACGTCCGACCGTACCCCGGATCTGCGGGCGCAGGTGGGCTTGACGGCGGGTGCCTTCATGCAATTCGGGGCCGGCGGAGAGCTCACCTTCGATCTGGAGACCTTCGACGGGATGTTCGGCGTGCCCATCGACGTCGGCTGGGGCCCTTGGTCCCTTCGCGCAGAATGGGTGCACATCTCTGCGCACTACGGCGACGGCGTTCGGAAGACCGGTGATCGTCCCACCAATCTGGATTCGTACAGCCGCGAGCTCGTGGGGTTGAAGGCCGGGCGGGAGTTCACGCTTCCCCACGTCCTGCGGGCAAGGGCCTACCTCGGTGGCCGGTCGCTCGTCCACGGGCTGCCGTCGGCCGCGCCATTGGCGGTACAATTGGGTGGAGAGCTAAGCGGGACCCGACGGCTGGCACCCTACCTTGCGGTCGACCTACAGGTCGCGGGCGAGTACTCGTCGTCGCCCGCGGTCAGCGCCCAGCTCGGCGTGTGGGTGACCGAGGGGCATGGCCGTTTCAGGCTGGCCTTCGCCGCCCGGACAGGCCCGGATGAGACAGGAAAGACCGCCGGCGAGCCCGAGCAGTGGCTTGGACTGCTGCTTGGTTTTGACCGGACGGGCGGCCTGAACGCAGACTTGTAGACAGCACCCCGATCGATAGGCTAGAAGCGCTCATGCACCCTCTCCCGTTCCCAACCCCCCGCACCCCCGCTGCCCCGACTCCCCTGCGCACCTGTGCCGGCTGGCTGCCGTGGCTGTCGCCCCTGCTGGCGCTGATGCTGCTCGAGCCCGTGGCGGGTTGCGCGCCAACGGACGACTCCGGGTCCGCTGCCGACGCCGACACCGACACCGACACCGACACCGACACCGACACCGGCAGCAACCAGCCCCCAACCGCACCCGTGGTGAGCCTGCAGCCGGTGGCACCCTCCGGCTTGGTGGACCTCGTCTCCCAGATCGACGTCGCTTCCAACGATCCCGAGAGCCAAGCGGTCACCTACACCTACGCATGGGCGGTGGATGGAGCCGCCCGGCCGGATCTCACCGGGAGCAGCGTGTCGTCCACCGAGCTTCTGGAAGCGTCGGTGTGGTCGGTCACGGTCACCCCGAACGACGGCGCGCAAGACGGTGAGTCAGGCACGGCTTCCGCGACGGTGAGGAACGACGCGCCCAGCGTTCTGGCCCACCTTGAGCCGCTGGCGCCAGTCCCCTATGACACGATCACCTTCGTGTACGACACCGAACCAACGGACCCGAACGGCGACGCCGTGACCACCACGCTCAAGTGGTACAAGAACGGGACCTACCATCTGGATTGGGACGGCCTACTGTCGCTCGACCCGCTGCAGGTTCGCGGTGGGGATGAGTTCGTGGCCGAGTACTCCACGACGGACGGCAGGGCGACCACGGACCTGCAGCACGCGAGAGTAACGGTCGCCAACACGGCTCCGGAGATCACGTCGGCCACCTTGAGCCCCCTCTCCGCGACGGACGGCGACGACATCAAAGTGAAGGTCGTGGCGACCGACGCCGACGACAATGATCTCACCTACAGCTACGTTTGGTACCGCAACGGGGCGGCGGCCACCGACGTTGGGGACAGCGACACCGTCCCCGCGGCCGCCACCGAGGTCGACGACGCCTGGTACTGCGACGCCACGGTGTTCGATGGCACAGACTCCGTCACCGCCCCCACCGAGACCCTCACGGTGATCCCATGGCAGGGATCCCACCAGATCTACACGTTCAGCGCGACGATTCCAAGCGGCGCCGCAACGTCGAGCGGTACCTGGGCCATCCAACACCTCACCCACGGCGACGCGGATGGCGAGAATAACTGCGACCTTCTCTGGAGCTTCTCCGGCGTCGAAGACAAGCCGCTGTGTCGCGGCTGCGAGTTCCGGTTCGATACCACGCTCACCTACGACCCCACCGCGAGCACGGTGACCACTGGCTGCGACACTGCTCAGGTCAGCGGCACTGGAGCGTGGACCTACGATCTCGACGGCACCAACTTCTACGCGCAGATGACCGGGCCAGTGTTCGACTCCTCGTCATACTCCACTTCCCCCATCCGCATGTCCGTCGTCGGGTCAGGCGGCACAACCCGCAGCGACACCGCGAGCACGAACTACCAGTACTACTCGCTGACCTCGACCGAGGATAGCGCGGGCAACACCCAATTCACGGCGTACCTGAACTACGCGAACTTCACCTACTAGGACCATCTCCCGCGTCAGGCCCGCACATCGCCTCGGTGGCGCGGAAGTGGGATGACCGGGAGGAGGCGAGGCGTAGGGCCCTGAGACCATCAGGACTACGGGAGCAACGGCGTGGATGGCGTTTGCTGCGCGCACACCTACAGCGACACCGGTATCCGGCTTCTGGACAGGCACTCCCGGCGCGGCCTCGACGGCAGGCCGCACGCGCCCGTCAACCCTAGGCCTGAACACCCTCCCACGCCGCCTGAAGCTGCTCCCCCGCGGCCACGACCGCAT